>CAVQMY010000015.1:0-32756 GCA_963713705.1 uncultured Verrucomicrobiae bacterium
AGATTTTTCATAAAGAGAAGTGGCGAAACGCCTGGAAGTCGCTATAAGCGAAGCTGTTCAAGGCTTGCAACCAAGGAGGTTTCGCCGTGACAGTTTGTACCCAGACTTCGTTTGAGTTTCCAGTCACAAATCGCCGCCGTGTCCAAGCCAGCTTCACCGGCGGCGATGTTTCCAGTGATGGCGGATTGGTGCTGCTGCGCCAAGTGGATCGGCGGCTGCAACTGACCGCCACATTGGCCAAACGCCTGCCCGATCCGCGCGACACGACCAAAGTCATTCATCCATTGGTGACGTTGTTGCGCCAGCGCATCTACGGGTTGTGTCAGGGCTACGAGGATCTCAATGACCACGACCGCTTGCGCACCGACGTGGCGTTGCAGACGGCGGTTGAGCAGGACGACGATCTGGCCAGCGCCTCGACGTTGTGCCGCTGGGAAAACGGTGCGGATCGGCACGCCGCCTGGCAGGTGCATCAGTGGTGGGTCGAGCAGTTCATCGCCAGTCACGCGACACCACCGACGGAGTTGGTGCTGGACCTGGATGCCACCGACGATCCGTTGCACGGGAAACAGGAAGGCGCGTTCTTCCACGGTTACTACGGACAGTATTGTTTTCTGCCGCTGTACGTGTTCTGCGGGGAGCGGTTGTTGGTGGCGTATCTGCGGCCGAGCAACATCGACGTGGCCCGGCACGCGTGGGCGATTGTGGCGTTGTTGGTGAAACGGCTGCGGCAGGCGTGGCCGACGGTCAAGATCGTGGTGCGGGGCGACAGCGGGTTCTGTCGCTGGCGGCTGCTGCGGTGGTGCGACCGGCACAACGTCCATTACATCGTGGGGCTGGCGAAGAACGACCGGCTCTTGGCGTTGGCGCAATCGCTGATCGCCCAAGCGGCGACACAGCACGCACAGACCCAGCAAAAGCAGCGGGTGTTTGGCGCGATCGCGTACGCGGCCCACACGTGGGATCGGGCGCGGCGGGTGATCGTGAAAGCCGAGCACACCGACCAGGGCCGCAATCCGCGCTTTGTCGTGACCAACCTGACTGGGGACGCCCAGACGCTCTACGATGAGTTGTACTGCGCGCGCGGCGAGATGGAGAATCGGATCAAGGAACAACAGTTGGGCTTGTTTGCGGATCGCACGAGTTGTCACGGCTGGTGGGCCAACCAGTGGCGGCTATTGCTCAGCAGCTTGGCGTACAGCTTGATGGAGGCGCTGCGGCGGATTGGTTTGGCCGGGACCGAACTGGCGCGGGCGCAATGCGGCACGATCCGCCTGAAGCTGCTGAAGATCGGCGCGGTGTTGGTGCGCAACACGCGGCGGGTGCGATTTCTGTTGGCCGCCAGTTACCCGCACCAAGAATTGTTTGCAACGGTGGTGGCGCGGTTGGCGAGCGGGTAGCCGCTACCGGTGCTGTCCCCGGCACAGGAAACAACGGGGGTTGGGGGTGGTGTCTCGACCGTCTGCCAAACCGGTCGGCGATACCCCACGCCGACCACAGTTCGACAACTCATGACCTCCCAACTCCGATTTTTCTGCGCTCATGCAATAGGCGGGCTAATCCACCCGCAGCAGGATCTGCAACTGGGATGACACAGCATCCATCGCGTACTGGATCTCGGGGGTGCGGATCCCTTCCGCGTCTCGCAACGGGGTGGTCACCACGGCGATCCGGGCGCGCGCGCGCTTGTCGCGGGAGACGTATTCCAGCTCGCGGATAATTTCGCGGAATAACGCATCGGCGTCGGTCTCGGTCTGCTCCGTCTGTGAGAGAACATCCGCGAACCGCGCGCGCAGTTTTTTCCTCTCCGCTGGAGCGGCTTTCGGGTAGTCGCGGCGAATTTGATCGGAGATCAGATCAAATTTTTCCTGCAGCATCTCCAGCCTGGCCAGGTCCTTCTTCCACGCGTCGATATTCCGGACGCAACGCGAGGCGGCGTCACGGTTGATATTCTCCTGGTCGACGACAAACCGCGAGCAGGAGCAGACGAGCAGGGCCAGTGAGGCCAGGACTGCCTGACGAAACGAACGGGTTGAAATCATCGGTGCTGTTTCCACTTCATAACTCACATGGAATTCAGCAATTCCTTTGCCACTTTTTTGGGCTGACTTGACCGCCCGCATTCGCTATGGTGAATGGAGGTTCATGACAGGGCGACGGCATCACAAGACGAGGAAATGGGCGATGGGCATTGGCATCGCTTTCGTGGTGGGCAACATCCTCGCATTTTTCGTTTTCCCGGCGATCATCAAATCACAGATGCTCAAACGATTGCCCGCGTTGACGCATCGCCATGTCGCCGTTCAAGAAGTGAGGCTGAATCCGTACACACTTTCGTTCACCCTCCGCGGGTTCTCATTGACAGAAACCAATGGTGACGACTTTGTCTCGCTGGCCGAGCTGTATATCAATTTCAAACTCATCTCGGTCCTCAAACGCGGATTTGTCTTCGGCGAGATCCATCTCAAGAACCCTTCCGCCAACATCATTCGATTGGCCGACGGCACCTTCAACTTTTCCAACCTGCTCACGGGCACGAACGTAGCGCCGTCAGAGGCCAAGCCGGCTGTTCCGTCCTCCGTCAAACAACAGTTGCCGCTGGTGATTGTTGAGGCACTCAAGATCGAGGATGGCCAATTCTCGTTCACCGATCTGGACCGCAAGAAGCCATTTCAGCGGCGCTTTGGGCCGATCAACGTCACCCTGACCGATTTTACCACCCGTCCGAAGACCGGCAGCCCGTACTCTGTCGTGGTCAGCACGAAGGACGGGGAGACGTTTGCGTGGTCGGGGGATGTGTCAATCGCGCCCCTGTATTCGGCGGGCACGTTCAAGTTGACGGGGTTGCACCTCGACAAATATGCCGCGTATGCCGAGGACGTTGTGCCCATCCGGGTTGACGGGGGCCGCGTGGATTTGCAAACGGATTACCGGGTGGCCGTGACGGGCGAAGAAGCCAGCGCCACCATTTCCAACCTGACCGTGGACCTGGCCGACGTCCAGGTGACAACGGCGCAGCCAAGACCCGCGCGGGCCCGCCTGGACAAATTGCATCTCTTGGTCGGCGGCGTGTCGCTGGACACGGCGGCCAAACGACTGGATGTCGCGGAGATTCGGTTGACGGACCTCACGACGGGGGTGACGCTGTTGCCCGGTGCTGCTGCGACTCAAACTGTTGCCTCGGTGTCATCCAAGCCCCCGGCGGAGTCGAAACCGGCGGCGACACAAACCAACGCCTTTCAGGTCAAGATTGATGAGGTTTCGCTCGAGAATGCCTCATTTCATTTCACGGATGAATCGGTCGAGCCCCATGTCGAATCCGCGGTCGAAGAATTCAGCGGGAGCGTGAAAGGGCTGACTTCCGACATGAATACGGTTGCCGTGGTGGACTTTGCGGGCAAGGTGAACAAGTACGCGCCATTCTCCATCAAAGGCAAGATCAACCCGCTGGCGTCGGACTTGTTTGTCGATGTGGCAATTCTGTTGCAGAACGACGCGCTCATGCCCGCCTCATCGTACGCCTCGAAGTACGTTGGGTATCCGCTCGAAAACGGCTCATTGTCACTCGATCTGCGCTACTACGTTACCCAGCGGGAATTGAAGGCCGAGAACAAGGTGCGGGTCGATCAGTTGCGGCTGGGTGAGGCCAGTAACAGTCCCGAGGCGATCAAACTGCCGGTGAAGCTCGGGATTGCGTTGCTGCAGGACCGCCACGGCGTGATCGCGCTCAACGAGCCCGTGAACGGCCGACTTGATGATCCGAAATTCAAGCTCGGGCCTGTCATCATGCAAGTGTTCATGAATATCATCACCAAGGCCATCACGAAACCATTTGCCATGCTTGGATCAATGTTCGGCGGGGGCGAGGACCTCGACCACATCACGTTTGAGACGGGCCGGGCGGATTTCGCGGAAGGCGAGTTGAGCAAACTCGACACGCTGGCGACCGCGCTCTATGAGCGACCGGCGTTGAAGCTCGGCATCGCGGGCTCGGTTGATCCTGTCAAGGACCGTGAGGCATTGGCGAAGCTCAAGCTGGAGCACAAGCTTGGCGAAATGCGCGTCAAGGAGTTGCAGGCGGCGGGACAGAAGGTGACGTCGGTGGATTCCGTGCGGTTGACCCCGGAGGACCGTCAGCGGCTGGTGAAACTGGCGTATGCGGAAGCGATGGGATTGGTTTCAAGCAAGGCGTCCGCTGCGCGCGCTGACACGGTTCTCGCGCACCTGCAGACGAAAACCAATTTCGAGCCGTTGCACCCGGTCAAGAATGCGGAGCAGACAAAGGGCGGGGCGCCCGGCAGTGTGGTGAGCCTGGCAGATATGGAAACGAAATTGATCGAAGTCACGGAGGTCACCCCCGACGATTTCAAGACGCTCATGGACGACCGCGCGGTCGCCGTGCAGAGCTACTTGTTACAGAGCGGCAAGGTTGAACCCGCGCGGCTCACGGTCGCCGCTTCCAAGACCGTTGATGCATCGTTTCAGGGTGCGAATCGGGTGAATTTGACGCTGCAGTAACAGACGTTTACAGCTCGCCTGTCGCCGGTGCGCTTGCGTTTGCGGTACGGGCAAGTCTGTACCGCGTCTCACCTTCGGTTCGGCTTGCCAGCGGGTTTGCGGTTCGGCTATGTTGACGTGGTTATGGCGACGACGGTTTTAGTGGGCGCCCAATGGGGCGATGAGGGCAAGGGCAAGGTCATCGATGTGCTCACCGAGCAGGCGGACGTGGTGGTACGCTATCAGGGCGGCAACAACGCGGGCCACACGGTCGAGGTCGGCGATCAGAAGTATGTATTGCACCTTATCCCATCGGGTATTCTCCATCCCGGCAAGATCAGCGTGATTGGCAACGGGGTCGTGGTCGATCCTGCGGCGTTGCTGGGTGAAATCGAACACCTCCGCAGTCGCGGCGTGACCATCGACGGAAATCTCTATGTGAGCGAAACTGCCCACCTCGTCTTTCCGTACCACAAGTTACTGGATGAGATTCGCGAGGAACAAAAGGGCAAGCGCAAGATCGGGACCACCAAGCGCGGTATCGGCCCCGCCTACGCCGACAAGGTCGCGCGCACGGGACTGCGACTCGTCGATTTGCTTGCGCCTGAACGGTTCTCCGAGAAACTGCGTAGAAAGATCCGGGAAAACAATGAGATTTTCAAGGTGTTCGGAGCGAAGCCGCTGAGTTTTGGGAAAATCAACGACGAGTACTTGGAATGTGGACGCAAACTTCGTCCGTTTATTACCAACACCGTGACGCTGCTGAATCGCGCCGTGCGCGATGGTCGCAACATCCTGTTCGAGGGCGCGCAGGGGACGCTGCTCGACATTGATTTTGGAACCTATCCATTTGTGACCAGCTCAAATGCCACGGCTGGCGGGGCCTGTATTGGGACGGGTGTCCCACCGCACCGGGTTGACCGTGTGGTCGGCGTCATGAAAGCCTACACGACACGAGTGGGCGAGGGGCCGTTCCCGACAGAGTTGCTCGACGATCAGGGCTTGCTCCTGCGTGAAACGGGCTGTGAATTCGGCGCGACCACGGGCCGACCGCGCCGCTGCGGTTGGTTCGACGCCGTGGCAACTCGGTACGCGGTCATGGTCAACGGCATTGACGAACTGGCGGTGACGAAACTCGATGTGCTCGACTCGTTGCCGCAGATCAAGGTGTGCGTTGCTTACAAGGTAGGCAGCCGGATTTGCGAAACTATCCCGAACGACATTAACGTGCTGGAGCGGTGTTCGCCTGTGTATCAGGAATTCGACGGCTGGCAGATGTCCACGAAACAGGCACAGGACTTCGACCAATTGCCGAAGCGCGCCCGTATTTACCTTCAGAAGCTGGCACAACTTAGTGGCGCGAAACTCAGCCTCGTGTCCGTCGGGGCCCGACGGGAGGAGACGATATTCTTGTGATGTAGATGTATATGATGATGACGGCTCAATTTGTTCGTCCCTTTGTAACATCAACTTCGAAACGCTTGGCATAACTGCAGGAGCAATTGACTTCACATCTCAAAAATATCCCCCACCACGTGGCCGTGATCATGGACGGCAATGGCCGTTGGGCACGCGCGCGCGGGCTGCCGCGTATCGAGGGGCATCGTCGCGCCGCAGAAAGCGTCCGTGAAATCGTCCGCGTCTCGGGCGAATTGGGTATTGATTACCTGACACTGTACGCATTCTCGACCGAGAACTGGAATCGTCCCAGGGCCGAGGTTTCTGGTTTGATGCGGTTGTTGGATTTCTTCCTGAAGCAAGAGGTCGCCGAACTGAACAAGAACAACGTGCGGCTCACCGCCATCGGGCGCTTGGACGAACTGCCGCTGCGCGCGCAACGCCAACTGGAAAGATCCATCGACGCGTTGAAGAAAAACACCGGCCTGACGCTGGTGCTGGCGCTGAGCTACGGCGCGCGCGCGGAAATCGTCGATGCGGTGCGGTCGATCTGCCCGGGAGGTGAAGGGTGGGAGACTCGACGTGTCGGGAGTCGATGAAAAGGTCATCTCGCAGCACCTGTACACCCACACGATTCCCGATCCGGATTTGCTGATTCGGACCAGCGGCGAGATGCGCGTGAGCAATTTCCTGCTGTGGCAGATTTCGTACGCGGAGATTTACGTCACCGAAACGCTCTGGCCCGATTTTCGCCGGTCCGAGTACCTGAAGGCGCTCGCGGACTACGGGCGCAGGGATCGCCGGTTCGGCCGGGTCAGCCCGAACGAGGCCGCGTGAGCGTCGCCTCCGGCAATTCCGGTGTCGTCGAGCCTGCCTCGGGTGAACATTCTCCCCATGTCGCGAGCAATGCTGTCGCTATGACATTGCCGCCCTCACGCAGTGGCTTCCGATGGCGGCTGATCAGTTCCCTGGCGCTCTGGGCCATCATGCTGGCGGTGGTCTTCTGGCTCCCGCCGACCGCGATGTACATTTTTATGAATGTGGTCATCGCCCGCGCGGTCTGGGAGTTCTACAAGATTTGCGAAGCCAAAGGGCTGCCCTCGTACAAGGTCTGGGGCGTGATCGGCACGGTCGCGCTGGTTTCGGGAAGCTGGTTTGTGTTTGGCATGAGACAATTTCGGTCGACCGCCGATTTTGCGGCGTTGTCTTACGATTTCGATATTGGCATTCTTCTGGTTTTTGCCCTGGGCGTGTTCATCCGCCAGTTCCCGCAAAAGCTGAATGTGCACGGCATTGAGACGATGGCGGTGACACTGTTCGGGCTGATATACGTGGCGTGGCTGGCGAACTTCGTCACGCGCGTCAATTTCGTGACGGTCAACGGTCGGTACTGGGTCATGTATCTGGTCGTGGTCACGAAATTCACCGACATCGGGGCCTACCTCATCGGTTCAAGCCTCGGTCGCCACAAGATGATCCCGCGTATCAGCCCGAAGAAGACGTGGGAAGGAACCATCGGTGGAATACTGTTTGCCATCGGCGGCTCGTGGTTGTGCTTCCGGATCCTGCCCGAGCTCTCCCGGGACGGATTGAACCTTCTTCACATGGTTTCGCTGGGGCTGTTACTCGGTGGCGCTGCCGTGATCGGCGATCTGGCGGAATCGCTCGTCAAGCGCGAGGCGGGGGTCAAAGATTCCAGCACGATCCTTCCAGGGCACGGCGGCTGCCTCGACATGATCGATAGCCTCCTCTTCACCGCGCCATTGTTGTACGTGTATATGAGATTGGTGCTCCGGTGATGAAACCAAAGAACATTGTCTTGCTCGGGTGCACTGGATCCATCGGCGTGAGCACGCAGAAGGTGGCGGCGGATTTGCCGGATCAAATCCGTATTGTCGGCATGGCGTCGCGTGAAAACGTCGACGGCATGGAGCGGGCGATTCGCCAGTTCAAGCCCTTGGCTGTCGGGATGACGAACCGTGAGAAGGCGGAAGAATTGAAGCGGCGCGTGGGTGGAAAAATCCCGGTGCACACCGGCGAACGTGGGCTCGTCGAATTGGCGACGATGCCGGAAGCCGACATCGTGTTGGTGGCAATTGTTGGCATAGCAGGGTTGGAGCCGGCGTTGGCGGCGATTCGGGCGGGGAAGGATTTGGCGGTTGCCTCGAAGGAAATCCTGGTGATGGCTGGTGAACTCGTCATGGGCGAGGCCCGCAAGCACGGCGTGAAAGTGCTTCCCGTGGATAGCGAGCACAGCGCCATTTTCCAGTGTCTCGAAGGCCGCGACCCGCACGACGTGAAACGGCTGATTCTCACGGCATCCGGCGGACCCTTTCGGCAGACGCCGCGCGAGAAGTTTGCCGGGATCACGGTGGCGCAGGCGCTCAAGCATCCGAGTTGGAACATGGGCCAGAAGATTACCATTGACTCCGCCACATTGTTCAACAAGGGACTCGAGATGATCGAGGCACGGTGGTTGTTTGACGTCGAAGTCGACCGCGTGGACGTGATGGTTCATCCCCAGAGCGTGGTGCACTCCATGGTCGAATTCAGGGACGGGTCGATTCTGGCACAGTTGAGCGTACCAGATATGCGCTACCCAATTCAGTACGCGTTGACGTGGCCGCGTCGGTTGCCGAACTCCATGCCGCCGACGGACCTTGCCAACATTGGGTCGCTGACCTTTGAAAACCCCGATCGTGAGAAGTTTCCATCATTGCGGCTGGCGCAGGAAGCGGGTCGCGCCGGTGGAACAATGCCGGCAGTGTTCAACGCGGCCAATGAGGTGGCGGTGGCGCGGTTTGTGGACGGGAAGATCGGCTTCCTGCAGATTTTCGAGACCGTGGAAAAGGTCATGCGGGCGCATCACAAAGGAGGGCCAACAGGGGCTTCCTGGGTTGCAACACCGACATTGGATGTTATACTGAAGGCGGACCTTTGGGCCAGGAAGGAAGCAGACAATGTCTCCTGATACAGTCGTGGTGTTTATCACGAACGCGGTGTATCCCGCGCTTCTTGTCCTTTTCTTTTTTGGTCTAACGATTTTCATCCACGAGTTGGGGCATTTCCTGGTTGCGAAGCGCTGCGGAATGAAAATCGAGCGGTTTTCGGTCGGATTTGGCCCGAAAATTTGGGGGTATACGAAGGACGGGATCGACTATCGAGTGTCGTGGTTTCCGTTCGGGGGTTACGTGGCGCTGCCGCAAATGTCGCCGATGGAAACGATCGAAGGGGAAACGGAGTCAAAACCAGAAGATCTTCCTCCCGTCGCACCTGCCTCCAAGTTCAAGGTGGCGATCGCCGGCCCGCTCATGAACATCGGTCTGGCCGTAGTTCTCGCGGTGGTTTTGTGGTACGTCGGAATGCCGACCAATCTGGCCGTCGTCGGCTGGGTCGATTCGGGTAGCCCGGAGGAACTGGCTGGTGTGCGCCCCGGCGACCGTATCGTGCAAGTGAACGACCAGAAGGTGAAGACGTGGAGCGATTTCATGGAAGTCGTGGCCTTCAGCCGCGAGCCGACGGTACGCGTGGCGGTTGAGCGCGACGGGCAGCAAAAGGAGTTCCTGCTGGAAACGAAGTTGAACGAGCAATTTGGCGTCAAGATGTTGGAACATCTCTGGCCGCGCGGGCACCCGTTTGCCCAGAGGGTACTGGGCGATTCACCCGCTGAGCACGCCGGTTTGCGCATGGGCGATCAGTTCGTGTCGATTGAGGGGATACCCATTTACAGTTCGGATCAACTGCGAGAGTTGATCGGCAAGCGGGCCGACCAATCCACGGAAATCAGGGTGCGCCGCGGTAGTGAGACGTTGTCGCTAACGGTGGTCCCCGAGCTGAACGCCGAAGAGAAGGTCGGACGCATTGGCGTCCAGTTGGGCGATCACATGGAGATTGCCCGCCCGGGCCCGACGCCGATCGATCAATTTACGGACATACTCGTCTCGATGGGGCGCATGGTCAAAGGCCTGGCCCATTCCAAGGAAACCGGAGTCACTGCCAAAAGCATGAGCGGGCCGGTGGGCATCCTGGCGATTTGGTGGTATGCCATCGTGAGCGGCGGGCTGCGCCAGGGGTTGCATATCGCCGTACTGCTCAATATCAATCTCGCCGTTATCAACTTGCTGCCTCTGCCTGTGCTCGACGGCGGACACATTCTCTTTGCCGCGATCGAAGCTGTGCGCCGCAAACCGCTGAGCGCGCGATTGGTGCACGCGGCTTCCATGACGTTTGCGGTTCTGCTGATCGGGTTCATGTTATACGTTACGTTTTTTGACATTCAGCGGTTAACGTTCGGTCGGTCCCGGATGGCACCGAAACTAGGCACGGAGGAGCCCGCGCCGGCCGCGGAGCCGGCTTCGCACCCATGAACTACTGTGGCAACCCATTCTTTTGGCAACGGCGTATCACGCGTGAAGTGAAGGTCGGCAGCGTCGGCGTCGGCGGGGACAACCCGATCCGCGTCCAGACGATGCTAATTTCCGACACGATGAAGACGGAAGCCTGCGTGAACGAGGCCATTCCGATTATTGAAGCCGGGTGTGAGATCTTGCGCATTACCGCGCCGAGCATCAACGATTCCAAGAACCTCAAGAACATCGTCAGCGAATTGCGGAAGCGTGGGTACAACACACCCATTGTCGCGGACATTCATTTCGTTCCCGCCGCGGCCATGGAAGCGGCGCTCTGGTGCGAAAAAGTTCGCATCAACCCGGGCAACTATGCGGACCGCAAGAAGTTCGCGACGCGCGAGTATACGGATGACCAGTACGCGGAAGAACTGGAGCGGCTAGAGAAAGCGTTCACGCCGCTCGTCCTCAAGTGCAAGGAACTGGGCCGCGCGATACGCATCGGCACCAACCACGGCTCGTTGTCCGACCGGATCATGAACCGGTACGGCGATACGCCATTGGGCATGGTCGAGAGCGCGTTGGAGTTCGTCCATGTCTGTCGTAAACACAATTACCACGAGATCATCCTCTCGATGAAAGCCAGCAACCCCAAGGTGATGATCGAGGCGTACCGTTTGCTGGCGGCGCGGATGGACCAGGAAGGTCCGGATTGGAATTACCCGCTTCATCTGGGCGTCACTGAGGCCGGGGAAGGGGAGGACGGTCGCATCAAATCGGCCATCGGCATCGGCGCGCTTCTGGAAGATGGCATCGGGGATACCGTGCGCGTATCGCTCACGGAAGACAGCGTCCACGAAATTCCCGTTTGTCAGGAACTCGTCAAGAAGTACAATGCACTTTGGGAACTACAACGGAAAAGCGAGTTGCCCGCGCGGCCGGCCATCAATGTCGTCGAGAAGCGCGATCCGTTTGTGTATACGCGTCGTCCTACACCCGAGTATTTTGTCGGCGAATTGCGCTTGCGGCTGGGCAAGGACCATCCGCAGCGTGTCGAATTGCCCGTGCCGTTGACCGCGCGCATCGGGGACATCCAACGGATCACGACTGCCGAGCCGGACACATTCGCCGAGATTCTGCAATTTCACGTCAAGACGATGGCCGATATCGGTAAGATTGCGGCCCTAAAGCCCGAGCTGCGGAAGCGGTACATCCACACGCCCATTGCGGTGAAACTGGACAGTGGGGAGGTGACGCTGCCCGTGACGGACATTGCCGAAAAAATCAACATTCCCTACAACGGCAAAGAGGATGTGACCGCGTTGCTAACGGACGCCGTCGGGCTGACGGTGCAATTTGATGTGACCGCTGATTCGCCGGAGCAATTTGCCAACCATTGCGCCACACTGGCGGGAGTACTGAATCTCTTCCCGGAAAACCAAGTCGTTCTCGCGGTCGGTCGCGCGGAGGGACTCGACGTGATCGCGGCGTATCGCATCCTGGCGGCCACTCTCGATCAGCGCGGGTTGAATCTGCCGATTCTAATCCGTGATCGTGTCAGTTCGCAACGCGCACAGCAACAAAACGCGCTGATAGAAGCGAGCACGCACATCGGCGCGTTGATCTGCGACGGCATCGGGGACGCTGTGGAAGTCACGGGAGAAGACAATTTGGTCAAATCAGTCAAGCTGGCCTACAACATTTTGCAGGCGGCGGGCGCGCGCACGTTCAAGACGGATTACGTGGCCTGCCCGAGTTGCGGGCGCACGCTGTTCGACCTGCAAACCGTGACTGCGCGCATCAAGTCGCGCACCTCGCATCTGAAAGGTGTGAAAATTGCCGTCATGGGTTGCATCGTCAACGGGCCCGGAGAAATGGCCGATGCGGACTTTGGTTATGTCGGTACGGCACCGGGCAAGATTTCGCTTTGGGTGGGCAAAACGCAGGTGAAACAGCACATTCCCGAAGAACAGGCGGTGGACGAATTGATCACGTTGATCAAAGAGCATGGGAAATGGATTGATCCGCCCGCCAAGGCCGAGCCGAAAGAAGCAGCATTGAGCGCGAGTTAGGGGCGAAGTTCATGAAGCGATTTGTAACGGCCGTCTCAGCGGGTCTATTAGCCTTGGGAGTGTACGCGTACGCGGCGGTTGATTGGGCCCAGAATTACAAGTCTGCGCTCGAGCAGGCAGGGAAAGAAAAGAAACTCGTGATGGTGGATTTGTACGCCGACTGGTGCGGTCCCTGCAAGATGTTGGACCGGCTCACTTTTAGCAACGCCGATGTCCAGGCGGCATTGTCCAAAGACTTTGTCGCCGTAAAAGTGAACATCGAAGGGAGCAAGGAAAACCGCAACCTGGCGATCCAGCTCAATACAGAAGCGATTCCGCATATTGTCTTCTTCGATTCCAACGGGAAGAAGCTGTCGGAGATGGTTGGGTTTGTCCCCGCAGACCAATTCCGCGATGAGTTGCGGAAGGTCACCGAAAAAGCGGCAAAGAAGTGACCCGCAGCCGTCCACAACCTTGGCGCGTTCAATCTTCCGAGAAGCTGGTTGACTGCCGCATTTTCAAGGTGCGCAAAGATGTCAGCGTCAACCCACGCACCGGCCAGCCGCATGAGTTATTCGTTCTCGAACAGCCCAATTGGGTCAATGTCATCCCGCTGACGGTGGACGAACAGGTCGTTATGGTCGAACAATGGCGTCACGGCACGCGCTCGGTCCACCTCGAGACGCCCGGTGGCTTGATGGAGGAAGGCGAGACGCCAGAACAGAGCGCTCGCCGCGAACTGTTGGAGGAAACCGGCTACGAAGCGAGTGAGGTTGTGCGTTTGGGGACGGTGCATCCCAACCCGGCGATTCAAACCAATTTGCAGCACTATCTCCTCGCGAAGAACTGCCGCAAGGTCGCCGAGCCGAAGCTCGATCACGCCGAGGACATCCAGGTGAAGCTGATCCCGTTGGCGGAGGTGCCACGCCTGATCGAGAAGGGCGAAATCACCCACGGGATCGTAATTGGCGGCTTCTATTGGTTGAACCTGTATCGCCAGATACATGGCTGAGATTGTTGCCAAACTGAACGAGATTCTGGCCGACGAATGGGCCTGCGTCCGTACCCTGCGCCGTGCCCAGTCGCTCTGTGACGATCCCGGCAAGCTCGAAGTCATCAAGCGGGTGCGCAAGGATTGCAGTATCAACTGTGTCAGGCTCGCTAACGTCGTGCGCGGCCTGGGCGGTGGCCCGACGGACATCCCGAGTCCGCGCTTCTCGCTGAAGCTTTCCGACGAATCGCTGGCCGACAGCCTGGACATGGCCGAATCTGCCCAAGAACACATTGTGGCTGCGGTGGATACCGTGATGGATGAGACGGAGTTGAAGCCTTACCGCGCAGCACTGTCGCTGGTTCGTCAACTCCACACCGAAGACATCCGCTGGCTGAAGTCGGTATCTTCGTTATAAGCAACGTCTGCTGGCCGCCACGATCCTCGCCGACGAATCAACGTCAATACGCGATGGCAGCGAAAACGGGGAGGTCTTTGAGGCGCTCCCGGCCTTTGAGAAAACTGAGTTCGATCAAGAAATCAATCTCGGTGATATTACCCCCGAGTTGCCTGACCAGCGTGGCCGCGGCCATCGCCGTGCCGCCAGTGGCGAGCAGGTCGTCCACAATAACGACATTGCCGCCTTTCTTGATGGCGTCGACATGCATCTCGCTGGTCTCGCTGCCGTATTCGAGCGTATAGCTTGTCACAACCGTCTTGTAGGGGAGCTTGCCCTTTTTGCGCACGGGAACGAATCCAACGCCGAGCTTGTACGCCACGGCGCCCGCGAAAATAAATCCGCGCGCGTCGACACCGACCACTGCGTCGATCTTCTTGCCCCGGTGCCGGTCCGCGAAAGCATCGACGGCGATCCGAAAGAGTCTTCCATCTTGTAGAATCGGGGTGATGTCCTTGAACAGGATTCCCTTGATCGGAAAATCCGGCACATCGCGGACAGCCGCTTTCAATTCGTCATACATGGTAGATGGCCCCAATAGACTGCGAGCGAGTTTGTAGCGAATTCGATGACGGAAGGGAAGCCCGAATATGATGCGCGGGCTAGTTCCGCGAAACCGCCTGCGGACGATCCTGCTTCTCCATGACGTGACGGAGCTTGGTCAACGCAATGTTCTGGATCTGGCGGACGCGTTCTCTCGTCACCTTGAATTTCCGGCCGACTTCCTCAAGTGTCTTCGGCTTGCTGCCGTCCAGACCGAAACGCAAGGTCAGAATCTCGGCCTCACGCGGGTCGAGTTCTTCCAAGATGTCGCGCACTTCCTGCCGCAAGGTCTTGTCGCGCAGCAATTCAAACGGAGTCAACGCGGCGTCGTCGCCGACGATTTCGCTGAATTCGGTCGCGTCGTCGTCGCCAATGGGCGCGTCGAGGCTCGCCGGGCGAACGCTGATCGTGCGGAGCTGCGCGACCTTGGCCCGGGTGACGCCAAGCACGTCGGCCAATTCCTGATCGGTCGGTTCGCGCCCCAGTTGTTCGCTGAGTTTGTGGCCGGCCCGCTTCATCTTGCTGATCTTGTCAACGAGATGTACGGGGAGACGAATCGTCTTGGCCTGATTGGCCAGCGCACGTTTGATGGATTGTTTGATCCACCACGCGGCGTAGGTCGAGAGCTTTCCGCCCTTCTTCGGATCGAAGCGCTCCACGGCCTTCATCAAGCCGATGTTGCCCTCACTGATGAGATCGAGCAGCGGCAGCCCGAAATTGGAATAATCGTGGGCGATCTTGACCACGAGACGCAGGTTTGCCTTGATCATCTGGGCACGGGCCGCCTTGTCACCCTTCTTGATGCGCGCCGCGAGACGGATCTCGTCCTTCGGGGTCAACAGAGCGATCTGCCCGATCTCGCGCAGATAGATCTTGATCCCGTTTTCGCCTTCCCGGTTGTGATCAATCACCATGTTGTTCTCACGCTACGCCCGAAGATCAACTTCGTCGATCTTACGGGCAGGCTATGCCGTCACTCCATGTTACGCAAGCACTTTCAAACCGGATTGCCACCGCGTTCACCCATCCGGTTGTTAGATGCTTGAACACCGCATTTGGTTCAAAGCAGCGGTCGGGCCAAAAAAAGCAGGGCCGGGAAATGGCCCCGGCCCTGCGATGATTTGGCTGTTTTTGAGCCGTTTAGCTGATCTCTCGGGCCTTACCGGTCTTTTCTTCCTTCAGCGCCGCCTGCGCCGCGGCAAGACGCGCCACGGGTACGCGGAATGGACTGCAGCTCACATACGTCAGGCCGATACGGTGGCAGAACTCCACCGACGACGGCTCGCCGCCGTGCTCACCGCAGATGCCGAGCTTGATATCGGGACGCGTCTTGCGGCCTTTTTCAATCGCGATCTGCATCAACTGGCCGACGCCCGCCTGGTCAATCGCCTCAAACGGGTTGCGCTTGATGATTTCCAGTTCCTGATACTGCGGCAGGAACGAGCCGCTGTCGTCGCGGCTCATGCCGAGCGTGGTCTGGGTGAGATCGTTGGTGCCGAAGCTGAAGAACTGCGCGTCCTTCGCGATCTCATCGGCGCACAGCGCGCCGCGCGGGATCTCGATCATCGTGCCGACCAGATACGCGATCCGGGTCTTCTTCTCTTCCATGACCTTCTTGGCCGTGGCATTGACGATCTCCAACTGGTTCTGCAATTCCTTCGGGAACCCGACGAGCACAATCATGATCTCGGGTTTCACCGGAATACCTTCCTGGCGCACCTGGATGGCCGCCTCAATAATGGCGCGGGTCTGCATCTCGGTGATCTCGGGATAGGTAATGCCCAACCGGCAGCCGCGATGGCCGAGCATCGGGTTGGCTTCGTGCAACGCCGCCACGCGCTCGGCAACCTTCTCCGGGCTGATCCCCAGCTTGTGCGCCGTCTCGCGCTGCGTCTCTTCGTCGTGCGGCAGGAACTCGTGCAATGGCGGATCGAGCGTGCGGATGGTCACGGGATAGCCCTTCATCGCGCGGAAGATGCCCGGCGAAATCGTCGCGCTGCAGCGGCAACAACTTCTTCAACGCCGCTTCCCGCGCCTCTTTCGTCTCGGCAATAATCATCTCGCGCATCGCGTAGATGCGGTCGCCTTCGAAGAACATGTGCTCCGTCCGGCACAACCCGATACCCGTCGCGCCGAACGCGATGGCGTTGGCTGCCTGGTCGGGCTGGTCCGCGTTCGTGCGAATGCCGAGCCGGCGAATCTTGTCCGCCCACTTCATCAGTTTCTCGAACCGCTGAAACGTCGGGGCCTGCTTCGGATCGAGCGTCTTGGCGATCAATACCTGCACGACTTCGCTGGGCGCGGTCTTGAGTTCGCCCTCGTACACCTCGCCGATCGTGCCATCGATGGAAATGAAGTCGCCTTCCTTGATCGTGTGACCGGCGACCTTCATGACCCTCGTGCCGTAATCGATCACAATCTCCGCCGCGCCGCACACGCAGATCTTGCCCATTTGACGCGCCACCAGCGCCGCATGCGACGATACGCCGCCGCGCGCCGTAAGTATGCCGTCCGCGGCAATCATCCCGCGCAAATCTTCGGGGCTGGTTTCCACGCGGCAGAGCAACACGCGTTCGCCCTTCTGCGCCCGCGTCACGGCGTCTTCGGCGTTGAATACCACGTGGCCCGAGGCCGCGCCGGGACCAGCCGGCAGACCCTTGCAAAGGAACCGTCCGCCCTTCACCGCCGCATCGCGATCTTTGCGGTCAAAAATCGGCGCGAGCACCTGCGTCAATGAATCCGCCGGCACGCGGCCCACCGCTTCCTTCCAGTCGATGACCTTTTCCTCGACCATCTCGACGGCGATCCGCACCGCCGCGAGGCCCGTGCGTTTGCCGTTGCGCGTCTGGAGCATGTACAGCTTGTTGTCCTCGACGGTGAACTCGAAGTCCTGCATGTCCTTGAAACGGCTCTCCAGCGTCTTGCAGACGGTGACGAGTTCGGCGTGCGCCTTGGGCATTTCCTGCTTCAACTTGGCAATCGGCTGCGGCGTCCGCGTCCCCGCGACGACGTCTTCGCCCTGCGCGTTGATCAGGTATTCACCATAAAACACCTTCTCGCCCGTGGCCGGGTCGCGCGTGAATGCCACGCCCGTCGCGCTGGTGTCGCCGAGATTGCCGAACACCATTGTCTGGACGCTGACCGCCGTGCCCCACTCGTGCGGGATATGGTATTTGCGGCGATACACGATCGCCCGATCGTTCATCCACGAACCAAACACCGCGCCGACTGAACCCCAGAGTTGCTTGACCGGCTCCTGTGGGAATTCCTTGCCTGTGCGCTTCTGGATCAGTTCCTTGAACCGGTCGACGAGGATGTGCAATTCCTTGGCGCTGAGTTCGGTGTCTTGCTTGACGCCGGCTTCTTCCTTGAGATGATCCATCACCTCGTCAAACGGCTCGTGGTCGTCCTTGCCCACCTTCTGCACGCCCATGACGACGTCGCCGTACATCTGCACGAACCGGCGATAACAATCCCACGCCCAGCGCGCGTTGCCCGATTTCTTGGCGAGCACTTCCACCGTCTCGTCGTTCAACCCGAGGTTCAAAATCGTGTCCATCATCCCGGGCATCGATTCCCGCGCACCCGAGCGCACCGACACCAACAGCGGGTCCTGCCGGTCGCCGAACTTCTTATCCGTGACCGCTTCGAGCTTGGCGAGCGCCGTGTTCACCTGCTCGGTCAACACCTTCGGATAGCTCTTCTTGTTCGCGTAATAGTAGGTGCAGACGTCCGTCGTGATTGTGAATCCCGGGGGCACCGGCAGCCCGATCCGCGTCATCTCATGCAGGTTCGCGCCTTTGCCGCCCAGCAACGGCTTCTGTCCGCCATTGCCGTCCGCCTTGCCACCACCAAAGAAATAGACGTACTTCGACGACTTCTTACTAGTGCTTTTTGATTTCGTAGCCATGTTCTTAAACTTCCTCTTCGTGAGTTTGTACTGCCTGATCAGAGGCAGGAGCCAACTTCCTAAGTCAACGGGGGAAACGCCTGATGCACTCTATCAAACACGCCCCCCCTGTCAATGTCCATTCGCCCGCCATCCGTAGCCAGCCATGGCAGCGACAAACCTTGCTCATTTTGACCTCTCTAACGCTTTCAAAACCGGTCCGACGCCCCATCAATTGGCTTCGTTTTGACGAAAACAAAGCCATTTTTAGCAAAACAAACCCAACCGTAATTTGCCCCCCCATATCGCCATAACTCACTGTGCCACAACAATTGAAATGCCAAATTCTTGTCCATTATAATTGGCTTTGTTTTTCCGAATTAACATATTGTGCAGTCTCCCCCGCCTGCCCTGAGCACAGTCGAAGGGTCCAGCCCGCCGCGCAGGCTGGCAAATCCGGTCGTCATAGTGGTTCCCCATCTTTGGAGTGCGGCGACTCGTCGCCGCTTTGCCGTTGGCCACATCCCTCTTCCGTGTTGATCGCAGCCCTGCAGGACCGGTGGACAAGCTTCTAAACTGTGCCCGAACCCTTTCGGCACCGTGACACGAAGTCTGGGCCCTGAATTTGGAGCTAACGTCAGCGTGCCAACCCATTTTTCAGTTGAGTTCTCCGGAAACCACCAGAGTCCGGGGATTTTTCGCCGCTTCGTCATGGTCTCTTTGGTCTTACGTCAACATCGCGTAAATCAATCAACAGGCTGCCACAGCATCATGCGCCATGCCTCAAAGTGTAATCAGCCCGAGACCTCTCGGCAAGCTCGCCCGTGTTTCCGCACGTCCCTCGTATTATATCCGCCGCCGCTGCGAATTCCTGCCGCCGCGTCTCCGTACGGCGTAGCGCCCCGTCGTTTCCTTCACATGAAACCCGATCTTGCGGCGTTTCGGTTCGGGTGAACTGAGAAGTTGGCGGATGGCTTCGAAGAGGTTACGGATGCCAGCATCATGGCCTTCGAATTTGCGTTCCAATTCATCGAGCCTCTGCGCCAGTTCCCGATTCGACGCCAGTATCTCACGCAGTCGCACGAACGCGCGCACGACCCGAACGCTCATTTCCACAGCACGTGGGCTATTCAAGACCATCGCGGCCATGATGGCGCCATGCTCGGTAAACGCGTAAGGCAAATGCCTCCTGCCACCACGCCCGGCGTTTGACCTCGCAATTTGCGAGGTCAAAGATTCCGTTTCTTCGACGGTGAGCTGGAACGCAAAATCGGGTGGGAACCGGTGGCGATTGCGCTTCATTTGCTCGTTGAGGCGCCACGTCGTTACCCCGTAGAGGGCCGCCAAATCGGACGCCAGCGTCACCTTCAGCCCACGTATGAGGTAGATCAATTTCTCAATTCTCTCAACGGGTACAAGCGCTTTGTCGTCGCTCATTTCATTTCCCATTGTAACGAATCGCTCCTTTTTCGACAAGTGCTGCCCGCGCTTTAAGGTGCCAATTTGGCGCCTTAGATACCTCGTACCACGCCTATCTTTGACCTCGCAATTTGCGATGTCAAAGTTCCGAAATCTCTGTTCGAGGCCATTCGTGGATACCTTTTGGCTTTCTAAACTTGAAGTCGCAATTTGCGACTTCAAGTTTGCAACGTCTTGCTGCGTAGGCTGAAGGGTAAAATCGGAAGGGAACCGATTAGCGTCGCCGCCGACCTGTTCACTTCTCGACACACCCGCCCGGTTTTGGTAATCAATATATTGCTCTTATGAAGCTCCGCCACGAAATACTCGCCAAGGTCAACCGCATCGTCATCAAGCTCGGGACGGGCTTGTTGACCGATGCGCAGAACCATCTGTCGCTGCGGCAGATCGAAGGGCTGGTCACCCAAATCGCCACGCTCCACGATCAGAAGAAACAGATCATTATCGTCTCGTCGGGCGCGATTGGCGCGGGCATGGCCGAACTCGGCCTGAAACAACGCCCGAAACGCCTCGACGAACTCCAGGCCGCCGCCGCCATCGGCCAGAGTAAATTGATGGCCGTCTACGACGAGTTGTTCGGAAAATTCGGCATCACCGTCGCGCAAATTCTGTTGACCCATGACGATTTGAAGGACCGCGCGCGCCACCTCAACGCGCATAACACGCTGGCTACGATCCTCGCCCATGGCGCTGTTCCCATTATCAACGAAAACGACACGGTCGCGGTCGAGGAAATCAAGTTCGGCGATAACGACCGACTCGGCGCGTTGGCGGCCACGCTCATCGACGCGGATTTGCTCGTCATCCTCTCGCATGTCGAGGGGCTATTGGATGGGGAAGGGCGGGTCATTCCCGCCGTGCCCGAAATCACGCGCGAGATCGAATCCCTCGCGGGTGACACGGACCGCACGACCAGCGTCGGCGGGATGAAGTCCAAGATCGATGCCGCCAAGATCGTGACGCGCGCCGGCATCCCGCTCGTTATCGCCAATGGCGAACACGCGAACGTCCTCCGCGACGTTCTGGCCGGCGACGAGGTCGGGACGATCTTCATGCCGCACGCGGACAAATTGGCCAGCCGCAAACGCTGGATCGCGTTTTTCCAGCACCCCGCCGGGGTGGTGGTCGTCGATGACGGCGCGAAAGAGGCCCTCTGCGCCAGGGGTAAAAGCTTGCTGGCCAAAGGGATAGTCTCTTCCGAGGGGGATTTTGAGGAAGGTGACGTCGTCAGCATCCGCGACAAAAATCAGGTTGAATTTGCGCGCGGCCTGGCGAAGGTTAGCGGCATCCAAATAAAGTCCGCCACGGGTGTGGTGATTCATCGTGACGACATGGTGATTCTCTAAATGGATTTGAAACATCAGATGCGACAGTTGGCCGAGCGTTCGCGGGATGCCGCCCGCGCGCTGGCCAGGCGCGACACGAAGAAGAAGAACGGCGACCTGTTGGAAATGGAGGACGCCATCAAGCGCAACCTCGCGACCATCAAAAAGGCCAATGCGAAGGACGTCGAAGCGGGCCGCAAGGCCGGGTTGTCTTCCGCGATGCTGGATCGCCTGATTCTCACGGATAGACGGATCATGGAGATGGCCGTGGGCGTTCGCGACGTCGCGGCCCTCGAAGACCCCGTCGGCAAGGTCATCAGCGAATGGACGCGCCCGAATGGAATTCGCATCCAGAAGGTTCGCGTGCCCATCGGCGTGATCCTGATCATTTACGAGTCGCGCCCGAACGTGACGGCCGATGCCGCGTGTTTGTGTTACAAGACCGGCAACGCCGTGATCCTGCGCGGCGGTTCGGAGGCGATTCACAGCAACCTCGCCATTGCCGAGGCGATGAACCTGAAATTGATTCCTCCCAACAGCATCACGGTCGTGCCCACGACGGATCGTGCCGCCATCGACGAGTTGCTGAAACTCGATGACCTGATCAACCTCTGCATCCCGCGCGGCGGGGAAGGGCTGATTCGCGCCGTCGCGGAAAAATCGCGCATCCCCGTCATCAAACACTACAAGGGCGTGTGCCACGTGTACGTCGACCGCGACGCCGATTTCGACATGGCGGAAAAGATCGTCATCAACGCCAAATGCCAGCGCCCCGGCGTCTGCAACGCCATCGAAACGCTGCTCATCGATGAAAACATCGCCGACAAGTTTCTGCCGCGCGTGGCCAAGGCGCTTGGCGAATACAGAGTCGAACTGCGCGGCGATGAGCGGACGCGCCAGCTCGTATCCAGTGCCAGCGCCGCGACCGAAGACGATTGGTACGCGGAGTATCTCGACCTCATCCTCGCCGTGCGCGTCGTCAAGAACGTGGACGAAGCCATCAATCACATCACGAAGTACGGTTCCGCCCACAGCGACGCCATCGTCACTGGCAACAAGGCCACCGCCGAGAAATTCCTGCGCGAAGTGGATAGCTCCAGCGTGTTCTGGAACGCCAGCACGCGCCTCGCCGACGGCGGCCAATACGGGTTCGGCGCCGAGATCGGCATTTCCACGGACAAAATTCACGCCCGCGGCCCGATGGGCCTGGAGGAGTTGACCAGCTACAAGTTCGTCGTGGTGGGGGATGGCCAGGTGCGCGAGTGAACCGCCCGGCACCGAAGAACTTCAATTTCGTCGCGAACGTGATGGAGAAATGGGCGCGGCGGGCCCCGGACGCCCTGGCGCTGTGGTGGGTGGACGAAAACGAGCGACACCAACGCAAAATCACCGTAGCCGACATCGTCGCCGACGCGCATCGCGCCGCCAACTTCTTCCGCGACTGCGGCATTAAACCAGGCGATCCGGTGCTGGTGATGCTGCCGCGCATTCCGGAATGGTGGATCACGATGCTGGGCCTGATCCGGCTGGGCGCGGTTCCTGTTCCCAGCGCCACGATGTTGACCATTCGGGATGTCCGCTACCGCATCGAGGCGGCCGGCATCCGCGCCGTGATCACGGACGCCGATGGAATCAGCAAACTGGATTGGTTCGGCGGTAAACGGATTTTGGTGGGCTCGCAACGGCCCGGTTGGACGAGCTTCAAGGCGGGGTTGCGAGACGCCTCGCCGAAATTCACCGGCCAACCAACTCGCGCCGACGATCCCGGCATTGTCTATTTCACCAGCGCCACCACCGGGGAACCGAAGATGGTGTTGCACACGCAAGCCAGTTATGGCCTCGCCCATCGGGTCACGGGCGAACTGTGGCTCGATTTGAAACCGGGTGACCTCCATTGGTGCATTACCGATACCGGGTGGGGCAAGGCCGCCTGGTCGTGCTTCTTCGGCCCCTGGCTGGCCGGCGCCGCGGTTTTTGCCATGGACGCCCGACGCAAATTCAGTGCCTCCTGTGCGTTGCGTACCCTCTCGAGCTATCCCATTATCACCTGGTGCGCGCCGCCAACCGCTCTCCGTCTCATCGTCCGCGAAGACCTGACCCGATTTCGCTTCCGGCATCTGCGGCATTGCACCAGCGCGGGTGAACCCCTCAATCCGGAGGTCATCACGGCATGGCGGGAGGCGACCGGCGCGACCATTTACGAAGGGTACGGTCAAACCGGAGACCGTCGTGTTGATCGCCAACATCCGATCCCGTGGCTGCGAAGTCCGCCCCGGCTCCATGGGCCAGCCGGTCCCGGGTTTTGAAATCGCTCTTCTGGACGCGGACCTGCAGGAGGTACCCGTCGGCGCCGAAGGCGAAATCGCCGTTCGCTGCCGCCCGCGGCGGCCGCTGGGGTTGTTCCGTGAATACTGGCGGAATCCTGGCCTGACCGCGCAACGTTTCCGTGGCGACTGGTATTTGACTGGTGACGTCGCCAGGCGCGACACCGATGGGTACTACTGGTTTGTCGGACGCTCCGACGACGTGATCAAAAGCGCCGCGTACCGCATCGGACCCTTCGAGGTTGAGAGCACCCTTCTGGAACATCCCGCCGTGCTGGAATCGGGCGTTGTCGGCAAACCCGATGCCATTCGCGGGCAGATCGTCAAGGCGTTCGTTGTCCTCCGGAGCGGCTACGCAGCCAGCGACGCGCTCAAAGCCGAACTGCAGGAACACTGCAAACTCGTGACGGCACCGTACAAGCATCCGCGTGAGATTGAGTTCGTGAAAGAGTTGCCCAAGACCACCAGTGGCAAAATCCGTCGCGTCGAGTTGCGCGGGCACATCTGAGTACGTCATGAGCGATTCACAACCCGCCGCCGAGCGCGCCCGGTACGTCCGCGATCAACTGCCGGCGGCCGGCTTGTTCGCCGGCGCGGCCTGGCGAATTTCCCCCGAGGCCTTTCCGCTTTCCCAGGACATCGTCACTCGCCTCGAAGCGCTCGGCCCGCATCTGCTGGCGTTTTACCGCGCCTGCAACGTGATGTACCGGCACAGCGTCGAGGGCAAGTTGCCGCCGTGGATTGCCGACTATCTCGACGCGGGCAAACCGAAGGAGTTGATCGAGTTCTCCCGCCTCGGCCGCTTCAAAAGCCATGTCAACCGCGTGATTCGGCCCGACGTGATTCTCACCAACGATCATTTCTTCGTCGCCGAACTCGATTCCGTGCCGGGCGGCATTGGCCTGACCGGCTGGCTCGGGAAAACCTACGCCGAGCTGGGCGATCCGATCGTCGGCGGCGCGCACGGAATGATGGAGGGGTTCGACGCCGTCTTGCGCGCCGAGGCGAAAAGCGACGAGCCATTGGCCGTCGTCGTCGTGTCCGACGAGGCCGCGACGTATCGACCCGAAATGGAATGGCTCGGTCAGCAGGTCGGTTTCCGCGTCGTGCGCCCGGAAGAACTGACGAGCTTCGACAAGACCGCGGTCGTCTACCGCTTCTTCGAACAATTCGATCTGCCCAACGTGCCCAATGCCCGGGTGCTGATGGACGCCGCGGCACGCGGCGAGGTGCATGTGACCCCGCCATTCAAACCGCAGCTCGAAGAGAAAATGCTCTTCGCCTTGCTGTGGATGGAACAGTTGCACGCGTTCTGGCGGGAGCAACTCGGCGACAAGACGCTCGCGGCCTTGCGTGAAGTGCTCCCGTACACGTGGATTCTCGATCCCGCGCCGCTACCGCCGCACGCGGTGATTCCCGAACTCGGCATCCACGACTGGCGCGACATGGCGAAGTTCTCCCAAAAACAGCGCGAACTGGTCTTGAAAATCTCCGGCTTCAGCGAACATGCTTGGGGCAGTCGCGGCGTGTACGTCGGCCACGATCTGCCGTCCACCGAATGGGCCGAAGCGATTGAGCAGGCGCTGGGCGGTTTCGCCAATCATCCGTTCATCCTCCAGCGATTCGAGAAATCAAAACTGTTTGAAGCGCAGTACCTTGATTTTGAGAGCAATGAGACGCGCCCGTTCAGCGCGCGCGTGCGGTTGTGCCCGTACTACTTCGTGGTGGGCGACGACGCCAAACTGGGCGGCATCCTCGCGACCATTTGCCCGGCCAACAAGAAGATCCTTCACGGAATGCCCGATGCCGTCATGGCGCCGTGCCGCGTGCCGTAACGCGCGGTAACTGGCGACCCCGAGTTGCGGGGCTTACGCTTGACGCTGTGGCAACCGCTGGTGTACGTTGACAGCGCATTTGTCGGAACGCCGACGGGCGCGAGCGCGGGCGTAGCATAGTGGTAATGCGCCAGCCTTCCAAGCTGCTTTTTGGCACTTCTCGCTTTCCCCTTATTTCATTGGCGATAACGATGTAACCCTTGTATTTATTGGTCTAAAACGACATCTGCGACTATGCAACAAGATGCAAGCAAATGCGCCTAATTGAGAGAAAAAGTCACGCAAAGTCACGCACGTCGGGAGAAGGCTGTTTTTTAGACTGGTGTTGTTGTTCTGCTCTCGTCACGCACGTCACGCACGCGCAACTCTGTCGCCATGGTGGTCGTGGCTAGAATCGAAACCGGTCAAACAATGCGGGGCGGTGTAGTGGCTCTGGTGGACGTGCTGCAACTGGCCGGCGTTGCCGTCAACGCGATGCAGCCGGCGGACTTGGCTACTTCGTGGCTGGCTCTGGTGTGATACGCTGCATCCGACATTTGCGCTTTGGTGCCTCGCTGATGGGCGCGATGCGGTAGCGGTCAAGCGCCGCCTGGATGTCCGCGATGGAAAAAAGGATCGTGCGACCGACGCGGCGGAAACCGATGACGCGAGTGGCCTGCCAAGACGCCAGCGTGCGCCGCGAAACACCGATGACGCGTGCGGCTTCGTCCGGGCGCAAATACAAACGCGGCAGTGGTGTCGCCGTGTCCTTGTCGCCAATTGTCGTCAGCCCATTCATGCGATTGTGCCGTTCATTTTCGCGCTTGTAGTTCGCTCACGGTAATGCTCGTGATCCAAGCGTGATCATCATCCGACTGTGAGCGGTAGCGGCCAGGCAATTCCCTCACCCAATCCACGGCAGATTTCTGAAGTGCCAACGCCACTTCCCGTAGATGTTTCCCGGTTATATGAATCTGGTGGGTGTCCAGGACTACGTGTAGCTCGTCGTGATCGTTTCTGGACTCGAATCGTACAAAGGCGAGACGACGGTAAGGAAACACATAGAGGTTTCCGTCAGCCAACTCCACTCGCAGAGCCTGCGCCTGATAGTCTTTGTTCCAGCAAGGACGGCTCGGACGATTCTGGTCGTGGCCGGGTTTCGTAATCATACCTTGACCCCTCTGGTTTGTTGTTCCACGTCCGGCCCTTGCAGCATGGCGTAGCAGTCGAGCCTTTGGAGTTGGCCTTGCTTCGCCAGATCAATCGCCAATTCACGGTTCCCGGAACGCAGGATGTTCTCGCGCAGTTGGACCTTGTCGCTGGTGAAGATGGTGATTCCTTTGCGCCCCCGGGAAATGGTCACATACCATTGCTGTTGGTTGGTGGCGGCCTTGATGGCCGAATCGGAGAACAAGACGTGATCGACCGTTTTGCCCTGCGACGCATAAGACGTGATGGCAAAGCCGCGTACGAATTGCCGGTAATCCTTATGTAGAACCCGTTCGTCTCTCAGTGTGATTCGCCCGTCATCGCCGACCTTCTTCACCGAGACCAGTTCGCCATTGGCAAGGCGCTGGCCTGCCCGTGTCTTTGCGTTGGCCTTCAGTTGCAGACGGTCGCCGGCCGCCAACATGAGTTGCTTGGGCTGACACACCGTGAGCCGCTCTGCAAACCGGAACGGGACGGTGCAAGTCTTGTCCGCATACTTCAGGAGAAAGCCCTTGTCGGTGATGTCCACGAGTTGACAAACCTGGCCCCTGTCCAATCCGGCTGCACTGCGGTTCAACACGATCACAGCATCCTCTTTGTAGAATCGCCGATCCCGTTTTTGGGCTTCGGTCAAATCGACCGTCTCCAGCGTGGTCACAACCCGGTCTTCGGCACCGAGGAGGCCGCGCGATTTCAGCGCGGCGCGCACTTGCTCATTGACCCGGTGAATCTCCGACCAGGTCTGTGAGACCACGACCACAGACGAATGCTGCACGGCAAACGCGAGGTAGCTTTGAGCAAGGCGCTGTTCCTGGTCGGATGGCAAACACATCACGATGGCTCTCTGTCGGTCCAAACGATTGAAGGATGCGTCGAGTTTGCCTGCCGACGCCTCTTTGACGGCTTCCTTGTACTGCGCAATCCGCTCGCGTTCGGCGCGTGTCTTCGCCCGGGCCGGGTCTTGACGCCGGATCTCGGTGAGTTCGATGGCCTGCAATGTTGAATACTTCTCGATGGCACGCAACGCATCCGACGCTTCCACCGCGCCGTGCTGGCGGGTGTCGCCGGAGAGGATCACCCGGCCTTGGTTGGCTTGCGCCAAGTTCAAGAGCAGGTGCATTTGCCGACCACCAATCTGTCCGGCTTCATCGACCATTACCACGCCGCCTCGGGAGAGAACTCCGCGCGCCAAAAAACCGCTGACAGTCTGTGCACCACGAAAGCCGTCCTTTTCCAAGTCCATGACCTGTTGCCGTTGCGGGGCGATGACTGTGGCCGTGCGTCCGGCCTGTTGAAGAGCGCCGTACACTTCCCGCAACGTGTAACTCTTGCCCGTGCCGGCTCCACCGCGAAACAGGGTGACAAAATCGCGCGACCGCAGGATACGCTCGACAGCTTGGCGTTGCTCGGCATCCAGGCTGGCATTGTGGATCGAATGGCCGGAGCAGTACGGGCCGAACCGGCCAATGCCGTCTTTGGCCATGCACACAATCTCCCATTCTCGTCTCAGCAGTTCTTTCGTTGTGACCTTCCCGGGATGCTTTTCATCGCGCAGATAGCCGCGTTGACGGGTCACGGCCTGAACATCGGCCAGCCCGATGCTCTGCCCGCGCACGTGCTCCAGCGCATGCCGCCACAATTCGTGCTCATGCACTACTGACCGGCGTTCCAGCAAGTGTTCCTCAGCCCAGGAGACAGCCCGCTTGGCGAGAATCTCGCTGGATACGGTCGGGGCAGGATGCCCGGTAGTCAGATGATGCAGGGATGTTTTTTCCTCTGGAGTCAGTTGCGCGTCCCAAGCGGCTTGGAGTTCCGGCAAACTGATGTTCCGAATCTTGCGGGCGCGCTCTTTGTGGGCGATGTTCTCGCGGATCACCGCGATGTTGCCGTTGGCCTTCTGCGGTTCCCGTTCCAACAGTTCGCGCGTCTTCTGGTCGATCTCCTGATGACGTTTGGAAAACTTCTCGATCAATGAGGGGGCAACCCCTTTGATTTCAAAATCCCCCCGGGGCTCGTTGTCGATCTCGTAGCCAAAGCGGCGGAGCGCACGGGCCAACTCGTGGTAGTAAAGACCCTCGATGAACTTGATGGCCACCAGCATCTCGTAATTCTCCAGGGCCTTCCACTGGTTCTCGACCGGGTCGTGGGTGGCATTGAACAGGATGCAGTGACTGTGCAAATGGGGATCCAGAGCGCGAGAGGTCTCATGCCGGAACACGGCGGCGACGATATTTCCCGTGGTGCGGGCGGTGCACTGCCCATTCTTGCGCACGCGCGTTGCGGCGAACGGTTCCAATTGGCTAAGCGCGGCTGTCACCGCTTGCTCGTGCGCCTGGACAATGCGCCGATCATGGCCCACCAGAGCGGCGATGGACACGGACTTGGGCGGAGAGAATGTGAAATCATAGAACACGCGGCGGTTGGCGGTTTGATGTTCGGTGCCGTCCGCTCCAACCTCACGGCGGGTGGTTTTCTGGCGCAACGTGAGTCGTTGGCCCGTCTGCGGATGCAGATTCTCGCACAGGCGCACGAACTCGTCGCGGTGGGTGTCTCCAGACAATCCGAGCGCCTCCGCGCCTTTACCGACCCACTGGCCCGCGACGGCTTGGCTCTCCGAGTAGTAATCGCCAACGGAGAGGTGCTCTTGGAAATACCGCTCGGCATCCTGCAAACTGTATTGTGCTTTGGTTACGAGCATGACCGGGAGATTACGGTGGCTGGGGCAGACTGCGTTAGCGAGTAGCGGGCGGGAACGATCGTGGTACGCGCAAATAGTGTGCTGTGCAAAGCAGGCGATGAGAGGGCGAGCGTGAACTCTTAAGCGCGGACCGGTGGCAAAGCGAGCGCAGTCACAGGTGGAACTCGCAGGGCAGCACGGGGCGAGTCGTACCTTGACGGCGCGAGCGAAGCCATATAATTGAGGCGCGAAGGCACGCCGCCCATTCCGTTCAGAGCGGATAGCGCGACTTCCCCGATGATCGAACGAATGTGGACACGAACCAGTGTGCAAGAGGGTCGGTGCCGGTGGACGGAACGGCAGGCGGAACGGACGCATAGTCGTTCCCGCTGGACGCGACGGTAGACGGCACGGACCGCTGGTGAACAAGCAACGTCGCGGCGCGTGCCAGAGGCAGCGCAACGAAATGAGTGGAGCTGGCCACTGGCACGGGCCAGCGCGGCGACCGGGTCGGTCAGTGGGCGATGCGCATACCGAGCACAATCCCGAATGTAAATACCGCAGCCAGTATCAGGATAACGCAGAACCATTCCTGTCGCGTGTACCCGTTCCTGATCTCGATAACTCTTTCCATCAGTCGGTCGCGTTCGGTCATGAAGTCAGTCCGCGCTTTCTGCCACTCCGCGACTCCGGCTTCCAACTGATTTTGGATGCGTTTGGCGGTCGCTTCTGTGTGCGTCAATTCGACGCGCATTTCGGCCACGATCTTCCTTGCGGTCTCGGTGTGCTTGACAACGATCTGTTCCAGCGTCCCGGTACGGATGGCTATGTCGTCGATAAAGTCGTCAAAGGCTAGGGTGGTTTGGCGTCGTTGTTCGACGAACACTTGATCGAGTTGCTGACGGGCCGCAGCCAACTGCTGCGGCATTCGCGCTGCAACGCGCCACTGCGCACGGGTCAGCAAGGTGAACTGAACGGGAAACGAATCCTCGTCTCCCTGGCACCATTCGGACAGGATCTTTCGCAGTTGTTTGGCTTCCTGGGGTGAAGCTCCCTCACAGAGCGCATCGAAATTCGTCTCGTCCATGACTAGTCTCCAAAGTTGAGTTCCGGACTCGGTCCCGCCGCAGGCAACGCCACCGTTGCCACGGATTTGTGTTTGGGTATCAACGCGGTGGGCAATAGCAGGTTGGCAATCGCGTCGTATTGCTGGAACATCCGCATCATGGCCCACTGCATCTCGCCGGCCAGCAACCGTTCCAAATGACCGGCGTCCACGCGCGACAGTTCGGCAAAGCTCAGGCCGCGGTTGGCGATGGCCTCCGCCTTTTCCGCCGCCAGCAGCGTGGTGGGCGTGACGGGTCGGGAGGCTGATGGAGTGCGCCCCGAAGGCGATCATCTCCTTTTCCAATTGTGACCCACGGAACAAATCACCCCGCGCTTTCGCCGGGTTGTGGACGATGATGTAATCCGCGCGGTCACCAGCCCGGAGGAACAACTGCCCGACGTTGGTCATGCTCTCGGTATCGTCGGTGGGGAACAGAAAGAACGTCAGCCGCACGCCCTGTTCAGCGCAAACTTCCAGGACTTGCAGTTCCTCCAGTGCGCTGAGGATGAGGGCATCGGCTTGCGCGCGGGTGTCGATAATGTGGACGGGGGCGGTGTCCTTGAGCACGCGGCGGAACAAGCTGAGCAACTCCGTCTTGCTCTCTTGCTGGTTGCCCAGTGGATACGACCGGACAGCCTCGGGGTGGCGGCTGGCGAAGGTATGATGACGATCATCGAGATCGGAGCCGTTCCACGCGATGCCGAGGCGATCAAGCCAGGCGGTACGGAATTCGGCCTCAAAGCTCTTGCCAAGGTTGCCTTTTGATTGAGGATTCAAGTGAATGCGTTGCGTGATGTTCATAGAGTCGAGGGATCGTTGAGGTTGATGTTGTCGGGGTTCGGTTGCCGAAACGGACGCGCCACCGGAGTGGCTGCGAGCAGGGGTTTCCGTTGCGTTGTGGTTCCCGGTCGCGGAGAAACCTGCGTCTTTGGAGAAGACGCGTCTCTTTCCCAATGGGGCCGGGCGCAGCGTCTCAAGTATCGGCGATAGAACCCGTGTACGCCCTGGAACGTAATGGGGCAGCTTTTCTCGCTGCGAAGCTGTTCGGCGATTTGCCTCCAGGTTTTGCGTTGTCGCCGTTGCTGGCGGATGAATTCAATGTGAGGATCGAGCCGGCTGTGAAACGCCGGGCCGCCGCCGGTTCTTACGCGTTTCTCCTGGTTCGGGCTGGGTGTGGTTTCCGAATTCATCGGCAACGAGAGTACGGCAGATCGTGCTCCATGCATTAGCGGGCAGTGGGCGAGTTACGCCCGGCGGTGGCGGAGTTGCTGCGAGTGGCCAGCGAATCACGCCGCGTTGACAGGCGATGACGATGTCCACACGTGTCAACAGATTCTGTCGTTGTCGAAGTCACGACCGGTAATGCAGCGTCGGCATTTGTTTTCCGGGCGTTCTTGTATCGCCAGTGCTCGACAATGGCATCGGACGCGCGGGTCAACCAATTCACGTCCTGATGTAGCTCCGTCAGTGCCGCAGTGGAGAAGTATTTGAGCCCATTGGCGGGTGGGTGACCGAGCGGTTGGAGCAATCCTTTGGCGACCAGAATCGGAATCTCATGGGCACCAAATCCAAGATACCAAGCGGCCTCCTCGGCAGTCAGCCGCGCCGGAGTCGCTTTCAGATTCAGAAACTGTTCCCGTTGCGGGTTCATGGTCTCAAACCCCAATGCCCCGCGCATAACGGGTCGTTCGGCGCACCGGCTCCATTACCGTCAGTGACTCGCCCACTGCCAACAGGCAGCGTTCGGAGATCGCCCGTACAACCCTGCCCGGACTGTGTTCGGGAAATTGCTCAAATGCGACGCGTTGTGCCTTGGATACAAGATTGCTGGCCATGAAGCGCAGGGTGTGCTGCGCCCAGCCGGCGTATTCACGCACCAAGTGCCCTGCGTCGGCGCTTTTGAGCAAAATCTCACCCTGGCCGTTCGCCTTGGCATACGCGGACTCCGCTGGGAACCGCTGAATGATGGCGAACTCGTTCTCCGTTGGGTGGCGACACAGGAGGACGGCGCTCTTTGGCAACGTCAGCAATTGGGCCTGCCTCTGCCATTCAATCCCCTCGGCAGTGACGGTGGCAACTGTGTCAGGTGAACTGGACGGTTGCTCCAGGACGGTGTGTGGGAGCTTGTCCACCTGCCGCTGCATCTGCCGCAACTCGTCGAACTCTGGCGAGATGGCCTCGAATGCCGCCATGTATGCTGTCAATTGACCGGGGGTCAACCGCACGGTCGAGCCGGGCACGATGGACCCAACAACTTGACCCTTGCGTTTAAGCATGGATTACCGGCCTTTCTCTATCAGCCTGATCAACTCGCCTTTCGGCACCATGATCTCACCCGAGGGCGAGCGCGTGGGATTGACTTTGCCGCGCTGGATGAGGCCCAGGATTGTGAAAGAGTCCACGCCAATTGTGTAGGCAGCCTCGCTGACGGTCAATTGGACTGATGTCGATGCGATCGTGTTGCCGGTAGATGGCTGACTCTGTTGCCGTTCTTCATTCATGACTGGGGGCGATGATGCCATGGCTTCCTTTGGGGGTTGTTCGCAAGCGCGAACAATTTCTTGGGAATCATTGTTGTCACCTGCGAAATCGGTTTGGGTCCTTCGTTCATCATGGGCGACAGGAATACCACAGGTTCTCTTCCTAAT
>CAVQMY010000016.1:0-48909 GCA_963713705.1 uncultured Verrucomicrobiae bacterium
TTTCGACTGATGTTCGCCTCGGGCGTCGTCAAGCTCGCCATGCCCGACCCGACCTGGCACGGCCTCACCGCCCTGACGTACCACTACGAAACCCAGCCGCTGCCGACGTGGATCGGCTGGTACGCGCACCAGTGTCCCGTGTGGTTCCAGAAATTCTCCTGCGGCTTCCTGTTCGCCATCGAGCTCGGCGCTCCCTTCCTGATTTTCGCGCCACGCCGGCCACGCTTCGTTGGCGCGGGCGCGATCACAACCCTGATGATCTTGATCGCCGCCACGGGGAATTACTGCTTCTTCAATCTCCTTACCGTCGCGCTGTGCGTCTTGCTTCTGGACGATGCCGCGCTTCGGCGATTCGTTCCTGCAAGGTGGCGGGAAGCGCGTCCGAATGCCGACCGGCTCGGTGGTCGAACTGGATCATCGGCCCGCTGGCCACTGTCGTGATCATCGTCACGACGATGAACCTGCTCGGTGCGTTCCGCGAAGAAATCTCGTGGCCAGACCCGCTGGTAAAGCTGCACTCCCTGTTGTCCGCCACGCGAAGCTTCAATGGCTATGGCTTGTTCGCGAACATGACCACGGTGCGTCCGGAGATCATCATGGAAGGAAGTGACGACGGCCAGACGTGGTTGCCCTACGAGTTCAAATACAAACCCGGCGATCCCCTGAGACGTCCCTCATTCGTGGAACCCTTCCAACCAAGGCTCGATTGGCAGATGTGGTTCGAAGCCCTGCGCGTCGCGCGTCCACGGACCGAGCCGAGTCCCTGGTTCCTCAGTTTCTGTGAGAAACTCCTTCGCGGTCAACCCGAAGTCCTGGCGCTCCTCAAGACAAACCCGTTTCCCGATGCGCCCCCGCGCTATGTCCGCGCGATTGTCTACAGCTATCACTTCACCGACTTTGCCACCCGACGCGCCACGGGCGCATGGTGGCGTCGGGAATTGTTGGGACCGTACTGCCCGGTGCTGTCACTGCGGGCAAGCCCGTAGTACGCTCAATGTCCGCACTGAGGCGTTTCGGTTTCGGGCCGTGCCGGAATTCAGAAAATCCAGCGCCTTCTGATAACTTCGCCGCTCCAGATAGTGCCGCAACATCTCTGGCGCGTCCGCGACCAAGACGTTGCTGTAATTCCGTCACGCGAGCCAGCGCTGTCGCCACGGCCTCCCGGTCCTTCTCCGCCGCCGCTCGCATGAATCTCGTCAGCGCGTCACGCAACTCTTGTTCGACGGTGGCCATGCTAACGTCGCACTCCCTCGAGATGTTTGCCGTGCTTCTTGCCCTGCTTGAAATCCCAGAGCAGCCAATCATCGTCGGGCACGAACTTGCGCAGTTTGCGGTCCCACTTCTTGGGTAACTTGCGATTCAGCCTCTCCAGGAATGGCAACAGCGGCCGACGGGGCTTGTACCGGCGCTCGTGCTCGTCCACGGCAATCTCGTCTTTCCACCCCAACTTCTTCCGGTACGCGGCAAACCCAAACCCGTCGAAGAAGTTTTCACCGCCCACCAACGGGATATACCACAGGCTCGGAACGCCCTGCGGATTCTCGCGAATCGGGATCTCATTCTCCAACCGTGCCAGCAATTCCGCCCCCCGGGGATCGTTCTTCAGGTGATCGCGCAACTCATGCAGCGTTGGGAAATTGACCGGTGGGCTGACAAACAATACCGGCTTGTGTTGCAACGTCGCCACGATGATTTCGTGCGGCGTACCGACGCTGTAGATGTTCGTCGGACAATACGAAATCATGAAGTCGCTCGTGTCGACCATCCGCAGGTCGATGTGCAGCATCTCCCAAAACTGACTCGCGCACCACGACCGTGCTTCGGCACCCTTCGCCCCGCCGTCGTACGTCCAGCGTTGGCGAATCCGCTCGCCGCTCTTGACGTCCTCGCGTCCGTACTCGTACAGGCCGCGCACGTCGGGCTTGAACCACGGGTCGAACACCGTCACCCCCAGCGTTTCGAGGAATTCGCCGACGCGGTTGCGCCAGCCGAATTTCTTTTCCGCAGCCCGTGATGCCACGAAGTCCATCGGCCCGGACAAGTACACGCGGGCGCCTTGCATCAAACCGTGCTGGTTGTTGGTGCGGCTCATGAAGGAAGGACACTACGCGGAGCCGCCGGTCACCTCAAGCGACAAAACTCCTCGCGGACATTCCACTCGCCCATGCCATCCACGGCAGGAACTCCACGTTGCTCCCGCTCCCGTAGCAATCAGTTCTGCGGAACGGCTTGTTGCATCGCCTGGTCGAACGCCGCCGCGCCATTGGGGATCGCGCTGGCGATGAACCCGCTGCGAAACGCGTCCTGTTGGGCCGGTGACGCATCGACAATATACGATTGCAGGTACGTAACCAGTTGGCTCATGGTCAGCTTGTATTGTTTCATTCCAGCGCCCCACTGGTCGCCGACCTGATAATACCCCTGTACGTCCTGTGTCGTGTAGGTGGCGGTCTGCGAACTGTTGTCGTCCGATGAGTCGGGCGGCGGGTAGGACGGGTAATCCGGCTGGACAGCGTATGTGTCATCCGGCTGGATACCGTAGTCCCCATACGACGGACCGCCGTAATACGGGTAATAATACGGGAATCCGTACCCGTAAACAACCACCACGCCGCCGCGTCCGTACCTGTAATAATAGTGGTGTCCATAGCCTCTTCCGTAAAACCCGCGATAACCGCCATGGAAACCACCACCACGCGAAAACGCTGCTCGCCCACCAACGCCCGAACGAAGAACCGTTCCCCCGTGGCCGGAGTACCCGTGAGACACGGCTGCGCCATGCCCACCGCCTCCTCCGCCACCTCTCTCCCCCTGCGCATACACCGAGATTGCAGGCAGGACCAACGCTAGCAGTACGCCAAGATGCCCTCGTTTCATATGTCTCCACCTTCTTTCTCTACCAATTAAGACGCAGCAATCTGCCAAAATGTTTCATAAATTTGGAAGGCCCGCCCAGATCCCACAAATTCCCCAAAGGGCCTGATTTGAACTGGGCTATCCAAACAACTTGTGCCACAGTACGGGCAATCAAACAACAAGGAGATCCGGTTTGAACCGTAAGGCGTTCACATTGATCGAGTTGTTGGTCGTGATTGCCATCATCGGCATCCTCGCCGCCCTGTTGCTGCCCACCTTGGGCAAAGCCAGGGATAAAGCCGCCTCCGCCCAATGCTGCTCCAATCTCCACCAGATCTTCGTCGCCATGACCGAATACGCCGATGAGAACAACGAGATGTATCCCTTCTCCGGCGGCGACATTTACTGGAACGCGGTGGACTCGTACACGAAACTCCCAAGCTGGCTGCAACAGATTTTTCCCTATGCCCAAAGCCAGGCGATCTATCATTGTCCCCTCGACCGTGCGTCGAATTACAGCTACTTCAATGGCGCGCGCGCAGCCTTCGCCAATAACGGTACGTTTTCTTCCGTCGATCGTCGCCTACTCCAATACCCCTCGGCCTATGTGTTGTCCGGTGACACGGGTGCCAAAGGCGGCGGTGATGGCGGCGGAACTTTCGACCCGCAGGACGCCGATAAGGACGATTACACCCAGAATTGCGTCGGCGGCCCCACCCCCGGTGCCGATCTCTGGATGTCCTGGCAACGCCATGATGCCGGCCAAAACCTCCTCTTCGCCGACGGCCACGTCCAATGGTATAGCGGCTATGTCGCCAGCGACATGACCTTCCGTTACTCCACCATGAGCGCGTGGTGATCCAAACCCCTCGTCGGCCTCCAACTCGCCTTTGAGTTCTGACCAATCCCTCCTGTCTCCTGCTTCCATCCCCTCTCCCTTGGATGCTCAGCTACTCGGCTACCTGCTACTGTCTTTTCCTGTCTCCTGTCTTCCCCCTTGTGGCCTGAACTTGGCTTCGTTTTCATTCGACACGTGTAAAGAATTCCGACACCCGATTTCTGTAACTGGTTCATTACACGCAACGTGCGAAATTCATCCCCCTCCGAAATTTGGGTTCGTTTTGTAATTTTTACTTTTTTCTCGACCCTCTCGACCCACAACCGGTTGGGGTGATCCTGCCCCGCCGCTGCGCCGCCCTTCTGCACCCCGTCTTCGGTCGACTTTTTCAAAGAACATCCCATCTACTATCGAACCATTGTATATCCTTTCACGATATCACGTCAAGCCCATTCCCCTCCCTCTTTCTCGCTTGTGCGAGGCTTGGAAGGTGGATTGCCAACGGGCTCAGATTCTGGCTACAGTGCGGTCGTGATTGCCGAGAAGCAAGTCGTCACGATTGTCGTGCGCACCAAGACCGAAGACCGGCTGCGTGACGTGAAATCGAGACCATCCAATCCACAGGCTGTGGTCCGAAGCGAGGCGCTGTTTTGCTATTCGCTGGTGGGCGCATTCGTGGTCTTGGGAGTAATCGGCGTCCTGCATCATGCGATGTGGCGCGATGAGGTCTATACGTGGCTGATGGCAAGGTTCAGCAACTCGTTGCGCGATCTGTACCTGACGGCACGATACGACCCCCATTTTATGCTCTGGCACATTGTGCTGTGGATCCTGTCGAGATTCACCCACAACTGCCAGTCGATGCAATGGCTGCACCTCGCACTGGCGACCGGCAGCGTCTGGGTGCTGGTTCGGTTCAGCCCGTTTACCCGGGTGCGGAAGGCCCTCTATTGTTTTGGATATTTCGCGCTGTTCGAGTACTGCTTGATCGCGCGCGAGTACGTCTGGATCGTGCTGTTGTTATTCAGTTTGTGCGCCATGCGCGGGTGGCGCAAGGACAGCTTCGTTGCCCAAGCGCTCATCCTGTTCCTGCTCTCCAACATCAACGTGTTGGCGACGATCATCGCCTTCTCGTTTGTCGCGGCGGCCGCGTTGGAGCACATCCGTCGCCGAGACGTGGGAGAGTTGTGGGCCACGCGGAAACGAGTATTGATCCTCAGTGGCGTGATTCTGTGCGCGGCCCTGATCGGTGACGCGCTTCAGTCGATCAAGCCAAAAGACGCGTTGGTCTTCCAGCATTGGCCGCGCCCCATGACGGACTCAAGTTTTGTCTCGGCGCTGTGCGACATGTGGTGCGCCTATGTCCCCATCCCCAGGCCATTCCCTCATTTCCCTCCTTTGGTGAGGCTGGTCTGGGGATCGAATTTCCTGTTGGAGTCCGAACCTCAAACATTGGCATTGGGTGCGACCTTGTCTCTCGGCTTGCTGGCGATGTCGGCTTGGACACTTCGGCGAAGCCCGATGGCGCTCGCGTGGTACTTGTTCGGGACCGGCCTGATGCTGTTGTTTCATTTCGTGGTCTCCGAGGCCGCGTTGCGGCATGCCGGTCTCTATTTTATACTGTATCTTGCGTGCTTATGGTGCAGGTTCACAACGGGTGACGGCCAGAAGCTGCGGTCATCCTCAGCAACTCTACCCGAGCGGTTGGAGCGTCTGTTTCTTCCATCGATCCTGGCTATTCAGGTTGTTGCAGGCGCGTATGCGTGGACGCTCCATCTGATGACGCCTTTTTCCGCCAGCAAGCTGGCTGCGGACTTCATTCGTCAACACGGTTATGCGGATCTGCTGATTATTGGGAGCCCGGAAGGGAAAGTTATTCCAGTGACCGCCTATCTCGATCAACCCATTTATTACCCCGACAGCGAGAGGTATGGGACGTTTTCCGTTGAGAACAGCGCCCGGCGTGATCTATCCGCGCAGGAGACCTTGCAGTCAGTGACGCAGATGGCCATGAAAGCACACGGGGATACGCTTCTGGTCTGGTACGGCCGGTTAACAACCTCAGACAACGGCATTACGCAGCCACTGACGAGTGCTTGGCTGAGCCTGGATGGCAGTAAGTATCCTCGGTCAGGGCGACCGACGGAGCCACGCATTAAGATATCGCAGCTTGTGGCTTTTCAAAAGGTGATCGTGGATGAGGACTATTCGCTGTACTTGATCAGTCAGCCTTGATGGAATCGGGCATGGCCTTGGTGAATCGGCGTAAATTAGGGGCAACAAAACCGGTCAGACTTGGTCTACCGCCGCGTCCGTGCTGATCCGTGTGAATCTGTGCCGCGCCCTTCCCGTCCACCACTACCGCAACAACCGGGCTTAAGTTGGCCTCAGGAAATTACGGTAGGGTAACACCCCATGGCACCCGTCCGCCCTCCGGCTTACGTTCACAGCATGAATAATAAAGCACACCTTCAAATCGGAGATCATCTATGCCACTACTGAATGTTGCCATCACCCTCATCGTCATCGGCATTTTGCTCTGGCTGGTCAATAATTACATCCCGATGGACGGAAAGATAAAATCAATCCTCAACGCGGTCGTGGTCATTTGCGTCGTGGTTTGGCTGCTGTTCGCCTTCGGCATTCTCCATCACTCCGGCGACATCCGCGTCCCCCGGATTGGATAGCCAGCCACCGTCAAACTTATCCGAGGCTTGAACAATTCTCCGTTGGGTGTAGTCTAATCTGTTAGCAGAATGGAGTGCGTCATGAAACAAACCGTCAGATTTCTCGTGGTGGCGGCGGTCGCCGTCAGCATCAATGTTTTGGTTTCAACAGCCTTCGCCGAAACGGCCCACTTGGGCAGCGCTGGATCTCCCAGCAGTTCCCAGGTCGCTCGATATCACGGCGGCGGCGGTGGATATCACGGAGGTGGATATTACGGTGGACACTACGGGGGCGGCTGGGGTTGGGGCTGGTGGTATCCGGCCTTGGGTCTCTCGTACTACTACGCGACCGCGCCCTACTACTACAACGGGTACTACTATAACGGCTACTACAATTACCCGCCGACCGCGTACTACCCGCCACCGGCGGTCTATAGTTCGCAGGCAACAGTCGACTACAATTCACCTCCACCGGCACCCGTGGCCGACAGTTCACAGCAACCGATTGTTGACCGTCCGCTTTCACCGACAGCTGTGGATCGGGATTCGGATTACCCTCCACCGCCACCGCCGCCAAGGGCTCAACAGCCACCACAACCCCAGCACAATGACCGGGGTCAATCGATCAGCGTGGCGGATGTCAAGGCGCTGGCAACCGCGGGCCTCAGTGATGAAGTCATTCTCAGCCACATCCGCAATTCCCAGGCGGTGTATCACTTGACAACCGCCGAGATCATCGATCTGAAGAACAGCGGCGTCAGCGAGAAAGTCATCGACTTCATGATCAACACGCCGAGCGCCCGTCGCTGAACACAATGATCGGCCAGAGAGCCTGACGTCTGTCTCCTGCCTTCCTTCTCACTCGGCGCCGCGGAATTGATCCGCCTTGCTTTTGAAGAGGACGTTGAACGTCGTCAGCGAACCGTACGACCGCGTGATATATTGCTGCATCTCCACTTTCTCGGCGTCGCTCAACTTTTCGTGGCTGTTGATCTTCTGCTCCAGCACGCGCAGGTTGTTCCGCAACATCACCACCTTGTGGAAAAACACGTCCAGCGGGATCTCCTTCGCCTGCAAACTCGCATCCGCCGGATGAAGCATCAATCGCCCCCCGTGCCATCGAGTCCCGAGTTGCTCCACCACTTCCCCCGGCGTTCCCACGCCCAGCTCGGTCAACACCGCCCGCGTGGTCCTCTCGATGAATTGCGCCAGCGGCATGTCTTGCCCGCCCACCGATACACGAGCCTCCTCCGCCACCAGGTCGCTCGTCTCCGGCGCGATGGTCCGCGTCGCATCGTTAAACCGAATGTCGGCCGTGTTCTCGGTGATGGATTTGACGACGCCCATCCCGTGCTGCGGATGTCTCACCTTCATCCCGACGTGTAATTCCGAGGTTTTCATGGCTGTTCCCGCATCATCGGTTCGGCCAGTCATGTCCCTTGGTCTTGGAATGGCGATACCGGCGAATCAACGCGTTCGTCGAGCTATCGTGCTTGAGTGGCGGGTCGCCGATGCTCTGGCAGTTCCGGCGTGATCTTTTTCGCCAGCACTTTCCCCAGCTCGACCCCCCATTGATCAAAGGAATCGATGTTCCAAATCGCACCCTGCGTGAACACCACGTGCTCGTACAGCGCCACCAGTTTGCCGAGCATTTCCGGGGTCAGTTGCGCCGCCAAAATCGTGTTCGACGGTCGGTTGCCCTCAAACACGCGGTGCGGCGCCAGCCAATCCGCCGTGCCTTCCGCCTTCACTTCCTCCGCCGTCTTGCCAAACGCCAGCGCCTCACTCTGCGCGAACAGGTTCGACATCAATAATTCGTGGTGGTCGCCCCCCGGGTTCAGCGGATGGCAGAACCCGATGAAGTCGCACGGAATCAGTTTCGTCCCCTGATGGATAAGCTGGTAGAACGAATGCTGGCCGTTGGTGCCGGGCTCGCCCCAGAAAATCGGGCCCGTCTGATAATCCACCCGCGTCCCGCCCAGTGTGATGGACTTGCCGTTGCTCTCCATCGTCAATTGTTGCAGGTACGCCGGAAACCGCTTCAGATACTGGTCGTACGGCAGTACGGCGGCCGTCTGCGCCCCAAAGAAATTGTTGTACCAGATGCCGAGCAGCCCCATCAGCACGGGCAGGTTCTTGTCCAACGGCGCCGTGCGAAAATGTTCGTCCATCGCGTGGAACCCGGCCAGCATCGACCGAAAATTCTGTGGACCGATCGCGATCATCGTCGCCAATCCGATCGCCGAATCCATCGAGTACCGTCCGCCCACCCAGTCCCAAAAGCCGAACATGTTCACCGGATCAATTCCGAATTTCGTCACTTCCCGCACGTTGGTCGAGACGGCCACGAAATGGTCGGCGACCGACCGCCTGTTGTGCAATTGGTTCACCACCCATTCTTTGGCGCTCTGCGCATTGGTCATCGTCTCCTGCGTCGTGAACGTCTTGGACGACACGATGAACAGCGTCTCCTCGGGGTTGAGGTCGCGTGTCGCCTCGGCAAAGTCGGTTCCGTCCACGTTCGACACGAAACGAAAGGTCAACTCGCGCATGCTGTAATAGCGCAACGCTTCGTACGCCATCACGGGACCGAGGTCCGAGCCGCCGATGCCGATGTTGACGACATTGCGGATTCGTTTGCCCGTATACCCCTTCCACGCCCCGTTGCGCACGTGGTCGGCAAACTCGGCCATCTTATCCAGAACGAAATGCACTTTCGGAACAACGTTCTCGCCATCCAGGATAATCGACTGGCCGCGCGGCGCCCGCAGGGCCACGTGCAAGACCGCCCGGTCTTCGGTAATGTTGATCTTTTCGCCCTGGAACATCGCGTCGATCCGCCCGCGCAGGTTGCACTCCTCGGTGAGCTTCAACAACAGCTGGATGGTCTCGTCGGTGACACGGTTCTTTGAGTAATCCAGGTACAACCCCACACCCTCGGCGGTCAGTCGCTCGCCGCGCTTGGGGTCATCCGCGAAAAGTTTCCGCAGATGCGCGTCCTTGACGCTCTGGTAATGCGCTTCGAGCGTCTTCCATGCGGGACGCTGTGTCAGGGACGTTTTATTCATGGTCATTTCGACTGCGGTCGGCTCACAGGCTGTTCCATCCGCGGATTCAGTATAACACCCCCTTCCCGCTTTTCTCAACTCCCCTTTCTCACGCCTTGCACAGGGCCCGCAATCACGTTATTCTCACGCCGGTCGCCCGAATCGCCATGAAATCGTCCCAGACCCGCAGCGCCCCGTCGAACAAGCTTGTCTTTCTGTTCGATGTCGACAATACGCTCCTCGACAACGACCGCGTGATCGCCGATCTCCGCAAGCACCTGCATCGCGAGGTCGGACCACAACGCGCCCGACAGTACTGGTGTATTTTTGAGGCGTTGCGCTCGACGCTGGGGTATGCCGACTACCTGGGCGCCTTGCAGCGTTACCGCGCCAAATACCCGCGCGACCTGCGCCTCCTAACTGTGTCACGCTTTCTCATCGACTACCCGTTTGCCAACCGCCTGTTTCCCAACTCACTCGACGTCATCGATCGCGTGAAGAAATGGGGACTGCCGGTCATCCTCTCCGATGGCGACGTGGTGTTCCAGCCGCTCAAGGTCGATCGCTCGGGCCTGTTCAACGCCGTCGATGGCAACGTGCTCATCTACGTGCACAAGGAGAACGAACTCGACGACGTGAAAAGGCGGTTCCCCTCCCACCATTACGTGCTCATCGACGACAAACTTCGCATCCTCGCTGCCGTGAAGAACCTCTGGCGCGACCGCGTCACGACCGTCTTCATCCGCCAGGGTCACTACGCCTTCGACCCCAAAGTCCTCGCCACCTACCCTCCCGCCGATGTCCAAATCGACCACATCGGCGACCTGCTCCACAGCGATTTCCCGAAACGGGCAAAATTACAGGCCTGACGCATGTTCTGGCTCGGAATGGCCGTGTCACACGCGCGACTCGCCTTTCTGCTTTAGACCGCCTAACAAAACGCCGTAGATACCGTCTTGGCTGTCAAGTGGTGAACTCCAGATTTGGATTGAACGGGGTGGCATGTTTGAGGACCCCGTAGGCTTGGTGGAGAAGTTTGCGCATGACCGCTCCCACGACCGCCATTTTCGGTTTACCCGCAGCCAGCAGGCGTGCTGCGAACACACGCAGGATCGGATTGAAGCGCATCGCCGATACCGCCGGTAGGTACAACGCGCGCCGTAGGCGCGGATTGCCGAGCTTACTCAAGTGGGGACGACCCCGCACGGAACTGCCCGGATTCGCGGTGGCGGGGAGTCAGCCCGGCGTAGGCGGCTGCCTGACGGGCGCTGGGCCAGTGGGCCAAATCGGGGATCTCGGCCAGCACGTTGAGCGCGGTGGTCGCCCCGATGCCGGGGATGCTCTGGAGCAGATCGCTTTGTTGCTGCAGGCTGGAGTGGGAGCGCACGTGCGTGCGGAGGCGTTGTTGGAGCTGGCGAATTTGCTGGTCCAAGTGGGCCAGGTGCTCACGCAGTGATTCGGCCACGAGACTGTCAGTGGCTTCCAGATCGAGACGATTCCGTTCCTGTTGGCGCATGCGTTGGATCGCCTCCAAGCGGCGGACCAGGGCTTGCAACTGGCGTTGCTCGGGCTGCAGGGCGTCCAAGGACGTGGCGTGGCAGCCGCTGCAAAGCGGGCGATCAGCGCGGCGTCGGCCTTGTCGGTTTTCGTGCGGGACAGCTCGCTTTTGCCAAAGGCCTTGATGCGGGCCGGATTGACAACGCTGACCCGATGGCCTTGCTGGTGCAGAAACAGTGACACGGCATCGCCATACGTGCCGGTGGCTTCCAAGCAGGCATGCAGCGGGCCGGTGGTGTGGCCTTGCAGCCAGCGGGCCAATTGGGCAAAGCCGTCCGGACTGTTGGGGAATTGCTGATGGACGCAGCGGCCTGGCTGTGGCAGCAGTGCGGCGTCGAATTTGCGTTTAGCGATGTCCAGACCCAGATAGGCAGGACTTGTCATGGCAGCCTCCGTGTGATTGAGTGGCGACGGTGGAACGACGGGTTGACGGGCCGAGCTTGTGCATACAGGTTCATCCCGAAAGGGAGACACGATACCGTCCGGCCTGAATCGACCACGGGGAAAGGGATCGGATCTACAGATCAGGCTCAACGGCCTGGCCGCAGGCACAGATTCACCTTTCCCCGGTCTGTCCACCATCATGGTTCGTTCCCCTACGGGGCTACAGCAACAGACGATGCGTGAACATCTCGACGCCACCCTCCGCGCTACGCGGCCACTGATCCTTCGGCCGGTCCCAGTACAGCTCCACCCCGTTGCTGTCGGGATCTCGCAGATAAATCGCCTCGTTCACCCCATGGTCAGACGCACCTTCGAGGGGAATCCCCGCCTTGACGATGCGCCGCAACGCGTCCGCCAGCTTGGCGCGAGTCGGATACAAAATCGCCAGATGATACAGCCCCGTGGTTCCCTCGGGCGGCGGCGATCCACCCGCGCTTTCCCACGTGTTCAAGCCGATGTGATGATGATACCCGCCCGCCGAGACAAACGCCGCGCTTTTGCCGTACCGCTGGGTCAATTCGAACCCGAGTACGCCGCAATAAAACGCCAGCGCCCGGTCGAGATCCGCCACCTTCAAATGCACGTGGCCGATCCTGACTCCCGCATCAATCGGAGCATGTTTCATGTCTGTTTGGATGCCCATGGCACGCCGCTGGTTTCTTGCCCCTATCGCAACGGCGTCCCGCAAACTTTTCGCTCGGCAACGCTGCAGCCGTCGGGCATTCTTCGCGCCAGCCCATGAAATCCAGCCGACTTGAAGCGTTCAGCGATGGCGTGATCGCGATCATCATCACGATCATGGTGCTGGAGTTGAAAGTGCCGCACGCCACCGCCCTCGCCGACCTGAAACCGTTGCTGCCGGTGTTCCTGAGTTACGTGTTGAGCTTCATCTACGTCGGCATCTACTGGAACAATCATCACCACATGCTCCATTCCACCAAGCACGTCACCGGCGGCATCCTCTGGGCCAACCTCCACCTGCTGTTCTGGCTGTCGCTCTTTCCGTTCACCACCGCCTGGATGGGCGAGAACCATCTCGCGCCGATGCCCGCCGCCGTCTACGGCTTCGTCCTCCTGATGGCCGCCATCGCCTATTACATTTTGCAACGCGCCATCATCGAACTGCAAGGACCCGACTCCCTGCTCGCGGCGGCCATCGGGAAGGACTGGAAAGGCAAGCTCTCGCCTGCGCTCTATTTCATCGCCATCCCGCTCGCCTTCGTCAGCCCGTGGATTTCCACCAGCCTCTACGTCTTCGTCGCCCTCCTCTGGCTCATCCCCGACCGCCGCATCGAACGCGTGCTGGTAAAGCAGGACCGGGAGTGAACGCGACAAACTCAGTCAACGGGCCGTGTGGATCGCCGGTGCGGCTCCCGGAAACCACTCGGTATGCTGGTCGCCTCCCCGTCCCCAGTACGTGACCCGTTTTCCGCGCAAGAACGCGATATAGCCCTGCACGCCCGCCTCCATTGCCCGACGGGTGAAGTCCCGGTACTTTTGCCCGCGCTGTTGACTGTCCAAGATCACCGCCCGGAGTGTCTCCACATCGAAGTCCGCTGCGACCGGAGGCAGTCCCTCATAGGTGATCAACGTCACGACTACATCACCATCCGCACTGTAAAATGTCTTCCGCATCCCCACGTAATCGACGTGATAATACTCCACCCCCGCGGGGATCAGTCTGCTGACGACCTCCGGAAACGACATCGTCCCGGCAAGCGTCGCCCGTGATGCTTCGACAATGATTGTAGTGTTCATAGTGGTCCTTACGGAAGTGGGTGAGCTTTCATTGGCAAGTCGATCCGCTTTCCGGTCGCGGCGGACTCGCGGGCGGCGTCGAGAATTTCCGTCACCGTCATGTTCACTTCTAGCGAGGATCGGGCCGGACGGTTGTATCTCCCCGCGCACGACCGCGGCCAGATAGGACAGCGAATTGGCCTCCGGGCCGGTCAACGGCGCAACGGCGGTCTCCGTTTCCGGCTGATCGCCCTTCAACACGCGCAATAAATCCTTCCGCGGCACCAGCACGTACCCGGTCTGACCGTAAATCTCCATGTCCTTTCGGTTGTATGGCCAGTTCCAGGAGGCCTGGATGATTCCCTGGGCCTTGGGATATGTCACCACGATCGTCGCTTCATCGTCCACCTTCGGATACACATCCGGCTTGAGGTGTTGGGTGACCGCGAAAACCGAAGTCGGACGCTGGCCATGCATCAGCCAGGTGATCAGGTCGGCGCCGTAACAACCAAAATCCGTCAACGCCCCGCCACCGCTCAGCACGGGTCGGTCAGCCATTGCAAAAATTCCGGCGGACAGCCGATTTCTTTCGGCCCGCGATGTCCGTCATGAACCACGAACTTGCGCAAGTCTCCGATCGCATGCTGTTCCCCGACCAATTTGTACGCCGCCTGATTGGCGGGATACCAGGTCGTTTCGTAATTGACGAGCAGATGAATGCCGCCCTTTTTGGCGACGGCAGCCATGGCGCGGGCGTGCTCCATATTCACCGCCAACGGCTTTTCCATCATCACATGAATGCCGCGAGGCGCGCACGCTTCCACGACCCGCCGATGATCGAACGTGGTGGTGAATGTTGCCACCGCTTGCACGTTGGTCTTGGCCAGCAACTCTTCCAAACTGGCGTAAAACAAATTCGTGTTGAGCTGGTAACGCCGGGCGGCTTGCGCCACCAGCGTTTGATCCGGTTCCACGATGCCGACCACCTGCACCTCGGCGTTGGTGAGCGCCAGCGGAAGGAAATCCCGCACATGGGTGTGAACGAGGCCGATGATGGCGAGACGCACCGGGGATTTGCTCTCCTCAGGGAAAACTGGCAGCGCGGTCAAGCCGAGCAGGAGATAGACGGCAAACAGAAAGCTCTTCATGGCTTGCCTTGGTTGCGGGTGATATTTCGTGCATTCGCGAGTGCTGAAACGAAATCTGAAGCGAGCGCGTCATCGAAGCAAGCTTGGCCATTCACGCCTTCGCGTAAACCTGCGCGCCCTTTTCCACAAACTCTTTCGATTTGGCTTCCATCCCCTTCTTCAGGGCCTCAGATTCAGCAATCCCCTGCTCTTCGGCATATTTCCGCACGTCCTCCGTGATCTTCATGCTGCAGAAATGCGGACCGCACATGCTGCAAAAATGCGCGAGCTTGGCGCCTTCGGCAGGTAGCGTTTCATCATGGAACTCGCGGGCGGTGTCGGGATCGAGACTGAGGTTGAACTGGTCTTCCCAGCGGAATTCAAACCGCGCTTTGCTCAGCGCGTCATCCCGCAGTTTCGTGCCCGGATGACCCTTTGCCAAATCCGCCGCGTGCGCCGCGATCTTGTAGGCGATGACGCCATCCTTCACGTCCTTCTTGTTTGGCAATCCGAGATGTTCTTTCGGTGTGACGTAACACAGCATCGCGCAGCCGTACCACCCAATCATCGCCGCGCCGATGGCGCTCGTAATGTGGTCGTAACCGGGGGCGATATCGGTCGTGAGCGGGCCAAGCGTGTAGAACGGCGCTTCCTCGCACCACTCGAGTTGCTTGTCCATGTTCTCCTTGATGAGATGCATCGGTATATGACCGGGCCCCTCATTCATGACCTGGCAACCGTGCTCCCACGCAATCTTGGTGAGTTCACCCTGAGTCTTCAATTCCGCGAACTGTGCCTCGTCGTTGGCGTCGGCAATCGAACCGGGCCGCAACCCATCGCCGAGTGAAAAACTCACATCATATGCCGCCATGATTTCGCAAATCTCGGGGAACCGTGTGTATAGAAAACTTTCCTGATGTTGCGCGAGACACCACTTCGCCATGATCGATCCGCCACGGCTCACAATGCCCGTGACGCGTTTTGCCGTGAGCGGGATGTACCGCAACAATACTCCCGCATGGACCGTAAAATAGTCGACACCCTGCTCGCACTGTTCAATCAGCGTGCCACGGTACACTTCCCACGTCAGTTCCTCGGCCTTGCCGTCGACCTTCTCCAACGCCTGATAAATCGGCACGGTGCCAATCGGTACCGGCGAGTTGCGCAGGATCCACTCCCTCGTCTCATGGATGTTCTTGCCCGTGGACAAATCCATCACCGTGTCCGCGCCCCATTTCGTTGCCCACCGCATCTTCTCGACTTCTTCCTCGATACTCGATGCGACGGCGCTGTTGCCGATGTTCGCATTGATTTTCACTAGGAAATTGCGTCCAATGATCATCGGCTCGGATTCGGGATGATTGATGTTCGCGGGAATGATCGCCCGACCCCGCGCGACTTCGCTGCGAACGAATTCGGGTTCGAGGCGCTCCCGAATCGCAATGAATTCCATCTCCGGTGTGACGATTCCCTGTCGCGCGTAATGAAGCTGCGTGACAATCTTCCCCAGCTTCGCTCGCAACGGCTTCCGTCGTAAACCGGCAGGGAATCTCGCGATCACTTCTCCCCGCAATCGGCTTATAGGATGATTTCGTCTCCTCAACATCACCGCGACGTAGAATCCAGTCCTGCCGCAACGCCGGCAAGCCGCGTTCCACATCCCCGTGAAACGCAGGATCACTCCACGGACCGCTGGTGTCGTAGACGCGAACCGGTTCATTGACCTCGACACGCCCCGTGTGGCTCACCGTCGGTGATAATTCGATTTCGCGAAACGGCACGCGCACGTCCTTGTGTCGTTTGCCTTCCACGTGAACCTTGTTTGATTTCGGCAACACTTCGCTGCTGTGTGCCTCACCCGTGCCATTCTTCGGTGCGATCATCTGTGCTCTGCCTCCTGCCCCGAAAGTCTTCGGGGCTAAAACGAAAAAACCGACCCTGAAATCCAGGAGTCGGCTTCGCCAAGTGTTTCCCTACGCCAGCATTACCTGGGTCAGGTTCAGTGGGTCTCCCGCCTCGTGCGGAATCTCAGCCTCGAAAGGCTCCCCAAACGAATCTGCCTATGAAATTGTCAACGGAACGAACAACCCAATTCTCTCCGAACACGAACCCGTCCGCCGTAGCATCGACGAAGGACAATCAATTGAACGAGCGCCCGCATCCGCAACTCGAATGGGCGTTGGGATTCTTGATCCGGAACCCCGAACCCTGCAAGCTGTCCTGATAATCAATCTCGCTGCCCTTCAGGAAATTCATGCTCATCGGATCAATGACGACTTCCACGCCATCTTGCGCAATCACCTCATCATCGGGCTTCTTGTCATCGAACGCCATGCCGTATTCCATGCCCGAACAACCGCCCGTCTCGATGTACACGCGCAATGGCTTCCCCTGCGCGCCCGGATCGGTGAGCAATGTCTTGATATGCTTCGTTGCGTTTTCCGTAAGTGTAATCATTTTCGTCACCACCAAACTGCACACTAACTGTACCAAGCCCACGCCACGCTGTCAAACCTCGGCGCTGAGCGATGATTGGAGTTGATGCAAGAGTCGCGCTGGCTCGTCATTCTTTCGGAATCCGAAAGCGCGCGTATTGATTCTCGGCAGACATCAAAAGCGGCCCGTACATATACGTGCGATCCCGCAGCCGCCACTGTTCAACCTTGTCGCCCCGTCGAACGCGCACCGACCAACAGTAGTCACCTGGTGCGAGGGGTTCCGGGAGTGTGTAAGACAGCGCGGTCACACCCTCAACGTAAGCGACGCGACGCCCCGGGATCCAGAACGCGCCGGGCCGCAGGACCTCGTACACCACTACATCATACGTTACGCCCTCTCCGTCCGCCGCCACCCAGCGGAGAGTCGGCTGCCCGTTCGACAGGTCCTCCCCCTTGGGCTTGAAGAGACCGTCTTGATCGTGATGTTCCGAGGCACAACCGCATAGAAAGATGACACCCAGCACCAGGCACAATTTCATTTCAACGGCTCCAATTCCAACAGTTCTTTGTGCCACTCCTCCGCGTTCCCCAACGTGCCGGCTCCCCAATCCGCGAGAAGGGCGTCGCATTCATCACGAACTTCGCAATGGTAGCGATCCCCCACGAACCGTATCACCAGCGTGCCAATACAGGTTCGAGAGCCCGCCGCAGGGACTGTGAATGTGGCCCAAATCCGCCCACTGATAAACGTATAGCCAAGTACCCGGTCGAAACTGGAGATGACATATCGGCCGGGCGGCAGATGCCAGCAGAAGCGCCCATCCCCTCGCAGCAAGGAGGGCGTACCAACCTTTGCTTCTTCTGGCATCACGTTCACCTGAAAGCCCCCGGGAGAAAAGAAATCGTTTCTATAGACGATTAGCCGATCATAGCGCAGCGCCATGACCCGGCCGCAGACCAATCCCTCGTCAGCCTTTAATTTCGCACCGGGAGCGTATTCGAGGGGGTAACTGGCGCAACCAACCAGACAAACGGAACTGATTCCGCACACGAATAGCAACACTATACCCTTCGCATATCTTCTACCAAGCGTCGGCATTGCAGACTTATGGCACCTCTGGAAATCTCACGCAACACATAATTACAGGGTGAGACGACACTTACTCGATGACCACCCCGCCATAACCGACCACACGCGTAAAATCGCCGCTCACGTCGCCGCTGGTGCGGTATTCGAGGAGTTCGGCGTGTCTGGCGCCGAGACCCATGGCCGCCCACAGCACGATATACGTGGCCGCCACGCCGCACATGGAAACCCCGACGTCGATCACCCGGTCCATCATCGCGTCGGGATCCAGCTTCACGATGGCGTCCAAGACGAGTTTGTCTTTTATGTGGGACGCTTCCTGGTTCTCGTAGTGATTGAGATCGGTCGAGGCGACAAGCAGCACAGGTTTGCCGTACTCCTTTACAGATTGTGCCAGAACACCGCCGATTTCTTTGAGTTCGGGACGCCCGCCGCTCTCGGGCCAGCCTCCACCAATCAGAAGCGGGACGATGTGAACATTTGGGTTCGCTCGCAACAGCATCGGTAATTGCACTTCCAGCGAATGTTCCTGGGCGTGAGCCCTGGTGTCTTCGGCAAGTAATTCACAATTGTCGAGAAGCTCCAACGCCAACAGCTCGGCCACCAGTACATCTCCCACGGGCGTGTGCCATGTGCCCGAGCCATACACAGCGTAGTGGCTGCCGGCATTACGATGATTGGGGCCGACCAGAATCACACGGTCGGGGATATCCACGCTGGCGTAAACAAGCCCCGCCGTGTGGCCGGAGTACATCCAGCCCGCGTGTGGACAAACAACGGCGATGGCTTTTCGCTTTGGGACGGCCAACGGAATCAGTGCGTCGAGCGCCGCACCAATCTCCGACGCATCTGCCGGGTAGAACTGCCCGGCCACTGCTGGTTGACGAATCACGGCCTTCCCTTTCCGGCCACCCACTACTCCCTTCATAATGGCACGGATTGGACTGATTCCGCAAGCACGCTCATTACGCGATCCAGCTGCTCGTCGCGGATGCAGTACGGCGGCATCAACACGATGGTGTTGCCAATCGGACGCGTTAGCACGCCCCGCCCGCGCATTTCCATGCACACCTTGATACCCATCCTGTCAGTCAGCGGGAACGGCTTCTTCGCGGCAACATCCTGAAATAATTCGATGGCGCCGATCATTCCAATGTGCCGCACATCTCCGACATGCGGAAGTTGTCTCATCGCTTCCAAACCGGCGCGCAGTTGTGCGCACTTTGGTTGGAGCGCTTTCAACGTTTGCTCGTCCTCGAACACCTGCAAACTCGCCAGCGCCGCCGCGCAGCCAAGTTGGTTGCCCGTGTAACTGTGACCGTGAAAGAACGTCTTGAACTCGCCGTAGGCGCCAAGAAACGCGTCGAAGATTTCCTCGGTTGTCAACGTCGCCGCCAGCGGCAGGTAGCCACCGGTGAGGCCCTTCGCCACCGCCATCAGGTCGGGCGTCACGCCTTCCTGCTCGCAGGCAAACATCGTTCCCGTGCGTCCGAAGCCGGTCATCACTTCATCGGCGATCAACAACGCGCCGTGCTCGGTGCACAGACGCCGCAGTTCGCCGAGCAGTCCGCGCTTCCAGAGTCTCATCCCTGCCGCGCCCTGCACGAGCGGCTCAATGACAACGGCGGCGACGGTGTCGCGGTGCTCGCGCATGAGTTGCGCCACTTGATCGATCTCATTAACACGGATCACATCAAAGAGAAGAGGCCGAAACACCGAATGAAACAAATCAATCCCGCCGACGCTGACCGCGCCGAGCGTGTCGCCGTGGTACGCATCGGCGAATGCCACGAACTTCGTGCGCCGCGGCTGCTTCCGGAGCTGCCAGTATTGCAAGGCCATTTTGATGGCCACCTCCATCGCGGTCGAGCCATCGTCGGAATAGAACACCCGTGTCAGTCCCCGCGGTACAATCGCCACCAATTTCTCCGCCAGTTCAATAGCGGGCCCATTCGACAAACCCAGAAATGACGAATGGGCGATCCGGTCGAGTTGATCCTTGATGGCCTGTGTAATCCTCGGGTGCTGGTGGCCATGGAGATTCGTCCAGATCGAGGAATTCGCGTCGATGTACTCACGCCCGTTCACGTCCCGTAGAATTGCGCCCTGCCCCGACTCGATGATCACCGGCTCTTCTGCCATCCAGTCCTTCATCTGCGTGAACGGATGCCAGAGGTAACGATGGTCCTTGTCAGCGAGAGAGGTCACCAAACTCCTTCACGAATTGTTCGACATCGGGTTGCTCGTGCGCCGCGGTCACCGTGACCCGCAGGCGGGCTTTGCCCTTGGGAACGGTCGGGAAACGAATGGCCGGCACGAAGATACCGCGCTCGTACAACCCTCGTGAGGCGTCCACAGTGGCCGCCTCGTTCCCGAGGATGATCGGGATGATGGGACTACGCGATTCATTCTGAATACCCAGCGCCGACAATCCGTTTTTCATAAGGCTCACGTTGCGCCAGAGCCGATCGCGACGTTCCTGTCCGCGCTCACTCATGACAAAGTCCACCGCCGCGGCAGACGCCGCGCACACCGCCGGCGGTAATGCCGTCGAATAAATCAGGCTGCGCGCCCGGTTTCGCAGGTAATCGATCAACACCTGTGACCCCACTACAAAACCGCCCAAGGACCCGAGCGCTTTGCTAAGCGTACCGAGTGTCACGTCGATCTTGTCCTCCACGCCGGTGGCCTCGGCGAGACCGCGGCGATTCTTCGCATACAATCCGGTCGCGTGCGCTTCATCGATCATCAACCAGGCACCGTATTTTTCTTTCAACGCGACTGTTTCCGCCAGCGGCGCCAAATCGCCATCCATGGAAAACACCGTCTCGGTCACAATCAGCACACGGCGAAATGTGCCGCACTGTTGCAGAATGGCTCCGAGCTTCTTCAGGTTCTTGTGCGGGTAGACTCGAATCGTCGCGCCGCTCTGTCGGGCGCCATCAATGATGCTCGCGTGATCCAGCTTGTCGAGAATAACCACATCTCGTTCCCCGACCAGCGCGGCGATGGTGCCGACATTGGCCGCATAACCGCTGCTGAAAACCAGCGCGGCTTCCTTCGCCTTGAACGCCGTGAGTCGGCGCTCCAGGTCTTCGTAGGGTTGTAGGTTCCCGGACACGAGGCGCGACGCGCCAGCCCCCACCCCGTACTTCTCCATTGCATCCACCCCCGCTTGTTTCAACACCGGGTCATTGGCCAGGGCGAGGTAATCGTTGCTGGAAAAGTTCAGGAACTCGCGGCCATCGAGCTGGATGCGCGGGCCTTGCGCGGATGTCACGTTCCGCAGGGTGCGGTACAACCCTTCCGCGCGTGTCTGGTCCAGCTCGGCGCCGAGTTGATCACGGAGACTTGACATTCAAAGGCAAAGGGAAATGGTCGCTCGGTGCTGGTGGCGGCGCTTCATGAATCACCACGGCGTGCGAATCGACGCGATAACGTAGCCCGGAAATCACGGTCACGTATTTCAGCGCGTCCGCGAGTGGGACACTGGCGAAGATTCAACGTGATCTTGGCGGTTTTGAAGCTCTCGGGCGCCTCCCAAACGAAATTGATCGGAGTATCGGCTCCGGAAACCTTTTGGCTTTCCGCTTTCAGGTAATCAATTACGTCTCCTACATTCGCTTCGCGGAAGTTCACCTCGGGAATGATGATTTCATCCAATGACTCCCTCAACATCGTGGATGGAAACGGTTTGTGCTTTATATTCTGAATTTCCGCAAGAAGCCGCTTGGCATCAGCGTTGTCCGGATTCTGCTGCAAAATTTGCAAACAGCGCGCTTCGGCCTCATCATACTGGCCTGAGCGCTCCAGAAGAATCACTGCCTTTAGCACTGTGTTCGTGTCCGTTTGCCCAAAACCGCTCCGCACGACGGATCCCAGGCTTATGATCGCCAAAAGGCCAACAACACAGGCGGCTGAACTACCTCGTCTCATCGAAAACCACCTCGCCCCCCACCATTGAGAAACTCACCTGCTTGTCGGCGTAAACGATTCCCTCGTAGGGGTCTCCGCCGTCTCCATCCATCGGCGCAGCGATCAGGTCGGCCCAGGCGCCGACGCCGATGCGTCCCAGCTTGTCACGGAGGTTCAACGCCTTGGCGCCGTTGATCGTCGCCAGGGTCAACAATTCCTGGGCTGATATCCGCGGTAACATATGGCCGAGTGTTTGCATTTCGCCCAGCATGCTCAACGTATCGTTGCTGGCCATGCTGTCCGTACCGAGGCAGGCATTGATCCGATGCTCTTTCCATATGTTCAGCGGAGGGCTGCCACGGCCAAAGAAGCGATGCGTCTTCGGGCAGTGTACCACGTGTGTGCCCGTCTGCTTGAGCAGTGAGAACGTCCAGCGGTGTGAGGTAATTCGCGTGGGCGGCCAGGCAGTTGGGCCCAAGCACACCGCACTCGGACAGCAATTGGGTCGGACTGACACGTTTGCAGTCGGACATGTCGCGCCCCGCGCGCAAAAAATAGTCATACATATGCCCCGTACCGCGGCGAATCATGTCGTCTTCTTCCTCCGACTCGGCCAGGTGCGTCGTCAATGGAATGTTGCGCCCGCGAGAGTATTGGGCGCAGAGCCGGTATAACTCCGCGGTCGCCGTGTAGGGTGCATGCGGGGAAAATCCAAAACCTCCGCGCGGGTTGGAATGGGCCGCGATAAACTCCAACGCCTGCGCCGCCACTTCGCGGGCGCCTTCGGGACGATTGAAATCGATCATTTCCAAGCACCACCACACACGCAGTTGTGGCGGCGGAATCTGGTCGATGAACCTCGGGAACGACTCGATGTTCACCACCGTGGTCGTCCCGGACCGCGCCAGCATATCCAGGCCCATTTGGATTCCCCCGAGATACTCCTTTTCGGGGTGGAGTTGCTTGGCGGCGACCAACTGCAACAGCCACTCGGTGAAACTGCCGCGCCACTGGACCTCATCGTGGAGCCGGGTGTAGTCGAGATGGCAATGCGCATTGATCAACCCCGGCGCCAACACCCGTTCGCCGAGGTCGCGAACGTCGCCCGTGTGCGCCGCCCGCACGTCCGCGGTCTTGCCCACGGCCACAATCGTGTCGCCTTCGATGGCCACCGCACCGTCTTCGATCGGCGGCTGGTCCATCGGCAATACGTATCGCGCTCGCAAGATCATCACGTCATTCTCTCTCGTCACAGGGGATTCGAATCCGTTCAATGGAGCGGGCGCGACCGGTTGTCTCGTCCGCGTCGACAATCGCACCACACAGCGCCACGTCACCCTCCGCAACCTCCATTTTCTGTGGCATCTGGGTGAGGAACCGCTGCAGCACCGCGCCAACATCCCGCCCGAGCACCGAATCATACGGCCCGCACATGCCCGCGTCCGACAGGTACGCCGTGCCCTTGGGCAGGATGTGTTCGTCGGCAGTCGCCACGTGTGTATGCGTTCCAATCACCGCGCTGACCTTTCCATCCAGGAACCGACCCATGGCAATTTTCTCGCTCGTGGCTTCGGCATGCAAGTCCACAATGATGATTTTCGTCCGCGTGAGCAACCGCGCGACCTCGGCTTCGGCGGCGCGAAACGGACAATCCGTGTTTGGCATAAATACCCGGCCGATCAGGTTTAGCACCCCGACGGGCGGCAAGCCATCCAATTGTACCACGGTCGATCCCTTCCCCGGGGCCGACGCGGGGAAGTTCAGGGGACGCAGCAGCCGCGGCTCGCGCTGTATGACGTCGTAGACCTCTTTCTGGTCCCACACATGGTCCCCCGAGGTGATTACGTCCACCCCGCTCGTAAGGAGCGCGTCCACGGTTGATGCGGTCAGGCCGGCTCCATGCGCGCTGTTTTCGCCGTTGGCGATGACGAAGTCAATGTCCCGTTCCTCTCGCAGGCGCGGCACCAAGGTGGCGACCGCCCGTCGCCCGGGTTTGCCGACGACGTCGCCAATGAACAGGATCCTCACTTGGCGTACTCCACGGCGCGTGTTTCACGAACCACGGTGACCTTGATCTGGCCCGGGTACTGCAATTCCTGCTCGATCTTTTTGCTGATATTTCGCGCCATTTGAATCGCCTCATCGTCGGTGACACTATTCGGTTGCACAAACACGCGAATCTCCCGCCCCGCCTGAAGCGCATAGCTTTTGTCGACACCGGGGAAGGCGTTGGCGACGGTTTCAAGCTTCTCGAGGCGTTGGAGGTACAGATCCATGCTTTCGCTGCGGGCGCCAGGTCGCGACGCGCTAATCGCGTCCGCCGCACTCGCCAGCACGCCGTACGTGGTGATCGGCTCAACTTCGTGGTGGTGACAAGCCACCCCCTGCCATACCTCTTCTGGTTCGCCGTACTTCTTGAGAAATTCCGCACCGATCTTGGCGTGCGATCCTTCGACTTCGTGGTCCACCGCCTTGCCGATGTCGTGGAACAGGCCCACACGCTTGGCGATCTGCTGATTGAGACCGAGTTCCGCCGCCATCATGCCCTCAATCTCGGCGACTTCCACCGAATGATCCAGCACGTTCTGGGCAAAGCTGTGGCGGAATCGGAGTCGGCCAAGCAACCGGGTCACTTCGGGATGGACCTTTTGCAACCCAACCCGGATCACCGCCTCCTCACCCGCTTTGCGGATCAACCCATCCAGTTCTTCACGGACCTTCGCGACTTCCTCCTCGATGCGGGCCGGGTTGATCCGGCCATCGGCGATAAGGCGTTCCAACGTCTGCCGGGCCAACTCGCGACGGACGGGGTCGAACCCACTGAGCACCACTGCCTGGGGCGTGTCATCAATGAGCACGTTGATCCCCGTGGCGGATTCAAAGGCCCGGATATTCCGGCCCTCGCGGCCAATGATGCGCCCTTTCATCTCTTCGCTTGGGAGCGCAATCGTACAGTTTGTCGCCGTCTGGACGTAGCTCGACGCGCACCGCTCAATGGCAATGGTGATGGTCCGCTTGGCTTCGCGGTCGGCCTGCTGCTTGGCCTCCTCGATGATCCGTCGGGTCATCGCCGCGGCTTCACCACGGACATCCTCCTGAAGCTGCATCAGCAATCGCTTCTTGGCTTCCTCGGCGCTGAGACCCGCCACCCGTTCCAATTCCCGCTGGGTTAGCTTCTTCAGGTCGTCAATCTCGGTCTGAATCTTGTGGAGTTCCTTTTCGCGTTCCACAACCGTCACTTCCTTCTTGGAAACCTCCTCCGTCTTTCGGTCGAGCAAATCCGCCTTGCGATCCAAATTGGACTCGCGCTGCATGACCCGCTTTTCCATTTCCAGCAGTTCCTGCCGTCGATCCTTGCTTTCCTTGTCAAACTGCTCTCGTGATTTGAATGTTTCTTCCTGCGCTTTTACCCGCGCATCCCGAAGCGATTCTTCCGCTTCCTTCCGCGCGGTCTCAATGATCCCACCAGCCGTTTTGGTGTCCGCTTTCGCCTTGGCCTGGCAAAGGAACCAGCCAAACGCGACGCCGACGACCAGGGTGATGAGACCGATCATGATATACGTCATTGTCGGTTACCCCTGGGGTTGACCACTCGTGTTTCGGTCACAATAAAGTCCATGCGGGCGTCGTGCGCTTCCGCCGGGACCTCGTCCAATACCTGGAAATCGAAAGCCAGCGCGATCTTGACACCGCTGGTGTGGCGCAGCAGGCGGTCGAAATGACCCAACCCGCGGCCCAATCGGTTTCCCGTTTCGTCGAACGCCAACCCCGGGCACCAGCACGGCGTCAATTTGATCGAGCGCCGCCGGTCGTACCGCCCCTGGTTTCGGTTCTAAAATTCCAAATTTGCCCGTCGTCAACTCGGCATCAAAATCATGTAGCTCGGAAGCGGTGTACCCTTGCGTCGCGGTTTCAAATCGCGGCACGCATACCTGTCGGCCCATCGCAAGCAACTGACGGATCAGTCCCTGTGTGTCCACTTCGTTTCCCGTGGACACGTACACCAGCAGCCGCGGGGCGATTGCGAATTCCACCAGCACCGACAACCGCTCCCAGATGGTCGCACTGTTCGCGCGAACATCGGCCGCGCCCTGCCCGGCCAGGCGCGTGCGCATCTGTTCCCGCAACGCTATTTTTTCTTGAGCAGTTGCTTCCATTTGTCCATTCGTTCACGGACCTTGATCTCGAAGCCCTGGTCGCCCGGTTCGTAATACTTGCGATGCTCGGGCATGTGGTCTTGTTCGACAACATGTCCTTCGAAATCGTGGGCGTATTTGTAACCTGTCCCCGTGGCCGAGCCGGGCCGCGCCCTTGTAATGTGTGTCTTTGAGATGCTGGGGCACTTCCAGTGTTCGTCCCTGCTCCACGTCGGCTTTGGCGCTCCAAATCCCCTTCGCGCTGGCATTCGATTTCGGCGCGGTTGCGCAATAGACCGTCGCTTCCGCCAACGGCAACTCGCCTTCGGGCCAGCCAATGAACTCCACGGCGTGATGCGCCGCCACCGATAGCACGAGCGCTTGCGGGTCCGCCAGGCCGATGTCTTCCGCGGCCAGAATCACGATCCGTCGCGCGATGAACCGGGGGTCTTCGCCCGCGACCACCATTTTCGCCAGCCAGTACAACGCGGCGTCGGGATCGCTGCCGCGCATCGACTTGATGAACGCCGAAATCGTGTCGTAATGTTCGTCCTCGTCCGCATCGTACACCACGGCCTTCTTCTGGATGGACTCCTCGGCGATCTCTTTGGTGATATGTCCCGACGGAGTGGTCAGGACGCCGATTTCCAGCGAGTTCAGCGCCTTGCGTCCGTCGCCATCGCACGCCGTGGCGAGAAAATCCAGCGCGCCGGCGTCTACTTTGACTTTCTTGGCGCCGAGGCCGCGTTCTTTGTCGCCCAATGCGCGCTGCAACAATTCCTTGATGTCGGCCGGTGTCAGCGGTTTGAGTTGGAAGATCTGCGAGCGCGACACCAGCGGCGAGTTGACGTAGAAAAATGGGTTGTGGGTTGTCGCGCCGATCAGGCGGATTGTCCCGTTCTCCACGTCGGGCAGCAACACGTCCTGTTGGGATTTGTTGAACCGGTGGATCTCGTCAATAAACAGGATGGTGCGTTGGCCCGCGTTGGCAAGACGGTTGGCGGCGGTGGCAATGACGCGCCGGATGTCCGCGACATTCGATTCCACGCCGCTCAGGCTTTCGAACTTGCTCTTGGTGGCGTTGGCGATGACCTGCGCGAGCGATGTCTTGCCCGTTCCCGGCGGGCCATAGAGGATGATGGAACTGATTCGGTCGGCCTTGATCGCGCGCCACAGGAGCTTGCCTTCGCCAAGTATGTGGCTTTGCCCGACGAACTCCTCCAGCGTCCGCGGGCGCATTCGGGTGGCCAATGGCGCGGCGGCGAGGTCGCCAGCCTCCGCCGTGGCGGCGGGTCTCAGGGATTGGTTGGAAAATAGGTTCTCGGTCATGACCACCAATCTGGCCCCGGATTCTGAGCCGCGTGTGATCCGTGGCGTTGACCGACAGGAGCCCGAACGCCTCGCGAGGCTGGGCACCAAAACGAAATACCCCACCGTAATGCCGTCTAAACGATATCTTTGAACCCCTTACTAATAGGGGGCTCTGCCGGCTGTTTCATGCTTCCAGTGAAGGCATGCAATCCACAACCGAACACCGAGCTCCGTCAATGACGGTGTTGGCTCAAAGAAGTGTCGTTTGTTACGAACATGGCAGGGTATTTCGAAAATCTTGCCTTGGCAAAGAACATCGGCGACCACTGTCGCCCGCTTGTTTCCCTTGTAACATTTGTCCCGATCGAATTCAAGAATATTCCAGTCACTTTTATGGTCGTCGCTTAATTACCCTGTTCATGCACGTCAGCTCTCGCGAATCTCACACTTCAACGTCTGCACCAATGAACGCTTCAACTGTTCATGCGCCCCATTGACCTCTGCATCCGTCAGCGTCCTGTCCGCCGCGCGGAACGTCAACGAGTACGCCATTGATTTCTTTCCTGTCGGTATCGAATCTCCCTTATAGATATCAAAAAGTTCGATCTTTTCCAAGACTTTATTTCGACCCTTATCGATGGCCGCCACGATCTCGGCATGTGACACTGTGTCATCCACCACCAGGGCCATATCGCGCACCACGGCGGGAAACTTGGGCAATTCACGGAAGGTCTTTTCATGCGTTTGCGCCGCCAGCAACGACCCCAACTCCAGTTCCGCGACATACACCGCATCTCGCAGGTCAAGTTTTTTTGCCTGAATGGGCGAAATCTGTCGAATCTCGGCGGTGACGGGTACACCCAGCGCGTCCCCCACCTCATCCAACGCGCCCTTCACATCATAATAATCCAGCTTGGCTTCCCGTGTGCCAGTCTCCCAGGAATCCGGTTCGCGCCGCCCGGTGACCGCCAGCGCCACGTGCAACGATTCTTTCCCATCCGACGCGAACACGCGGCCGATTTCAAAAAGTTTCACGTCGTACTGGTGTCGCGAGACGTTCGCGCGCAGGTTTGCCAACAAGCCGGGCTCAAGCTTCGCTCGCAACGCCTGTTGATCCGCGCTCAATGGATTCTGCAGCTTCAACTCGCCCTCGCCCACTAGTGTCTGGTTCTGCGCCTCGTGAAACCCGAGCGCGGTCAACACCCGCCGCACTTTTGCGAGGGCATCCCATTTCGCGTCGAACTCGGACACCGCGGCAATTGCTGGCAGCCTCTTTGCCGGTATCTTCTCGACGCCGTAAATGCGGCACACTTCCTCGATCAAATCGACCTCGCGTTCCAGGTCCACGCGGAACGTCGGCACTTCGGTTTCGCACGATTGGGCATCCGACGAAATCACCGCCAGGGAAAGCCCCGTGAAAATCTTCTTCACCGTCTCGGACGGCACGTCGACGCCCAGCAGGCGGTTCACCTGGGCATACCGGCAGCGCACCCGCCGTTTCTCGATCGGTTTCGCGAGCGTGTCGATGATCCCCGCCGCAACCTGTCCGCCGGCCAATTGCTGGATCAATTGCGCCGCGCGGTTGCTTGCCCAGATAACGCCGTCAATGTCCGCGCCGCGCTCGAATCGATAACTCGAATCGCTCGACAATCCACACTGTTTGGAGGTCTTGCGAACGTTCGCGGGCAGGAACCAGGCGCTCTCCAGCAACACGTCCGTCGTGCCATCGTGGATCTCGGTGTCCTTGCCGCCCATGATGCCCGCCAGCGCCACGGCGCGGTTCGCGTCGGCAATGACCAGCATGTCATTGGTCAACTCGATCGCGCTGCCGTCGATGGCCAGGAACTTTTCACCCTTCGCCGCGCGGCGGACCACGATGCGGTGCGCCGCCAACCGGTTGTAATCAAACGCGTGCAACGGATGGCCGCATTCGAGCAGCACGTAGTTCGTTACATCCACCACATTGTTGACTGGTCGTAACCTGACTTTTTCCAGAAGCTGTTTCAACCACGCCGGGCTGGGCCCGATTTTCACGCCGCGGATGACGCGCGCCGTGTAACGCGGGCACAGGTCGGGCGCCTCAATCGTGATTGAAGTGAGCTTGCCAACGCTTTCGCCGGATTCATGGACGACAACATCCGGGCGCTTTACCGGATTTCCCGTCAGGGCGCTGATCTCGCGCGCGATGCCGATGACGCTGAGCCAGTCGGGCCGGTTCGGTGTGACCTCGATGTCAAACATCGTGTCGGTACCGCCGCGGGCCTCGCTGAGTGTGATGCCAACAGCCGTGTCGGCAGGCAGAATCAGCAACCCGTCCTCGCCTTTCGGAAGGCCCAACTCTTCGGCTGAGCACATCATGCCCTGCGATTCCACACCGCGCAGCTTTGCCTCCTTGATCGTCATCCCATTGGCCATGGTTGTGCCGGGCAACGCCAACGGCACTTTGTCGCCGACCTTGTAGTTCTTCGCGCCGCACACGATCTGGCGTTCGCCGTGGCCGTCATTGACCCGGCATACCGAAAGCTTGTCGGCGTTTGGATGCTTGTCGCTGGAAAGAACCTGGCAGACGACGACCTGCTGAAGTAGGCCGCCCCCGACGGTGGCGATGTCCTCCACTTCAATTCCCGCAAAGGTCAGTTTGTCGGCCAATTCCGATGGCGACCAATCAATGTCAACGTATTGTTTCAGCCAGTTGTAGGTGAATTTCATTTCCGGTGGAGCCTCAAGCCGCTCCCTTCCTTTTACGCTCGAAGTTCTCCCGAACCTTCTTCTTCACACCATCAAGGAGTTTTAGGTGGTCAACCCGGTGCCCCCCCCCAATTGCCATCTCGGTCGTGGGTGCTAACATCAAAATACTTCCTGTAGGCTGTCACATATGCAAACACGCGCCCGGACACTTTCAGAGAAATATCATTTTGGTTCGCGTCAACAGTCACATGCTGATCGTCCCACGACCGCAGTTCGTCTACGAAAGCCTGCGCAGCTTTTCGGAAAACTGCATCCGTTATATAGGCATAATGATCCTCGAGTGTTACGGATACCGGTTTGTCAAGTGGCCGAGGCAGGATCACCTCCGCATACACGGGCACTATCTCACCACGCTTATCCTCAAACTCCACACAGCGGTACGTGAACAACGTGATAGGCGCGTTTATCCACTTGACTCGATTCAGCAATGTTACAGAGAAACTCGGAGCAATGAGTAAAAGCCGAGGCTGTTCTGATGGATCGATACCGAACCCTCTATAAAGTCTCGCATAACTCTCAGCATTGGTCACCACATAGTCGTAGTAGTCGAGACCCTGAAGTAATATACCGTCGTCCTCCTCAACTTTGAGTTCCGCCACGACCAGTGCGTTGCCGCTATCAACCATGAGCACATCAAATCGTCCAGCCTCCACCTTTTTCTGATGATCGACAAACTTCAATCCTTGCTCGATCAATTCGGGGGATTGTCTGACCAGATCTTCTAACTGAGACTCGGACACTTGCACGCCAGTGTATTTTCTCATGAGAGTTAAAACTGCTCCAGGAACCTCACGTCGTTTTCGGTAAAGAGGCGGATGTCGTTGACGGACCACATGACCATCGCGAGGCGGTCGATACCGAAGCCGAACGCCCAGCCGGTGTATTCGTCGTCGGGATAGCCCACGGCCTTGAAGACGTTCGGGTCGACCATGCCGCAACCGGCGATCTCGATCCATTCCTTGCCGCGGGCGCGGAACTGCGGCGTCGATAAATCAATCTCGAAGCTCGGCTCGGTGTACGGGAAGAAATGCGGTCGGAACCGCACTTCCGTCTCGGGCGACAACAGTTGTTTGAAGAAGAATTCCACGGTGCCCTTGAGGTCGGCGACCGTCACGTTCTTGTCCACGTACAATCCTTCGATCTGGTGGAACGTCGGGCTGTGCGTGGCGTCCAGTTCATCGCGGCGGAACACCCGACCCGGGGCGACGATGCGAATCGGCGGCTTCTGCTTCAGCATCGTGCGGACTTGCACGGGTGACGTGTGCGTGCGCAACAAATAGCGACCCAGTTTCGGGTCGGGCGGCATGGCCTTGTCGTCGATATACAGCGTGTCCTGCATGTCGCGCGCGGGATGGTTGGCGGGCGTGTTCAGGGCGTCGAAACAATGCCATTCGTCCTCGATTTCGGGTCCGTCTTCGACGGCGAACCCCATGCGCCGGAAGATCTCGACCGTGCGCTCGAAAATCTGCGTGAGCGGATGTTGGTGGCCGATGTGGTGGCGCCGACCCGGCAACGTTACGTCGATGGCCGGCCCCGAGGACACGGCCTTCGCTTCCAGCTCCTCCCGCTTCGCCTCGATGGCCGCGGTGAGCGCGGTCTTCACCTCGTTGGCCAGCTTGCCAATCCGCGGTTTGTCGGCCTTGGGAAGTTTGCCCAGTTGTTCCAGCGCGGCGGACACGACCCCGCTGCGGCCAAGGTACCGGGCCTTGAGTTGGTCGAGTGCCGGAAGGTCGGCACACGCGACGAGCGCGGCTTCGGCCTCGGCGCGGGCGGACTGCAATTGCTGTTCCAATTCGGTCATGTACTGAATTCCTCGGGCCGATTTATAATCGCGACGGGCCGCGAATGCAATTCACTCCTTCGCGATGAAGCCCTCGGCTGCTTTCAGGACCTGTTCGACCGAGACCAGATTCATGCACTCCATGCGCACCCGATTGGTGCAGTGGCCCTTGAAACACGGGGAACAGGGTATGCCGGCGCGCAACACAACATGATGGTCCCCGTACGGTCCGGTGAGCGCGGGATCGGTCGGCCCAAAGATCGCGACCACGGGAGTGCCCACTGCGGCCGCGAGGTGCATCGGCCCGCTGTCGTTGGTGATGACGACCTGGCAACGGCGATAGAGTTCCGCGAGTTGGAAGAGGTCGGTCTGGCCCGCCAGATTGCGTCGTCCCTGGGCAATCGTGTCGATTTGCCCGCGTTCGGCTGCGGAACCCGTCAACACGACGCGCTCGGAGGGGAGGCGACGGATGAGTTCGGCGAACTTGTCGTTGCCCCACAGCTTCGTCGCCCAACGCGCGGACGGGTTCACGGCAATCAGGCCTTCGGATGTCACCGATCCGGGCACCCCGAGCGGAAACTCGATGGGAGTGGAATCGCACCCTAGGTGTTGCGCGGCCAGAACATACCGGTCCACGGCATGCGCGCGCGGAACCCTCACGATCTCGTTGTAGAAGAATCGCGCGCCTTCGCGGGCGTCACTCAATCCGATGCGACGCGGCGCCCGCGTCGCCCAACTGATAATGCCGCTGCGCAACAGCCCTTGCAGGTCGACGGCGATGTCGAAATGCCGTCTTTTGAGCGTGGCAAGGAAGTTCCCGAAACGCGGAAGCTGTGTCAGCGAACCAAAGCGCCGCCGCTCGAATGGAATAATCTCGTCAATGATGGGACAGTGTGGCAGCAGCGACGTGAGAGTGTCGTTCACCAACCACGAGATGTGCGCTTGGGGATACTTCCGGCGGATGAGATTGACCGTCGGCAGCGTCTGGACAACGTCCCCGAGCGAACTGGGTTTAATGATGAGAATCCGCATCGTGCGCGAGCTTACGATGTGTCCGCGCTTCTGTGAAGCGCCGGTTTTGGCTGCTCCGTCCGTCGCCGGGCCGGGGAGCGGCATTTTACCGGCCGTGTGCCAGGCGCTCGGCGAGCGACTCGGGCAGTCCGGCGGCACGAATCTTCTTCTGCGTCATGCCGATGTCGTATTCCACGCGGCGTAATTCGATAAGATTGTTCATGAGATCGAACACCACGTAGGCCGACTTGGGGTTGCGATCCCGCGGCTGGCCGACGGAACCGACGTTGATGAAATACTTGCGGCCGACTTCGATTTTAATCTTCGAGTACAGGCCGCCCTGCAATCCGCTGGGACCGCGGACAAAGGCGACCGGTACGTGGGTGTGGCCATTGAAACACACGGGTGTGTGCTGATAATTGAAACTGGCCTGCGCGGCCAGCCGGTCGAAGACATACGCCCATTTTTCCGGCAGATCGAGGGTCGCGTGAACGATCGTGAACGATTCGACGTGACGGACATACTTGAGGTCGCGCAGCCAGTTCTTCTCCTCGGCGCTCAACTGGGTGCGGGTCCAGCGGATGGCCTCGGCGGCCATCGGATTGAACCCGGTGAGTTCGATCTCCGAGGCGCAGTATTCGTCGTGGTTGCCCATGATCACGGGGCACTCCAGACGGCGGACCGTGTCGAGGCATTCCTTCGGATTCGGCCCGTAACCGACAACGTCGCCAAGACAGACGTAGTGCGTGCACTTCTGTTCCCGCGCATCCTTGAGAACCACCTCGAGCCCTTCGAGGTTCCCATGAATGTCACTGAGGATCGCGTAGCGTATAGCGGTGCTGGCCATGGTCAGGGTGTCGGTTTGGGAAACACGCGTTGTTGGTTGGGGATTTGCATGGTATCTTCGAGCCTGCGAATTTCCCGTTCAATGATGCTCCACGCCTGCTGGGTCGTGGAATGATCCAGATACCACAGGCGTTTCCACTCCGCATATGCGGCACTGAGGTCGCCGCACTTCTCGAGCGCCCGCGCATACAGGCGAGGGACGAACTGCGGCGCATCGGCGAAACTCGAGGCCATGCCGAGAAATTCGGCGCTCTTGCAAAAGGCGTCACGGCACGGCGGGTCGTCACAGTCCTTGCTCAGTTTTTCGAAATAAAGCCAGCCCATGGTAAAATACAACTCGTACCGGTTCGGTATATTCTCGATTCCACGGGTGATAAATTCCCGCGCCTTTTCGTGCCATTCGCGTTCCCGCTTGATCCCCTCGGCTTTCGTTCGGTTCTTCGGGTCCGAAAACGCGCCGTAGCCAATGTTCCAGGCCATGTGCCACTGGCCCAGGTCCCAAAACATGACCGACTGTGGTTGCAGGGTAACGACAACTTCGATATTGCGGTATTGTCGCAGCCACTCCTTTTTCTCCCAGAAGTTGTGGCCCTGGATCCACAAAAAATCGGCGACGATGCCACGCATCCCGGCCAGGAGCGCAATGGCGAGGTTCTGCCCGATGGCTTCGCGCAACTGGAACGTCACATGCGGCCCCCCATACCTCATTTGGAGCCGCTCGGTTCGCAGCGACTTCTCCAATGGCAGAAGGGCAAGCCCAACGCTGAAAAGTATGATGGCCACGAGCAGTTTCATGCGCGCCTTCTAAATCTCCCGCCGCGAAAAGACCAGATGGGCTGCGACCACAATCACCACGGTCCGCGCCACCCCATAGGCGACAATCTGGCCAATGTGACTCCAGGGAACCACTTTCCCGAGGTTGATCTCATCGGCAATGCTGAACAATCCAAAGTCCGGTATCACCGCCAAGACCGCCATAAACAATCGGTGAGCGCCCCACGTCTCCGCCGCGCTTCCCCGCAGCATTCCCGCGACAAACACCATGAAGGGGACAACGACATTGAACACGAGCGAGGTGGAAAACGTCGACACCAGAAGCGTCACCGAAGCGACGAGGGTCGCCTTCGCCAGATCGGCGACCAAGGCCTTCACCAACTCCACATCGAGCACCTCGGTTTGGACCTGCTCGATTTCCTTCTGCGCCTCCACGTGGGCGGCCGGCGACTCGCCCACATACGACTGGCTCAACTCGCGAATCATCCCCTGCTCTTTGATCCAGAGTACCGCGGCGAACAAGATACACATGGCGGCCATGCTCAACAACAGCAACAACAAGCTGCCGCAAAACTTTCCGAGCAGAAACTCGAAGCGCCGTACGGGCTTCGCGAGAATGGTGTAGATGGTTCGATTCTCTACTTCGGTCGGCAACAATTGCGCCGTGCCCACAATGGCAATCAATGTGCTGATGACCGAGATCACCCCGAGACAGGTGTCCTTGATGAACTTCATCTGTTCGCCGAAGGTAAATTGGGCGAAGAAAATCGCCGAGGCGATGAACACCAGCCCGATCAGCAAGAACAGGATGAACACCTTTTGGCGAACAGCTTCGGTAAGCGTGTTGACGGCAATCACGCTCACCCGGTGCGCGGAAAACCCAACCCGTTCCCGGCTCGCGGATGGCTCGGCAGTGGCGGTTTCAGTCATGTTCACCTTCACCTCGCTGATCCTTTCTCAGGGCCTCCAGGAACAACGCCTCCAACGTCGTCTGTGGATGTCCGACCGATACAATCGACGCGCCTGCGGCTCGTACCGCCTCCTCGACCCGAGCGCGAGCCCCTTCTGGCAGGTCCTGTACCGTAATGCTCAGCCGTCTTTGATCGCTGATGAGCGTCTGGACGTCGCCCTCCAGAATCATCTGCCCGCGGTTGAGAACGCCGATGCGGTCGCAAACATCCTGCACCTGGGCCAACAAATGCGAACTGAGCAGGACCGTTTTGCCCATGCCTTTCAACCGCAAGATGAGGTCGCGAATATCCTTGCTGCCGATGGGATCCACGCCCGCCGTTGGTTCGTCAAGCAACAGCAGTTTGGGATCATGGATCAGCGCTTGCGCCAGGCCGATGCGTTGCAGCATGCCCTTCGAGTATCCCGCCAGTCGACGGTCGCGCGCGCGGGTCAAGCCAACCAGATCCAACAATTCGTTGATCCGTTTGTTCAGTGCGGCGCCCCGCATGCCGCACAGTTTCCCGTAAAACTCGAGCGTCTCGGTGCCGGTCAGGTAGCGATAGAAGTAGGGGTTTTCGGGAAGAAACCCGACGTGGAGCCGCGATACCACCTTGCTGCAGGGGACATCGAAAATCCATGCGTTCCCCTCGGTGGGGACCACGAGGTCAAGCACCAGCTTGAGCGTGGTGCTCTTACCCGAGCCGTTTGGACCGAGCAATCCGTACACTTCACCTTCCCGGACCCGCAAGTTGAGCTTTTCCAGCGCCAGCAGTTTCCCCTTCCGCCAGCCCAAATCGTATTTCTTCGTCAGTTGTTCTGTTCGAATGGCATCCATCAATGTCGTATTTCGAAGCCGCGGAATTCTTCCGTGGCTTCACTCCAATTCACATCGGCATTTCGTATGTGGCTTCCCAGTTGACTGGTCCGCAAGGCCTCGGCATATGCCCGGACCTCTTCTTCGGCTCCCTCAGCAACCAGCTCCACCCGCCCATCAGGCAGATTGCGAACGTATCCCGTCACGTCATATCCGCAAGCAATTTCACGCGCGGTGTACCGAAACCCGACTCCGTGCACCCTCCCTGAATAAAAGACCGTCGCGCGTTTCACCATACAGTCAGGCAACCAGACTATCGACAAACCGCAAACCAGTCAAGAGAACGGCTCAACTGGTGCCGGTGTCGAGCCGATCCCACAGTCGGCCCCGCGCCCTCCCGTCCTATTCTAGGGCTTGCATTTTGGCAGCCACCGGGTTTAGACTTACTGTGTCACCCCGGGAGGAGCACTATGCCACTATTCGGCGGAATGTTCGGCGGCGGTCAGAAGCATCCGAATCTCGACAACCTTTCCCACTCCATCCAGAACAATCTCGGCTTGCAGATCGGTCCACCCGGTGAAGACGTATTGGCCGCCATCGATGCGATGACGATCCATGACCTACTGGACATCCAGAATGCCCACTCGGTCGAGATTGTGCAAGACCTGCTCATGCGAAGGTCGCTGCGAGCCACCGTGGATCTCCCGACCCAGACCGTGCTGCTCTCCGTCGCGGCCCGGGAGGAAATCGAAAGTGAATTGAAAACCGAACACACCGCCGTCAAGGTGCTTCATGTCGGCGGCCATCAAGGGACGTCGCGAATTGTCCGCTCGTTTGGTCCGGCCCCGGAGCCTGTCAAGGTGGCCCCACCCGCTGCCGTCGCGCCGTCAACGTCCGTCGACGCCGAAACCATTGCCGTACCACCCGCTTTCGAGCATCTCGAAGCGGCCGAGCGATTGTGTGCGGTTGTGGTCGACCTGTTCGTCAAACACGGGCTGTTGACCACCGCCGATAAGGAAGTGCTCAAGAAAATCCGGCCCGTGGATTACACGCTCGACGGTCGCATGGTCGCCTTGGAGCGTTGGAAAGTGGAACTGGCACGGCGCGCCCGCGGCATCCATGTTCGCGAAGGCGGCCCCACGTCTCTTCTGAGCAGCGACGCCGCCGCGGCAAAACTGTCGGAAGAAGCCGTCTTGCGGCGCTTCAACACGTTTGTGCACTGGTTGAGCAAACTCCTCAAGGCGTTGGAGAATAAAGGAGTCAAATTCCACGGCAAGCCCGTCTGGCTGTCGCAATAGTTTCCCCCTCCCATCTCTGCAGAGATGGTCGGGACGGCGGGATTTGAATCCGCCCTCCACGCAGAAACCTCAATGATTCTGCATGTCTTTGCATTCGCAAAACACGAAATAGTGCAGACTCAAGCGGTCTTTTGTCACGGTTTGTCACGGATTGTCCGTTCTTCATCGTCGCTTTCTGGTTGGAAACAGAGCCGCCTGCGCTGCCTCGGCAAGCTCTCTCGCGCGGTCTGCCTCGGCCTGTTCGCGGGCCATGCGCTCGCCGTCGAGCGCGGCTTCGGCAAACAGGTTGAACGTCTCAGGCACAAACCCGAATTCGCGTTGCTTAGCAGGCAAGCGGCGTCTGTTTCGTTTCATGGTGTTTAGGCGGCTTTCGCGTTGGCGGGGAAATAGCTGCCGTATTTCCTGCGTGGGTCAACGGGCGACGCTTTATCACACTCCATGCCGCACGGATGCTGCCACGTCTGGCGGGTCTTGTTCCAATGGAAACCAAGCTGCGCTAAAACGCGGGTCACTTGGTACGGCTGCTTCTGCTCAAACTGAACCCACACCCATTTACCAACAACCTCCGCCAGTTCAAAAAACTTCGGCGCTTCGTATCGAAGCAATTCCAAAAGTTTTTCCGTATCAAGCGAGCGGTACATCGCACGCTTCGCGTAGTTAATCCGCGTCGTGTTCGCGGTGTTCAATTGTTCGGGACGGGAGCTGAGCCCTGATTTTTTGTTTTTATTTGTTTTGGTTTTCATGGTCTTTTTTTTACTCCTCTGCTTTGTTCGGTTTCGGTTCGTCGCCCTTCACAAAAACAGCACAGGCAGCAGGGTTCCTCCGTGGGAGTAGTCTTCAGAGGGCACCACGAGAGGCCCCTGCGGAGTCGGGCTGGTGAGGGCGAAGGAGTGAAAGCCGAAAGCAGAAAAAAGGACCTGAAAACAATTTCAAAAAGATTGTATCAACACCAATCCCGCACAGCGGGACAACTGGCGCGGCTCAGTGCGGATGCAGGAGACGTGACGGTGTATCATTCTTGCCTGTCTCCAAACTGGACCGTGCCGAAAACGCAGTGGAGCGTGAGCGGAGTCGGCGGAGCGGGTGCGGAGCGGAGTGGGGTGCGGTCAGGATTGGAGTCAGGCTCGCCCCTAGCGGCGGCTGTCTGCGGCATTTAGAGCGAAAGCCCAGCCCGCTCGCGAGCGTAACCGTAGCCAAATGTCGCAGTCTGACGCCGCTGTCGTTAAAGGGGCGTCCGCACTGGTAGTTCGTATGTGCTGTCGGCCGGGTGGGCTTTGAATCGCGAGCGGATGATTTCTCCTTTCTTCTGGCGTCAGTGTTGTTAGTATCAAACTAGAAATTAGGAATGCAGCAGATGGCACACCGACAGCAAATGCAATTGAGCGAAGTTCCGGCGTCTGAGCCCTGCATGGCCTTGAATGCTGTCTGCCCGTATTACACTATGTTTCCGTTAGAGTTCCCGCTTTCAGTGCTCCAACGGTTTAAGGGCACTCAACTTCGGGTTCTTGACCCGTTCTGTGGACGTGGAACAACGATGTTTGCCGCACGTTTGAAAGGACATGTAGCTTATGGCATCGATTCCTCTCCCATTGCTACTGCAATAGCGCGTGCGAAAATCGCGGAGACTACAGAGGCCGACGTGGTAGCGCTCGCTGAAGAACTTCTTGAAACCGGTAAACGATGCCCCGTCCCAAAAGGTGATTTTTGGGAATGGGCGTTTAGTCCGCTGACCCTGCACGAGATATGCATTCTACGCGAAGGACTTCGCAGTCGCAGGAGTTCTGCTGCAACCGTCTTACGGGCTGTGTGTCTAGGCGCATTGCATGGCCCACTTACCAAGTGCATCGACAAGAGAAGCTACTTTTCCAACCAGATGCCTCGCACTTTTGCCTCGAAGCCTGACTACTCGGTCAAATATTGGCGTGCACATAGACTAAATCCCATGCCCGTAGACGTTTTACAAATCATCAAAAGGCGGGTGGCTCGTTTGGAACTCGACACGCTGCCACATTGCATTGATACGTCTGCGATCACTACAGCCGATGCGCGTCTAAAGCATGGCTTTGGTAGTATCAAGTCAAAGATTGATGTGGTAATCACGTCCCCGCCTTACTACGGCATGAGAACATACGTTGCGGATCAGTGGCTCAGGAATTGGTTTCTGGGCGGATCAGCAGAGGTTCCTTATGGGGAGAAGGGGTCTCTTTCACATCACGGTCACGAAGCATTTTCCGAATCCTTGTCGCGAGTGTGGGATCGAGTGGGAGAGCGTTTCTCCAAAAAGGGAAAGATGTTCGTGCGGTTCGGTGCGATTCCGTCGCGCAAACAAGACTCCCGACAAATAATCCTCAATTCATTGGAACAGTCGGAATTCCGGTGGAAGGTCTTCCGCATTCGGGAAGCCGATTCTGCTTCATTTGGTAGAAGGCAGGCCCACCAGATGGGGACTAGAATAAAGTCTACGGCAATTGAAGAGCATGACTATGAGATCGGTTTGTCATGAGTGGTGCCAGCGAACAAGAAGCTCCCTTTCTGCACCATCGACAGGAACCTGTATTCGGGTGGTCTGACGACAAAAGTCTGACACATACGTCTTGACGGCCTTTGAAGTTAGAATTGTCGCTCGATCCGACGGCAAGTGGTAGGCGAGGTCTTCGGAAATCACGAGAATGCACTTCGCACGTGCGCGTGAAATGGCTACGTTGGTGCGTTCGAGTTGAAGCAGAAACTCTTCTTCTTGGGAGATTAAATCGGGGTCACCAACACCGAATGAAATGATGATGGTATCACGCTGACCGCCTTGAAATCGCTCAACCGTATCGACGGCACCATCAATTCTTAATGCGTCATGATCGGGGAATATCTCGCACAATCGTCGAACAATTAGAGCCCGTTGGGCCCTATGCGGCGTGACAATACCAACGCCGCGGTCCCAGAAAGTTTGACTGTCAAAAGGTACGTGGTTGGGAGTGATGTTTTGACCCTGACTGTCCCGCTCGCCATCGAGAAATTGAGAGAACGTGCGATACAGGTGCTGTACCATGCTGCAAACGATGTCTGCCTCGAACTCATTCGCTTGCCCGGCCATGCCGTCTTGATAGGTGACCGCTACAAGCTGTCGTTCGGCATTCATTATTTCCAATAAACCAGCGAACCAAGGCACAACATTATTCCATCCCGCTGGAACGGTGTTTCCTGCCGAAAGAGGATGCAGTCTCAGATTCTCAGAGTGTGCCGAGAGTCCGAGGGGATAGCCAATGCTCTTTCCGAAAGCAACAAATGCAGCGGACGATCTGTAGTTGATCAATAAGTCCTGTGTTGTCAGGTTGTGCCGATTTAGCAAGTAATTCTGAATACTGCCTACAAGCCATTCCGCATTTCGCGGAGGTTGCGTAACGATTACTGGTGGCATTTGAAGATGGTCACCGAATAGAGCCAGTTGCCCCTGTTCTGCGAGCAAAGAGAGTGGAAACAAAGATTTTCCTACGTCAAGCTGGGAGCTTTCGTCTATAACAACAACGTCAAAGAGTTGCGCCAACGCCGCCCCAGCGCCTTGCTTTGCAATCCTGTAGCATTGATGTGCAACAGTTCCTACTAAGACAATCGTTTGCGGGTTTTGTAATTCAGTCCAAAGGGTCTGAAACTCTGCGTCGCCTGCCTTTGCTTCGATGTCATGGACTGTATTTCCGGATTCAGTAAGGGGGGCTCGCCCTGGATGAGTCGAAGAATATATGCGGTAGCATGAGATACCAGTCGTATGCGTTCTCCCTAGGAGGTCAAGAACCTCCCGGAAAAGAAGTTCCCAGGCGGTGTAGGTAGGCCCGGTTATCAGGATTCGTGCATTTTGGCCCATTGCTTTGGCCGCCAATATCCGCGCCGCCAGCATTGAGGCCGCTGTTGTCGTTTTTCCAGTACCCGGCGGACCCCAGATAATCGCGAGCCTGTGATTAAGGGAATAGACGACAGCATTCCTCTGTGATTCGTTTAGCGGCCACTGTGATTGGGCAATCGTCTGTATAGCATTCCCAATCGCCTGCTGAGAAAGGCCCGTTTCCTCTACAGCCAATGCACCAGCATCCCAAAGCACTCGTGCTACTGGAGTCACTGTGTCATTTCTGGGGAGATTTTGTCCAGGAGCATGGCCAAGTGCGGCATAAGTTTCCGGTGCTGCCAAGGCGATAGACGGTCTCGCAATTTCCCGAAGACATTCCTTAACTCTCTCAGCCATTGGAGGGCCGGAGTTCTCTACTAAACTGACATCCTCCGATATACTGACTTTGCCGTTCGCGATGAGGAGATTTCGGAGTGCCGGTGCGTTCCGAAATGTAGATAATGTGATGCGAGCTTTAAGGATAGACCGGTCGAATTCAATCAGAGTCGCAGAAAAGATATCCGACATTTTGCGGTTCTGATCCTCCACAGGAATTTGCGATAAAAGGTCTTGGGCAATGTCGCGAATCCTCAAGTCCAGAAAACCCGGTATACTTTCATCTTGCAAGGCTAAGAAAGATTCGTTGTCCCTAAATTTACAATCCCGCGAGGTAGGCTTGACGTTGTAGAGCAACACGCCATTTGTTTCTGACTCAAGCTGCGTAAAACGAAGTATGGAATAATTTGCCTCCAATTCCTCCGGTTCGGCTGACCATACCCTGCGAAGTTCGACAGTGGCGCAGGCCTCCTCAAGTAGTGCCCAGCCATACCAAAGCCGCCCGTCCTCACTCATATTCTGAAAATTGAACGGGACGCCAATTTGCACAGGCCTCGCTGAGAAATTGAGGTGCCCCGTCATGTCCGTTCCAAATTTCCACACCACGGTACGTACTGCGGCCACCTGTTTTTTCACGGCGTCACTATAATCAGCTATACATTGTGAGCGTGTTCGTTGGGTAGCGCCAAGCTGAACTAGCGGCTCCTGCGACCAAATCTCGTAAATACGCTCTCTTGGTATCATGTCCGAAAATGGATCGCGGTAAAATGAACCCGGAATCGAGGGCGTATATTGGGGATTGTGGTAGGCCTCAGCGACATTGAAGAGCGTCAGACAATGGGCAACGGGGAGTCTCAAATCGCGTTGAATGACTGATTTCAAGAAAGTGATTGGGTTCGCAAGAGTAAGCTCATCTTCTGCCAAAATCTCTTGTGGAGGGAAAAGCCATACGAGCCCGCGCAAATATCTTTCCGTTTGTGGCATCACGATAGAGTTCAAATGCCTGCCGATTGCTTTGGCGAGTTCTTCAAATTGCCTGCTATCCCAGAAGTAAACTTGGACGCGGGTTTTTGCCGCCATTGCCCCTCCACGCTCAGGGGAATTATCATGTACGAAATTGAATATTTCTGCTAATCGCGAAAGAAAAGATGTGACAACATTTCGTTCTTCCGCCTGAGTCGCTGAGAGTAATGTCTGTGCCTCCGCCGCCCAAGTTCGCTGGATGGTTGATGTCTGGCCAAATGCAACTCGTTGCTTGAACCGTGCCTCTGACCCCAATGCGCATAAAAGCCCCGTACCTGGATCGAAGTTCACAGTGATAAACACTTGTAGGTCCGACCACTTCGGAAAGTCGATGGTCGTCGTGTTAGCGGCAATGGTCACATTCCCGCTCAATAATGCGCTAGCGCGGTGGGCCAAATGTTTGCGGTCTGCCTTCAGGGCGTTGTGTTTGTCAAATACAGGATCAGTATCGGTAACGGCGGACACGGCGGTTACATTAAGATGACCAGCCTTATACAATGTCTTTCGGCTCCCTCGTGAGAGTGTTGAAAGACGGCTCAGATGACCGCTGTCCTCGGCGGCTGTTACACAATAATGGTCACGATGAGCGTCGAGAATTGCACGGTCTGAGGCTCGAAGCCAATTTCGGTGACCCAGAAAATCACAAGTGGAACACCTGGAATCAACGTGCCAATCCAATAATGTCCAATCGGCAACTGATAACACCCTTGGGAGGTCTTGCTTAAAGAAGTGATCGACTGCCTGAAAGAAAATCTGAAAATCGACACGTTCGAGATCACCTAAAAAGCACTGCAATCTCTCGGTGATGCTTGCTCCTGCGTTGCCAGCGACCAATCTGGCGAGGTCAGAGATTTCCTTTGCCCGTGTCCATAGCCCCAAATTATCGGCAACAAAATAACTGTTCTCCAGATGTTGCAGGCGTAACCAATTCGCCAAGAGGACAGCGTATAGGGCGACCTCTGAACTATAGCTTGAATTAGCTTCTCCAGCATGTTTGATGTCAGAAACGAGAAGTGCTTTCCGCTGATCGCCCGGCTGGATTACTGCTGTGTCGCCGTTAGGTAGGATTTCGATTTCGTCGTCAGCGGGGGTCTTGACTACGATCACATCCGGTTCAAAAGCGCCGAACGGAGGGGTCGCTGCGATTTGTGTAGCATCCAATCCGATGTTTTGAAGGAAAGTTGTTTTGAGATTAGGGTGTACGAAGCGCGCTTGTACGATGATAGTGGGGCTTGCAAGATTTGTGGCGAGAATAGGCTGGAGTTCGATTCGCTTAAACTTTCCATCTTGCTTTGTTCCCCTAAGATGAATGCCGAAGGCAGCCTCCAAGTCCAGCATCTTTGCTTGCTCCCACTCCTTCCCGCGATCACGTAGGATTTGAACCGCAGGGCGAGCCTCTAAGGGCTGGGGCCAATTCAGCGACTCCAATTCCTGACGCGTATGTAGCAACAGTCGCAACTGCTTGTCACATTTGGTCCGAAGATATTGCGAGAGGACGTTTTTACGAAATTGCGGCATACACTCTTATGTCTCTTAAGCCCATCTGATGCTGACATTCTTGAATGAGAACTCAACCAAGACGCCATATTTAGTCGAGAGCGGCTATGGAAGCAACACTGTTTCAGTATGCCGAGTGTCGTTATGGGGTGTTCGGTCGTGTCGTTCCGACGTATGGACGGCGGCGCGTAGAGGCGAGACGCAGCTTGCGGGGCATGGGGGGCAAGCTCAAAGGCTCGACATGAAGCAGAGACGGCCAAAGGTCGGGCCGTATGGGACGGACAAGGGGCGCGAGTTCGCGAGTGCCGCTTGGACGGTTACTTCGTTTTCTCAAACACCATGCACACGTCATGCAGTCCGGGAATGAAACTGCTGCGGTAAACTTTCCGACTGCTGGATGCTCCGTGACTGAATCGGATAATGTCGGTGCAGTGCTGGCGAAGACCAGCCTCGAAAGCGAGTTGCTTGGTGTGATAGGTGAGAGAAACGAATCCTGCTTCGCGGTCGGAATAGTCCCCCATGAGGATTGCTAGCTTGCCGCCAGTGGCTAGGACGCTCGTGCAGTTCTGAATGAATGCTGCGTAACGCTCCAAGAATGTTTCCAACGTTGGCGTGCGGGACAGGTCTCGCGGGTCGTCTGCGTAAAGTTTCTGACGCCAGTACGGGGGATGCGCCCAAATGAAATCGAATGTCGTGGGCAGACTGCCGTAGCAATCAGCGTCGGCGGCGTCAAAGCCTTGGTGAACGTCTTGCGACAGGCACGGGATGCCAAGTTCACGGCATACGTCCGCGCATGTGCCGCTGCCGGTCATGGGGTCGAAGACGTTTTGCGGCTGGAAGTAGAGGAGCAAGTCGCGGATGAGCGTGCCGCCGCAATTACCGGGATAGCTGCGGTCGCCGTATTCACCCGCCCTGCTGAAGTGATACAGGCTGGTGAGGTGTGGCACGGGGCTGGCATTGACGGGAGCCATTGGGAGCCTGGCATAGACCGGCGCGTTCTGCCGACTGGCCGATGGCTGGTGTGCGATTCGCGCCATGCGGGCCACGTACAGAAGATTGATTGACTGGTTCGTGTAGGTCATACGGCGCTCCTGCTGGAATAGCTGCGTCCGGTGATGCGAGCGTAGATTTCTTCGGCATGCTCACGGGTCGTGAAGTCGCCGATGCAGGATAAACCTTGGCCGGGGATGTGGCCGTAAAGGCTCCAAAAACCGGCCTCGTGATCGGCTACTTGTTCGCAGTATTTGTTGCCGGATTCCTCGTATTGTTTGACTCCGTGGATTTCGTAGCAGTCAAAACAGGTGGGCAAAGCGGACATTTGTTTTTCAGTTGAAGTAGTCATGATGTAGTCTCCTTGTCTTAAGTTTTCGGGCTGCGCCAATCGCGGCCTGATGGCAAGCAAAAGAAGTCCCTTCAAGCCGTGGCGAAGCGCAACGCGCAACTCGGAAAATTGGGGGAGACCTTCAGGGGGAACCGATTTTCTGATTGCGCGGCACGGCAGGGACTTCAACGTGCCATCAAAAAGGCCGCGTGGCGGGCCGAAGATTTCTTTTTAGGAGACTGCCTGGGTGAGTCGAAGTAAACCGAAACAGCACGGCTTTCACAGCGTCAATGGCGCAAGTCATCAAGGAATTCGGACGCGGGATCAACGCTTGTGACAAGGAGATGGTCACGTGCGCGGGTGCAGGCAACGTAGAGCAAATGGCGTTCTGTGTTGTAAACTTCTTCAAGATCCGCATCGTCTGCCACGGTTTCGATTCGCTCCTGCAAGGGAATGACCTCGTCGTCGCAGGCCATTACGACGTATCCGACTGAGCAAGCACATGGGTGAGTTTGGTTCCTGAGCGGGCGGCCCAGGCGAGGATGGCAATGCTGAGATCGCCCGACACTACCGCGTGCGGCTGCTGGGGTGGAGTGATTGGGGTTCTGGGCGAAATAATCTCGACATCTTTGTTAGACTCGTATTTCTGTCTGTCGCATGCCCTTTGAAATCCAGCGAAAGGCGGAGGAGCTGCAGAGACAAGTCCCAGTGGATGGGGCTCGGAGTCTTGGGGGCCGTGTGTCTGCTAGTCATCGGCGTGTACGCGTGCCTCGCGCGGTCGGACGAGTGGGAGTCATTGAGCCCAAACGCCGTCAACAGTGACTACAATTTACTGGTGCAGGGTTTCCGCGCCGGCCAACTCAGTCTGAAAAAAGAGGTGCCGCCCGGATTCACGCGACTCTCCGATCCGTACGATCACACCGCTAATAGTCACTACCGGCTTGGGCCCGACCATTTGAATGACCTGAGTTATTGCAAGAGGCGGCTCTATTTGTATTTCGGGATCACACCTGCCTTGATTCTATTCTGGCCGTTTGTCGCACTCACCGGCCACTACCTTTCTCACCGACTGGCCGTGTTGGTATTTTGCACCATCGGCTTTCTAGCCAGCGTGGGTGTGCTGTATGCGACGTGGAGGCGATACTTTTCCGACGTGAGCGTGGGGGTGGTGGCGGCTGGCGCGCTGGCACTCGGCTTCGCGACGGTCGTGCCGGTGATGCTGCCGCATTCCGCTTATAACGAAGTGGCGATCAGTTGCGGGTACATGCTGACGATGCTCGCGCTGGGGGCGATCTGGGGCGCGTTGCACAAGACGGAGCGACAGTGTTGGTGGCTGGCGGCGGCAAGCGCGGCGTATGGGCTGGCGGTGGGAGCGCGGCCCTCGTTGCTGTTCGGCGCGGTAATCCTACTGGTGCCGGTGGCCCAAGCGTGGCGTGAGCGACGGCGGATTGGGGCTCGGCTACTAGCGGCGACGGGGCCGATCATACTCATCGGGTTGGGGCTGGCGCTGTACAATGCCGGGCGATTCGATAGTCCGTTCGAATTCGGGCAGCACTACCAACTGGCCCTCGTCCGACCGATTGGACGACAATTCTTCCGCTTGCGTTACTGCTTGTTCAATTTCCGGGTCTATTTTCTCGAGCCTGCGCGTTGGAGCAGTCATTTCCCCTTCGTGCAGGACATCGTGGTGCCACCCTTGCCGTCGGGTTTTGGTCTGGTTGAGACTCCCTTCGGTATCCTCACGAATATTCCGGTGGTGTGGCTGGCGCTGGTCGTGCCGCTGGCGTGGCGGAATCGGTCGGGGCGGGAGGCATCAACCTTGCGCTGGTTTGCGACAGCCACGGCCCTACTTTTTGGAATCTGCGCGTTGACCATTAGCCTCTTCTGGAGCGCGGTCATCCGCTACGAGGTGGACTTCGCGCCTGCACTCGTGCTGTTGGCGGTGGTTGGGGTGCTCGGATTGGAGCGCGTGCTGGCTGGTCAGACGGTTGGGCGGCGTGTGGCGCGCTGGGGCTGGGGTGCGCTCTTGAGTTTCTCGGTGGCGTTTAATCTACTGGCAAGTGCTCATTCCTACGCATACAGGCAGTGGGTGCTTGGGTTCGCACTGGACCGAATGGGGTGCGTGCCGGAATCGATTGCGCACTACGAGCAGGCGCTACGGATCAGTCCCGACTTTCCCGTGGCAAAGAACAATCTCGCGTGGTTGCTGGCGACGCGTCCGCCGACGGAAAGTGGCAACGCTGTTCGGGCGGTGGCGCTGGCCGAGCAGGCGTGCAAGCTTACGGATAATCGAGTGGCTGCGTATCTGGACACATTGGCCGCCGCGTATGCCGCTGCTGGGCGATTCAACGATGCTGTCGCCACGGCACAGACGGCCATTCCATTGGCTGATTCCACCGGGCAAACACAGTTGGTCAGCAGGATCAAGATGCGGTTGGAACTCTACCGGGCGAACCGCGCTTATTACGAGCCTAAAATGTGACAGGTTTCCGCAACCCAAGAGAGAGGAATCCGTCATGGGAGTCTGGAAGCGATGCTCACGGCCCCAGTGACGGCCCGCTCTATGAGAGAACATTTGTCACCGGAATTCTTCGGGGAGCATGGACGGGGAGCACCGGTCGCATAGCTACGTGACAAGGGCGAGTCGGTGTCCGGGCGGAGGCGTAGCAGTAGGGGTAAGGGGAAGAAGGGAGTCCAGCGCGTGAAGCACGGGGCGAACATGCGAGACCTGGCCGACCACCTAGCGGGTCGGCGGACTCCGCCTTTAGTCGTGCGGGTAGGGCGGCAGTTGTGGCGACGTGTGTTCTTCTAGGATGAAATGGAATCCTCCCGTATGAAACCGCTTTGGCGGCTCCACCGTCGTTTCAAGGAGCAACTGGACGCCGCGCCGGTGGAGAAGCGGGTAGGGCTCCGGCAGCGTTGACGGGAGTTGACCAGTTGCTGCGCACAAATTTTGACATCCACCTTCCGCTTCGCATAACAGCGTCAGCGACCCGGATTGTCGGGTTTCGCGGCTCAATACCTCGCCCTCATCTGGCCCCATCATCGCTTCGTGGCGGGCTTTGCGACCCGTCCCGCATGATTCGGGATGATTGGCTGCATCTTTCCTGTATGACTTTCCCATTTCACTGCTTTCTACCAGTTGTCTGGGCATCTATACGGCTGACGTGCCATCTCTGGGTAGGTAATGCCTCACCATGAAGAATTAGACGCGTTGCGTCAGCCGCATACGTTCTTACGTCGTACCTCCTGCAATTCGACGGCGCCAGACGATGGCTCCAAACCAACCAAGAAGAACCACCGCAGCCAGCCCTAATAAGCAGAACCCCAGCGTGACGCTTCGAGACTGATAACAGAAATCAACGGTGGAAACTCCTTCAGGGACGATGACGCCGCGTAGGGCGTGGTTGGCCCGGAGAATCGGCACGGATTGGCCGTTTCGGTACGCCCGCCATCCGTTGTCCCAGAGGTCGGCGAGCA
>CAVQMY010000017.1:0-64024 GCA_963713705.1 uncultured Verrucomicrobiae bacterium
TGTCCCGTCTACCCCTGGACTCATCGTATTGCTCGCTCCACCTGCGAGGCGCTGAGGCACGCGAAGTATGTCTATGTTGCAACGCAGGACCCTACGCCACGGCCGCGGACCCGCGCGCCCTGTTGCCGAGCGCGTCGAATCCACGGTGTCGCAGGAGCACGCGAAGTGGGCGTCGGTCCAGCAGCAGGCAGCTGCAGTCCAGGCCACGACGCCACCGGCCGCCTGACTTTTATCTATCCGAGCGCTTGTGATCCGCGCGATTGTCGCAAAGACTTTGCAGCGCGGCTTCACTGCACCTTGTCAAATTCCGACGTGCGGCTGTTAGGGGGCGATCCGTGAACTCGTTGTGGACAACGACGCTCAGTTTGTCTCCATCCAGGCTGACAGTCACGCGCGCCACCCGGCCTGAACCTGCTGGCTCGCCGCTCGCCGGCATCTTCGCGAAATCCCCGGGCGGTCTCCAATACGGGCACGTTCGACCCCGTCAATGCCAACGATATTCTCACGGGGATCTTTTTCACGCTCAGTGGTGACTTGAAGCTCACGCCCGTGTCGGCGGAAGTTGCGTCTGGCAGTTCAATCATCGCCCACCGCTTGCCGGTCGGTTTCACCGGCAATGTTGGCTCGCAGTGGGCATATCGAAACGATTTGGTTGGCGCTCCGGACGGAACGGACGAGGGGATTTCCAGTACCAGCCTGAAATGGTTCGGCACGAAAAATCTCTTCTCCAGCGAAAAAATCAAGGGATTCGGATCGCTCGGCGGCATATCGTTCGGAATCACCACTCCCGACGATCTCGGCGGCCACAACCGTGGCAACCTGAAGAATCAGGCATTGGATCAGGACTCCGTCGTGTTCACGTTTTCCGGCCTGCCTGAGGACTTTTCTCTTTCGGATATTTCGGATGTCACCTTCCAATACGGCACGAGTCTCAAAGCACCGGATCTGATCGGTGGCGCCATCGAGAACGTACCCGAGCCGCCAACAATGGCGTTGGTGGTGGCCGGGATGATCGGGGCGTTGGTCGCCACGCGATGGGGCTGTGCGCGGAAGCCAACCGCGGTTCACTGACCCGCTTGGCAGTCGGGCCAGAGCGTCCCGGGCAACGGCCAAATCCGGCTGGAGATGCAACGCCTGCTGGTATTGCGTGATTGCCGTCGGACACGCGGCCCGCGCGTTCCCAAGCGACTCCGAGATTATAGTGCGTCGTGGCGGAATCCGGTGCGATCTGCAACGCCCGTTCGTAGTGACGGATTGCCTCTTCGACGTTTGCTTGCAGCATCAGGGCATTTGCCAGGCCGTTGTGCGCCGCAGCAGAGTCTGGCTCGAGCCGTAACGCCTGTTCAAAGTGCGCGATTGCGTCTTCCAGCCTGCCGGATTGGGCCAGCGCGATTCCCAGTTTATCGTGCGCCTCGGCATAGGCTGGGTCTATCCGCAACGCCTGTTCATATTGAGCAATGGCCTCCTGGATGCTGCCACGCGCGAGCTGGACTTCACCGATGTCGTAGTGCGCTTCGCGGTTGTTTGGCTGAAGTCGCAACACTTCCTCATACTGTCGGATGGCCGCGTCCAGATTGTGGGCATGAACGAGAGCATTTCCCAAGTTGTAGTGCGTCTCGGCCCTATCGGGCCGGAGCCGCAACGCCTGCTCATATTGCTGGATCGCCTCATCGAGCCGGCCGGTCTGTTCCAAGGCAAACCCCAACTCATTGTGCGCGGCGGCATAATCGGGATCGAGTCGCGCGGATTCCGTGAAGTGGTCGATGGCTTCCGTCACCTTGCCCAATTCCATCAACGTCATCCCGAGGTCGTGCTCGGATTCGGCGTGATGCTCGATGCTCGACAATACGTTGAACACAACCGAGCAGCCCAGCAGCAGTCCCCAACCGCAGCGCACGACGCGCCGCCAGACCGGCTGGCGGGCGAATATCCGCTCCAACCCGAACACACCAACAACAGCGAGCAGCAGCAGCGCCGGCAGAAATTCCGTCTCAAACCGGACGCAGGCGGTGAAGTAAAATTCCATGGTCAACGCGCAAATGCCGAACAACAGGACCACCGCCAGCAGGAACCAGCACAACGTGGAACGCGCGGGCCCTGGCCGGTCACGCCACGCCAACGGCACGCCCAACGCCAGCCACACCAGCGGGACATTCGGAAGAATCGCGAAGGGGGCCTCCGGCAATCCATGGCCCGCCGGGACGGGTGGAGCGACGGCGTCATTTACAAACGGGAAGTGACGGCTCCAGTGCACCGGTTGGAGAAGATAGGACTGGATATTGAACCACACGAAGCGCACCGAGAACAACTGCTGCGTCACCTCCCGACTGGCGGCCAACTGGTAATGCAAACCGAATTCCAGCGGATTGCCGAATCGCCGCGTGTTGTAAAGCATCAATCCCAATCCAGCCAGCGTGACGGGGCCGACCGCTGCGATCACCAGCGGCCAAACCGGCCGCCGCTCCCGCCAAGATTGAAATACCGGGACCAGCAGGATGACGGCGCCAAACAAGAACGAGGGCCGCGCTCCCAAGGCCAGTCCGTAGGCCAGACTCGCCACCATCACCCATCGTCCCCTCCGCCGGGGTTCGTGCAACGCGCACCAGATCGCCCCCAGCGCGACCATCGTCAGCATGTACCCGCAACTGATTGGCACCTCGTAAACCGAGCATCGCGACAGCAAGACGGGCAGGCCGGTTGCCAGACCCAGTGCCAGGGCACCGGCCGCCATCACCCACACGCTCACCTCCGAAAAGTAGCGCCGCCACAGCGCGTTCGCTACCCCCACGCTGACCAGATAGCCGGCGGCACAGAAGATCGCGACGGCTTGCCGGTGGAAAAGGTAATGTCCGGTCAACGCGACGTAGGGCCAGAACAAGAGCAAAGCGGGCGTAACCCCGAAGTAGACGTACAACTTGCCCCGGTAATAGCTCAGGTCGTGCAATTGATAGAACGCGCCCCGATAGCGGGCGTTGGCGACCGGATTATACGGGTCGGCAAGTTGGGTCAATCCGGGCGGCGCGTCCTTGTTCAGGCTGAGTTGGCCGGCGCGAAAACCCTGCACCAACAGGTTGTAGTAACTCTCCGCCGGATTCAGGCTGAGGGATTCCCAAAATCCCGAGTGGGTGGTGCCGGCGTAGACTCCGATGACCACCGCGCACACGGCGCCGAGGATGGCGCGCTGCGTCCACAGCACCTTCCCTCGGGGCGCCGTCGCCGCGGTGCGATCTGGCCTGCTGTCAGTCATGATTGGCTTGAGGCGCTCTGCGGACGTTGCCGTCCAACCAACCACGATAATAATGACAAGTTTCCTGGCTCATTCTTCCGTCGTGGAATGAGAGTTGAACGGCAACATCGGGAAGTCAAGCGCCGACGGCCTGTTGCCCCGGGATGATGCTCCCTGTTATCCACCAACACAAACCATCTTACTGACCCGTCAGCGTGACGGTGGTGGAGAATCCAAGAGGAAAGGTCTTGGCTTTCGGCATGGGCGGTCGGTACCAGTCCACGGTCGCTGCCAGCGTGCTGTTGGAGCCGAACGTTACCCAGCCGATGCACGCACCCTGCTTCTTGGTATAGAGCGCCTCGTACAGCGGCCACGTTCCCTGTTCCGAAACGGGAGCGCTCACACTGACCTTTGTCCCATCGGCCAGAACCCCGCTCATGCGAGCGACTCCCGAGGCCGTCACCGTAAAGGTCGCGTTGCCGGAGCCAGACGGAAGGTTCGTACCGCCACCCGCTGGCGGGTTGAAGACCACCGTGTACTTGCCCACCCACGGGCATGGATTCTTGCCGCTGAAGACCGCGCGATCGGCGAGAAGCACGGAGGTGAACGCGCTGTTGTCCGACACGGTTCCCGTGATTTGATCGGTCTGGTTCTCAATGTCCAGATGCAAGATGACCTGCAATGTGTTCAATCCGTGCGGGGTGACCGTATTGGTCGAGTTGCCACTGGCGTCGAACTGTCCCCGGAAGCTCGATTTCACGCCGCCCATGGTCAATTTGGCCGTAAATGTTCCGGTTTTGGAAATCACCAGCTGGATACTCCCCGAACTTGTGTCCGACGGCGCGTTTGTCTGCAAGACCAGTCCGTTGTACGCGCCCAGCAGCGAGCCGGGCGTGGCGAATGTGTTCGTACACACGGGAGCGCTCGGTGCGGACGTGTTTCTCTCGCTATCGAATGCTGCGACCGTGAAGCAATAGTTGGAGTTTGGCGCCAAACCCGTGTCGGCCAGATTCGTCGTCGTGGTCGCGCCGACCTGCACGCCGTTGCGGAAAATCTCGTACTCGGTGAAGGTCAATTGGCCGACATTCGTGGACGCCATCCAGGTCAGATCGATCTCGTCGGCTGAAACGAACGTTACGGCAAGCCCCGTCGGCGTCGCAGGTGTCGCTTCATCACCGACAACGATATAGTCGGTGAGCGTGTTCGAGCTGGTTCCCGCGGGGCCGCTGACGGTCAAGCTCACGGTATTGGTGCCCGCAGCCTCGTAGGTGTGCGTCAGGATATTGGCCATGGTGTTGGTGGTCGAGCCGTCGCCAAAACTCCAGGACCGGTTTACGATCGTGCCGGTCGAGGTGTCGGTGAACGTCACGGCGAGCGGCCACCCGCCGTTGGTCGGCGTTGCCGAAAAACTGGCCACTGGCGACACGGGCGAAGCGGCGGCAATGACTCCATTGATCCAGTTGAGGTTCGCCGACACGCGCGTGCTGTAAAACGAGCTGGGCTGATCATACGATTGCTGGGGAATGTTTGTCCAACCGGCGACGACTTGAACGTAGAAGCCGCCGATGTCCAGAAGGGCCGCATCGAATTCGGTGTTTGCCGTGCCATCAGTGCTAAACGGGCCGTCCACACTGTAATGAACGCCCGCCAGTTCCCACGTCGAACCGCTCTGAATAAACATTCCGCCGCTGGAATCGCCGTCGGACAAATCGCATTCGTTCGTCCCGAAAAGCGCGCGCAGCATCTGGCCATTGGTTTGGTCCGTGGACACCTCCGAGACAACGTTCTGGCCCCATCGCTGCACCCAATTGGTCGCGCCCCATGTCCAGCCTTTCAATTCGCTGTTCAGCGTCACCGCGACGCCCCGATCCGTGCCGCGCCCGAAAACGACGCACGGTTTTCCGACCTCGGCGTTCGCGGAGTACATCGGAGCATATGTTGGAAATGTCTCCGCGGTCTGCCAGAGGGTCAGATCGCAATTCGGGCAATCGTTCGACGCCACGGTGTGGTAGGTGAATCCATTCAACACGAACACGTCTCCCGTCGCGCCGCCGACGTGCTTGGCGGCGAGAAAAAACATCGGGGCCACCGGCGTGCCGAGAAAGTTTCCGTTCCCGGTGTTCCACTGGCCTTCGTACTGCCAGCCGCTGCCCGAAAGCGTGCCGCCCGGCGCCGACGTGTTGTAGGTGGGGTCACCGGTGGAGTCGAATAGGACCGCATGAGATGACGGCAACCAGACAATGCCGTTCGTCACGAGCCACCCCGCGATCAACAGATAAACTCGAACTCGCACAACGTATGATTGTAGCTCTTTCCCCGTCACGCGGCAATTCGGAGTACAGGTCATGGGCATTCCAGCGGCGGTTTCGGCCAGAAGCGTTCGAAACCGACCCCAATTTGGGGGGGACGAACCCAATCAAAAATCCGAACTCTGAAAGTTCCAACCATCTGTCCCACAATCCCATCCACACGCATTTTGCCTTTCAGCCGCTTGGGTTCGTTTCACAAAAAGTGCCTTTTGGCGTGGCCCCATCCCCCGTCGTAAGCCGCAATTGGCTTCGCTTTCGCAAAGCCAATTACAGAAACCCAACCCGGCGTGCACAGAATTGGGTTCGTTTGGTAATTTATCCCCCTTCGGCCCCCTCTTCCATGTAGCGTCGCCTGCCTGCCCTGAGCCTGTCGAACGGGTCCCAGGCGAAACGCCGTGCTTCCTATGTCAAAGAACAGCATTGATCCACTCGCTCCCCCTCTCCCCCCTATTTCAAAGCCGACTCCGAAGGCCTTCGGAGGAGACGCAACGCCGCAGGTTTACCCCGACTCCGAGGTCGGGGTCGCGGCGGCCCACCCGGGCGAGCCGAGCGGGCGCGAGCTCGTGCAAAACAAAACAACTCCAAACCACTCCGACCATACACAATCACATATCACTTGTCCACACATTTTTCCAATGGCGGATGCCGCGACCGTCCCGAGCCACGAGGGGCTTCCAATCCAGCACGGCGGGCCGACTCACCACAGCTCAAGCGAGCGGGCGATGATTTCGTCCAGTTCGCCCTTCGAGTCGCCGCTGCCGTAGGTGAAGGTGCCCGTCAGGTGTCGCCAGTCGTCGATGTCCAAGCCGTACACCTCCTTGGCGACGAGGACTTCAAGCTTGGCCCGCTCTTTCACGTCGCGAGGCGAGGCCAACAGCTTTTCCGCCGAAGCAACGAGCCGTGCGCGCAGCTTGCTCGCCAGCTTCGGGATGGGAAGTTCGTTCAACTGGAAAATGCTGACGTGGGCAGACACTTTGCTTCGGAGGTAATAATTCAATACGAGCGAATTGAACAGCGCGAGAAACAAACGAACCTCATCGGAATCAATCAATTCTTGGGTCAGCAGACCCCGCTTGTTGATCTCGTAGCGATACGGATTCAAGTACATGAGCGTGTGCGCGAGGCAGGCGCGGGAGCGCACCTCGGCGGCAATGAGTGGCCCAGTCACAGGCCGCGACGATGCGTTGATACTGTTTCCAGACCGCCCGCAAAACTTTAATGAGGAAGCCGCCGCTGCCGCCAGCCATGTCAACGATGCGGATTTCGCAAAGCCGTTGCATGAGAGGTTCGGCCGCCGCGTAATCCTGACGTTTTTCGGAGACCAGTTCGATGATTTGGCTGACCAGCGGAGTGAATAGCGCCTCCACAAGGCTGTCTGCCATCGGCGTCGTGATCGGGGCGGGCGTGTAGTAAATGCCCTCGTCCTTGCGGTTGGCGGCAAGGAACATCTCATACGATTTGCCGAAAATGTCCTCGTTGATGCGCCGGTAGTTGTAGTGGACGATCCCGCGGCTAAAAACCTTGTTCCACATGCTGACGCCAAGCACATCGTCGAGAGCGCGCGAGAAGAGATCGAGGTTTTCGGGGGACTTGTCGAGATGATCCCAAAGTTTGGTCTCAAACAATTCGGTGTCGTAATGATCGTCGAAGAATTCTTCAAAGTTGCGCAGAAAAGCGCGGATCGTCTGCAGCGAGCCTTTGGCAACCCAGCGCTCTTTCTGACGTTCGTACTCGTCTTGAATGAATCGAAAAGGCACCAACCCGAAATCTTCCAGCGTCTTGGCGAAGATAATCTTGTTGATCAGAAGGATGACACTCTCCGCTGCGCGGTCAGGCTCCGTGAATCTCACCTCGCGGAACCGCTTGAACCATCCCTCCAGGTCTTCAAAAAAGGCGTGGTCGAGTTCAGGTTTCTCGACCTCATCCTCGGCTCGGCGGAGCACGTCCAGCAGGCTGCGGGTACTCAGGGCACGCTCCAGCAACTCGGCGAAGGGCAGTCGAGAAAACGGCTTGTCGTCTACGAATGTGTCGCGGGCGTTGTACAGGTACGCGTCGCGCAGGTCGGTGAGAATGACGTATTCGTGTTTACGGAGATATTTCTTGATCTGGTCGAGGTGCGTCGCGGGTTTCAGAACCGATGAGACAAGTCGCTCGTCACTGTATAGCTCGAACAACGGCTTGACTTCCACCAGCACCGGCTCAGCTCCGCCTTCGGCCACGGCGAAGTCCACAAAGCCGTGCACGGTCCTGACCTGTGGCTGGGCGCTCAATCCGAGCACGTCGGTCACAAGGGAGCGGAAGAGATCTTCGACAGCGCTCTCCGGTTTTGAACCGTTCTTGAGGTCGAGGACGTATTTGTTGATCGGGTCGTATGCGGACAGCCGCGAATCCTTCTCCAGCAGCGGCAAGAGCGGAATCTCGTGCAAACTGGTCAACTCACACAGGGCTTTAAGAATAACAGGCTTGTCCATCAGCAGCCCGCATCCTAGTGTGGTGTCACTGAAATGCCTTTCCAATGTCCATCTGGTCAAAATGAAGCGATTCATTGTAACGAAGCGTTAGGGACAGCACACTAGCAAGTCAGTGCGGCGAGGGCAAGGCATGGCCGCTTACTGGAAACTCACCACTGGGTCGTGGGCAAGCCGCTCCCGGCGCCTCACGGCGGGCCCAGCCGGTAGAAACGCGCGGGATAATTCGTCCACTGGGGATCGTTGAAAGAGGATGAGCCGCCGGTGAGGGTGGCGGTTCCCACCGGAACCCAGACGGGATTGACCAGATTTGTGCAGGCTTCCACCACGACAACGAGGTTGCTGCTCCCGGTGATGGTGAACCCGAATTGATTCGACTGCACGCCAAAGCTGGCGCCGATGGTTTGCACCTGCGGGTTCCACAGCACCGTCGGACGACCGCCAAATGTTTCGCCCCAGCCTGTCGTCCCCGGCAGGTAATAGACGGTTGCAGGGTCACCGGAGAACACATCCGCACCGAGGCTGGGAGCGTTAGCTTGGAAATAGATTCCGGCCAAGCTCGTGCAGTTGGAGAATGCACCCGACCCGATGCTGGTGACGCCGTTGGGGAGTATGACGCTGGTCACGTCGACGTCATTTGTGAATGCATCGTCCCCGATGCTGGTGACCGGCAGGCCATTGATCGCGCTGGGGACGGTCACCGCCCCGCCAGAACCGGTGTATCCGGTGATGGTGATCGCGCCGTTAGCGGTCGTGTACGTGAATGGCAGCAGCACAGCCGTCAGACCGCCAAACGGCGTGCTCCAGCCCGTCGTCCCTGCCAGGAAATAGACGGTGGCATTGTTGTCAAGGGCGAACACATTCCCACCTCCAAGGCTGGGGGCGTTGCCCAGGAAATAGATTCCTGTCAGGCTGGAGCAGTAGGAGAACGCAAAGTCCCCGATGCTGGTGACGCTGTTGGGGATCGTGACGCTGGTCAGGCTGGAGCAGTCCTCGAACGCATTCTCCCCGATGCTGGTGACACTGTTGGGGATCGTGTAGCCACCGGCGATGCCACCCGGGCATTGGAGGAGTGTGGTCTGGCTCTTGTTGAACAAGACCCCAGCCACACTGCTGTAGGCGGGATTGTTTGTATCCACCGTGATCGCGGTCAGGCTGGTGCAGTCCAAGAACGCCTGGTTCCCGATGCTGGTGACGCTGCTGGGGATTCGTGTCAGGCTACCTGGCGATGCCGACCCGGGTACTCGGAGAGCGTGGTCAGGTTCTTGTCGAACAAGACCCCGGCCACACTGCTATAGGCGGGATTGTTTGTATCCACCGTTATCGCGGTCAGGCTGGTGCAGCCCAAGAACGCCTGGTTCCCGATGCTGGTGACGCTGCTGGGGATCGTGACGCTGGTCAGGCTGATGTTATCGGTGAATGCATCGTTCCCGATGCTGGTGACCGGCAGGCCATTGATCGTGCCGGGGATGGTCAGCGCCACGCCGGAACCGGTGTATCCGGTGATGGTGATCGCGCCGTTATTGGTCGTGTACGTGTACAGGATCGGGGCAAGGGCGTTGATCAAGCTGCTCCCGTTCGGCGTGCCCCAACCGGTGCAGAGATCGTAGCCGGAAGCGGCGAAAAACTCGGTGTTGGTGTAATGGTTTGTGTTATTGCCGGTGGTGATATCGTGGAAGCAATCTGTATAGGTTATCCCCGTGCCGATCATGTAGAGGGCCGGGTTGAGGAAGCCGACGGCGGACTCGCCGTTGGCCGCGGCCTGTTGATTGACCAGCGCCGTGAAGCCGGCCCACAGTGGCGACGCGCAACTCGTGCCGCTTTCGCCGTGCACGTAAGAGTTGCCATTGTCCGCGATGAGAAAAACGTTGTTGGCCGTCAGGGCCACATCGGGAAGGTTCCGCATGGTCGTCGATCCCTGGTTGGCGGACATGCTGACGTTTGTTTGCCACCAGGGAATTGCATACGTGGTGCTGATCCCGCCGCCGCTGGCGCCGACGCTGCCCTGGCTGTACGAGTTCCAGGTCGTTTCCAACGCCCAATTATTCGTGGGACCGCTCGTCGTCAAACTTGTCCCGCCGACAACCGTGATATACGGGTCATCGGCCGGCGTCCAAACCGCCCCGACGTACGCGCCGAGGTCGCCGGACGCGTTGAAGAACGACTGGCCCTGCGCCGCAAATTCCTGGAAGGTCGGGTCCAGTAACGATTTGGTAACGCCAACCCAAGCCCAGGAAGAGCTGAGTTGCATGGCCAGATTGTCCGTGGCCATCCGGTTCAGCATGTCCATATAGTCGCTGTAGGTCTGGGGCGATTCGTAAACGATCACATCCGATAGTCCCGGGGCCATGCAGATCGCCATGTCGATGTCCAGAGCGACCTCGTCATTATCGCCACCAGGGGTTCCGCTAAACCCATCCACGAGCACATTCGTCAGGGTGACGTTCGGTAGCCCGGCCTGGCTCTCGTAGGCCGTGATGTCATTGGTGTAGTACCCGTCCATCTCCAACAAGCCAACCGCCTGCCCGGAGCCGTTGAGCGCAACGCCCGGAACGTAGGCAGCCCTGAAATCGTATCCCCGATAGGTGCCGTTTGGCCCGGAGCCGGCATTCGGTATCGCGTTCCGCGCCTGCTTCGGGGAAGTTCTCTGAATCATCGGATGCGGCGCCATATAGTTGTCAAAGCCGCCGACGCCCGACACCGGGACAGCCAGGTCGATTGACGGATTGGTATCCGGCGCGTAGAACGTGCGCGCTTCCGTCGGGTGTTGGTAAACGCGCATCTCCACATGAAAGACCTTCTCGATATTCGCGACCGACCCGTTCACATCCAGCAGAACATGATTGGGATGCGTGCCGGCCACAGTCAACCCGTTGGATTTCGCGAACGCGATGACCGCCTGATAATCCTGCTCTGTCGGACCAAACTTTTCTGTGAACTCTTCCGGCGTCAGGTAGTGACGGTACTGGGGGCTTGTCGGATTGTAGATCTGATGGAGCAGGCTCGTGAGCGCTTCCTGGTTGCGCAACGGCAGCCCAATTGCCAGATGCAAACGGGTTTCGCTTGGGAGACGGCCAACCGGCTGCAAGTTCAGGCGCGTTATGGCACTCGGCACGTGGCCAAGGAGGACCTGCCGATCCTGCGCGCGTGCAGGTGGTGCGAACAGGAGAACCAGACCCGTCAGCCACAGGCACAAAAAGCCCCCCTTATCTCTCAAAAATTTCACACAAACCCTGTGCCTTATACACTGTTGGGGGGCGATTTTCAATGGAAAAGACCGAGCGCCCCTGGTCGGAACGCTCCGTTTTATCCGGCGGAGGGTGGGTGTTCTGGTTTTAATAGCTATCAGTTACGCCCGCACCACCACCGCGAATCCGATTCCCTCGCGGGAGGACTTTGCCCCTGAAACGCCATGTGGCTGGTTTTGCATCGTCAGGGGAAAAGCCATTGCTTGCAGGATTGCGAGGTCTTGGGCCATTTGCGCCACATTGACTTACTCGCTGGTTACTTGGCTGGCTAATGGCCTGAGCAATAGGTAGATGGTGTCACGCTCAGGTTACCAGCCCAAAAGGTCTTGATTCGGCTTGTTAATCGAGTTCCAGCTTGCGGAGCCCCGGGTAGCACTGGCTCTGGTCCGGCGGTGACGGGTTGGCCTCGACCAGGTTCTGGGGCTGCTTTTCCCACTTTCACGGACGATTTCTCTTGCATTTTATTACGTCGCCAGCTAGCCTGCTGCACACGAGTCATTATTCTGTCGGTGTGAGATGCGAGTGGAAGATGAAGATTATGGTGGGTGAAATTTCTAACGTTTTAATTCTTACCGGGGTGATGATGTCTGGCTGGCATCGGGAGGGTCGGATATGAAGCGAGTTCATGGGGTGACGGGAAAAGTGAAAATACTTCGTAGTCTTCTTTTGCTCGGTGGCCTTTTGCTTTCCGTGACTCATGCCCAAGCAGCCTTGCTTGGAATCGGCGGTAATACCAACGTGTGGCCAGGCATTCCGAATTTGTATTCGGAGAGCTTGGCGATTTCGTACACTCCACAAACAGCGACCAGTGGTCTGTTCACCGCAACGGGGACTACCTCGGACTATATCGACATAACGAACCAGGACAACTATGTGCTGAACGACCTGGATAGCTTCACTCCCGGGACGTTTAGTTTGACTGCGACCGTTCTCACTAACGGTCACTTGGTAAGCGGCACGGTGTCGATTGCCTGCACAGACGGGATTTACGACCCGAACGAAGACACGCCCTCTATGTATGGTCCTGGGACGTTGCTGCAGGGGAATCTAACCGCTTTCGGATTTCTAGGTGAAACCTCTACGAACCGGAGCCAGTTCGACTTCGAGTTCAACGTGACTGGCGGAGAGTTGGCCAGCGTTTACGGATCGACGGCGGGCACGGTCATGTATACGGAGGATTATTCATTTGGCGGTAGTTTTACCACCAGCTTCAACAACGGTGGGGTGGGTGATGCGGATACGTTAATGATGGTTCCCGAGCCGGAGCCACGGTTTCTCGTACTTTTGTCGGTGCTCGGACTGTGCTGGGTCGCACGGTGGCGAGCATCACTGCGCAAGGGTTAGACCCACGGGCGTGGAGTCTGGCGCAGAACAAACTGCGGTAAAAGTGACCAAAACCAACGTGTGAGTTGGCGTGGAAGGCTGGGAAAAATCATGAAGAATCGTCTATTCCTCTGTACAGTTGTGTTGTCTTTGGCAGCTTTGATCGGTGTAGCGCGAGCGGTTTTGTTGGGTGTGACTCCTATCCCGCCGGTCATCTCTTATGTCAGCGCCACCTCAACGGCGACAACCTACAACCCGGTCACAGAGGTATTCTCCGTGGTTGCGCCGGACGTCACAGTCCAGTTCAGTCCGTCGGGACCGACCATATCAGTAGCGCCCCCGCGCAGTCTGACAATCCAGATAAAAGTGGATAACACGGCGCGCTTCTCGGCAGTGTCGGAACCGGGCCGGACCTGGTGATTTCCGGCAAGGTGACCCAGGTTGTCGGCTCGACGACCAATGTGTATTCCGGCCTGTTGCTGACGGGCCAGATCACGGCGTTCGGCTCTGGCTATTTCGGCGGCGGCGTGGGTGACTTCGATTTCCGATTCACACCGACCGGCGGCGCGTTGGAGTCGCTGTACACCTGTGACCATATTGGGGTTACGCTGGACAGTGAAGGATCCACGTTCATCGGCAGTTTCACCACGAATTTTCAAGGCCAGGCGAAAGGCATCGTCGGGCTCGAGGATCTCATCCCGCCAACCGTTACCTGCCCGACCAACATTATTCTCCAGTGCAATGCATCCAGCGGCGGTCAGGGCGGCGCTTACTACACGTACCCGCAACCGGTAGGCTCCGACCCTTGCTCGACCAACCTCACGTTCGTTTACATGCCGCCATCGGGCAGCTTCTTTGCGCTGCCGTACACCGACGAGGTTACGAATTACACGGTAACCCTCACGGCCACCGACCCCGCTGGCAACTCGAACTCTTGCTCGTTTACCGTCACCGTCGAGGACACGGTGCCGCCAGTCCTCGATGTCGCCGACCCCATCATCGGCGAATGCGAACTAGCTCCATTTGTGCTGACGAATGCTCCCGGCACCTGCGCCGCCCCGTTCACGTTCGAGATACCGACAGCCTTCGACCAATGTTGCACGAATAACCTCATTGTCACGGTGTCGGCTGTGGACCAGAGTAACGCGGTCATTCTCCTCACCAACAACGGCGACGGCACCATGAGCGGCAATTTCCCGGTCACGTGCCCCGGCGGCACCAACGTGATCACGTCGGTGGCTGTCGATGACCACAACAACAGCTCATCGGCCACGTGCGAGGTTCTCGTCGTGGACGAAATGGTTCCCGTCATCCAGAACTGCAGCAACCAGGTTGTGGAATGCACGGCCAACACGCCTTCGGGCGGGGCGATTAATTTCGTCGAGCCGACAGCCTTCGACTGGTGTCCGAACTTGACGATCTCCTGCGTGCCGACCAACGGCAGCGTGCTGCCCCTCGGCACGAACCTGATCGTCTACACCGCCAGTGACTTCTGCAGCGGCCAATCGAACTCGTGCACGTTCGAAGTGATCGTGCAGGACACAACGGCCCCCGCGATTTCCTGCCCGGCGAATGTCACGGTGACGTGCGGCCAGTCGACCAACGTCAGCAACACCGGCACGGCCACGGCCACCGACACCTGCGATCCCAATCCGAAGGTGACGTTCACCGACGCGGCCGGCGCGGTTAATTGTACGGGGCTGGCTGGCATTTCTCGTACGTGGACGGCGACCGATGCCTCGGGCAATTCCGCCAGTTGCGTGCAATCCATTACCTTCACCAACACCACGGCGCCGACCGTCACGGTCCCGACCGGCAGCAACTTGGGCTGCAATCCGGCCACCCTGCCCACCTGCGCGAGCGTCAAGGCCGCGGTGGTGGCGAGCGATACCTGCGGTACGCCGACCATCAATGTCACGTCCGTGGATACGACCAATGGCTGCACGATCACGCGCACGTTCACGGTGACGGCCACCGACGGCTGCGGCAACACTTCGACCCCGCAAACCGTCGTTTACTCCTGGACAGCGAACACCACGCCGCCGGTCGTTACGGTCCCGGCGGGCGGCAGTTTGGGCTGTAATCCGACTCTGCCCACCGTCGCCAGCGTGAAGTCACTGGTCACGGCCACCACTACCTGCGGCGACGTGCCGACCATCAATGTCACCTCCGCGACCAGCGGCACCGCCTGTGCCATGACCCTCACGTTCACCGTGACGGCCACCGACGCCTGCGGCAATGCCTCGGCCCCGCAAACGGTCGTCTACACCTACACCGTGGACACCACGCCGCCGGTCGTCACGGTCCCGGCGGGCAGCAGTTTGGGCTGTAATCCGACTCTGCCCACCGTCGCCAGCGTGAAGTCACTGGTCACGGCCACCGCCACCTGCGGTACGCCGACCATCAATGTCACCTCCGCGACCAGCGGCACCGCCTGCGCCATGACCCTCACGTTCACGGTGACCGCCACCGACGCCTGCGGTAACACCTCGGCGCCCAAGACCGTCGTCTACACCTACACCGTGGACACCACGCCGCCGGTCGTTACGGTCCCGGCGGGCGGCAGTTTGGGCTGTAATCCGACTCTGCCCACCGTCGCCAGCGTGAAGTCACTGGTCACGGCCACCGCCACCTGCGGTACGCCGACCATCAATGTCACCTCCGCGACCAGCGGCACCGCCTGCGCCATGACCCTCACGTTCACCGTGACGGCCACCGACGCCTGCGGCAATGCCTCGGCCCCGCAAACGGTCGTCTACACCTACACCGTGGACACCACGGCCCCGAGCATCACCTGCCCCGCCGCTGTGAGTGTGCAGTGCGCGTCGAGCGTGCCGGCAGCTAATGTCGCGTCCGTGACTGCCTCGGCTGCCTGTGGTACGCCGACCGTTACCTGGGTGGGAGATGTGATTACCAATCAGACCTGCCCGAACCGGTACACGGTCCTTCGCACGTACAAGGCTGTGGATCCGTGCGGCAACAGTGCCACCTGCACGCAGACGATTACCGTCAACGATACGACGAAGCCGAGCATCACCTGCCCGACGAATATAACCGTGAGCGCCTTGTCTCTGTGCACCAATTCCGTGCCGGCCTCCAATGCCGCGATTGCGGCGTTCCTGCACGGAGTGACGGCTACCGACAACTGCGGCAGCGGCGCCACGGTGACCAACAATGCCCCGTCAACGTTCCCGGTGGGCACGAATACGGTGACGTTCACGGCGACCGACTCTTGTGGCAACACCAACAAATGCCAGGCACAAGTCGTCGTGGTGCTGATGCCGGTGAACTGTGAGCCGATCCAATGCGTTCCATCGTTCTGCCAGCATCACTTCGATAACTTCGGGAACTGTCAGTTTGCCACGTTCGAAGGCAATCTAACTCTGCCAAATGGCGATCAGCCGAGTGACTTCCGGACCGCGTCGAACACCTTCGTGGCGGTGACCGTGACGATCGGCACCAATACGCCGGTCGTGGTTTACTGCAAGAGCCAGAACCCCTGCACAGTGCAGAGCGACGGGTGTGGCGGCGAGGCGTGGGAGTTCTTTGGAAATAGCAACTACGAGCGGGCGATCTGCCGATTCACGGATAACCAGTGTTACAATTCGCTGATCGACCCCAATCTCCCGATCTCGGCGGCAACCCGAAACACAAATTGTGGCTCACTCTCGACGGTGTCCATCGGCGCCACCTCGACGCGGTTCTACTACGGCTTCCAGCAGGCCAGGCAGCCGATCACGCTTGTGTGTGACGGCATCGTCCTGCTGTCCGTTTCCAACAACGTTGCCACCTCGCCGTTCCCGTACTCGCAGTCCGGGCAAGACGATCCAGTGCACGTTCCCGGAGAGATTGGTTCCCGGCAACACCCTCCAATGGTACGCGTGCGGAACAGCGAGCCAGGTGTCATCGAATTGTCTGATTTACACGCAGCAGACCTCGGCAACCGGCAACTCCACGGCCACGTACTACAACGACGGCGGCTCTTGCGAGATCCAGGTGCCCACGACAGGCCTCAACTTCAACTCCTGCAACAATGATCGCAATGTGTGCGTACAGGTCATGATTGGCCAGCCGGGAGTGAGCGGCAAGGTCGGCTGCTTTAGCTTCTGTGAGCCTCTCAACGCCAACGGCAACCAGGACTGGCAGTACGGCCAATGCTCCAGCTTCCAGGATGAGTTTGCCGAAGAGGCCGACGACGACTGGAGTACCGGCAACTGGTGATGCGGTCTGGGAGCCGTACCACGAACAGAAAAGGGATCATCCTCGGCGCGGTTGTGCTTGCGTCAGTCGCCGCGATATGGTGCCTGACGAGGCTTGAACGGCCAAGCGCTCCGAAGTCAACGGCGGCGAGCGCCTCGGCGCGCTCCGTTAGCCGGGAAACCGCCCCGAGTCTGAATTCGGAAGGCAAATCCGCGCCTACCCCCAGCCCGGCATCCCAACCTGCGCAAACCGGCAATCCTCCAGCGAGCCCGGACGCGGCGGCCGTTCGTTCGGCCGCCCTGAAAGCGTCTGTCATGGCGGCGCTGGAGGACATGAAAAAGCTCTACGGATACGCCGGAGCGCTCAGTTGGGATGACGCTAAAGCCCTGATCGCCCGGCGCCAGCAAGAGACCAAAGCGCTCGAGGATCGCCTGGCTGGTTTGGGTGCCGGGGGCGCCGCAGCAATCGCCGCTGGCTACAATGCAACGGCTGACATGCACGACAAACTGATGTTGATTCACGCCCTGGGCCGGGTCCAGGATGATGCCGCAGATGCCACGCTTCAATCGCTGCTTGCCAGCGAAAGCTCCTTCAGTCTCCAACGCGAGATTGTGGCGGCCCTGGGCGAGCGCCAGGATCCCTCATCGGTGGCAATCCTCAGCCAAATTGCGGCCAATCAGACCGATTCGCAACAACTCCGGTTCGCTGCCGTACAATCCTTGGCCGGCCAGCCGTCGGCCCTGCCTGTGCTGACGCAGCTTTTCCAGACGGAAACGAATCCCGATGTGCAGAAGCAGATGCTTCTGGCCATCGGCGCCATTCATAGCGATGCCGCCCAGAGCGCGCTGGCAGGGGTCGCGGAAGCCAACACGGACATTGGCATCCGGGAAACAGCCATCCAAGAATTGGCCCGGGTTTATGGGGCCGGGGCGCTCAGTGTGTTTCAACAGTTGCTCAACGATCCGAACGAAGCGATTCGCCAGAACGCTGTGACGGCGGTGGCACAAGTGCACAGTGATCAGGCCGTGGCGTTGCTGCAACAAACCGCGGCTTCCGATTCCTCCGAGCAGGTGCGCGCGAGCGCCCAGGCAGCCTTGTCGGCGGCAACTGTTCAGTAAACCTGGTGCCGGCAGCACCCGTTTCGGTCGGGAAATTCTCACCGTAGTATTCTTGATGGAACTGCCAGTCGGCGCCCATGCGGCATTCCCGTAACCCGCACGGACTCACACGACCTGTTGCGGGTAGGAATGGTGGAGAGGAGTGGATTCGAACCACTGAAGGCGATAGCCAGCAGATTTACAGTCTGCCCCGTTTGGCCACTTCGGTACCTCTCCACTGCGCTATTTGCTTAGTAAATCTAACAATTATCAAGGCGAAGATCACTCTTTGCTTGACCGTTGTCACGTTTTTTGTCACAGTCTGCTTGTCATGCGAGCTAAAGCCAAACTCCGAACCAAAGAGTTCGCCAGATGAAAGCGACGCCAAAAACCGAGACGAACCCGGCGTCCCCAGCGAAATCGCAGTGGACGAAGGTTGCTCCCTATCTCTTCCGTTACAGGCCAACAAATGCATATACGCGAGGTGAAATATTTGCACGGTTTCGCGTGGGAGGCAAGATTGTTCGTGTCTCCACGAATACCGACTCAAAAACGACCGCCAAGCTGCGGTTACCTGATATTAAATCCGAGGAACGCAAAAAGCTCGAACGGGCAAATCCGTCGCTGACCGATGTCAAAACGTTTGGCGACGCCCTCGCCGTGCTGGAGCGACGCATCAACAACGCCGTAAAACTGCGCTCTGGGGCGCGGCGGGACAACTTCGACAATATCAGGCGTATCAAAGCGACGTGGCCTGGCATCGAGAAAGTGCTCCTGCGCGATTTGAACACGGACGGTATTCTGGACTGGGCCAAGCCCCTGCATGAAAAGTATTCAGCCACGTCCTACAACAACACCATCGGCATGTTTCACCGTGTGATCGCAGTTGGCATCGAGGCGGGTGCTATCGCGCGCGACCCGACGATGGGCGGGGACGGCAAGCGCCTTGTTGAACGCGTGGCGCCGTCACCGAAACAGTTGGCGCTGCCGAACGATGAGCAATGGCAAGCCATCCTCGCGGAAGCCGATCGCAACGTGGGATATGGCGGTCGCGGCGCTGGTTGGCTCATTCGCTTCCTCGCCTACACCGGGGCACGACTCCAGGAAGCGCGTGGCTATAGCAAACATGAAGTACGCCGCCTCGCGAACTATGGGGGCGCGGACCCGCAGCAGGTCACGGGCGTCCGCAAACGCGATGTAGACCTCAAACGCAACGTGATTCGGCTCTATGGCAAGGGTGGCAAAGAGCGATGGGTTCCCTTGCTGGCTGAAGCACGCGAGTTGATCGAGGAAATCTTCGCTGCGCGGCCCAAAATGAAAGGCGACGACCGTCTCATGACAGTGATGGAATGCCCAGAAACACTCGCTCGCTGCTGCAAAGAGGCGACCTGTCAGAAACTTACCCATCATGACTTGCGACACTTCTTCGCCACGCGTCTTATCGAGATGGGCATCGACATCCCAACCGTGGCCAAGCTGCTCGGGCACGCGGATGGTGGCGCGCTGGCCATGAAGGTCTATGGCCATCTGCGGATGGCGTACCTCCAGAAGCGATTACAGAACCTTCGCTTCAACACGGAAGCCGTACAGCCGCAGGCCATATTGCCAAGCTCAGGTTTCAAGTCAAACATCGAGGCGACCGAGACGATGTCCGAACTCCGCACGTTGTTGGAGAAGGTACTGGCAGCACAGTCGGGCGGGCATCAGACGGTCATCGACTTGGAGGCAAAGACAGTCGAAGCCAAACAAGCGCCGCCGAAGCGACTCCCCCCTGCCCGATCCCCGCAACAGCGGCCCGCTAAGCACAGCCGCGAGGCGTGATCCGTGATAAAGCCGCTTGTCGGCCAAGACGGAATTAGCCGTGTCGGTCACTTTAGTCTCACCACTGCGGGTCACTTTCGGCTCACGTTTCGGCTCATGTGTACACATTCCCCTTAATTTTCGGGATTTTTTCGGCTCATGAGAAAGTTTCCAGCTTGCGGATTACGGGCCGAAACGTTATGCTGCTGCAGACAAATATGAAGGAAATCATCTTTGAGGTTCGGGAAGCTGAAGAAGGCGGGTACAATGCGCGCGCCCTCGGCCATTCTATTTTCACGCAAGGCGAAGACATGGAGAACTTGCGAGTAATGGTCAAGGATGCCGTCGCGTGTCACTTCGACGAAAACGATCCCGAACGACCCGGTATCATCCGCCTGCACTTCGTGCGGGATGAAGTCCTAACAGTGTGAAAACGCCCCGCGATTGCACCGGGCCTAAACTTGTCCGCGCTCTGCGAAAATTCGGCTACACGGTACTCCGGCAAACCGGCTCCCACATCCGCTTGGCGAAACAGCAAGGCGGCGAGCATCACGTCACCGTGCCAAATCACGATCCGATCAAAGTCGGCACACTGCACGACATCCTCAAAGACATAGCCGCCCACCACAGCCTGAGCGTCGACCAACTGCTTCACGAACTGGATTTGTAATCGGGCATGCCAATGCTGTAAAGATCGTGACCGCCATCGGCGGCGAATTGGATTTGGATGCGCCGGTCGGTGATGCACTTGACCGCGTCCTCAACGGTATTGCGTTCGCTGCTGGCCTTCGAGTCCGTGCCGCCCTGGTAGTTGGTGGCGAAACGCGTAGGCGTCGCGCACCGTCTTGAGGTTGGCGACCTTGTCGGCCTTGATACCGGGCAGTGTGTCGGTTTTGAGTTTTGCCAGGATGCTACCGGCGCGGCGGTCAGAATGGTTCTCGGCTTGAAGTTTCTCCAGCGTGAAGTCCTAAAAGCCTGCCCCTTGGCGAAGCGAGCACTGTCAAGAAGCGACAGCGGTGGACCGCAGCGCAGCGAGGAAAATCTTGACGGCGCGCAGCGAGCCGTACAATCGAAAGGCCGCTCACGCGAAGTTGATGATTGATACAGCGGAATCATGCGATCACAGATAGCACAATGTAGAGTCACTCGACCGTGTTGGTGATACACAAGACGTGTGGAGGACCGTGCGAGTATCCCTCGCAGTTGGCGATGGGAATGATTGAAGTCAGTAAGAGAACACTGTGTGGACAGGGTGTGTCCGCGACCACGGACTGCCACCGAAAGACTGACCGCCAACTGACGGTCGCGTCCTGGCTGTCGGTGGCGAGCAGCGCGCAGCCACGGACAGCAATGAGCCGTCGGTACGCGCTGACAGCGCCGCAGACGCGGCGAGCGGAACGCGATAGAAGCGTCCGCCGCGCCGGGTCTGCCAGCATTCCACCAGCGAGTCAGCGGTGATGGTTCCCCGCGACTGCGTTCAACGCGCCGTCTGCCCCTGTTCGGTCTGATCGTCGTTGCTCCGTCCGGTGTGGCTCGCCCGAATCGTCGCCTGCGTGTTCACCGCAGCGCGTTTCGGTTTGCGGCGAGTGCGCGACCTGGCGGCTCCGTCGCCGCCCGCCGTCCAGCGGCTCAGACACTCACGCAAGCGCCCCGGACTCACGGGCACGCCGGCGGATTTCAGTTCGTCTGACAGTTCTTTGCTGCTCCAGCCTCTGCTATGGAGCGCCAGCAATCGTTCGCGCAGTGGCTCCAGCACGGTGGCCGCAGTCTTGCGCTTCTTCGGTGGCTCGCGCTGGTTTATCTGTTCCAACTTCTTTTCCAACGCCGCATAGTCCAGTTTCGCGGCGATCTGCCCGTAATCAATACGTGTGTTCATACCCGGTTCCTCTCAGTTTCCTATGGTCGGCATCTTGACGATTTCACCGACAGCGTTTAGCTCGCCTCTCGATTTTCTGTCGGACAGCCTTGGCGCGCGGCGGCGAGCAGCCAAGCGCACCCGCCTCCAGCAGCCGCTGATCGGCCCAAGGAGGGGTTGGTGTCCTACCCATTTCTTCCATTTTCATGCCACACTTGGCCTACCTAGATTGTTCGCACCTGCGGACAATCGACAGGGCGCTTCCGGCTACGATGCCTGGCATGAGAACTGTTGAGATCGGTGGCGTTATAGCCCAGCCAACCCAGTTAGCTTGTGTATGGGCAACACAACACACGCAGGCCCTTGTGCCAGACTGCGGGCGAATGATAAATGGCCCCTTCATTGCCGCCCATTTCACCACACGGACACTCGCCAAGTGGTTCCCGTTTGGGAACAACTTCACACCAGGTTCTCGTTAACCTCTCACCCATGTTCACTGCCAAACCACAGAAGAACCGAGCCGCCGCCACGACTTACTTCGATGACCACCTGTCACACAACGATTACTACGCACAGAACGAGTCCCAAGCCGGCCACTGGATCGGTCAGGGAGCAGAGCACCTGGGACTGATGGCCAGCGAAACCGTCACACGGGAGGCGTTCCTGCGACTGTGTGACAACGTGCATCCAATGACCGGGGAGCAATTGACGCCGCAACATTCCCGGGAGCGGCGCATCTTCTTCGACTTCCAGTGCGCCCCGCCCAAGTCCGTGTCCATTCTCGCCGTCATGATGGATGACCGCCGTATCCTGCAAGCCCATCAGGAAGCCTCCGTGCTGGCGCTCCGCGAGTTGGAGCAGTTCTCAGCCACGCGAATCCGCAAGGGCGGCATTCAAGATCAAGATCGCGTCACCCGCAACTTGGTCGGCGCGGCATTCGTGCACACATCCTCCCGCGCACTCGATCCGCAATTGCACACGCATTTCGTCCTGTTCAACGGCACGTGGGACCAGACCGAGCAACGTTGGAAGGCGCTGCAAACCTCCGCCATGTTCGACGCCATCCATTACGCCACCGCCGTCTATCGCAACGAACTGGCCCGGCATCTCCATCAGCTTGGCTACGCCCTGCGTCACACCGGCTCGGCCTTCGAGATCAAGGGTGTGTCGCCCACCCTCATCGACCGGTTCTCCAAACGGTCCCAGGAACGCGACAGGGCCGTCCAGCGACAGGAACAAAAGCTCGGTCGCAAGCTGACAAAAAATGAAATCGCCCACCTCGTCCACCAGACTCGCCCCAAAAAACTCAAGGGCGCCACTGATGAGCAAGTCCGCCAACAGCAACTCGGGGAACTCGGCTTCTTGGAACGTCGCGCACTACGCAAGGTGGTCGCAGCGGCTAACGGTCAGCCGCAAGAGTTTACGTATCCAGTCACGATCAATAAAGCCGTCGAGAATGGCGTGCAACACGTTTTCGAGCGCACTTCGGTCGCGCCGCAACACAAGATTTTGGAAGCCGCCCTGATCAAAGGTTGCGGCCAGCTGAACCTGCCCCTGCTAAAGAATGCGCTGGCGGAACGCTCCGAACTGGTGCGCGTGGGATCGGAGTTCTCGACCCGCGACATTCTCACCAAGGAGCTTTCCTTGATTCGTATGGTCAACGCCACCATCGACACCATTGCTCCGATCACCAACCGCTATGCACCAGCCACCTATCTCGGCCCGGACCAGCGCAAAGCCCTGGCGCATGTGCTCACCAGTGCCGATCAGTTCACCGGCTTCCGCGGCTTGGCAGGCACCGGCAAGAGCACGGTCCTCGTTGAACTGAACCGGATACTCGAAAATGAAGGTTTCGAGGCTCTGTTCTGCGCTCCGACTGCTGCCGCTGCCGACACGCTACGTAAGGACAAGCTGGAAGCAGTCACGCTTGCCAAGCTGCTGACGGATTGGACCATGCAGCGAACACTTTCCGCCCGCAGCGTGATTGTTCTGGATGAAGCCGGCGCCGTTGGCCTCGATGACATGGTGAAACTGTTCAATCTGGCCGTGAGTAACTGCGCTCGTGTGGTGCTCTCCGGCGACACCGGCCAGCACAGTTCTGTTGCTCGCGGCGACGCCCTGCGCATCCTCGAACAGTATTCCTCCTACCGCTTCAGCGAACTGACCACCATCCGTCGCCAGAAACCCGCTGTCTTCCGTCAGGTCGTCGAATTGGCTGCCGCCAAACAGACTGACAAGGCGTTTGCCAAGCTCGTGGAACTTGGCGCGGTCACGGAAGCGGCGACAGAGGATGGGCAGCTTTACCAATGCGCCGCCGATGCGTATTTGTCGGCTACGAAGCAAGGCCGGTCGGCGCTGCTGGTCTCGCCCACTTGGGCCGAGATTGAAGCGGTGACCGAGAAGCTGCGCGACACATTGAAGGCCGAGGGAGTTGTCAGCAAAGATGAGCACATGTTGCGTGTGTTCGATTCGCTCTCGTGGACTGCCGCCCAAAAGCAGAATGTCCACCAGTTCGAGCCGGGCCAGCGGATCCGGTTCGTCCGCGCCGCGCAGTCGTTCGTCAGAGGCGAGACCGCTGAAGTAGTGACCATCGAAAAGAACACACTTAAACTGCGCCGCGACGATGGCAGCGAAGCCGCGTTGAATCCCAGCCGTTGCGCGGCATCGTTTGATGTCGGCGAAGCCAGAGAGTTGAAAGTCGCCTCTGGCGACTGGCTCTTGCTACAAGCCAACGCGCCCGGATTCGTGAATGGTGAGCGCGTGCGTGTGAAAGGCGTCCGTGACGGTCGCATTTCGCTGACGGATGGGCGGATGCTGCCGAACACCTTCAACACCTTCACCCACGGCTACGCCGTTACCTCGCACTCGTCACAAAGCAAGACCGTCGATGACGTGCTTCTGGTCGCATCGTCCCGCTCGTTCGGCGCGGTGAATCGTGAACAGTTCTACGTTTCCATTTCTCGCGGCCGTAAGCGTGTGCATGTGTTCACCGATGATGCCGAACTGCTCGCGCGTCGGGTGACCGATTCGCACGAACGCAAGGCTGCCGTCGAACTCCAAGGCCTCCGCGATGACCTGGCGAAACTCGGTTTCCTGCGGCAACCGCAGCAAGAGCAAAATGTCAGCGCACCGGTGTCCACGGTGCACCAAGATTTTCGCACCGTGCGTCCGATGCGTCAGACGCCGCGAGTGTTCCGCGCCACGCGTTTATCTCCTGTGCAACGGCTCGCACAGGTGGCCGAAGATGTGCAGCGATGGCTTCGCGAACGGTCCGTCATTGAGCAAAAGGAAACTGTCACGACCAAGTTTGAGCAAACCGAGTCCATAAAACAGGCTGAATCCGTCAAACTGGCTGACTCCGTCAAACGAACCAGCGGCCTCAAACGATCTCGCACGGTCAAGGAACCTCTGCAGCAAGAGCAGTCCGCCCGCCGCAAGCTGCGACGGGGCATCACCCAGCCTGGCGACACCGGCCACTCTCGCGGCATCGGTGTCTGAACCCTGCAACCCCTCAACCACCATGCCACTTACCAAAGAAGATTCCTGCTACACCACCGCCGGCAAGTATTGCGCCTGCGTCGAGTTCCATCTCGACGAAGAGCACCGCCACGGCTTTCATATCAGCCAGTTGATTGATTACACCCTGGAACCCAATCCAGACGCGGGCGATGACAAGAACGCGCCGCCGCAAAAACTCGAGATCACCTTCTCCACCGCCGATGTGGTGATCTTGGGCTGGCGTCTCGGTCGGCTGGCCGATTTGCTCCGGGAAAACAACCTCGCCACCGTCCAGGTGCTGCCTAAACGCTATGCCGATCTTGACCGCACCAGACCCTTCGTCGCTTCCATCATCATCACTGCGATCAGCAAAAGCGTGTCGTAGGGTGTCGTCTCGCGCCCTCATTGCGAAATGTCTGGAAAGGTAACATGCTCTCTCCGATAATCTGGCTGAGGCAAAGTGAACAAGAAGCCACTGTCGATTCTTTGGTGCGGCATCTTACTACTCTTTCTGTCGCTGAGTGCCGTCGTTCAATTGTCCGGCCAACGGAGCGAGGTTGATCGCAGAATGATTGACGATATCAAAGCGAAAGCAGCACAGGGCGATGCAGCGGCCCAATGTGAGCTTGGCCTACGGTATTGCAGCGGTGACGGCGTGAGCCAAGACTACGATGAAGCTGTAAAATGGTTACTTAAAGCTGCTGAACAGGACCACGCGAAGGCCGAATACAATCTCGGTGTCTGCTATGAGAGGGGCGAGGGCGTGACGAAAGACGCCGTCGAAGCTGTACGTTGGTATCGCAAAGCAGCTGAAAACGGCAACGCAAAGGCTCAATCGAACTTGGGTGTTTGCTACTACAACGGTTGGGGAGTGCCCAAAGACGTGGGCGAAGCAGTAAACTGGTATCGCAAAGCCGCTGGACAGGGACATGCAAAAGCCCAACGCGATTTTGGCGTTTGTTACGCGCTCGGTTCAGGCGTGGCGAGAGACCCGGTCGAGGCCGCGAAATGGTATCGTAGAGCTGCTGAGCAGGGCGAGGTAGGCGGCCAGTACAACCTTGGCGTGTGCTATTACAAAGGTGTAGGCGTCGTTAAGAACGCTGTTGAGGCAGCGAAGTGGTTTCTCAGTGCTGCTGAGCAGGATCACGCGGCATCCAAATTCAACCTCGGTGTGTGCTATTACGGCGGGGAAGGTGTGAGCAAGAATAACGTCGAAGCCTACAAATGGGTTAGCCTTTCGGCAGCACAAGGGCATGAGGATGCGAAAAAGGCTTTGCCAAAGATTGAATCAACCATGACGGCGGCGGAAATTGCCGAAGCGCAGAGGCTGGCTCGCCAATTCAGGCCGCGCAGGACCTTGGAACCCGGCGACGGCGATTTGATGGATGGCAGAGACCATTGAGGGCGGCGACCTTGCGCGTCCAGGCTGAACGACGTCTCCCCTTGCGCCGGCCTCGGTCGGGGCGGCAGAATAGACTCGGCAGGGCAGTCGGTCAAAGGAGCGGTTGCTGATGACAGACGACAAGAAGCCAGTGCGGATTCTCTGTGTGGACGATGAACCATGCGCGCTGTCTGTCTATAAGCACGTTCTCGAACCACACGGTTACGAGGTCCTAACTACAACCGACAGCGCAGAAGCCATGAGAATTCTGCTGACAGAGCCGATAGACTTGCTGATTCAGGATTTAGCGCGGCCCGCCATTAACGGTTTCGAGCTATACATGATGGTGAAGGCTCACGAGCGGCTGCAAAACCTACCTGTGGTGATTTGTTCTGGCTACGAAGGGTCTCGCCGCAAGTTTTTGAGTTACTGGCCAGATGTGGCTGCTGTCCTTGAAAAGCCTTTCGAGGTGGAACACCTTGTTGATGTAGTACGAAAAGCGTTGCTGCCGCGTCACCTTCGGTCGCCTCTGTGACCGTGCAAAAAACACCCCTACACACAACATCTTACATTATTATCCGATACGACTTGATCCACCTCACTTGCTCAATCACATAAATCGAGAAAGCGGCGTGTTCGCCCATCCGAAAGCCAATGTTAAGTTCTCCGCAAAGGTCGCAGAACACTGATGTGAAAGTGTAGGACGCGCTGTACATCCATGGATCATTCTTACCCTCGCCTTCCATGGCGCGTATCTTCCGTGCCTCGGCATACATGGCTAACCTGCGTGTCATCCTTTGCCAAGAATCCTCTTCGGGTTCGGGAGAAAGTGTTTTTATTCCACCGCTCCCGTGTAACAAAACCCTTTCCGGAACAGATGGCGCTCGCGTACCCTGTTGCCAGTCCCTCATACCTTTCCAATACGGCGACATGACGGCTGTTCTCTCAGCCGTATCTCCAAGCGCCAGAAACGCACACCAGTCGAAGCGAAGTGCATCAAAGTATAGACGCTCGCTCTTAAAGACCTCTGCCCCGAACCGAAATTCGTCTGGTAAAAGTCTCGCTGAGTATCCCGCTAGAGCAGCCTTTTGGTCGTGGTCAAATGCCGCGAGTCCCAACTCGTGGGCATCCATCGTCTTCTTGAGTAAGCGGTTCCGAGCCAGCATCAGACGGAAACGAAGCGAACTTCTGGGTGGTACCCATACCCTTTTCTTGAATAAGCGCATCTCAGCCTCAATCAGTCCCCAACGGACACGTCTCCCGTTGACAACTCAACGTTCTCTTGTCGGCACCGCGTTCCTATCAGAAATGCAGCATGGAGAGCAAGCAAGTGGCGCAGTGGAATTCGTCCCGCTTTGGCGGACGCACATTAATCCTTCAAGGACAAGTGGTGCTCCTCTAGCACCGCCTTAATGTGGTTGAGGGTTTTCCCAGCAACCCCGTGCATCTTGACCAACTCCGCTTCGGTCTTGTCCGCCAAGTCCCCAAGGGTTTTGAAGTCATTCCCACGCATCGCACTTCCCGTCATTCCCCTTGTCAGTGTGGTCGCTGCGATGGGAATCTTCCTTGCCCTTTCTTGTTCGGCTCTGTCCTCTGCGGACATAGTTGGGATGTTCGCCCTCTTCAGAGCGGCTTGAATTGTCTCAACGTTATGCCTTCGACGGTCGAACGAGTATTTTCGGGTCGCACCCCCGACACTATAAGACACACCGGCAGGGATGTTACCTGCATAGAGCACATGTTCAAGCTGCGTCGCAAGAATCCAAGGAATTTCGACAGTGATAGACTTGGCGTTCACGTCCATCTTCGCTTTCATGCGTTTCCTGTCTCCACGGTACGCGCAACTGCAACAACGGTGGGAAAAGGAGGGGGTGCGATCTCTAACGCACCCTTCGCTAGAGGCACTGGGAAGCGCCCGTGCAGAGAGATACGCCAAGCCGCGCCCCTGTGGGGCGTGTACTCGGTCGGCCTCCGCACTTTGAGAATTTCCGGTTCTCTAGCGAGACCGTAGCTGTAACTGCGCAAAATTTGGTTGTTGGTTCAGTTCGATTCTCTGTGGCTGGCCATTTCTCCATCGGCGGCTAGTCTATCAGATGCGAGGTTTTTCTACAAGCTCTCGGCTCAATCCACTCAAAGGGCAAAGATTTGCCACTCCGCCCCCCGTCGAGAGGCTTTCGCGTTGCGGCGGCAACCTGATCTTGTTACAACGGTCGAAGTATGGACATTGGACTAGAGAGCTTGCTTGGTTGCAGCGTCCACGATCAAAAGCTCAAGGATGTCGCCCTGCTTTTGGAGGACAAGCCACGACGATCCCGACGACACCGCGAATTCGACGACGCATACTACATCAGTTTTTACCGCACAGGCGTCGCGCTGCTCGTTGACTCAAGAGGTCAGATCACCTGCATTCTCATTTGCACAGGGCCTCGACCACAAGCACGTTACCACGCCTACCCCTACCAGTTGCCGCACGGCCTCGCTGCGGACATGAACCGTGGACGCGTCCGCAACACTTTGGGAACACCTGCTGAATCAGGAGGCCCAGTTGCTATGTTTTCGGGGGAGCGGGATGTGTACTGGGATTGGTGGATTTACCCCGACCATTTCATGCATGTAGAGTACCCCACGGATGTAAAGCGTATTTCGATTGTCACCTTGATGGCTCCCAGTTGGAGCTAAGCTCTCTCATTACCAAAACAGAGCTAATAGCGCGTTTGACATTTTGATGAGCGATGTGGCCGCGAGAAACCACGGCTCGCAGCGGCGACATCGCAGGCGAGTCGGATAGCCCTCGCCAAGAAAAGTCTCGGAACTTTGTGAGCGGCGGCGCGGGGCAGATGGGACGCCGAAGCGGCAAGGTTTCGAGTCTTTGCATGGCAATCACCACGTAGTCTCACAGATCAGAGATGTATGTCGGCCCACTTGCGAGAAAAGGTGACCTCGTCTACTTTCACGCCGTGAATGACCACTACAATCCGCAGTTTTATCTTCGGGCGTGGCGAGACCCTGCGATCTCGACGACCAAGAACAAGTCGTTTGTTTGGGTTACAGATTTGCTCAAACGGGAAATCTCAAGCACACGCACACAGAAAATCGCTTTCAGAGAAGACTACTACGCTGTACGGACAGAAACAGGCGATGCGTACCGCGGCGTTGACGATTTGCTCAAAATAAGCGAAACAGCTGTTGAGCCTGTCATTGCCAAATTGCGCAGGAGAGATTTTGTTCTTTCGGGAAAGGACATCGGCGCGTTGGCTCAGTTCATGGGATTTCTTTACACGCGTGTACCCCGGCAACGCGAAGCGGTCGAAAAGATCGCGACCGGTTTCTTGAATAAGTTGGCTGTATCAGGCGCATCGACCTCTGAAGGCTTTCGGTCCCTCATGCGTCAAGTTGAGAGAAAACGCGGCGTCAGTATCGAAGGAGATATTGTCGAAGCACGGCAAGATATCGTCCTTGGCAATGTCAAGGCGAAGGCGCTGCCAGTCGTCAGCCTGGCGCCGATTCTCAGTATGGGCTGGGAAATTACTCAGCAAATCGCTCGTATGCATTGGACGTTCTTGCAGGCACCTACCGGTGTCCATTTCCTGACAAGCGATAATCCCGTGTTTTGGATAGATCCAACTTCGACGCCGCAGCCTTACAGCGCGAATGGCTTATTGATGGAGAATGTCATCTTGTTTTTTCCAGTTTGCCCGTTCTTGTGCTTACTCGCGACGTGGCAGCGCCTGCCAGCAGCAGCGACGCTTGAATCGCAGGACGTGTCAATGGTGAATGAGCAAGTGGTAACTTGGGCGCACAAGGCAGTCTTCAGTTCCACGCAGGGCGGCGCTCAGCACGCGTTAGATTTGACAGCTTCCATGCGCTAGCCGCGCAACGACACCCCAGGTCGCTCGCGGCCTTGCTGTAGGGCTTGGAACTTTCAACCAAAACACGGTCCAGCCGTTGTCACACTCGTTGTCACAGATCGTCGCAAAAGGAGCTAAATCGGGCAACACATAGAAACACGGGGAAAGTGAAGAATCGCTATATTTTACCGAGTGTTTTTCGCAATCCACCCGCTTTCAGCGAGTTGCGAAAATGGCCCATTTTGGATTTACAGTCTGCCCCGTTTGGCCACTTCGGTACCTCTCCGCGCACTAAGACAATGGCTGGCCGGCCAGCCGAAGGCCGTCACGCCGGCAAATGAAGACTGGAGCGGGCGATGGGAATCGAACCCACCTCACCAGCTTGGAAGGCTGGCGCATTACCACTATGCTACGCCCGCAATCAAGCACTTACAACAATTGTCTTGCTTCGTGCGTGACTTTGCGTGACATTGTACACGGGAAAGGGCAAACCCGATGAAAGTACAAACCGAGTCACGCACGAACCAGAAATCACGTCGCAAACCCTCATGGCCCAAAATCCTATCACGCCCCCTGCCCTCTGGCAATACCCAATGGCGCATTGACGTGGTCGTGGACGGAGCCCGCGTTTACGAGTCATTCAAGACCGAGGCCGATGCGATCAGCCGCGCCTGGCAGATTGCCGACGACCGCCAGAATGCCGGCAAGGCTGGGTTTGAGTTGCCCATGTCGAAGCGCGTCGAGGCTGCCGAATGTTACAAGCTTCTCGCATCGTACCCAGATGCCAGCTTGCGCGAGGCGGTCGAATACTACATCAGCCGCAAGGCTCAGTATGCCGCCGCCCCAGCAGTCGCCGATGGCGTTGAACAGATCATCAGCGAATTGACAGGCAAACGCGGGCAACGCACCGTGGACAATCTCCGCTGGTACTGGCGCAGGTTTGCCGCCGACTTTGGCAGCCGTGGCTTTACCGAGATCGAAGCCGACCAGATCACCGCATGGCTTGACCGCACCGCCTCGCACCCGACCACCCGCCACAACTATCGCCGCGCCGTGGTGCATTTGTTCAATATTGCCATCACCAAAAAGTGGTGCGTCGAGAATCCTGCCGCTAAATCACGCAAAGACGACAGCCTGCCGCCGGAGCCCGAGGTGTTCACAGTTGCCGAATTGACCTCGGTATTGACGCACGCCGACGACTACGGATTGCTGCCCTACATCGTGCTCGGCACGTTCTGCGGCATCCGCGTCAGCGAACTGACCCGGCTGGATTGGTCGAAGATCAATCTCGTTGAACGCACTGTCACAATCGAGGCCAGGACGACCAAGACCAAGACCCGCCGTGTCGTCACGTTGAATGATACCACCGTCGCATGGCTCACCCCGCACGTCCAAAAATCCGGTGCCGTGGTACAGGCCGAGGGATTGCGTGAGCAGTTGCACAAGCTCCGCACCGCCGCCGGTCTCAAACGCTGGCCGATTAACGTCATGCGTCACAGCTTTGGCAGTTATGCATTGAGCGCATGGCAGGACGTGGCGCGAGTCAGTTATCAGATGGGCAACAGCCCACAAATCTGCAAACGCCATTACGAGCAGATCGTCACCAAGTCAGCCGCCGCCGCGTTCTGGGCGTTGCGGCCCGCCGCCGATGCCGCCGGCAAGATCGTGACGATGAAAGCCGCCAACGGTTGAGCGAGACAGAGGCCCAGTGAGAAACTGGCGCGATGGGAAAATCACAAGGGAGGGCATGTTCACCGCAGCCCGCGTCGCCGCCACTGCCGATCAAGATGGCGATGATATGCGCCAGCGTGGTTATGCTAGCTGCTGCCAGTTGAGGGTTTTGGAGGTCTTGGTTTTCTTGGCCGCGGAAACCCGATCGCGTACAACTTGTCCTCCCCGTAGCCCACTTCCTTTAGCCGTTCGCGAACTGACCATTGGACATCCACTTCGAGGCTCTTCATGTAAGCCACAAGATCGGCGCGGGTCAATTTCTTACCTTCTGAATCACGGGAGTTGCTTTCGTAAAGCCGCACCACATCCAGATGCGGTTTGGCAACCTCGACGTAGTTCCTCGGGAGGTGAACTGGGCGAACAACCATTTCCGGCGAATGAGTCACCTGTACACCTTGCGCCTCCAGACTTTTCGGGCGGTCGATTTGGTCACCACTCACAGTCCGCTGATGTTCCTTCTCTCGGTTCCACTTGCGGTAGAACTTCAGCCACTTTTTGCGGTGGTCATAGAGCGTGGACCGACTGACACCCAATTCCCTGGCGAAGGCCTTGATCGTGACGTGTCCGCTCTTTTTCTGCGAGAGGCTGTCCTGTCGAAGTTTCATCAATGTGACACTCAGCATGGACCTGTCGTCTCGGCGGAAAAACTCATTAGGAAGCTCTGACAGTGCGGAGTCCCAGATCTTCATTCGCTGACGCTCACTGGCTAATCGCTCTCTGGAATCGAGCGTGGCTTCAAGCGATAGTCCGGGCGGCAAATCGGAGTCAGCGATGTCCGGTGTTTTCAACTCCTCGGTAATCTCCTCGAAGGTCATACCGATAGTCTTCGAGTATAGCCTTGCGTTGTACTCCAGCGCGTCACGACTGCGCCTCTCGATCCCAACGACTTTGCCACCCTGCATTTGAAGGCCTTGTTTGTTCACTTTGATTTTCTTCTTGCAGACCTCGCGCGCCAAATCAGCGGCGAGCTGCTTCAGAAACCACCAACAAAAATCATCGCAAACACGAATACGAGAATGGCCACCTTCGGTGTGATCCGTCCACGGCTTGCTGGCGATCCAACGGCGCAAAGTTTTCCTCTCGTCATTTCGCATAAAGCGGCGCTTCCGCGCTAGACGGCATCTTGGAGAGATCAGCTTCGCAGAGTACTCAGCCCGTGTGTCCAACCAAACCCGCGAAAGCTGGCCGAAAGTGAGCCAGCCTCCTCCTGCAAGTGTGGATAGTCTCTCGCGAATCTCACAAAAGAGGCCCTCGCCTCTCTCGACAAGTATGCAGCCGGTATTAAAAATCCAATTCCTACGCGAATGACCTCTGGCGGTTCGAATCCGCCGGTCTGTCTCGATGGCGACAACCGCCTGCCAAGGCTCGGGGGTGCCAATGGAGTGAAGTAGTTCTTGCACTTGGAAGCGAAGATCAGAAGCGCGAACAGCCGTGACCCGAGTCCGCTGACCAGTTTTATCGTCAACTTCCACTTCCATCAGGGCCATCTTTCTCTTACCGACCGACTCCGATTTGTTCGACTTCTTAGGCGTCGCCTCAAGTATGTGCCGCTCGCCACGCTTCCCGTAGCCGATGAATGTTGGGAAGCGGGGCCTTAGCTCCACTTTCCGGGCATTTGGGCATCGGGAAAATTGGAGAGCGGGTCAAGACCCAGTGCATTCGGCACTGCCGCAACGGGTCTATGTTTCCTTTCGGTGCCACCTCAGCAAAAAAGGGACATTTTTGCATCTAGTCGGACACTTATGCCAAGTCGATGTGCGAATCTCAAGCGCCAAGATGCAGAGCAGTACGAGAAGCCAGGACAGCATCGCCCCGGGAGAGGCTGAGAACTCCGTCGTCACCCCGCATATCAAAAAGTACCATCGCAGCCGGGAAGATGCCGCGCGACTTGGCGTGAGCTTGCGAACCTACGCGACATGGCTGGCAGAAAGACGGATTCCCCATTTCAAGGTTGGTCGGTGCGTATTGGTTGACCCAGTCGCAGTTGACAAAGCGCTAAATAAATTTCGCGTCGGTCCAGCGACCGAGCCCAAGCGCCGGGCAAAGCGTATCAACCCAGAAATGGCAGCATGAACCCGCTTCCAGAGTGACTACCAAAGGTTTAATTCTATGAATGAGACAAATTATTCGCTTTTGGTGGACGTGATGCGTCGGGCTTCGCGGTTTTGCAAACTCAATCGGAACGCCTACCTCGTGCTGGACGTGATACTCGATCATTCCTACCGGATTGGCCTACCGAGCGCACGATATGAGTCCCAAGAGGCGTTGCTCTTGCTAACCACCTTGACGAAGAACCGTCTGAGCGAAGCCCTAAACTATTTGGTCGCATGTCGCATCTGCAGCCGAGAGCAGCCCCCCAAAGGCCCACTCACGTTGATGCCGTTACCGGACTGGTGGGGCTGGACTGCGCCCGCGACCAGCCCGAGGTATCTCGACCGAAGCTTCGTGGCAAGTCTGGTTGGCTACTGCGTCGTCAAGCGGGAAGACGTTTCGGGTGGCTGACCCCGTACCGAGAGTACATCCCGTGGTACAAGCCGCCCTAGTGTACGCTCGCGGAGTGGATACGCAGAGGCCGTCCCCTGACGAAGCAGGCATCGCTCGTGAGGATACGGTAAGTGGGCTTGCGCCATCAGCAAGGCGACGCGGGCGGCCTCCTCGCGTGGTTCCGCCAGAACAGATCGCCGCAGAAAACGAAGCGCGCGCGGCGGCTGCTCGGGCAACTTCGGAAGAGAACCAAGGTTACGCGGCGCGGTTGTTTCCGGAATGGGAAGCCCGGCGGCGAGAACCATACATTGAGGCACTCAGTGCGGACTGGGGAAATGCGGTGGTGTTCCGAGCGCTACAGCACGCCCAAGAGAGTCGGAAGCCAATCAAGCGGCCCTGGGGCTTCCTCAAGATGTTATGCCGCGATCTCGGAAAGCCCAAGCCACCGCCCAGCGCGTAGTGCCAATTCCATCCGACCACAGCTTGCAACGGCTCTTGCGTGCGTCTGACGACCTGCAACTTTCGGGCTGACAGGTGCTTCAACGGTTCTACTGGACAAATGACACACTCTCATAAACAGATTCAAGTTCCACCCGGTGGAAACGGGATTTATTTCCCATCTCCATCCGGTAGTTATCCGGAATACATAGGCCATCAATGCCATCGCCATCCGGAGGATGGGTGAAGGAGGATTGTTCCAAGCATGTGGAACAAACCCACAACGGCACCAAGACGGAAACGGCGCTTAGAATGAGATGGGGTCGGCCTGCCGTTGTGCTGGAACAGCACGGTTTTGAGGGGGAAGCGGTTGGTTTTGCGGGTGAAAGCGTCGTGGTTTCGGTGTGCCGCAGGTTGGTTTCGGAGAAAATCGCTCTTTGGTTTGCAAGCACTTACGTCAAAATTTCACCTTGATCTGCAAGCACTTACGTCAATTATCGAGCCAGAAAGTAGGTTAAAAGTAGGTGCCGGTGGAATTGGAAAAATGTGGTTTGACTGACGGGCCGAATAAACGCGAGGTGTTCGTTGGCTGCGGGTCTGCCCTCATGCCCGTGCCAAAACCCACGGCGGCATCGCTGCCTGCCCCGCCAGTGAGTGAGATCGAACGACCTCTTCCAATGAAGTGCGCCTTCCTTCTACGGCACCGCAAATTGGCTCTTGGACGTGGGCGAACATGGATGGATTTATTATCACTTACTCTCTGATCGGGCGCGGGGGACGATTCCAACTCAGGCTCTGCCAACTCTGCGGCTGGGCCTTGACGTGGGCACGGGTTGTGGGGGATGCGCAGTTGCTCGCGCGGCATCGGATACGTCACTGCCTGGCATGGTCTGATCTCGGTCACGGCTGATAGTGTCGCGCGGTTCGGCTGTGGTGGCAAGCATGTACGAAAACGACTGAGTTTTTGACACTGAGTCACAACGGGTGGGTGCACAAGAGACGCGGCGCGACCGCCACTCGAAACTCTTGCCTGACAGATGATGTGGGGAACCCCTACTGAGGGTGTGGGCAGTCGAGGCCCACAATCCCAGGTGGAGGTGCGGCTGGGGATGCCAACGGAGGCCGCGTGATACTAATGTGTTGCCGTTTACAAAGAGTGCGACGTGACGTAAGCTGTCAGGTTGCTGTTGAGTTAATGTCATGAACAATTTGGGCGCATTCTTTTACAAGACGTCCGAGCACTTGGGCATCATGTATGATAACGCTCGGTCGATTTTGGACGCGACCGATAATCCCTTGCGGTTTGCGTTCTCCGCATTGGCGTTGCGTGAACTATTTCGTGAGTACTTTGCGATAGCCGCACCAGATGAGGCAATTCAGTCTTGCTGTTGGTGGACCGCATCGGACGGAAAGGTCACGCGAAGGGACCGGTCGAAGTTCCTGATTTTCAGCTACGTCGAACCGAATGTTTTTCCAGACTCGTACGTCGGCAAAGTGGATGATGTATGCGCAGATTTCGTGGAGAGAATCGACGCTCTTTGTCAGACTCTGCACATTACTAGAGACGAGCTTACAAAGGCCGAGTCGGAGCAGCGCGAGGGGATCGACTGCACCATCGAGACGTTCAGGAGGGCGCTGAATCTAATTGCGGAGTTTCACGAGGAACTTCGCGACAAATTGGAAACGATGCTGACGGAAGCGCTCGATGAGGAGTTCGTCCTAGGGCCAGCTTTTGATGATTTAGATACCCTGTCCACCCACACGCGTCCGACAGGGGTTTGGGATACGGAAGTGGAGATTTCTGATATCGACAATGAATTTGTCTATTTCAAGGGCTCAGGTTCAATTTTTTGTGACCTTCAGTATGGGTCGGATGGAGATGTGAGTCGCGGTGACGGCGCTGCATTCGAGAGCAGCTTTCCTTTCACGTTCGAGGGGAGGGCACCGGTGGATGATCCCAGGGCGGTGCGGGTGAGCCGAGAGAGCATCGAAATGGATACGAGCGATTACTACAAATAGGGCGCGGTGGACGCAACAGTTGAAAAAGGGGTGCAGGATGGACCTGACGGGCCAGGTGGTGAAGCGTGGTCAGACTATTGGTCTACCCGGATGCGGCAGATGTCCCCCCGCCCGCGCAAAAAGACTCGCCAGCGTCGCTGCCTGCTGGTCGCGCGCCTGGCCTCTCCTCAGTTGGACATCGCGGTCATCATGGACATCGACCCCGAGTTCTGCCGCGGAGGATGCAGCCACGTTGACGGCCTTTCCGGCGAACTCACCGCCGAGTAGGGAACGCAGCAGGCGGGGGGTTGCATGATTCATCATCCGTATCACAACACGCCAATCTCCTCATATAGCAGGCTACGTGACGATGCCCGGTGGTTGCGCGCGTTCTTGGCCGAGAGAAACGTCCAAGTGCAGCCAGAATCGGTTTTGGAGAGAGCTTTGTTCGCGTCGGAGAACTTTCCGGGTTGGTCGGAAAATCCGGAGACATTTCCAAAGGAACTGAAGCTTAGAGGGGCGCTGTCTCACGCGCTCGGCCTGTCCTATTTGGTCAGAGCAATCGCCACGGCGTCCACTAGCCCTCATTTCGAAAGCATCGCAAGGCTGCTGCCAAATCTGGCAAAGGGGAACCCTCTGATGACTGAGGGCGGCAAGAGTTCAGAGCAACGCAATCTGGTGTTTGAGTTGGAGGTAGCCTGTATCTTTTGTGCAGGGGGGCTGCCAACCGTCTCTTCTGTCGAGCCAGATGTGACCGTGGAGTTTCGCGGACACTGGAACCTGCCGTGCAAGATGATTTACTCTGAAAACCCGATTACAGTCGCCGATCGGCTCGAAGAAGGGATCCGTCAATGCTTGGATCATCCTTGCGACTTTGGCATCGTTGTTCTGGGCATCAGTAATCGCATGGACCATGACAGCTTTATGCCGATTCTGGATGAAGACAATCACATCTGGGGCACTTACCGGAGTCCGGAAATCGCTGCGGATGACCTGATAGCTGCACACACTAAAGTTCTCGATGAATTGCGAAGGCAAGCGGTCGGCCGTTTTTATCGCGGCAAGAGGGAATCGAAGTTTCGGGGCGCCATCATCATGTCCCACACAGTGTGCTGCGTGCGTAAGATACCGATGATGAATTCCCGTGCCGACCTAGCAGTTCGATCCGGTCTGTTTGACGAGCCTCTGGTTATCGGACCTGAAAAGGATCTTTTCGACCGTTTTTACAACACAGCAAAGAACATTGGGAGTTGATTAGTCGTTGCACCACGCGACTTGTGCAGCGGCGCAACGAACCCATGGAAGGGAACTGGCTCAAGTAAAGGACATTGCGCCATGTGTGGTCGCTATACTCTGACAGCTGAAGAAAGTGGCTGACCGTTTCGGTGCGCCGATAATCGCGGATCACAGAGGCGGACGTGCGGCGGGCTGAGGGATGATTTTTGGCTTGTTTCCTGTAATGAAAACTGGTCAACTTTCGTTACAGGAAAAACGAGTACAGAACATGCAAGCTATTGCAAACAAGATCATTAGCCGCATATACGGCAACGGCAGGGGGTGGTGCTTCACGCCAAGGGACTTTGCAGACCTGGGAAGCACTGAATCGGTGCGGATCACGCTGTTCCGTCTCGTGAAGAAGAAGACCATCCGGCGACTGGCCAAAGGGTTGTATGACTATCCCCGGGAACATGAGCAATTGGGCCTGCTCTCGCCCAGTCCCGATGCCATCGCCCGCGCGTTGGCGCACCGGGACGCGATTCGCGTTCAACCGACCGGCGCGTATGCCGCGAACCTGCTGGGCCTGTCCGAGCAAGTGCCGGCCAAGGTTGTGTACCTGACGGAGGGCAGCGCCCGCCGTGTGAAGCTCGGCGGCCGTGAGATCAGACTCAAACGCACCACTCCCCGGAACATGATCACCGCCGGACGCATCAGCGGCACGGTGATTCAGGCGCTCAGTTATATCGGGAAGGATCGGCTGACTACCGGACATGCGGACACGCTACGAAGAAAGTTGAGCGCGGACGACAAAAAATGCCTGCGCACCGATCTGATTCACGCGCCGTCATGGATGCACAAGTGGTTGCGGCAAATCAGCGAGGAGAAGCGATCCAATGCTTGATTTTGCCAGGAAGCCCACACCGGAACGCTTCGCGGTCTTTGAAGAGACCGGCGAACGAATGGATATCGGCCCGCACATCATCGAGAAGGATTTTTGGGTCTGCTGGCTGTTGCGCCTGATCTTCGCCGACCTTGAAATAGTGGTTGATTATCATCCGTATTGTGGTTGATTATACAGCCATGATTCATCGCCACATTACCGAACATCTCCTTCAAGCGTTGGCGGACACGCCGGCCACCCTCGTCAACGGCGCGCGGCAAACCGGCAAAAGCACTTTGGTGCAGTCAGCGGAATTGGTGAAACATGGCCGCCAGTATTTGACGTTTGACGATCCCGGCGTTTTGGCGGCAGCCAAGCGCGATCCCAACGGTTTCATTGCCGGGTTGAACACGCCCGTCACCCTGGATGAAGTCCAGCATGTGCCCGAACTCTTTCCAGTCATCAAAGTGGCCATTGACCGGAAACGGGAAGCAGGACGGTTTTTGCTAACGGGTTCGGCGAACGTGATGCTCCTGCCGAAGTTGTCCGAGTCGCTGGCGGGTCGCATGGAGTTGCTGACGCTTTGGCCGTTTTCGCAGGGCGAAATGAACGGCGTGAGAGAGGGTTTCATTGACGCATTATTTTCCAAGCAGCCGGTCTGGTCTTCCGGAAAATCAAGCGCGGTTCGGCGCGATGAACTATTTGAGAAAATTCTGGCCGGTGGCTATCCCTTGGTGATTGCCCGCAACACCGCGGCGCGCCGCAAGGCCTGGTTTCAGTCCTACTTGACGACGATTCTCCAGCGTGACGTTCGTGACCTGACCAATATCGCCGATGTGACGGCGGTGCCTCGCCTGCTTTCGGTCGTGGCCACCCGTGCCGGTGGCCTGTTGAATTTTGCTGACTTGTCGCGCACCCTTGGATTGCCGCAAACGACTTTGAAACGCTACTTCGCCCTGTTGGAAGCGACGTTCCTAGTGCAACTGTTGCGGCCTTGGTCGAGCAACCTGGGGCAGCGGCTCATTCAAACCCCGAAGGTTTATTTGGATGATACGGGGCTGCTGGCCCATTCCTTGGGATTGACCGTCGAGCGGCTGAAGGTGGACGCGACACTGGCGGGCGGGGTGCTGGAGAATTTTGTCTTGATGGAACTGCGCAAGCAATCGGCTTGGAGCGAGATTCAGCCGGAATTCTATTACTGGCGCACGGCTTCTGGACAGGAAGTGGACATCGTGCTCGAAGACAGTGCCGGGCGATTGGTGGGGGTGGAAATAAAAGCTGGCGCCACATTGGGCGGAAGCGATGTTCGGGGTTTGCAGGCGATGGCCAGTGCTGTGGGCAAACGTTGGGTTCGCGGAGTGGTGCTTTACACCGGCACCGAAGTCATTCCGTTTGCCAGCAACCTACATGGCCTGCCACTGCCGCACCTTTGGGCGACCACTTCACAGTGACGGTGCTCCGTGTGCCATCGAATCTTTGGTCAGATTGAATCTGCACAGGGCATGGTGGATATGTTCATGGCCACGCCGCCGTCATTCGCGACGATTATGGCGGAGTTGGCAGGTATGGAGAGGCAGATCAATACCGCGTGAAACGACCAACCGCTCCGCCATGCCGAGCAACTGCACCCTGCTGGATTCAATAACGCAGCCCTGCCAGCGCACCATGCTCGCTGGTGGAAACTGGGGTGTGTCGCCGACACGGCAAGGAGTTGAAACGCACCGATTCGCTTCGGCTGCTGTCCATACGACACCGGCAATTTCGACCACAAGACGGCGCTGGAAGCGCGCCCCACATCCGAGACCGTAGCACGAGATGGTGCGCCGTCAAACACCGTGGGAAGCGTTGAAACGCTTGCCGTGGGGGGAGCGAGTGGCTGAGACTGCCCGGCAACGAGGAGAACCACACAGAACTGATCGAAACGAAGAACTGAAAACTAATTTTGCGTAGCTTCGGCTACGGGCTGCCTCGAAAACCGCTAATTTTCCAAGCCCGTCAAACGACCGACCGAGCACGCGCCCCATCGGGCGCGGCTTGGCGTGTCTCGTTTGACAGGCGCTTAGCGGTGCCTCGAGGCAGGGCGCGTTGAGTTCGCGCCCCTTCTGTTTTTAGATTCCCGTCGTCGCGGTTGCGCGAGCAACCACGGCAACACGATGGCCACACTCGATTTCAAGGGGAAAGCCCTCGTTCAGAATTACCATCTCACGGTCAAGTATCACGAACTTGTGCCGAAGAGGGACAGGAGCCTCACGGACAAGGTGCGGCTGGACGACAATCTCATCATCCACGGCGACAACCTCAAAGCGTTGAAGGCACTGCTGCCGACCTACGCCGGCAAGGTGAAGTGCATCTACATTGACCCGCCATACAACACCGGCAACGAAGGCTGGGCCTACAACGACAACGTCAACTCGCCAATGATGCAGGAATGGCTCGGTAAGGCCGTTGACCGAGAAGATCTCACGCGTCACGACAAATGGCTTTGCATGGTGATGCCGCGCCTTAAGTTATTGCGAGAATTACTCGCCGAAGATGGCGCAATTTTTGTGAGCATGGATGATAGCGAAGCTGCGCACCTGCGATGCCTGATGGATGAAATTTTTGGAGACGGCAATTTCATAGCTGACATTCTTTGGCAGAAGCGCACTTCGCCAGATGCACGATTGATTTTTAGCGACGCGCACGAACACATTTTTTGCTTCGCAAAAAACCATGAGCGTCTGGCCTTCAATAAAGTCCCGCAGTCTGACGAACAGCGAGCTGCGTTTAAAAACCCTGATAACGATCCGCGCGGTCCGTGGGTTTCGTCTGATTACACCGCACAAGGTTTCCGGCCGAACCAAATGTATGTAATCACGACGCCGTCAGGTCGTAAAGTGAAGCCACCACCGGGAACGTGCTGGAAAAATGTTGAGGAAGTATTGCTGAAGCTTGTCTCTAATAATCGAATTTGGTTTGGCAAAGATGGGAATGGAGTGCCTCGCAGAAAAACATTCCTGTCCGAATCTGACGGAATTTCTCCGTGGACATGGTGGGCCAACGATGATGTGGGCCACACGCAAGAAGCCAAGAAGGAGATTTTAGATGTGTTTGGAAAACAAGACATCTTTGATACGCCAAAACCAGTTCGTTTGATTCAGCGAATTTTACAAATAGCGACCAATTCCAATAGCTTAATTCTCGATTCCTTCGCCGGCTCCGGCACGACGGCGCACGCCGTTCTCGCATTGAACAAAGAAGACGGCGGCAACCGTAAGTTTATCCTCGTCGAGTGCGAAGATTACGCGGACGAAATTACGGCGGAGCGCGTGCGACGCGTGATCAAAGGCGTCAAATGTGCAAGCGACGAGGATTTGCGGAAAGGATTGGGCGGCACGTTCAGCTATTTCGCATTGGGCAAGGCGATTGAGTTGGAAAGTATTTTAGATGGGAAGAACCTGCCAAGCTACCACGAGTTGGCGCGGTACGTTTTCTACACGGCCACGGGCGAGGAGTTCGATGAGCGCAAGGTGAATGAGAAGCGGCAGTTCGTCGGCGAATCGAAGAACCACGAGGTCTATCTATTTTACCAGCCGGACATTGACTATCTGAAAAAGATCGCGCTCACGCTGGAGCGGGCGGAGGAACTCGGCAAGCTGAAGGCGAACGGCAAACGGCGGCTGGTGTTCGCGCCGACGAAGTATCTGGATCAGGAACAACTGGACGCGCTGCGGATAGACTTCGCGCAGTTGCCGTTTGAAATCTACAAGCTGGCGCAGATAGCGCGTTATGGAACTCAAGGAATATCAGCAGAACACGCTCAAGCGGGTGAAGGCGTATCTCGAAGCGCTGAACAGCTGGCGCGTGAAAAATGAGAAGGTCGTCGCCGCCGGCGGCAAGGAAGCGGCGCTGGACGTGCCGCTGAAAGCGTGGGAGGAAATTGGCGGAAAGAATTACCGCTCGCGCAAAAACGGGCTCGGCGAGTCGCTGCCGAATTTCTGCCTGAAAATTCCGACGGGCGGCGGCAAGACGTTGCTGGCGGCGCACACGGTTGACCTCGTGAACCGCAGTTACCGGCAAAAGCAAACCGGCCTCGTGCTGTGGGTGATGCCGACGACGCAGATTTACCGGCAGACGATTGAGCATCTCGACGACCGCGATCATCCCTACCGGCAGGTTCTGGACATTGCGAGCGGCGGGCGGACGGTGATTTACGAGAAAGACGGACCGGTTCACGCCGGAAGACGCGGCGGAGAATCTTGTCGTGCTGACGTTGATGCTGCCGTCGGCGTCTCGGCAGAACAAGGAGACGTTGAAAGTGTTCAAGGACAGCGGCGGCTTCGGCGCATTCTTTCCGAAAGATGACGACGTGCAAGGTCACGCGAAGTTGTTGGAGCGTTTCCCGAATCTCGATGCGTTCGGCGACGGCAAGGGATTGTTCCAGCGGCAGGTGAAAACGTCGCTGGGCAACACGCTGCGGATCCTGTCGCCTATTATCATTTTGGATGAGGGGCACAAGGCTTACAGCGAGACGGCACAGGACACGTTGCGCGGGTTGAATCCGTCCGTGATCGTGGAGCTTTCCGCCACGCCGACGGAAGACAGCAATGTGCTGGTGGACATCAAGGGCGTGGAGTTGAAGCGCGAGGAAATGATCAAGCTGGATTTGCACATCAATAACAAGGAAAGCACGCGCTGGAAAGACACGATGCTGGCCAGCATCAAGAAGCGCGAGGCGTTGGAGGAAATCGCGCGGAAGTATGAGGCGAACACTGGCAATTACATCCGCCCAATTTGCTCTGGTGCAGGTGGAGCGCACCGGCAAAGACCAGCGCAGCGGGAATTACATCCACGCGGAGGATGTGCGGGATTTTTTGGTGAAGGAATACGGCATCGATGGCCGGGCAAGTCGCTGTGAAATCGAGCGAGAAGGACGACATCGAGGGCATCAACCTGTTCGCGCGGGATTGTCCCATTCGCTATATCATCACCAAGCAGGCGTTGCAGGAAGGCTGGGATTGTGCGTTCGCCTATGTGCTGACGATTCTTACGAATCCGGCATCCAAAAACAACCTGACGCAACTGGTCGGGCGGATTTTGCGCCAGCCGTCCGCGCGCAAGACGAATATCAGAGACCTCGACGAGAGCTATGTGTTTTGCTTTCGGCAGAAAGCCAAGCCGTTGTTGGACAGTATCCGCACCGGATTCGGACAGGAAGGCCTTGGCGATTTGGCCGGTCAGGTTGTCCTGGATTCCCCGGAGGATGAGGAACGAGGCGAGGAGGCAATCGAACTACGGGAGAAGTTCCGTAAATTTGCCGGGAAGATATACCTGCCTGTGTTCGTGACGCAACAGAGCGAGCACTGGCGCGAGGTCAGTTACGAGACGGACATCGTGAGTCGGATTGATTGGGGCAAGGCGAATTTCTCGGTTGTGCGCAATCTGCAGCTTGTGCATGCGGACTCAGCGGACGCCGAGATCATCGTCACGCTAAGCGAGAACAAAGCAGAACTCATCAAGGAGGCGGGACGCAAATACCGCACAAGCACTGGCACTGGGGTGGATGTCGTGTTCGCCACACGGCAATTACTGGAGATCATACCGAATCCGTGGATTGCCCATGACATTGTCCGGGATGTCCTCGCCACACTTGGGCGGAAATACGACGCTGACATGGTCGTGAAAAACTTTGTCCTCATCGTGCAGGAATTGGTCAAATGCGCAGCGTCCGAGCGCAACCGGCTTGCGGAAGCAGTGTTTGCCGGCTTGGTGAGTGAGAAGAAGCTGCGCTTTCTGCTGTTGAAGGAAGACGCGGGCTACCGGTTGCCGAGCAAAATCGCGATGCGCAAAGGCACGCGGAAGCTTACGCGGGAAGACAATTCGCCATTGCAGTTGAGCCTGTTCGAGCAGGTCGCCGAAGATTGCGTCAACACCGACGAACGGAGCGTAGCGTGGTACTTCGATAAGCAGGCCCAGTTGCTCTGGTGGTATCGAAATCTTTCGCGCCAAGACTACCGTATTCAAGGTTGGCGAAAGCACGGCATTTATCCCGACTTCATTGTTTCGCGTGTAAGCGCGGCGGATGAGGCGGACTTCGACAAGGTTTTCGTCGTCGAGACAAAGGGAATCCATCTGAAAAACGATGACACGGACTACAAGAAAAAAGTGTTTAAGCTCTGCAACAAACTTGCAGAGGCAAGGAGTTGGACAGAGCTAGGGTTAGAGTTTCCCGAACGAAAGATTGTGTTCGAGTTGGTATTTGGCGATGAATGGCAGCGGAAATTGAATGCGACCTTCAGTGGCGTGGAAAGCGTAGCCAGCCGGTAGGGAATTCGCTCGGCTCAGTCAACTCCGCGCACAAAACCCAGACCAGAACTTCCCGTTGGAACTTGCGAAGCAGCCTTACCTGGACGCCCTGCAAAGACTGGGGCCTTTCGCTACGGCCATCAAAACGGCGTGATGCCTGCGCTGCAAAGCCCCAGACTTTTCCGGACATGGGCTATGGCAGACGCCCATGCGATGTCGCCGCTTGCACATCACTGCGCGGCCGCATCGCTTTCGTTGAAATCTGATACTCTCTGCACCGAGCGCCTACTGGCGTTTTGGGTTTCCTGACCGGATGCACCGACACTATGCGCGCGGCCCGCCATAGACTTTGGGAGTTTTCGCTCCGGCTCGCTTCGCGGTGCTGCGCTGCAAAACCCAAAGACAATGGCTCGGTCGTTCGCGACCAAACCGCGCTTCGATGTCGCCGCTGCGAGCCCTGGTTTCTCGCGGCCACATCGCTTGAGGCCATCGCAACCTCGACCATCTTTACCAAGGCCAGGTTATGCTTGGCTAGCGGCCTAAAATCTTGTTTGCCTGCTTCGGAAATAGGTTCATTCTCCATGTGGCGATCTACTCGGTCTGTCGCGGCCCCACTGAAGCTACATCGTCGACCGGGCACAGATAAAGGCGAAGGAGACTCTCCGCGACTGATCGGTCTATTTACTTTCAAGCGTATTGATCTGAGCTGCACAGAGCAGCGTGTGAACAATTTACTTCTCTGTGGACTGGGAATTGGTTAGCATATTGTTTCCTCACTTGGAGAAGGCTGGATGGAGAATTTCAGCACAGTATTCAAACGGGCCACAGGCTACGGTCCATATCCGTACCAAGAACGCCTTGTTGCCGGCGCCGACTTGCCACAGTTGCTCGATATCCCGACCGGCCTCGGCAAAACCGCTGCCATAGTCCTTGCTTGGCTCTATCGCCGCCTGTTTACTGATGAATTAACCCGTCACCGAACCGCTCGCCGCCTCGTCTATTGCCTGCCTATGCGCGTGCTGGTGGAGCAAACGCGCGACAACGCCGAGCGGTGGATCGAAAAGCTGATGGAAGCGGGACTGCTTACCGAATCAATATCCGTTCACGTCTTGATGGGCGGTGAAAAGACGAAGGATTGGGATTTATATCCAGAGCGCGATGCCATCCTGATTGGCACACAGGACATGCTGCTGTCTCGCGCATTGAATCGCGGCTACGGCATGAGCCGCTACCGGTGGCCAATGCAGTTCGGGCTGTTGCACACCGATTGCCTTTGGGTATTCGACGAAATCCAGTTAATGGGGAGTGGACTGGCCACCACCGCACAACTGGAAGCGTTCCGAATAAAGCTCTCATCAAACGGCTGTGCCAGCATTTGGATGTCCGCCACGCTCCAACGGAATTGGTTGAAGACAGTGGATTTCGATCCGTCGTCGTTGCGGTTGGAGCAGTTGAAAGCCGACGATCTCGCAAGAGATGATGTACGGCAACGGCGCGAGGCGCAAAAGCCGCTCCAGCCTGCCGGCCACCGTATGGATGATCCAAAGGGATTGGCAGAAGCAATTGTAAGAGCGCATGGCAAAGCTGGTGGACGGACGTTGGTTGTTGTGAATACAGTCGCGCGGGCGCGCGAGCTTTTTCATCACATCGAGAAGCGGGTTAAGCCTGGGGAAAAGAAGCCTGATCTTGTGCTGATTCACTCCCGATTTCGCCCGCAAGAACGCGCGGAGCGGATCAAGCTGCTTCTGGCTGAACCGGGCGAACACGGAAGGATTGTCGTCAGCACACAAGTGGTGGAGGCCGGCGTGGATGTCAGCGCCACGACCTTATTCACCGAACTCGCGCCGTGGGCCTCGCTGGTGCAGCGATTTGGTCGCTGTAATCGGCGCGGCACGGACAACGACAAGGCACAGGTGTTCTGGATTGATTTACCGGCTGACGAGAAATTCCATGCCAAGTTCAGCGCTCCTTACGAGACCGGTGAACTTGAACGCGCCCGTCAACGTCTTCCGACGATTCAAAACGTTGCGCCGGTTTCACTGCCCGCAGTCACCTTGCCGTACCAACACGGGCAGGTGATCCGTCATAAAGATTTCATCGAGTTATTCGATACCACACCGGATCTCGCCGGTAATGACATTGATGTCGAACGCTATGTGCGAGAGATCGACGAGTGCGATGTGCAGGTCTTCTGGCGCGAATGGCCAGTAAAGCAGCCACCGCCGGCGAACATGGACGGTCCGCGTCGCGAGGAACTTTGCGCTGCGCCGGTTGGCGAGTTTCGGGATTTCGCCAAAGCTCCTCAACGGCGCAAGCTTGTTTACCGCTGGAATTATCTTGATGAGCAATGGTTGCCAGTTGAAACGAACCGCATCTTTCCCGGTCAGATTTATCTGCTTCACGCGACGGCAGGCGGATACGAAAAGGAAATCGGTTGGGACATCAAATCCTCAAAACCCGTGGACGTTCTGTCCGCCCCCGAACCCGCTTCGCCGCTTGACGCCAATGATGCCGACCGGCTCTCGCAGTCCGACTGGCAATCCATCGCACAGCATAGCGACCGGGTCTGCCGTGAATTGGATGTAATTCTGGCAGGGCCGAACGTGGGCGAGGCAGATTTGCTAAAACTGGCCGCACGCTGGCACGATCGTGGCAAGGCGCACGCGGTTTTTCAAGACGCAATCGACGACGGCCAAGATGGACGACGACCGCGTCCTAGTTCTTGGCAAAACTCTCGTTTTGTGGGCAAAGCACCAGGACGAAACAAAACGACGGGTGATCCCGGCTGGTGGCACCGGTACAAACGGAAACATTTCCGCCACGAACTGGCCTCAGCATTGGCGGTGTTGATGGCGGGAGACGACCAAATCGCCACGAACGCCCGCGATCTCGTTGCCTATCTGGTCGCCGCTCATCACGGCAAAGTCCGTCTTTCAATTCGCTCGTTGCCGGAGGAAACGATCCCCGACAGCAATCGCCGGTTTGCGCGCGGCGTTTGGGACAACGACACACTACCCGCTACCGACCTCGGCAACAACGTGCTTGCGCCCGCCGTCGTAATGTTGTCGCTCGAACCGATGGAACTTGGCCGGTCCGAAGATGGCCAACCAAGCTGGGCCGAACGAATGCTGCGGTTGCGGGACACACTCGGCCCGTTCCACCTCGCATACTTGGAAGCGATTTTGCGCGCCGCCGACGCCCGCGCCAGCCGCGACAACAATCCCCCGGAGTCCAACCATGCCTGACCTGATTCTCACCGGCTGCACTCCCGAACCGCTGATGAACTACCTCAAGGCGCTCGGCATCCTGCGTCTGGTCAGCGAGCAGGCAGATTCCGCCGCGCGCGGCTGCTGGCGCAATGACGTGTTCGTGCTCCACAGTAAGTTCGATCGTGATGCTCTGACGAAGTTTTTCCTGAACGACTACCGGCCAACGCCACTCGTCGGACCGTGGGGAGCAAGATCGGGATTCTATGCTGGTTCTTCGGAAAAGAAAGCTCGCCAAGCTCTCGAAACTCTGATGGCCACAAACGACGCCCGTTACACGCGCTTTCGGGATTTGGTCAAACGCGTTCGCGATCTTCTGACACAGATGAAGATTAGTGATAAGGCGAAAGACGAGGAGAAATTGGCGCTGTTGTTGGCCTGCCGATCCCAGTTGCCTGACGACATTCTTCCTTGGCTGGATACCTGTTACACGCTCGTTGGAGATGACCGTCGCTTTCCGCCGTTGCTGGGCACAGGAGGGAATGAAGGCAGCGGCAGCTATTTCTCCGGCTTCGCCCAACAACTGGTCGCCTGCTTGGTTCGTCACGAACACGACCAAGCATTGGAGACAACATTGTTCGGAACGTCACACGCGGGAGTCTTTACGAACCAAACACCAGGACATTTCTCGCCGACTGCCGCAAGAGGAGTCAATGCTACGCAAGGATTTGAAGGCTCGGTTGCCACTAATCCGTGGGATTATGTGCTGACGCTCGAAGGCACATGTCTTTGGGCTTCAGGCGTCGTTCGCCGCTATGGGCAAAGTGGGCGGCGCATGGCGTCATTTCCTTTCACAGTGAATGTCTCGGGGGTCGGCAGTGGCTCGTTGGCCTCTAGCGACGGCGCGAAGCCAAAACAAGCCAAACGGGATATTGCAGAGGTTTGGCTTCCGTTGTGGGTGCGGCCAGCTTCGTTGCAGGAGTTGACAACCTTACTGGCAGAGGGTCGGGCAAGTATTGGCCAGCGTGTGGCGGTAACCGGCTTGGATATGGCACGCGCGGCGGCAGGGCTTGGTGTTGATCATGGAATCTCTGAGTTCAGGCGGATTGTGTTTTTGATGCGTAACGGCCAAAGCTTCTTGGCGCTACCGGTGAGTGCAGTGCGTGTCCATGAACAGGCGTCCGTTGACCTGCTCCGCCAGCTTGATCCGTGGTTGGACCGGTTTCGCTACGCATGCACAGACAAGAAAACTAAGAAAGTCCCGCCGCGTTTCAAGACTGCCTTGCGAGACACTGACGAAGCGATTTTCGAGTTCTGCCACTACGGCGGGTTCGCGTTCTTTCAGGCAATCATCGCCGCCCTAGGCCGCGCCGAGCGCGCGTTGGCGACCGGCGAGCGATTTCGCACCGACAACCGTCTGTCGCCTATTGCCGGCTTGTCGCCGGAGTGGGTAAGCGCAGCCAATGACAATTCGGCCGAGTTCGAAATCGCATTGGCGCTGGCGGGCATCTGCGACCGCGAGGGGAAGATCGGCTCGCTGCGATCCAATCTCGAACGTGTCATTGTCTGGCGCGGCAACAACGGCGGACTCGCCGCAAAATGGACGGAGAAAGACCGCGCCGTGGTGTGGAACTCAGCCAACCTCTGTGCCAATCTTGCCGCTGTCCTCCGCCGACGGTTGATGGATGGCGGGAAGAACGGTTGCAGCCATCTTCCATTGGCCGCTTCCAACTTCGTCTCGTTCGCCACGGTCAGTCGGTTTCTGGCGGGTGAACTGGACGAGCACCGCATCGAAGAGTTGCTATGGGGCTTGATGCTACTGCCGCAATCGCCCGGCATGTTCAGCCGCCCGGCGGACGACGTGGACGCGCCGCCGCTGCCGCGCGCGTATGCCTTGTTGAAACTGTTGTTTCTGCCGGAGCCTCTCCGAGTGGATGGATTGACGGTAACGATCAAACCCGAACCGTCCATCGTCAGTCTGCTCATGGCCGGCCACATCGGCGAAGGTTGCCGGGTCGCAATGCGCCGGTTGCGCGTCTCCGGCCTATCGCCACTACCGCATCCCCGCAGCGGTGGCGTGATCCGCGACGCCGACTGGCAGGAATTGGAATATCTTGGCAGCAACGGTCAGCGGTTGGCTGCCGCGCTTTTGTTCCCGGTGAGTTACGCGTCCACAGATCGGCTGCGTGCGCTTATCGCGCGCGAGGCCGCCGCCGAACCCCAAACCACATATTGAAAGGAAACACCCGTCATGTCCATTGATTATGCTTCACTGCAAACCACGCCGCGCCTGCTCATGGAGGCACAGCTGCGCCCGCTACAAGGTCCTCGATTCCAGCCCACCGGCTTCGCCGACCTCGGCCCGGCCCGGTACAGCTTGCCCGACGGCACGGAGATGTTGCTGGTGGAGTCGGCCCAATCCGTTGCCAACCGGATGGAATTGGCCTGTTGGGACGAAGCCAATGACGACCTAATTCCTGAGCTCAAGGGCTTACCGTACATACGTATCGATTGCGGTGATCTTGGAAAAACGAACACGTTGAAGGAATTTCATCGTCTCAACTCACCGTACCTCTGGGAAGGCAAGGAAACGGAAGAGAGTAAGAAATTCCGCGAAGCCTTCATGAACGACCTCGGCCTCAAGCCTACACAGAAGCGGAAGAAGAAGGGTGAGGACACGGGTGACGGCGAGGAGGCCGAAGTCCCCGGCGTGCTCGATTTACGAAAACTCTACCACGCGGCTTTCAAATGGGACACTAACTCAGTCTTGCACGGCGTGTTCCTTGAGAAAGTGGCTGGGAGACTGCGTATGACCAGAGCGATTTCAGGCTTCATCGAAGCGACGAATGTGAGGCCCGCAGAAAGTGGCGGAACGAAAGTTGACCAAATCTTACCTAGTCCCAAGGTGCTTGGCCTAGAAGCCAAAACTGGATACGGCAACGTTCCGTTTCATCGCACCGAGTTTGTTGCCGACAGAATTGCTGCGTACTTCAATCTCGATCTGGCGCTGCTGCGCAGCTATGGACTCGGCAATGACGCCTCCAAGTTGCTCATTGCGCTGGCTTTGTTCAAAGTTCGTCGGTTTCTGTCGACTGGCCTTCGACTTCGAACGGCGTGCGACTTAACCGTCGATGTAGACGGCCCGGTCTCCACCCAACCTGCGGGCTTCACGATTCCTCCCGAAGAGGATTTATTGACGGAGTGCCAACGGCTCATCGCAGCCTGCAAATCGCAGTTCGCTGGCGTCACCAATGTCAAATGGGAAGCGGACAAAAAGACCGGCAAGAAGAAAGAAACAGAGACCACCGACAAGGAGGAGTCTGACGAATGATCGGTATCAGCGTCAGCTTCCCCTCGGGGCGATTTCACGCGACGCCGTGGGGTCGGCACGTCAACGAGGGCGCACCCGAATGGCCGCCGTCGCCGTGGCGATTTCTGCGTGCGCTGGTGGCCACGTGGAAACGCAAGCTCGACGATCAACTCAGTCAGGCGGACGTCGAACTGCTCTTGCGCGCATTGATCGCTCCGCCGCAGTTACTGCTTCCGCCCGCCACTGCCCGGACACACGCGCCATTACATGCCGTGGTTCAAAGGATGGAAGCCTGAAGAACCGGAGAAGTCCAAAACTCTGGTCTTCGATGCTTTCGTCAGCCTCCCACGAGAAGCTCGCGTCGTCATGCTCTGGCCGGACGCAACGCTTCCCGCACGGCAGCGTGACCAGCTGGCCATGCTCTTGGCGCATCTGAACTTTTTCGGTCGAGCTGAATCCTGGTGCAGCGCGCGCTTGCTCGGCGACAGCGAGGCCGCCGAGACAATGCCAGCGGTGAACTGTTGCCCGGTCAATGGTACAACCTTCCCGGCGGAAACCGAGATCGTGCGAACCCTGTGCGCCGACCCAGAAACTGCGTTCGGGAACACGCACACACCCAAACACGAGCACATCTCCGGCAAAGGCAAGACCAAGACGACTGTGGAAACGCCCCTCTACGATCCCGATTGGCATCTCTGCATGGAAACACTCGAACTACACGACAAGCGCTGGTCCGACCCACCCGGCTCGCGGTGGGTCTCTTTCGCTCGTCCGCGGGATTGCTTCAAGATCGAGCCCGTTCAGCGCGTTCGCCGTCCCAGCACTGAACACAAGATGCAGGTGGCGCGATTTGCTCTCGATTCCACCGTGTTGCCCTTGGTCACCGAGACGCTGCCGGTCGCAGAGTCAGCGCGGCGGATGTTGATGGGAATTTACGGGCATAGATTTCCCGCGCCGGACGGCTCGCGCGGGCGTTCCGCAGTTTTTGCAGGCAAGTCGGCTGACGGCGAACCCCGGCAAGGCCACGGCCATGCTTACTACCTGCCAACCGATGAGGACGGCAACGGGCGTCTCGATCATCTCACCATCGTGGCGGGGGATGGATTCGGCAAAGAAGAACTCACGACGCTGGATCGGCTGCGGGAGTTGAAGAGCCAGCAGCGCGAAGAGTCCACTCACCCGTTGCGAACGCTCTTGCTCGGATTGGGCCGACTCGACGATTACCGGGTTGGGCCGCTCCACTCATCCGCAGTGTGGGTCTCTGCCACGCCGTTCATTGCCCCGCGCTATCTGAAGAGGCGCGGCACGAAGCGCGACCCTGAAGAAACGTGGCACAGCCCAGTCAGTTTCCTGAGCTTGGCCTTGCGCGAGGAACTCGCCCGTTTGATGCAACGACATCCTGACCTAAACAGGGTGTCGCTCGACGCCATCAAAGTTATCCCGTTAGCAGATGAACATGGAGTGTTCCGCATCGGCCAGCGCAATCTACGTCCAATTCAGTTCAAGCGCTTCCGTCAAAAGCGCAGTGACGATGGCGGCAACCGGGCTGCGGGAGCGTTTCGCATCGAGTTTCCCGCCAAGGTTCGTGGCCCAATCTGCCTCGGCCACTCCAGCCACTTCGGGTTGGGGCTTTTTGTGCCGGTGGCTGGCAAGGAACTTGCGTAATCAACCACGAAACATAAGACCTTATGCGCTCAACCTACATCGTTTCCTACGACATCGCCGATGACAAGCGGTTGAGGAAGGTGTTCAAATCTATGCGGGACTTTGGAGACCACCTTCAGTATTCCGTCTTCGAGTGCCAGTTCACGCCTGCTGATTTGGCGCGGTGTCGGCATCTGTTGTCGGAGATAATTCATCACGAGCAAGATCAGGTGTTGTTTATCTGTCTTGGGCCTGCCGAAGGGCGTGGCGACCGCGTGATCAACGCCCTTGGCAAACCGTACATTAACGTGGACGCGCCGTGCATCGTGGTGTGACGAGAGAATAATTGGCCGCAAAATACGCTAATGAATGTGGATGAACAAACCGGTACGCCATCTGCCAATCCCAGTGGAGATTCGGCGGGCAGTAGTAAAGACAGTCCGGTAACGACAGCGGTTCCAGCGCCGAATCGCGACCTGCCTGACTTACTGCCGGCGCGGATGCTCAATGAGTTCGTGTATTGTCCACGGCTTTTTTACTACGAATGGGTCGAGGGTTTGTTTGCCGAGAACACGGAGGTGGTCGAAGGTGCGCTGCGGCATAGCAAAATCGACAAGAAAGAACCAAGTGCCTTCCCCACCCCCGAAGTTGCTGCCTCCACTTCAGACGGCGAGACGATTCATGGTCGCTCCCTGACTCTTAGCAGTACGCAATATGGACTGATCGCGAAGATGGATTTGGTCGAGGGCGAAGGCGGCATCGTTTCGCCGGTCGATTACAAACGCGGTGCGCCACGTGAAGGTGATGAAGGGATTGATGTGTGGGATGCCGATCGCATGCAACTGGCGGTTCAGGCCATCGTGTTGCGGGAAAATGGCTATCGCTGTGACGAGGGCATCATTTATTACGTGGCCACGCGTCAGCGTGTGCGCGTGCCACTCACGGACGAGTTAATTGCCCACGTAACGGCGACCGGTAAGCAAGCTCGCTCACTTGCCGCTTCGCGACAGATTCCTCCACCCCTGATCGATAGTCCCAAATGTCCACGCTGTTCGCTGGTCGGTATTTGCTTGCCTGACGAAACCCGACTGAGCATGGAAATCGAGGTTGTTGACGAGGCTGATGAAGCAGCGGCACAGCAGTTGGACTTTTTCTCGTTCGGTCAGGAACCAAAGGCTGCCAACACCGGAGTCCGCCGCCTCGTACCTGCGCGGGACGATCTACGACCGCTCTACCTCAACACGCAGGGGCTGCGCGTCGGCAAGAGCGGCGAAGTACTCCAAGTCAAGGAACGCGACAAGCTGCTAGAGGAAGTTCGCATGGGCGAAATTTGCCAACTCAATCTTTTTGGCAATATCCAACTCACTACCCAGGCAATCCAGTCGCTCTGTGCCGAGGATATTCCCATCACCTATTTCTCTCAGGGCGGCTGGTTCTATGGCATTACACGCGGCATGGGCTTGAAGAACATTTTTCTGCGGCGCGAACAATTCCGCCACGCTGATTTGCCGCCGTTTTGCCTCACTGTGGCCCGCGCGCTGGTCACAGGGAAGATCCAAAACCAGAGAACGATGATCCAACGGAATCATATAGAACCACCCGCCGCTGCACTGGTGGGATTGAAGCGTGCGATGGAAGAAGCACAAACGACTGATTCCATGGATACCTTGCTGGGAATTGAAGGCAACGCGGCGCGCATCTACTTCGAAAATTTTGCGGGGATGATTAAACTTAGTGAGGAACCGGGTGACAAAAGTCGGTCCCAGTTCACGTTCGATTTTATCAATCGCAATCGTCGTCCCCCGCGCGATGCGGTCAATGCTTTGTTGTCACTGGCGTATTCGATGCTCGCGAAGGACCTTGCCGTGACATGCCTTGCGGTGGGATTCGACCAGTATCTCGGTTTTTATCATCAGCCACGTTTTGGCCGACCTGCGCTCGCATTGGATTTAATGGAACCGTTCCGCCCGCTCATTGCCGATTCCGCGGTGCTCAGCGCAATCAATAATCACATGATCACCCCCAACGACTTCGTGCAGACTGGCCCGGCGGTAATGCTCAAACCCGAAGGCCGCAAAGCATTCTTCCGTTCTTACGAGCAGCGTATGGATACACTTGTCACTCACCCGCTGTTTGGTTATCGTGTGAACTACCGCCGCATATTGGAGATTCAAACGCGGCTATTGGCCCGATTGCTGACACATGAAATCCGTTACTACCAACCCTTCGTCACCCGGTGAATGTGCGCGTGCTTCTGCGTTGTTTTTCAGCGAAAGTGGCGCGAGCGGCCTGTTGCGCTCAATCCTATGCAGCACCGCTCGCAGACTGGAACGCACGCATTTGCAAGAGTTTACCAACTGTCCTGAAGCTGTGGTGTTCAATAGAATGACTGACTTGCGTCGCCGCTCGTAGACGGTTGTGTTGTTCTTTGACATTGAAGGGGTTAGGATGGCAGAGTTTCCGCGACCGATTGGTCGCGGCCCCATTGAAGCCAACATGGCGGTTTTCAAGTCGCGTCTTGCTACGAAGGTTTCCGCGACCGATTGGTCGCGGCCCCATTGAAGCGTTTTCGGTTGGCCGACTCATCGGTGCGCGCTTGATGTTTCCGCGACCGATTGGTCGCGGCCCCATTGAAGCCGTCCGGTCAGCCCCCACAATGCCCTTTCCTGTGTCCGTTTCCGCGACCGATTGGTTGCGGCCCCATTGAAGCATCTTCATCCGTTGGTAGGGACCATCCGGCACCACCCGTTTCCGCGACCGATTGGTTGCGGCCCCATTGAAGCATCTTCATCCGTTGGTAGGGACCATCCGGCACCACCCGTTTCCGCGACCGATTGGTTGCGGCCCCATTGAAGCTCCGTGGTCGTGTTTTGGAGTGCCAATTCCGCCAACTGTTTCCGCGACCGATTGGTTGCGGCCCCATTGAAGCCGGAGCCGATCAAGCGGGGTGCCTTGGATGTTGTTTGCACAGTGCACCGAGACGAAACTTCCCCCTTTCCCCCAACCGCATCAGGCCTGCGATCTTTCCCGGATTGGAGACGTTGCGCCCCTTCGCAAGAGAGAAAAAGAAGGGGCACACCGCGCAAGCACGACAATGTTTTACTAGGAAATAGCGACATGTCAATTCCGCAAAGAAAAAGAGAGAAGTAAATCGAGCAGCTGTCAGCATTCAGCGGCAGGCGACCAAGCGGAGATCGGCATAGCGTTTGGAAAGGGACACGTGCCATGGCGAGGTCGTTTCGGCGCAGTAAGTCCGCCAGCCCAAAATCACCACATTGACGCTGGCCAGTGGCGACGAGATGCCTTGCCGATGTCGCCGTGCTAACATCTCGACACGGCCAAATCGCTTGTCCAAATGGGCATCTTCAAAGGCGATTCGCCCACCGTGAACTACGGCATCATCCCGCGATAGAATCGGTGGTCGTAGTTCGCCGCCGCCGGGTCAGTGAAATAGAAGGGCGAGGTTGTTGTGGTGAAGTTCGTAATCGGTTGCCAACTCATGAGGTCGGTCGAAGCTTGGATGATGTAGTTGGAACCGACCGGGCCTTGCAGCATCAAGCTGAGACCATTTGCTGTCCACGGTTGAGCCAAACCAAAGCCCAACGAAATCGTCGGTGAAGTCCCAAACTGGGCGATCCGATAAAAGCGATACGCGTATTGCGTCGCGTTCGTGTCTACCAGATACATCGGCGAATTCGTGCATGTGAAACTAAATAATGACATCCAATTCTTCAGATCCGTCGATGCTTGGAAAGTGTAATTGGTGCCAATCACGCCGTAAAAGGTCATTTGGAAGCTGCCATCCGGTAGTAGTTGAGGGCTTGTGACGGCTGGTGGTGTCACGGGTGAGACGGCCGAAACCACAGAGAAGGATTGCATTACGGACGGAGCCGCAGCATAAACACTGTCGCCTGGTTGCGACGCGCTTACGGTAATTGTACCTGCTCCCATCAATGTCACAATGTTCCCACTTAACTGTGCCGGGCCAGATACAATCGAAAAGCTCACCGGCAGGCCAGAACTCACTGTTGCCGCAAGTGGGAACGGTGCGTCTCCACTCGTCTGCTGACTCAGCGGACCAAACGTGATGGTCTGCGGAACACCAGCCACTGCGAAACTCTGCTGAACGGTCGCCGCCGCATTGAAATTCGAATTGCCCGGCTGCCACGCAATCACGGTCACAGAACCTTCACCAAGTAGGGTAACGAGATTGTTGCTATACACCGCAGGGCCGTAGAGAATATTAAAATACACTGGCAGCCCAGAGTTCGCCGTGGCTGTCAGTGCAAAAGGCGAGGCATCAGCCAATTGATCCGGCACGGGTCCAAAGGAGATTGACTGATTCGCCGGCGCCACATTGAAACTAACGTCCACTGGTGTCGCAGTGTTGAATGAACTGTTGCCCGACTGATCAGCTTCCACTGTCACCGTTCCTGCTCCCGTCAATGTCAATACGTTGTTGGATAGCGTGGCCGCACCCGAGATCACACTAAACGTGACCAGCAGCCCCGAACTGGCCGAAGCCACAAGAGGAATTGGCGGGTCGCCAAAGGTTTGATCAGCAATAGAAGAAAAGACGATTGTCTGAGTCTGCGCCGGGGGCAGATAAATCGCCGTCAATACTGTGTTACTGCTATTGCCCGATGCGTCAGAAGCAGTGACAGTGAGAATGTTTGTGCCTGGCAGGAGTGTGATGCCACTAACGGACCAATTCGTTGTGCCGCTCGCATTACCAGCACCCCCTTGACTGTTTGCCCACGTCACTTGTGTTACCGCGCTATGAACTAGTCCCAAGTTATCGTCAGCGGTGCCGCCCAAATTCAACGTCCCGGTTGTGTTGGTGTAAACTGAAGTCGATGTTGGACTCGTAATAAAGACTTCAGGCGCTTGAATGTCTACTTCCCTTAAAACGAGGATGCCTCCGTTACCATCGGCCACGTATATGTACCCGCTTTCGTTTCCGGAATCGGTTGGAATGTTGATTCCGTTGATCCCGGACATCGAATATGATCTCGTCAGCGCAGGCGCAGTCGGGTTAGTGACGTCAAAAACATAAATACCCCCAGTAGTCGCTGCGTAAAGTTCATTGCTCCGCATTTGGAGTTCTTGGCCCAACGTGGAATCCAGTGGGATACTCGCCACCAGAAACGGGCTGGTAGGGCTGCTGACGTCGACAATCCGAAGAACGCTGTTCGAACTGACATCCATCACATATGCGTAATTCCCATCCGCCGACATTCGGATGTCGTATGGATACCCTATATTGTTAAGACTACCTTCTTCAACGGGGGCGCTCAAATTGGAAATGTCCAGAACGTTCAGTTGAACTACTCCTGAACTCGAGTGAATGCCGACGAGCGCTTTGCTGCCATTGACAGCCACCGAGATCGCCAGGGAACCCAGACCGCTACTAAATTCAGTAAAATCCTTTGTGCAGCTAACCACCGGTGACGATGGATTGGAGACATTAACTGCGATGAACCGTGGCTGCTCAGTCGTCAGATTTTCACCTGCCACATAGAGCGTGTTTCCAGATAATTGCATCTTGCCATCGAATATAACTGTATTTGAAATGCTTGCGATCAATTGTGGCGAGGTCGGTGTGCTGACACTAATTATTTGAACACCGCTGTTGGCAGTCCCGTTGGCAAGATAGGCGATTCCATTTCCTGCCACGACCGGGCTACCACTGCCGCTTAATTCTGCGGCCAGAGTTGCGTGACCCGGTTGGCTCACATCGAACACGTTGAACTCTCCCGCGGGTCCACAGAGGGAATTGCTGGTTACCGCACAAGAGAAATAATTCCCAGAGAATAATCCCGAATCATTATACTGCGCCAGTAATGACGGGCTGTTAGGATTGGAGATATTCACGTTTTGGAAGCCCGAAGCTCCGCCGGCAATGTAGGCGCTGCTTCCCGAAATCAACATGTTGTATCCAGTTGAAGACATGTTTGCGATTTGGCTAACGTAAGTAAGATTGGTGCCGCTGATACTGAATACCACGAAGCCTATGCCGCTCACATCCGACGCTGCATAGAGATAGTTATTTGCTACTGCTACCGCAGAAGGAAGACACGTCCCATAGCCACCCGCGAAAGGCTGTGAATCCACAGGTGCGTTGGGATTTGAAACGTCAACCATGTGTACGGAGGTGTCGCTCAACGAAGCGCCGAATACATAATTATTGCTGGCCAAAGCAATCGAAAAAACACCCCCTCTGCCCATTGTTGTCTGGCCGCGCAAAACTGGCGCGAGTGGATTTGACACGTCGATGACACACAGACTCGCACCTGTAGTAACGTAGGCAAACATTCCGTTGGTTGAGGAGGTTGCCAAAACGTCCTCGGGGGTGCCGCCGAGGTTTATGGAAGAAAGCAGCGATGGTATTGTCGGATTTCCCAAGTCAAAAATCTCCAACCCGGCAACCTCATCCGCTACATAGGCGCGTCCGCCAAGGACCGTAATGCCATCCGTCCAGCCAATTGTCGGATAAAAGCCACGAATCGCGGGAGCAGTTGGGCTGCTAACGTCCACCACTTGCAAGCCCCCTTCCTCGTCGGCGACATAAGCATACTGATTCAGCAGCGCAATGCCTCTTACAATACCGGGCAATGTTACCTGTCCAATTTTAGTAGGACTTGATGGCGTTGAAATATCCAACACTAGCAGACTTCTGCCTTCGCCTACATAGGCATAATTGTTTGAAACCGCCACCGCGTAACCGTATCCACCAACGGAACCGACAAGCGTAATTCCTTTCCCGTTCACCAGCCCGTAAGCGAATCCATTAAGATTGGTGGCGCTGCCGCCAGTGGTTTGCACAATTACCGGTGCAGTTCCATAAACTGAATTGGACGGCGTGACACAGGTGATTTGTGTGGTACTGGAAACCGTGACATTCGTGGCCGGTTGACCGCCTATCAGCACTGTGGCGGGCGCGGTGAAATTCACGCCATTGATTGTCATCAACGTCCCACCTGTCATAGCTCCAATTGGCGGAGAGATACTGCCGATCACCGGCTGTCCGACAGGCGGCGTGTAGTTGCCACCGACCACTGTGGTTTGAGCGCGGGTGACCGTCACAGTCTGGCTGGGCGGACCCGTCCAGCCGGGAACAGAATCAAAAGTAATCGTGTAATTGGCTCCGGGTGCAAGAGAAACAGTGTTGCCATTGCCTTGTGCCGCACCGCCGTTGACGTGCCATTGCGCGCCCGCCGACACCGCGTCCGGCGGCGAGAGTGTGACCGTCAGTAAGCCTGGGGTCGTGTCTTGCGTGAAGGTGACGGTGACATCCGTGGTTTGTCCGGCTGTCAAAGTGACCGGCAAAAGATCGCTGGCAATCGGGCTGATCCAGCCATCGACCGGATGAAGGCTAAAGAAGTAGCTGCCGGGAAACGTAGTGTAGCTTGCGCCGCTGATACGGAAATCAGCGCTATTCCAACCCCACTGCACACCAGCAGTCACAGCAGCGAGCGGCTGGATGGTAACAACAAGGGTTCCCAATCGCGGATCTCCCGATGAAAAATTGGCGGTAATGTTCTTATTCCCGGTCATGGTGATTGTGGCCGGATTGGCCGTGCCGCTCAGGTCGCCGCTCCAGCCAGTGAAGTGGAAGCCGTTATCTGCATACGCGGTGAGTTGTACGAGTGTTCCACCGGTATATGTTTCGCCATTGCCCGTTCCAATTGGCGACGGCGAAGCATAGCCTGCCCCGCCAGCCTGGCCGAGCGTAAGCGTGTAAGAAGCTGGCGTGACGACGCCGTAAGTCTCGGTGTCCGAAGTGACATTGCCTCCGGTAATGGTGACGGAATGAGATGCCGGCGCGGTGTACCCAGTAATAGATTTGAAGGAAACTGTGTGCAAGCCGGGCGTCAGGTTCGCGACAACACCGCCGCTGCTAGTATAGTTACCGCCATCCACCTGCCACTGCGCTCCGGCTGAATTCGCCGCTGCCGGAGAAAGATTCACAACTAAGGAGCCGGTATTGGCGGTCGGAGTATAGACGGTGAACGTTTGGGGATTGGAAGCGGGTAGTCCGGCGTTGGTGACAATCACTGACCATGTGCCGATGGCTGATTGAACAGTGACGTTGTATTGGAGTTGATTTGCGCTGACATAAATGGGAGTCCTCACATACGGATTGTTGGCCGGATCATGGAAAATGAGCGAGGAGGCGTTCGGATCACCCGTCGGCTTGAAGTTGGTGCCGTAAATGTTGATCAATTGCGTGGAATTAGATGTCGGTAGAGAAGTCGGGTAAACAGAAGTGGTGGTGGGAGCGTTGCCCGGCTCCCCGTTATTGGCAGTAACCAGCATTCTGTTCAACGAATAGAGATAGCGTGTGCCATACGGATTGGTGACCACAGCGTAGACGTAATACAGCCCCGGCGTAGTGGTGGACGGCACTGTCACGCCAGTATTAATTGTGCGCGTTCCACGAGCGGTCGAAGGTTGTGGGTTAATAGCTGAAGTAAGAGGTAGTGAAAGCTGGTTGCCATTAAAAGGATTTTGATCCGGATCCAGGTAGACTGACACTGAGCAACCGCTATCATAACTCTGAAAGACACATTTGATGTTAAATGCGTTGCCGGCCATGACAGACCCCGCCGAATCATGCGCGAATTGAATTATGGCTGGCCATTCGCCGGCATTTCTAACTGCCAGCGATACGCGATTATCAGGGGAGTTGTTGAAGTCGCCTTCATTATAAAGACCAAAATACGGGCCATTATCATCAGTTAAACCACCGCCAAGACGACTATAGTAAAAACCAGCAAACCCACCCCCAGACTCGTCTGACGAATACCAAGTATTTCGCATCGCTTGAGTAAAGGATACAGTTCCGTCCGAGGCGGATGCGCTTGTGTCAATAGTCCCATGATACCAGAGGTGAACATCTAAATGGGCTGAATAATCTACAGGGGAATCTACGGGGTATCCTCCACTTAAGCTGGTTAAAATCCGGTAGTTTGCTCCATCAACGTAAACACCTGATGGACCGTCAAAATCCAATGGATCGCAGTCGGGGCTACCGGAAACGGTTTGATAAATATTATCAGCGTACAGAACGTTCTCGTAAACATTCGCCGGCCCATCATCAGAACCTATGTCGCACACTGGATGAGGATCCAGAGTTGTCAACTGGTCAACCCAAATTCCCTGCTGTCCCAAAAGACGGGATATTTCACAGACCAAACTGCCACCTCGACTGTGGCCAATTAGATGGAGTGGCATAGAAGAAAGGGGCTGGCCTCCCAAATCGCTTATAAAACTGGGATCAGTCAGCTTCGACGCGACGGCTGTGGCAATTTCTGTGGTGGAATAAAAGTCCCCCGGAATAATCTGTGGAATGCCTGTAAGCGTATGCCAATCCAGTTCCACAAAGATCTCGCCACTAGCGGTCGTTAGCGGATTTCCTCCGACGAGAGTGCTGTGAGAAACCGTCAAGCCTCCAGAACCATTGTCAGTAACATAAACTTGATAAACACTGACCTTCTGACTATCGCCCGCAAAATTGCGATTAATTATGGCATTCACCATGGCCGGAATCCAGCCACTTGTAGCGTTGTCATTAAAGCCATGTGTGATGATTGTTACCCCTGCACCGTGCCCAGATTGAATTGTGCCGAAAACAAAAACGATTAGGAACGCTGCTGTTTTGAGCGTGTTACTCCAAATATTGTTTCCAGTTTTCATAATTCTCAGTTAATTGTGTTCGCCGAAATCAGTCGGCCAGCCGTTTCGCTTGCAAAGATCGACGGGAATGTCCCCGATTGAGCCCAGCTCGTTGCGGCGATAAGAACAAGACAAAGCGATACGGTCAGGGCCTTCATAAATTTCATTTCTTCTCACTCTTCTCACTCGGCTTGGCCCGTCTAAGACGAAAGGGGCGTGACTACTCACGCTCCATCACAGGCACTGGCGTGCCCTCAAAAGAACGCTTTCGGCACGCCCGGTGTGGGCGTGCTTCCAGCGCTGTCTTTTGCTTGAAATGCCAGTTTCGTGATGGACAGCGACCGAAGCCGCAAAATAATGTCTTTTATTTAGTCTTTCGTGGTGTTTGTAGTCCGTTCCTTCGCGTTGTCGTGCCGTGAATACATTCCAATCTCGCTAACCTCTCGCGCAGACGTGGCGCTCGCGGGCCCAAAAAGAAAGGCCCCTTCGGGGTGATCGGCCTATTTAACTGTGTTTTGATTCTAGTTTCAAGCAGTTTGTTGCGGCCTTTGCCAAATCAAGGTCGTTACGAATCACAAAGAGCAAGAGTGACAGATACTCAATCTACGACGAGTCTCTACTGATTGGCGTGATGATGATGGAAGCGACGAAGGGTCTGACGCGGTCGAGATCGGCATAGCGTTTGGGCAGGAAATGGACCGTGGCCAACTGGCATGGTTCACACTATGCGTGTGATTTTCGCAGGGACGCCCAACTCCTAACGAGGTTAGGGTGCCGCGCACAATGCGCAGGGCCATCTCCCGCAAACTATTGACAACTGGTGACATGCGATGACAAAGTCAACACCGCTCAACACTTTTCTACCCGCACAGCAGCTCCAAAAAGTCGTTCCCATTTGG
>CAVQMY010000018.1:0-8817 GCA_963713705.1 uncultured Verrucomicrobiae bacterium
AGGGCGGCTGCTGCTCAAGGTGCGGTTCAGGATCCCAACAATAACAGGAACGAGCCGAGCAACGACACAACAACTACAACGCCTCCGTCGATCAATGCGGTAGAGGCCGATTTCATTCACTACCACTCCGCAGTTCCGCGACCTGATCGCCGCGGCAGTTGAGCATCAGCCCGGAGTGAACCGCACCACGACATATTTGTCGCGGTAATCCGCCGGTACGTCATCGTCGATATCGCAGATCCTTTCGCGGCCGAGGAACGCTGATGCCGGATAAGAGGCTTTTGAGCGCCCGCCACCTCCATGTTGATGACAGCCGTCTGCTTGTCTGCTATCATCCAGTAAGTCCAGCGTCAGAGGTTCATAATGGCCGCAGAAGCAATGAAGATAGAATGGGTGGATGGCGGCAACACGGTGGGGCCTAAACCCCATTCGACCCGAAAGAGTACCCAATGAATCCGTCGTGGCTCATCGGCAAGAAAGTGCCGCATCAGGATTCGCACGATGAGGTTCACCCCAAAAAAACGGGCGCCCGCCGAACCGACCGCAACGACGAAACCCGAAACCGATGGTGGCCCAAGTTCACAGGAGAACAAGCCAAATGCTGCCACCTAGGATGATCATCTGTTTGGCACTCGCCGCTGTCTGCACGGCGGCGACAGCCGCGCGTGCCGATGACGAAGAGAAAGAATCGGACCGTTGCGCGCTGTGCCACGAGCAGGAGACGAAGGATTGGCAGGCATCGCCGCATTCGCAGACGATGAACGACATCTTCCTGAACGAGTGGACCAACGAGGGCAAGAAATGGGAATGCCTCGTGTGCCATACCAGCCAGTTCGACCGCCAGACGGGCAAGTTCTCGCATGAAGGCGTCAGTTGCGAATCCTGCCACGGCGCGATGAAAGAAGATCATCCCGACAAATCGAAGATGGGGCTGCCGGTCACGTCCGAAGTTTGCGAGAGCTGCCATGCGATCACCTATGGCGAGTGGCGGGTCAGCGCTCACGGCCAGAAGAACATCCGCTGCTTCGACTGTCACAAGATGCATGAGATGAAACTGCGCAAGGACCAGCCCGACCAGATGTGCGGTACCTGCCATACGGAACGCCTCAAGGATTTCTCGCATGCGACCCATTCGATTGAAGGCCTGCATTGCCTGAGTTGCCATATGCCCGAGGTGAAGGGCGCGGGTATGAAGATTCGCGGGTCTGGGGGTGCGGGGACACACGTTCGGTGTCGGCGCCGAGACATGCGCCAATTGCCATCGCGACATGGTCCATGCCAGTCACGAACGGGCCACGCTGAACGAAGAAGTAAGACAACTAAAGGCGGCGACACCCGAGAAGCTGAAGGAGCAACTCGATCAATTGGAAACGGACGGCGCCAAGATGAAGGAGGAACTGCAGGCCAACCGCCGCGTGTTCCCGCCGGTCGTCGGGCTGTCGTTCCTGCTGGGCATTTTCCTCGGCGTCGCGCTGCCCCTTTTCCGCCGCAAGAAACACCAGGAGCCGCCGAAATGATTTCGCGCCGACGATTCTTCCAATCCGCGGCGACCGGCGCCCTGACCGTCCTCACGGCTCGCAGCCTGTTTGCGGAATCGCCCGCCGACCCGGCCGAATCAGGCGGCGTACTGGTGGACCTGACGCGGTGCATCGGTTGCCGGGCCTGCGAGAACGCCTGCCGGGTACGAGCGGGTTTTGATTCCCTTCCCACCGAGGCAATCGGTTACGGCGCTGGCGAAGGCAAACTGACGTTTCGCACGCGGACGTTCATTGATTTTCGAGACGGCCATGGGAACTCCAAAGCAGCCCGTCAAACGGCAGTGCATGCACTGCCTCGATCCAGCCTGCGTGTCGGTATGTCCCGTTGCCGCGTTGGAAAAGACCCGCACCGGCCCCGTGGTGTACCACGAGAACATCTGCATTGGCTGTCGCTACTGCCTCCTGGCGTGCCCATTCAGCGTGCCCAAATACGAGTGGGACAACGCGCTGATGCCGCGCGTCGGCAAGTGCGATTTCTGCGCGGATCGCCTGGCCAAAGGACAATCTCCCGCGTGCGCCGCGGCATGTCCAACGGGAACGCTGAAGTTTGGTAAGCGGGCCGACTTGTTGCAGGAAGCCCGGGAGCGCATGGACGCGCAACCGGACCGCTACCGGTACGTCTACGGCGAAGACGTTGTAGGTGGCACGTCGTGGATCTATCTCGCGGACCGATCGCCGGAAGAACTCGGTTTTCCGCAAGGACTGCCGAAAGAGCCGCTGCCGTCGTTGACGTGGAGGGCGATTTCGAAGGTGCCGTTTGTGGTCATCGGCGTCGGCTTGGTCCTCAGCGCGGTGGTTCGCTGGCGGACACGGAACCCAACGGAGCAGCCATGAGCGATTTCAACTGGATCCTGGCATTGTTCCGCGTCGTCGGCGTCCTGGTCATGATGAGCGGAGCGGTGTTCGTTTGCTGGTTGCTCTCCGGCCGTCAAACTCCCAAGCACCTGTCGGGCGTATTTGGCTGGTCGTTGCTCATCGTGCTCTGGGGTCTGGGAGGTTACGCGTTCACCTCACGGTATGCACTGGGCCTCGGCGCGGTGACGAATCTTTCCGATCAATTCCCGTGGGGCATCTGGAAAGCGTTGGTCGTCTGCGGAATCGCCTTTGCGGCGGGCGGGTTCCTCACGGCGTGCATGGTGTATATCTTTCGGATTCGGACGTTTTACCCGATCCTTCGGCCGGTGGTTCTGGCTGCCTATCTCGGTTACATGCTGTCGGCCTCCGGTGCGTTGCTCGTCGATCTCGGTCGATACCACCAAATCTGGCGACCGATCTTCTACTGGCAACATCACTCGGTGCTGTTTGAAGTGTCCTGGTGTGTCATGCTCTACACGGGCGTCCTGTCGGTGGAGTTCGCGCCAATCCTGCTCGATAAACTGGGCTGGACGCGCGTGTCACGTGCCGTACACGCGATTACGGTTCCTTTTGTCATTTGCGGCGTAATCCTCTCGACGTTGCACCAGTCGTCGCTCGGCTCACTGTTCCTCATTCTGCCCACCAAACTGTTGCCGCTGTGGTATACGCCGCTATTGCCGATCCTGTTCTTCATTAGCGCGCTCATTTCCGGTTTTGCGATGGCAATCTTCGTGTCCGCCCTGTCGTTCTGGATATTCCACAAGCCGCTGGAACCGCGCGTGCTCACATCGCTGGCCAAGGGGATGACGCCGCTGTTGTTTCTCTATCTGTTTCTCCGCATCGCGGATCTCACGGCGCGGAATGCGTGGATGTATATATTCCGCTGTCCGCTTCAGGGTTTCACGTTCACCCTGGAGATGCTGCTGCTGACGCTGCCATTGTTCGTGGTGCTGAAGACGCGATGGTCGGGCCGGCGGCGCTGGGCATTTGCCGCGGCGATCCCCGTCATCCTGGGGGTCAACCTGAATCGGCTCAACGTCGCCTGGATCGGCCTGTTGCCGGCCACCCACTCGAACTACTTCCCGTCATGGATTGAGATCACCGTCGTACTGAATCTGCTTTCGTTTGGGGTCGTGCTCTTCGGGATTGCGGCGCGCTACCTGCCATTGTTCGAGCATCCGGATATTGGGGGCCACTCGCACGCCGCCGCGGCGACGGATTGCGTGGGGGCGATCGGCCCGCTGGAGGCGAGCGGCCATGTTTAGACGCAACCTCACCGCGAAAATGCTGGTCGCTGTCGGCGTGACGGTTGCCGTGGTGATTGCGATCTACACGTACTTTGTCATCCGCGTGCAGAGCGCGTGGTGGCACGAGCGCACGCAAGCGCAAAACCTGATCACGGCGTCGCTCATCCACGAGTACCTCAACGGCGTCATGCTCAGCGAACGCCATGAAGAGGTGCAGGGGTTCCTGCAAAAGCTAAAGGGCGCGGACGAAATTTGGCGCGGACGCCTCATCAAACCTGACGGCACGGTGGTGTTCTCGACCGACACGCAGGAGGTGCAACGCGCGGTGATGGCGGTGCCGCCGGAGTTGTTCACCGAAAATCAGGTGTTGCAGGGCACCCGCGTCGAGGACGGCCAACGGCTCTCCGTGGTGATGCGGCCGGTGCTCAACAGCAAGAGTTGCCAGCGTTGCCACGATCCGCAATCCGCCGTTATCGGCGCCATCGTCGTCGAGAAATCGCTCGCCCCGCCGAGGCCAGCGTCGCCAGCAACCGCAATCTGCTGATCGTGTACGGGGTGGTGATCTTCGTGCTGGTCGGCATCGTGCTGTGGCTGCTCATTGTGCGGCTCGTGACGCAGCCCGTCAGCCACGTACTCGAACAGATGCGCAAAGTGCAAGCGGGCGACCTCGACGCCCGAGCGGTGACCGAGACCGGGGATGAAGTCGGCGAACTCGCCAGCGGGTTTAACGCGATGGTGCAAAGCCTCGACAACGCCACGCGTGAACTTGAGGAATCGCATCAGAAGCAAATCCAGCAAGCCGGCAAGCTGGCATCGATCGGCGAACTGGCCTCGGGCATCGCGCACGAAATTCGCAATCCGCTCGCCGGAATCGGCGCGGCGGTGGAGGTGTTATCGGAAGAGAACAACCTCAACGGCCAGCGGGCCGAAATCGTTGCCGAGATTCATCGCCAGATCACACGGCTCAACCGCACTCTGCACGATCTTCTCGAATTTGCGCGGCTCCGCGATCCGGAGATCGCGCCCTGCGACATGCACGGATTCATCCGCCCGATGCTCGCGCTGGTGCGGCCCGACGCCCAGAAGTTTCATGTCAAAATCGAGGAACGCCTGGCCGCCGATCTGCCGTACATCTCCGCCGATACGGGGCAAATGCAGCAGGCGCTCCTCAACATCCTGCTCAACGCGGTTCAGGCCATGCCCGGCGGCGGGACGCTCACCGTCTCCACAGAATCCGCCGAGCGCGATGGCGGCGGCATTGTCCGCATCCGGGTGCGGGACACAGGAGTGGGGATTGCGCGCGAGCATCTCGCCAAGATTTTCTCCCCATTTTTCACCACCAAACATCGCGGCACAGGCCTCGGACTGTCGATCACCCGCACGATCATTGAGAAGCACCACGGCACCATCGCGGTGGAGAGCGAGCCGGGAAAAGGAACGACGTTTACGCTGGAGTTGGCCGCTTGCAAACCCGAGATGGTTGCGTCGCCAGGCGGAATGGAAACACGGAAGGCATTCGCTCATGTCGAGAACTAAGATACTCATTATCGACGACGAGAAACTCGTACGTTGGTCACTTCAACAAAAGCTGGGCCGCGAAGGCTACGAGGTCGAATCGGCGCCGACCGGCGAGGAGGGACTGAATCTCATCCGCGAGGACGGTTTCGACCTGGTGCTGCTGGATTTACGGTTGCCGGGGATCGACGGCGTACAAGTCCTGCAAGAGATCAGGAATCTGGAGCGCGACATCGCCGTCATCATGCTGACGGCGGAAACGTCGATCGCGCGCGCCGTCGAATGCGTGCGGCTCGGCGCGTACAATTATCTGTGCAAGCCGTTCGAGTTTGACGAGGTGCGCGTGGCGCTGGAAAAGGCGCGCGAGGATTTGAAACTGCGTCGGGAAGTCACGCGCATCCGCCGTGCGCAACGCCGCAAGTTCGGTTTGGAAAACCTTGTCGGTGTGAGTCCGCAGATGCGCCAGGTGCGAGAGTTGATTGCGCGGGTCGGCGAGAGCGACGCGACGACGGTGTTCATCGACGGCGAGAACGGGACGGGCAAGGAATTGGCGGCGCGCGCGATTCATTTCGGCAGCTCGCGAGCCAATCAGCCGTTCATGGGGATCAACTGCTCGGCAATTCCCGACGCGCTCATCGAAAGTGAGTTGTTCGGACACGAACGGGGGGCGTTCACCGACGCGAAGACCACCAAGAAGGGGCTGTTTGAACTCGCGGACGGTGGCACGGTGTTGCTCGATGAGGTCGGTGACATGAAACCCGCGCTGCAGGCGAAATTGCTCCGGGTCCTGGAGTCGCGAGAGTTTCAACGCGTGGGAGGCACGCAGTCCATTTCCGTGGATGTGCGTGTGATTGCCGCGACCAACAAGAACCTTGAGGAGGCCGTGGCCAAGGGAGAATTCCGACAGGATTTGTACTATCGGCTCAAGGTCATTTCGCTGCGGATGCCATCCTTGCGCGAGCAAGCGGGGGACATCCCATTGCTGGCGGAACATTACCTCGCTCGGTTTTCTGAGGAGTTCAACAGGCCAATCAAGAAACTTTCAGCGGAAGCCGCCACGATGCTGCAGCAGTACGCATGGCCGGGCAACGTGCGCGAGTTGCGCAACGTTATCGAGCGGCTGGTCATCCTCGAGCGAGCCGAGGTGGTGCTGCCCGAACACCTGCCAGCAGAGCTGCGGCTGGGCACGCGGTCGAATGGACATTCCCTCATTCAATTGCCCCCCGGTGGTGTGGCACTCGTGGAGGTTGAACGCGAATTGATTTACCAGGCGATGGAACGGGCTGGTGGCAACCAGTGTCACGCGGCGGAATTGCTTGGGATTGAGCGCGACGCATTACGTCGCCGGTTGATCAAGTACGGGTATCTTGCCGCGACGGCAGGCGAACTCAGCGCGGCGAAGTGCTGAAATAAATCACGACCGCTGACAGGCCGATTACGATCAACCCGATCAGTGCGACCACAATCCCCAACATCCTGCCTGTGAGCATACCGTTCTCGGACTCAGCAGTGCCTGTGCCGTGTGCCGTTTCTGTCCCGAAAACCGTTGAAAGCCGCGGCATTGGGTTGCCGCGTCCGTGTTCTCTTGAGCGGAAGCACGCATTTCTTTGAGCGAAACCGCGCAGCTTCCAGTGAGTTATTTTCTTGAGCCGGGCATGCCATTTGAAGTAAGTAGCTGTCAGCGCCACGCTTACAGAATTGGACGATGACCTTGGCACGTCCACTGCCATAGCAGGGAGATGGAGGACAACCATATTATGACGGGAACACATTTTCTGAAACGAGTCGGTGCGCTGGTCGTCGCACTGTCTACCTTGGTCGCTTTGCAAACCCACGCCAAGTCTGCTGGCGCACAGCTTGGGACTGTCTCAGCTGTCGGCAGCCTGACGTCTGGAAGCGACATCAGCTACCAGCTCAGTGTGGATGTCCTGACCAACACCGGTCCACTGGTTGTCAAGGCCACGGTCAGCGGCAAGAAGTTCCATGCGACGTTCCCCGTGCTCACCAATAGCACCTTGGTGGTTGGCAGTAACGACGTGTCGGGCACATCGGTTCTCATCCCCACCAACTTCGTTGGCGTTGCGGTGATGCACGTGACAGCGACTTTTGACCGCAAGAACATCGGCTCAAAGACATTGCACGTCACCATCACCGCCGTCACCAACGCCCCGCCGCCTTCGGGATCTCTCACAGTAACGACAAACCTCTACGATGTGGGATTCGAAAACTCTGTGACGCTGGACGGCTCGATTGTCCCGAGCAGCGATCTGGCAGGGACACTGACGTACGTCTGGAGCCAGACCAGCGGCGAAGCGGTTACGCTGAGCACCAACGGTGTTGTCTCAACCAGTTTCACTACGGATGCGCTGACGAACTTCGTCGCGATGACCGGCTCTTGCGAGCTCGATGTACTCTTCGTACGTCGAAGGCGGGGTGACGAATCAGCAGTACGTCGAACCCGAGCACCGCTTTGGCAGTCTCGCCGGCATCTCGCTGGAGAACGAGCAGGCGAGCGCGGCCATTTACGGCTTCAAAGTTCTCGTCAGCAACGGCTCGGTCACACGCACGGGAGTTTTCACCGTGGCGTGTTCGCTCCAGACGCCCGCGCAACCGAATATTCCGGTGGGCGTAACCGCCTTTTACAAGGGGGCGACCAATAGCATGAACTGGTCACTCGTGTCGCAGCCCGCTGGTTCCGTCGCCGCCCTGACGCACACCAATGGTTTGATCGCTGCGTTGCGGCCTGATGTCGAAGGCGTGTACGTGGTTAAGGACAATGTCACGGGCACAACCCTCACCAACACGGCGGCCAGCTGGACCGGTGTGGAGTTCTGCGCGATCTGCCATGGCCCCGGCAACAACGTCGGTCAGGCTGATATTGTTACCCCGTGGAGCCAGACGGAGCATGCGACAATGGCCGAACGCGGGGTGGATGGAGTCCTCGGCTCGTTTTACAGCGAGTCTTGCTTCCAATGCCATACCGTCGGCTACAACCAATCGCCAGCCGCTACCAACAACAATTTCTATGCCGTCCAACAACAGCTTGGTTGGGCGTTCCCCAAGGTCTTGCAAGCGGGCAACTATGCGTTGATGCCCGCCCAGCTCCAGAATCTGGCCAACATCCAGTGCGAAAACTGCCACGGGCCCGGTAGCCGGCATCCGGGTTCGCCGTCCATCAGCTTGGATGTGAAGATCTGCGCCAGTTGCCACCAGGATGGCACCCACCACGTGTATCCTGAGCAGTGGGAAAATTCGCCGCACTCGGGAGGGTATGAGAGCATCTCCGATTCAGAGGGCAACAGTGCCAGCTGCGCGCGATGCCATTCGCCCGATGGCTTCATCAGCGTCGCGACGAACCAGGTCGCCGCAGCCATCACCAACGCGGCGGGCTTGACCGCCGTGGCCTTTGGCAGCGGGCCGTTGGCCTGCCAGGTCTGCCACGACCCGCACAGCACATTTGGGGACACCACGGGAACCCGGCATCAATTGCGGGTCTTTGACACCGTCCAACTGGGCAACCCGCTATTGACGAACAGCCCGACGGTCTACGTTGGTCTCGGCGACAGCCTGACCACGGCGAATCTGCAGTTGACCAACAGCACCATCACCGTGACCAATGCCGGTTTATCTGTGGAGCAATACTGACGAGTCCAGCAACAGGC
>CAVQMY010000019.1:0-88718 GCA_963713705.1 uncultured Verrucomicrobiae bacterium
GGCACCAAAAGGCAGGATTCCGCATGGCGTCGCGCCTCTGGCGGGCGCCCGGAGAACTGCCAGCCTGGGAAGATTTCATTCCGCGCGCCCAAATCCGACGCGATCTCTCGGCTGGATCGCCGCGATCCCTCAACGCGCTTGGATCGGCTTCGCGCAATAGGCGCAATCGGCGGCGACGCCGAACGCCAGGAACAGGTCGATGAGGAATTTCTGGATCATGGCCCGCTCCCGTTTCGGGCGCGACGCCCGTCGCGCGCCTCCTTCTTGCGACGGAGCGGTTCCGGGCGCGGTGATTTTCCCCACATGCCGGAACGCGGGCGGACCGGCGCCGAGGCGCGCTGGATTTCGCCCAAGGGTTCGGCGTAGAAGGGCGGGACGCCGAGATCAGCCATGCCCGCGCCCCGCCCGCCCGCCTTCGACACGCTGAGCCTGCACGCCGGCCAGCGCCCCGATCCCGCCACCGGCGCGCGCGCCGTGCCGATCTACGAGACGACCTCCTACGTCTTCGACGACGCCGATCACGCCGCGCGCGCTGTTCAATCTCGAAAGCGCCGGCCATCTCTACACGCCGCATCTCCAACCCGACGACGGCGGTGCTGGAGGAGCGCGTCGCCGCGCTGGAGGGCGGCGTCGGCGCGGTCGCACCGCGAGCGGCATGGCGGCGCTGCATCTGGCCATCGCGACGCTCGCCGGCGCGGGCGACCACATCGTCGCCTCGTCCTCGCTCTACGGCGGCACGATCAACCTGCTGATGCAGACGCTGCCGCGCTTCGGCATTCGCACGACCCTCGTCAAGCCGCGCGACCACGCCGGCTTCGCCGCCGCGATCCGGCCGCGAGACCCGGCTCGTGCATCGGCGAGACCATCGGCAATCCCGGCCTGGAAGTGCTCGACATCCCCGCCGTCGCCGAGCATCGCGCACGACGCGCGGCGTGCCGCTCGCTGATCGACAACACCTTCGCCACGCCCTATCTGAGCCGCCCGATCGAGCTCGGCGCCGACATCGTCATGCATTCGCTGACCAAATGGATCGGCGGGCACGGCCTCGTCATCGGCGGCGCGCTGGTCGACGGCGGCCGGTTCGACTGGCTCGCCTCCGGCCGCCATCCCGACGCTGATCGAGCCCTACGCCGGCTATCACGGCCTCAACTTCGCCGAGCATTTCGGCCCGTCGGCGTTCGTCATGCGCGCGCGCGACCGAGGGCCTGCGCGACTTCGGCGCCTGCCTGTCGCCGCACAACGCCGCGCGGCTGCTGACCGGCGTCGAGACGCTGTCGCCTGCGCATGGCGCGCCATGTCGAGAACACCGCGGCCGTGCTCGACGGCGTTGCAGCGCCAACGCGGCCGTCGACCTGGGTCAACCATCCCTCGCTCGCCGAGCCATCCCGATCACGAACTGGCGGCGCGGCTGCTGCCGCGCGGCGCCGGCTCGATCGTCACGCTTCGGCGTCAAGGGCGGCCGGGCGGCGGGGCGCAGGTTCATCGAGGCGCTGCAAGCTCGCGAGCCATCTCGCCAATGTCGGCGACGCCAAGACGCTCGTCATCCATCCCGCCAGCACGACGCATCAGCAGATGAGCGCCGAGCAACTGGCGGCGGCGGGGGTCGGCGAGGACATGGTGCGGCTCTCGGTCGGGCTGGAGGACGCCGACGACATCATCGCCGATCTCGAGCAGGCGCTGCGCGCCTCGCAGAAGGGCTGACGGATGCGGCATGAGGCTCGAAGTCGAACGGTCGCGCCGTGTTCGCCAGCGACGGCGGCGCGGCCCACGAGCCGGGCCGGCCGCTCGTCGTCTTCCTGCACGGCGCCGGCATGGACCACAGCGTCTGGGCGATGCAGAGCCGCTGCGTTCGCGCCATCGCGGCTTCAATGTGCTCGCCGTCGATCTGCCCGGCCACGGCGGCTCCGACGGGCCGGCGCTCGGCCGACATCGGCGCGCTGGCCGACTGGACGCGCGCGGCTGATCGCGGCGGCGCGGCGCCGAGCGCGCCGCGCTGGTCGGCCACAGCATGGGCGCGCTTGGTCGCGCTCGAGGCGGCGGCGCGGGCGCCCGAGCCGGGTCGCGCGGCTGGCGCTGGTCGGCGTCGGCGGCGAAGATGCCGGTGCATCCCGATCTGCTCGCGGCGGCGAAGGCCAACGACCACGCCGCCATCGACATGGTGAGCCTGTGGGGCCTCGGCGCGCCGCCGCGCGCGGCGGCTGCGCGAGCGCCGGGCGCCTGGATGCTCGGCGGGGCCGAGCGTCTGCTGGAAAAGAGCCGCGCCGGGCGTGCTGCATGCCGATCTCGCCGCCTGCAACGCCTATCGCGGCGCGCTCGAGGCGGCGGCGAAGGTCACCTGCCCGACGACGCTGATCCTGGGCGAGCGCGACATGATGACGCCGCTGAAATCCGGCCGGGCGCTGGCCGAGGCGATCGCGCGAGCGCGCGTCGTCGTGCTCGCCGGGCGCCGGCCACATGCTGATGGCTGGAGCGCCCGGACGAGACGCTCGACGCGTTGAGGTCCGCCGTCGGCCGCGTGTGATTGGCGCTTGGCCGACAGCAACCCGCGAAGGATCCGTCGTGACCGATCATTCTCAAACGGAAGATTATGAGGCGCGGGTCCGCGCGAGCTTCGCCAGACAGGGATTGATGCGCACGCTCGGGGCGACGCTTTGCGACGTCGCGCGCCGGCCGCGTCGAAATCGCCATGCGTCCGCGTCCCGAGATCTCGCAACAACATGGCTTCGTCCACGCCGGAGCGGTGAGCGCGATCGCCGACACCGCGGCGGGATACGCCGCCCTGACCCTGCTGCCGCCCGGTCGCGGCGTTTGACGCACGGAATTCAAGATCAACCTCGTCGCGCCCGCCCAGGGCGACCGCATTCTCGCCCGCGGCAAGGTCGTGAAAGCGGGCCGGACGTTGACGCTGTGTCAAACCGAGGTCTTTGCCGAAAACGACGGTCGGGAAAAGCTCGTCGCGCTGCTGACCGCGACGCTGATGGCGATCGAAGGGCGGGACGGCGTCAGCGATTGAGCGCGTCGTTGCCGTTGCCTCGGGCGGATGGGGCGAGATTCAACCCTTGGCGCGCCGCGCGGTCACCTCGATCTCGATCCGCATTTTCGGATCGGCGAGCCCGGCCTGGATCATGGTGGCGGCGGGACGCGCCTCGCCGAGATATTTCCTCAAGACCGGCCAGCAGGGCTCGAAGTCTTCGCGGTTCGGAAAAATGTATTGGACGCGGACGATATCCGCCATCGACGCGCCGGCCTGCTCCAAGGCGAACGCGATATTGCGCAGGGTCTGCTCGCATTGCGCGACGACGTCGTCGGAAATCGTCATCGTCGCGTAGTCGAAGCCCGTCGTGCCCGCCACGAAAACCCAGTCGCCGTCGACCACCGCGCGGGAATAGCCGATTTCGGCCTCGAACCGCGAGCCGGAGGAGATGAGTTGGCGCATCATTTTGCATCCTCATGGCCATGGAAAACGCGGGAGTTAAAACACCCCGGCCCGCCCAAGACAATCGGAATTCCGAGATGAGCGGCGTCGCGGGCGCTTTCCGGGCGACGGCGGCGAGGGGCATGGATGCTCCAAAAAAGCTCCGCGCGCCGCGTGCGACAGGGATCGAAGTCGCACAAACGGGACAACCGACGCCTAGCTCACCCCGCCGCCGCGCCCACCCGCGCGCCCGCCCTGCTCTCCATTCCCACCACGAACAACCCGCTGCCGATGATGATCGCGTTGCCTATCCAGATCGGCGGCGTCGGCGCGTCGCGCCAGACGATCCAGCCGAGCAGCGTCGCCCAAACCATCGAGGAATAGAACAAAGGCGCCAACACCGAGGCGGGCGCCATCGCGAGCGCGCGGGTGAGCAGGATGAAGCACAGCATCGAGACGATGCCGAGCAGAAACAGCAGCGCGAGATCGCGCGCGCCGGGCGTGACCCAGAATCCACGGCAGCGTCGTCGCGCCGATCACGCCGGCGCCGGCGAATTGCCAGACGACGAGTTGCAGCCAATGGGTCCCGCGCAGCCGCCGCGTCACCGTCTGGCCGAGCGCGAACATGGTCGCGCCGAGCAGCGCCAGCGGCGAGGCCGAGGAGAGCAGCGCGGGCGAGGGCTGCAGCGCGATCACGACGCCGACGAAGCCGACGCCGACCGCGAGCCAGCGGAACGGTTCGACATGCTCGCGCAGCAGCGCCGCCGAGAGCGCGGTCACCAGCAGCGGCGCCGCCATGTAGAACGTCATCACGTCGGCGAGCGGCATCGTGCGCGTCGCGTAATAGAAGCAATAGGTGTCCAACGCCATGCAGAGCACGCGCGCGATCTGCAATCCGAGATGCCGCCCGTCGAACAACTCCGCGCGCAGCCGCCAGATCATCGGGCCGAGAACGAGGCTCGAGCCGACCGAGCGCAGCAGCAGCAATTGCCCGACGCCGTAGTCGGCCACCAGCCATTTGCCGAGCGCGTCGTTCAGCGCGAAGAAGAAGATGCTGACGAGATAGAGCAGGATCCCCAGACCGCGGCCGGTCGGGCGGGAAAAGGCCATTTGGGGCTCGTCGGGAGGCGGCCGCGCCGCTGGGAAGCGTCTCCTATCGGAGCGGCGGCGCGGCGGCAAGACGGCTGGCGGCGCGGCGGAAACGGAGTATGAGAGGCGCCGGCGTCTGGGAGAAACGATCATGAGCCGCGTCGTCTACGTCCTCAATGGGCCGAATCTGAACCTGCTCGGCAAGCGCCAGCCCGAAATCTACGGCCGCGAGACGCTCGCCGACGTCGAGGCCGAGTGCCGCAAGGTCGGCGCGGAACTCGGGCTCGAGATCGTGTTTCACCAGAGCAATCGCGAATACGAGATCATCGACTGGATTCACGAGGCGCGCGAGCGCGCGGGCGGCATCGTCATCAACCCCGCCGCCTTCACCCATACCTCGGTGGCGATCCTCGACGCGCTCAACACCTGCGAATTTCCGATCCTCGAGGTGCATATCTCCAACATCCACAAGCGCGAGGCGTTCCGGCATCATTCCTACGTCTCGGCGGTCGCGTCGGGAATGATCGCCGGCTTCGGCACGCAGGGTTATCCGCTCGCGCTGCAACGGCTCGCGCGGCTGATCGACGCGCGGGGGGCCACGCCGCCCGCGACGACAAAAGGCTGATTCGCTCTCCCGGCTCCCTTGCATTCGGAAACGATCGTTTCCATATTGCGGTCATGCAAGCCGCCAAACCCAGCCCCGATCGCCGGCCGTCCGCGCGAATTCGATCTCGACGAGGCGGTCGAGGACGCGATCGAGGTTTTCCGGACCCGCGGCTATCACGGCGCGTCGGTGCAGAACCTCGCCGAGGGCACCGGAATCGCGCGCGGCAGCCTCTACAAGGCGTTCCACGACAAGCGCGGCCTGTTTCTCGCCGCGCTCGAACATTACGCCGCCGCCTCGCTTTCGCGCGTCGGCGAGGCGCTCGCCACGCCGGGCCCGGCGCGCGAGGCGATCCGCGAGGCGCTGATGGGCTACGCGCGCCGCGCGGCGGAGGGGCGCGGACAACGCGGCTGCCTCGTCACGGCCGCCGCGATGGAGTTGATGCCCGACGACGTCGAGGTCGGCGCGGTGATATCGAGGCAGTTTCGCCGCATGCAGGATCTGTTCGCCGCCGCGATCATCCGCGGCCAGGCGGCGGGCGAAATCCCCGGAGATCGTGACGAGCGCGCGATCGCGCGCACGTTTCTCGTGACCATCCAGGGTTTGCGCGTGCTCGGCAAAACGGGCCCGAGCGAACAGGACTTGACCGAAGTGGTCGAAACCGCGCTGCGCGCGCTCGACTGACTTCGGAACCGATCATTCAACAAATTGTCGAGGAATCCGAAATGACCGAACTCCCGGTATCGGCGCCGGACCCGCGCCGCTGGGCGGCCCTCGCGGTGCTGCTGGTCGGCGCGTTCCTCGCGCCGCTCGATTTCTTCATCGTCAATGTCGCGATGCCGGCGATGCGTTCGGGGCTCGGCGCCTCGGACGACGAGGTGCAACTGGTCATTTCCGGCTACGCCGTCGTCTACGCCGTGTTCCTCATCACCGGCGGCCGGCTCGGCGACATTTTCGGGCGCAAAATGGTGTTCATGCTCGGCCTCGCCGGCTTCGCGCTCGCCTCGGCGATGTGCGGCCTGGCGTGGTCGGCGCCGTCGCTGATCGCCGGTCGGCTGCTGCAGGCGCTCGCCGCCGCCGCGATGGCGCCGCAGGCGCTCGCCTCCGTTCACGCGCTGTTTCCGCCGAACGAACGCGGCCGCGCGCTCAGCATCTACGGCGTCGTGATCGGGCTGTCCTCGATCGCCGGACAATTGCTCGGCGGCGCGCTGATCGGCGCCGACATCGGCGGCTTCGGCTGGCGCCTGATCTTCCTCATCAACCTGCCGGTCGCGCTCGGCGCCTTCCTCGCCGCGATCCCGCTGCTGCGCGACAGTCGCGGCGCGAAGCGGCCGCGGCTCGACCTCGGCGGCGTCGCGCTTTCGGCGGCGGCCTTGACCGCGCTGATCGCGCCGCTGATCGAGGGCCGGGAGCGTGGCTGGCCCTGGTGGTCGATCGCGATGCTGGTGTCCTCGCCGCTGTTCGCCGAGGCGTTCCGCCGCTATGAAATTGGGCTGGCGGGCCGGGGCGGCGAGCCGCTGGTGGCGATGGACGCATTCCGCGCGCCTGGCGCCTTGCGCGGCGTGCTCGCGCTGTCGACGCTCTACGCCATGGCCGCGTTCTTCCTGACCTTCTCGATCTATCTGCAGGCGGGGCTCGGGCGGAGCGCCTTCGCGGCGGGGGCGGCGATTCTGCCGTTCTCCGTCGGCTTCCTCGCCGGTTCGACCTTCAGCCCGGCGATTGGCGCGCGCGCCGGGCGCATGGCGCCCTCGGTCGGCTATCTCGCCTCGGCCTCCGGGCTCGCCGCGCTCGGCGTTCTCGTCGCGCTCGCGCCCGCCGGCGCCGCGCCATCGCTCGCCGGGCTCGCGCCGGCGCTCGCGCTGATGGGACTTGGCATGGGCATGTCGCTGCCGACGCTGTTCCGCGTCATCGTCGAACGCGTCGAGCCCCGCCACGCGGGACTGGTCGGCGGCGTGGTCAACTCCATGTTGCAGGTGAGCGCCGCGATCGGCGTGGCGCTGCTCGGCGGCCTGTTCTTCGTCGTGCTGGGATCGCGGACCGATCCGGGAGCGATCGCGCACGCCTTTTCCGTCACGCTGTTCGCGGTCGCCGGCTGCCACCTGATCGGCGCGGCGCTGGGGGCGGGCCTCGGCGCGCCGCGACGCGCCCGGGCCGCGGCATTGACGGCGAGCCGGGCGCCCGCGGAATGAGCGGGGCCTTGCCATAGTCTTTCCAAATTGCCATGAACGGGCATGTCCCGACGGTTTGTGATCGCCGACGACCACGCCCTTTTCCGCACGGGCCTTCGGCTGTTGCTCGCCGACGGCTGCGGCCCGGCCGAGATTCGCGAGGGCGCGAATGTCGCCGAGTTGCGAGCCTTGCTGGAGGCCAATGGCGGGGTCGATCTGGTCGTGGTCGATCTCTTCATGCCCGGCATGAACGGCGGCGGCACGATTCGCGAATTGCGCGCGGCTTTCCCGGGGTTCGATTCGTCGTCATGTCGGCCTCCGAGGAGCGCCAGCACGTGCTCGACGCGCTCGCGGCGGGCGCGTTCGGCTATATCCCGAAATCGCTGGAGCCGTCGGCGATGATCGGCGCCTTCCAGCAGATCCTCAACGGCGGCATCTACGCCCCGACCCTGCTGCTCACCGAGCCCGCCGCCGCGCCGCCGCCGCCGATGTCGACGATCGACCCGCAGATCATCTCGACCCTGACGCCGCGCCAGTGCGACGTGCTGCGCCTGCTCGGCAAGGGCCAGGCCAACAAGGAGATCGCGCGCGCGCTCGACATTTCCGAGGGCACGGTGAAAATCCATCTCGCGGCGATCTTCCGCCTGCTCGACGTCCGCAACCGCACCGAGGCGGTGCTGAAGGCGAGTTCGCTGGATTTGTAGCCTATTCGGCGATCGTCGCCGGCTCCGCCTTCGCCGTCAGCTCGCGGAACGCCGCGAGCATCTGGTCGCGCACCGCCTCAACCGTGAATTTCGCCTCGTAGGCCTCGCGCCCCGCGCGGCCCATCGCGAGCCGCAATTCGCGATCCTCGATCAACCGCTCGATCGCGCGGCGCAAGCTCTCGGGGTCGCCGGGCGCGACGAGCAGTCCGGTGACGCCGTTCGCGATCACCTCGGTGCGCCGCCGGCGCGCCGCCGACGCACCGGTTTGCCGAACATCATCGCCTCGAGATAGACGAGGCCGAACGATTCATAGCGCGACGGCGCGATCGAGCACGTCGCAGTCGCGATAGTGACGCGCGCAACTCGTCTTCTTCGACTGCGGCCGTGAAACGCGATCCGATCGCGACGTCGCGTTGCCGCGCGCCGGCGAGGAACGCCTGCTTGTAGGTTTTGCCGTCGGCGCGCTTGATCGTGTCGTCGCCGACGATGTCGAGCCGCGCGTTGGGAAAGCGGCGCAACACCTGCCGGCGCCGCCGCCAGCAGCACATCGATCCCCTTGCGGCTCTCCAGCCGGCCGACGAACAGAAAGCGCGAGCCGCTTTCGCGTCCGGGCTTGTCGGACGGCCGCAGTCGTCCAGCGCGCCCAGTCCTCCAGCGCCATGCGGCGCAGACGAAGACCGGTCGGCGGGCAGCGCCGATTCCGTATCTCTGCTGCGATGTCCGTCGACGATCGCGCGGCTGTTGGCGTGCAGCAGCGGCGCGCGCGCGAGGATCAGTTCTTCCAGCGCCAGCAATGGGCGCTCCGCGCGTGCGCATCCAATCGCGATCGGCGCGCCGCTGCGGCTGCGAATTCGAGCCAGAAATTCATCGTCGTCTGCAACGCGCAGACCAGCGGGAAGCGCGGCTCCTGCACGAAGGCGAGCGGCTCGCAATCCCACAGCGGCGCGTAGACGAAATCGACGCGGCGGACTCGCGTCGAGCTCGCACGACCTCTCGCAACATCGTTCGCGAATAGTCCCAGAGGTGGCCGGGGATCGCGAGCGGCGGCGATCGAGCGCCGGCGGCCTGCCGGCTGCGGTCGTATCTCGACGCGATGCACCCAGACGCCATCCTCGAAATCCAGCGCGGCGGCGCCGCGCGCGCGCGGTGAAGCACATGCACGTGATGCCCGAGCGCGCGCCCAGCGATCGCGCGAGCTCGTGCGATATTGCGCGCGATGCCGCCGTTCTGGCCCGGCGGATAATCCTGCGAGACCAACGCAGATCGATCAGCCGCTCGACGAAGCCGGCAGTCGCGTGCGAAAACCGGCGGAACGGCGCGGCGGCGCCGCCGCGCGTCGCGGCGGCGGCATCAATTTCCTTGCGCCCGATCGCGCCGCGCGCGCGGCCGTCGGCGAACGCCGTCGTCGGTCTCTTCGCGGAAACGCGCGAGATCCTCGGGCTGCAACGCGCCGCGCGATCCACGTTCGTCGACCGCCACGCTCCCAATTTTCGGCGTCGTCCAGGCCGCGCGCGCAGGACCTCGCGCGGCGAATGGTGCCAAAGCGCCGTTGCGCAGGCCGAAATAGACGCGATTCTTGATCAATGGGCGCCAATGCGCGAACGACCGTGCGCGCGTCGCGCATCGCGCTCGGCGCGTATTTGTGATGCACGAACGGCGCCGGCGAAGCTGATCGATGCGGCAGCCGGCGTCATTGACGCGGCAGCAAAGGTCGGTCTCGTCGAGAAAATATTCGTATTCTTCGTCGAAGCCGCCGAGTCTCGATCAGGACGTCGCCGCCGGAACGAGCAATTTGCGCCGAGCAGATGCGGAAATTCCGGCGAAAAGGGAAAGTTCAGATGTCGGCGCGGGCCCGGTCCAGATACGGATTCGGGTAGCCCAGCCGATCGATGGTGACGAACCGCGTCTGGAAATTGACGCCCGTGTTGTCATAGACGAACGCCGCCCGCCGCGGCGACCTCCGGGTCGTCGTAGGCGCGGCGAGATCGTCCAGCCATTCCGGCTCGGGCATGGCGTCATCGTCGAGAAAGGCGACGATATCGCCGGCCGCCAGCGCGATGCCGATATTGCGCGCGATCGCGAGAGATTGCGGGCCGGGCAAGCGCGCAACTTTCACATCGGGCCGAGAGACCCTCGACATAACTCCGCGTCCCGTCTGCCGTCGGCCCGCAAACTACGCAGACCTCGAAATCGTCGCGCCTCAGAAACAAGAGGCTTTCGAGCGTCGCCTTGAGATAGGCGAGCCGCGCGTCGGTGCAGATCACGATGGAGAAGGACGGCGCCATCGTCATGCCGCGCCCTTGCGCGCCGTCGCCTCGAATACGAAGCCGTCCGGCTCCGTCGGCTCGCGCGAAATGATTGCGACGTCCACGAAGCGCGGCGCGCTCCAGCATCGCCTTCATCTCCTCCGGAGCGACCGAGCGCGGCGGCGCGCCCTCGTCATCGCTGGCGAGAAACGCGGACCGAACCGGCGCGAACGCCAAGCCATCGTCGCGCGCGTCGGCGAGCGGCGCCTCGCCAACGAAACATGTCAGGGCGAGTTCGCCGCCCTCGGCGAGCAACTCGCGCCAGCGCGGAAACACGACTTCGGCGAGAACGCGCGCGGGGAAAAGCTCCGCGACGCGCGTGGCGACGATCCTCGTGGCGGCGCCCGTCGCGAGACCCGGCGCCTTCGCGCGCGCCAGCGCGTCATCGCCCGCGCAATCGTGGAGATCGACATGCAGGAAATCCGCCAGCGGCGCCCGGCTCGCGTCGAAATGCAGCCTCGCGCCGGCAATTCTGCCGGAATCGGGCGCGTCTGGCTCCGATCGTTCGCCCTTCAGCATGCGGATCGCGGCCTCGCATGTTTCCAGCCGCTCGCGCAGCGCGTCGCGGTCGCGGGCGAGCCGCTTGTTGTCACGGGAAAGCTCGACGACCACGCGGCCGAGCGCGCCCAAAGCGGCGTTTTGGACATGCAGGCCCTGATCGGCATAGGCCTTCGCCTCGGCGCTCGCCTGTTGGGCGCGCGCCTCGAATGCGTCCCGCGCCGCGTCCACGCGCTCCTCCGCGATCGCCCTGGCGAGGCTCTCGACAAATTGCGCGCGCTCCTCGACGAAAGCCCGCATGGCCTCGGCCTCCGCCTCCGCGCTAGCCCGAGTCTCGCCCGGCTTGTCTTTCCATGGCCATGGCATCGCGCTCAGGCCTCGGCCATGCCGGGAAAGCCGACGCGCCCGGGCCGCGCCGTCAGGGCGATATCGGACACCACCTCTACGCCACGCCCCAATTCGTCGGTTCGCGCCTGAAGATCACGAGATCGCGGATTTCGACGATGAAATCCTCGGGAACCCGCAGGCGCACTTCGCATGCCCTTGCGTTCGCGTCGATCTCGAAGTCCAAATTCAGCAGCCCGGGTATGGACACGCGAATTTCGTCGGCCGCGATCGTCCTGCGCGCGATCTGGCGCGCGCCGCTATCGCAGCAGACGTCCATTTCCACCTCGCCGAGCGCCGAGGCGGGCTCGCGACGCACGTAGAACGCCGCCGTGTAGGCGCCGGGCGCGAGATCGAGATAGGGGCCGTGGCTCAAGTGGCCGGCGTGGCCGTCGGCGCGCCGCAGCGCGCCGTCGACGTCGACGCCGACGGCATGGGGCAGATCCGCGCCCCGAAATCTAGCATATGCACGCAAGCGCCGCCTCCCGTCTCCAAGTCTTGCACGCGACTTAGCGTGGCGGGGCGCCGCTTATCAAGCCGCGCGCGCGGGACGCCGCCGGCGCCGGGCGGGCGAGGCGTTCACTCGAACGAGAATTGCGCCGCCGTCAGGGTGGCCTTGGTGACATTGACGAGCGTGACATAATCGCTCGCGTCATAGCTGATGACGAGGTTGGCGCCGACTTGCTCGAAATGCGACGAGGATAAAGCCTGCCAATTCGCGAAATCCGCCGCCGAGAACTGGATCTTGTCCGTCGTGGAAAAGCCGGTGATGACCGCCTGCCCGATCGAGGGCTGGAACTGGAACAGATCCGACCGGCCTTGCGCCGAAACCGCGCTCGCGCCGATCATTTGAATGGCGTCGGCCGATCCGGTCACCGTCGCCCGCGCGTCGCTCACCGTAATGATCGCGTCGTCGCCGTTCACATCGTCGGGGACGCCCGAGGTCTCGAACAGCGTCAATTGATTGCCGTTGGTCCCCAAGAGATTGATGCTGTTGCCGCCGCCATAGACGTAGGCTTCCGCATAGGTGAGATAGAGCGTCTCGTCGGCGGCGTTGATATTGTCGGGACTTCCGCCGGTGTAATACAGACTGACCGCGCTGTTCAGCGCGCCCAGGATCGTGACGTTTTCATCGCCGCCTTGAATCGAGGCCTGCGCGTTATTGAGATAGACGGTCCCGTTGGCGCCATTCACGTAATCCCAGTTCCCGAGCGTCATCGAGAGATAGACCTGGTTGCCGAAATTGCCCTGAAAATAAATCGAATAGCCGCCGCCGATCGCCGACGCCTGGGCGTTGGTGAGATAGAGTACGCCGTCGGTCCCTTTCACCGTGTCCCAATTGCCGCTGCTGGTGTCATAGAGACTGGCCCTGTCCCCGGAATCCCCGAGGAAGTCGACCTGGTTCGCGCCGCCGAACACCGAAGTCTGCGCGGAGGCGAGATTGATGGTCGCGTTGGAGCCCGCCGCGACGTCCCAATTCCCCGCGGTGTCGGCCAGGGTCGCCTGGTCGCCGGCGCCGCCCAGCAGTTCGATGGCGTCGCCGCCGCCCGTCACCGCGGCTTGGGCGTCGTCGAGGTCGATGATGTCGCCGGAGCCGTTGACCGTGTCGGTCTGGCCATCCGTGCCGTAGAGACTGACCTCGCCTTGCGCGCCGGCCTGAAAATCGATCATGTCGTCGCCGCCGCGGACGCTCGCCTGCGCGGCGACGAGGCTGATCGTCGCGTCGTCGGCCTCGACGTTGTCCCAGACGCCCGCCGTGTCGTAGAGACTTGCTTTGTTGTCGACCGTTCCGACAGCGGTGATCGAATTGCCGCCGCCGTCGACCGAGACCTGGGCCTCGTCGAGATAGAGGGTCGCGTCGTCTCCGCTCGCGTTGTCCCAGGCCCCCGCCGTGTCGCGCAGGCTGATCTGGTCGCCCCCGGATCCCAGCATGTGAATGGCGTCGCCGCCGCCGGTCAGCGAGGCCCGCGCGTCGGAAAGGTTCACCGTCGCGTCGGAGCCGACGACCGCGTCCCAGGCGGCGCGGGAATTCAGCAGCGTCAACTGATCGGCGCCGCGAAGATCGACGCTGTCGCCGCCGCCGATCACCGTCGCTTGCGCGTCGGTGAGATAGACGGTCCCGTCGTCGCCGCTCACGGTGTCCCAATCCGCCGAGGTTTCGTAGAGGCTCGTCGCGTCGTCGGCGCCTCCGACGAAGAAAATCTGATCGCCGCCGCCCGAGACCGACGCCTGCGCGCCGGCGAGGTTGACGATCGCGCCCCAACCGCTCACCGTGTCCCAATCGCCCGCGGTCTGTGACAGCGTCGCCTGATCGCCGGAACCGCCGCGCATTTCGACCGCGTCCGAGCCGCCGGCGACCGCGGCTTGCGCGTCGGTCAGAAATACGACGCCGCCGGAGCCGGTCACCCGGTCCCAGGCGCCGAACGTGTCGTAGAGGCTCGCCTGGTCGCCGCCGCTTCCCTGGAGGTGGATCTGGTCGTCGCCGCCGAACACGGACGATTGCGCGTCCGCGAGATAGATCTGGCCGTCCGATCCCGAGACGCTGTCCCAATCTCCGCCCGTTTCGGAGATGTAGGCGGTGGCGCCGGGCAATCTCGCCAACGCGAAGGCCAGCCCGCCGCCGGGGAAACTGTTCGCGCTCGCGGCGGCGTCCGCGACCGGCGGCGGCGGCGACGCTTCGCCGCCCGCGACGGCGCCGGACGCGGGCGGAATTTCGGGGGCGGCGGCGGCGATCGGCGCTCCGTCGAGCCCCGCCGACGCGGCGACCACACCACTCGGGGCGGCCGGCGCGGCGAAGCTCTCGAGCGGCGCGGCTTCCACTTGCATGCGCGCGAGCGATATCGAGGCCTGGGCGGGCTCGCTCGCGACGCGGAAGTCCGCGTCCAAGCGGCTGGCGTCGCGCGGCTCGCGCGCGGCCCGAACGATCGGCGCTCCGTTTTCCCCGCCACCCGGATTCAAGGGCGCGAATTCCGCGCGGACCTCGTCCAATGGCCCGTCCGTCTCGCGCCGAGAGGCCGTCGGCGCGACAACCGCCAGGGCCCCGAGCGCCACCTCGCCCGAACCGTCATCGTCTCCGTCGGAGATCGATCTCAACCGATTGCGGGCCGGGTCGAGCGCCACCGGCCTATCCCCGAATTCGGAAACCGCGCCGCGCCCGGGCCGCGCGAGCGGCGGGGACGGCGCGGGCGCGGCCAGCGCGCGGCGGCGGATCGGCGCGGCGTTCGCACATAAGCAAAGAGGTTGGACCAGACGGCGGTTGCGGATCGCCGCAAACTAGCGGACGCCGCTTGCGGGGCGCTGACTTTGTCATCGCGCCAGTCGATCCGTTTCGCGGTCCCGAGCCCGGCGGGCGTCGGAGACCGCGCACCCCTCGTCTGTCACGCTGGCCGCCGCGCTCGGCTCGACAAAGCGATCAAGGCTCATGTATAGGGACCCCCAGATTCGTATTGTCCGAATTTGGATGCGTGGGTGGGGACCGGAATGCGAAATTGGTTGACCCGATTGTCCGCGGACAAGCATCCCGAAATCCGTTCAGCCAAAAATAGAGGCGCGTGACATCCCGATAGACTTCCTCGGGGAGATAGGTCGTTCACGTTCGGTCGAGGATTACATACGAGAGATTGAAAAACATCGGTGGGAACTCGAGCACCGCGTCAATCAGATCGCCGATCATCTTTCTGTTGCACGAAAGGTGCATCAAGAAGTCTGCTGACGGCTCGCCGGTCGGCGCGCAATCTTCTTTCGAACCGCTGGTGGATCCCGAGCGCGACCGACAGCGCAACGTCGCGGAGGCGGCGCGAAATCCCGAGGAGGTGCGCAAATCCGACATAGCGATCGCCGATTACCTCTCCCGGCTGCCCGTCGCGAACGACCCCGCGAGCGCCGAGCGGGCGCCGCAAATCCTTCACTTCGTTTATGGATTCAAGGACGTCGGCGACCTGCCCTATTACGGCTACATGGCGATAAAATCGGCGCTGCATTTCAATCCTGGCTGGCGCGCCTATTTTCACTGCGTCAATGTGCCGAAAGGTCCGAACTGGGATCGCATTCGCGACCAGCTGCAAGTGATCGAACTCGCCGATTTTCACTATTTCAAGAACGCGCGACTGAACAATTACGCGCACAAGTCCGACGTCATCCGCCTGCTGGCGATCAACAAGATGGGCGGCGTCTATCTCGACATCGATACGATCACGAAGAAGTCCTTCGAGGATCTGCGCGACGTCTCGTTTTGCATGGGCGTCCAGGCGGCGGGAAACTGGTCCGCCTCGGGCGTATGCAACGCGGTGTTGATCGGCAAGCCTGGCGCCGCGTTTTCGACCCGCTGGCTGGAGCAATACGACTATTTCCGATCCCGCGGCCGCGACGCCTTGTGGGACTATCATTCCGTGAAATATCCGGCCTTGCTGATGTCGCAATGCCCGGACTGGATCACATTGCTGGATTACCGCGCTTTTTTCTATCCGCTTTGGACCAACATCGAACAATGCTTGTTTACTGACAAAGGCGCGCAATTGTATCGAGATCATTTCGGCGCGGCCTACTGTTTTCATCTCTGGAATAACGAGACCCACGCCCTCCTCGAGAGCTTGGACGATTCCTTCGTCCGGACATCGGGATCCATCTACGCCGAAATTGCACGCGAGGTTGAAGGGATATCTAGATGAAATTGCCGCTTGTATCAGTAATAATGCCGACATTGAATTCCGCGCCCTTCGTGCGCGAAGCCATTCACTCTCTCATCGACCAAGCCTACACCCGCTTCGAATTGATCGTCGTCGATGGCGGATCCACCGATGAAACGATCGGGATCGTCAAGTCCTACCTCGGCGACGACGACCTCACGATCATCAAGCTGCCGCCCCAGCCGGGCAGCCTGCCCAGACAGCTCAATCAGGGAATCGCCGCGGCCAAGGGGGAATTCATCGCGCGCATGGACTCCGACGACGCCGCCTACAAATGGCGACTGCACGATCAGGTGAATTTCCTCATCACCAATCCCGAGGTGTCGCTGGTGGGAACCGGCGTCGACGTCTTCGGTGAGCGCGTCGGGTCGCACCGCAGCCCGCTATCGCATCAACAAATCGTCAACTCCTATCTCGTCAACAATCCCTTTTTTCATCCCACGATCATGTTTCGGCGCAAATTATACGAGCAAGAGCTATTCGTCTACGACGAGAGTTTTCCCGCCGACGAAGACTACGAGCTCTGGGGCCGGCTCATCCCGAAACTGACCTGCGCGAATTTGGATCAATCGTCGATCCGCTACCGCATACATGGTCAGAACACCAACATGGACCCGCGAAAGCATGAATACAAATCTCGTGCGCTGCGTGGATTCTGTCAGGTCTACGGCATCGCCGACGAAACCCTGATCGAAGCGCTTGTCGAATTGCAGTGCGGGGCGTTTCTTCGCAACTCAGACTATACGGTGCTACGCGAATACGCGAATTGGGCGTCGGAGGCCAGCCTGCCCAAGCTCGGCTGGATTCACGAAGCCCTGGTCAGAGAGAAGACCTATCCAGACTTTCTCGCCTGGTACCGGACGGCGAAGGGTTGGGCCGCTTGATGCGAATTTGCGCGCGGGTATATACCCGGCTGATAATTTGGAAAAGAGAACGCAAATGATTTTATTGCCGCCGGCGTTCACCGAAGCGCCGAAGAGACTTCAGATTTGCAACACCCCCGCCTCGGACGAGGAGATTGCGTCAGCCGAGGCGGTTCGCGCGGAATATGCGCTGCCCGGCGCCGACAAGGCCTATATGCAGGATGTCGTCCGCGCCTTCCGGGTCGCCGAAGGCGCCCGAGTTTATATCGAGGTCGGCACTCAGGACAAAGGCAATATTGCCTGGATGGCGCGCCACAAATTGGCCAAGGGCGCCACGATCATCGACATCGACATGCTCGACTATCCCCAAGCCGACGCCCGCATCAAGAACGAGCTCTCCGGCGAATTCGACTATCACGCTATTCGCGGCGATTGCCTCGGAGAAAAAGTGCTTTCGGAAGTGAAGCGGATTTTGCAAGGGCGCGCGGCGGACGTCATCTTCTGCGACAGCCATTACACGTTCGAACACACGCTCACGGAGTTCACGCTATACTATCCATTGGTGCGCAGGGACGGTTTCTTGCTATTTCATGACTCGCAATGGCCGGGCGACGCCCAGCAGAGCGGCGAAATGGGCAAGCGCGGCAAGGGCTACGCGATCCAGGAGTTGGACCGCTTCTATCCCGCCTGGGTCGTCGTCGGTCGCGCCGAGCCAATTCACCGTCCGATCCCGCTCGCCCGCTTCCAGGGCCATTGGGGCACGCTGGCGATCTTTCCGGGCTAGGCCGCGCGCGCGACCGGGCGCCCGCGCCCATGCCGAGCCCTGCCGCTGCGGTTCGAACAAAAAAAGGCTGACTTTCATGGAACTGCACGAAATGGTGGAAATGACGCGGGAGATTTCGCGTCAGAAGCCTTTTCTCAAATTGGCGTCGCGATTCTGGCCGCAAACCGTGCGCGGCTTTTCGAAAATCCGTGTCGGCAGCGACTACGACGGCGGGTACGTCATGATCGACGACTTCAAGGACATCGAACTGGCGCTGTCGTTCGGCGTCGAAACCAACGCGGATTGGGACGTCGACATCGCCAATCGCGGGATCCGAGTCCAGCAATACGACTACACCATCGCGAGCGCGCCGCTGACGCACGAGCGGCTCGCGTTTTCCCGAAGAAGATCGTCGCCGAGGCGGATGGCGGCGATGGGGCGTCCATCCGGTCGATCCTCGAGGAAGCGCATGTGACGCGCGACGCCTCGGTGATCCTCAAGATCGACATCGAGGGCGATGAATGGCCGGTGTTCGACGCTTGCTCGACCGCCGACCTCAACCGCTTTTCGCAGGTCCTGGTCGAGTTTCACAACTTCTCGCAAGGACGCGAGCCCGGCTGGCTCGCCCGGGCGACGCGGGTGATGGAGAAATTGAGCGCCGCGTTCGGCGTCTATCACGTCCACGCCAACAATTGGTCGGGCATGGCCACGGTGGGGAACGTCTATTTCCCCGATACGCTGGAAATCTCGTTCGGCAACCGCGGCCGCTACCAGTTCGAAGACTCCAACGAATTGTTCCCGACGGCGCTCGACCAGGCCAACAACCCGCTGCGGCCCGACCTCTATCTCGGCTCGTTCAAATTCGCGCAGATCAAGTAACGCCGAGGAGGCGGCGGCGGCGGAGCGGACGCGCCAAACGAACTCATGAACGCGGCCTTAACGTCCGATTCATGACGCGTTCAGATCGAAAGTGGCATGGATGACTTCACGGGGGCGAGCGCCCCTTGGGAAGGAGGAATCAACATGACGATTTCCATGAAGATCCGCGCGGGCGCCATTTCGACCTGTCTTGCCGCCCTGCTTATGGGAAACTCGGCCTCGGCCGAAACCTTCGCGGAAAAGCATCCGCACCGCGCCGAGGTCAATCACCGGCTCGCCATTCAAAACCACCGCATCAACGTGGAGCGCCGCGAAGGTGAAATTTCCGGCGCCCAGGCGCGCGCGCTTCATCGGCAGGATCAGTTTGTGAGACGCGAGGAGCGATTTCATGGCCTCGCACGATGGCAGCCGCATCACCTTGTCTGAGCAGCGAGCGCTCAATCAGCAAGAAAACGTGATCAGCCGCGAAATCGGTCAGTGATCATGCGGATTTGATCGAGCGACGCGGCTTGCCGTCGCTTAGTGAAATGGCGTCCATGCTCGAACCGCGCGCCTGATGGCGCGCCGCGCTTGACGCACCGGGCGCGATCACCGGGGTTGGTTGATCGCGCCCGAGGCGGCTCCATCGAGTTCCGAAAACGCCCGGCCGTCCGCTCGGCGGCCCTAGCAATAGTTCGCCATGCAAGCCTGCGTGGCGACCGCGCAGACGTTGAGACATTGATTGTAGGTCATGTAACCGCCGTAATTGCCCATGTTGCATCGCCATTCGCAGTGATGGAATTCGTACTGGCAGGTTTGGCAACCCGACATTTGCGCGCGATGAAACAACCGCGATTCCCATGTTGGGCGTTCGAGGACGGGCGTGAAGTTGGTCGCCGGCGCGGCGACCGCCGTGGATGCCGCAACGAAAGCCGCGGCGATGATGATGCCTTTGCGAAACATGATGGCGCTCCTTCGGGCGTCCGGCGAACCTCTCGCCGATGTCCCCACTTAGCGCGACACGGAACCAAAGGCTGTTCCGCGCGTAACAGGGAGGGAGCCGACGGACTTGGAAACGGCGATTTTCGCGTGTCCGGGAAGGAACTGGCGGCGGCGGCGGATCGGGGACTGTCGCCGCGGGTAGTTCCCGCGGCCATCGCCGGTCGCGTTCGGGGGGGTGGGATGTCATCTGATCATTTCAATGAGCACAAGCGCATTCCCTCCGAGGTCGCGCGTCTCTCGCCGAGCGGGACTTCGCGTGTTTGGCTGAACCGAGTCCGCTGATATGCCTCGGGAAGTCCGCGATAAAGCCCGCTGGCCGGCTGTCCTGAGCGTTCTGCTCGTGGGGACCGTGGTCGCGATCGCCCTCGCGGCCGCGTTCGCGCCGACGCTGCTTCCGGGTGACGATCGAATGGCCGCCGACGGTCGCGGCGTCGCCGCCGGCGTCATCTTCGTCGGCAGTTACCTCGCGCTCGCGATCGGCCGAATCCCCGGCCTGAACATAGACCGGGCCGGCATAGCCCTGGTCGGCGGCGGCCTCATGGTCGCCTCCGGGGCGCTGCCGTTGGAAGACGCCTATAAAGCGGTGGACGGCGACACGATCACGTTGCTGCTCGGCATGATGATCGTCGTCGCGAGCTTGCGTCTTTCGGGCTTCTTCGCCGTCGCCGGGTCATCTCATTGACGATCTGTTGAATCTGTCGCGCGTGTCGCGGAGCGAACTGCGCCGCGAGCCGGTCGAATCTCAGCGGACTCGCCGGCGATGTGGCCGAGGAGTTGCGCGAGCGTGATCCGCAACGCCACGTCGCGTTGCGAATCACCGAAGACTTGAAGGCCGACGGCGACCCGCAGCTTCTGCGTGTGGTGCTCGAAAACCTTCTCGGGAATGCCTGGAAATACACCTCCAAGCGGCCCGAGGCGACGATCGAGTTCGGTCTCAGTCGCGACAATGGCCACTCGTCGTTCTTTGTGCGCGACGACGGTGTGGGCTTCGACATGCAGTATGCCGATAAACTGTTCGCGCCGTTTCAGCGGCTGCATGGAATGACCGAGTTTCCCGGCACGGGCGTCGGGCTGGCCACCGTCCAGCGCATCATCCAGCGTCACGGCGGTCGCGTCTGGGCCCAAGCTGAGGTCAACAAGGGGGCGACGTTCCATTTCACGCTGTCGTGAAGAGGTGACACCATGAACACATACGACCGATTATTGTCTTCGTTGTTGTCGGAGTTCAAACGCAAGGCTCAACCCCAGGTACGCTCCCTGTGGGCGGACCTGATGGAGCTGGAGGAAGCGATTGACGAACCGGCGATTCTCCGCAGCCCGCGGGCAAGCCTTGCGTCGGATCCGTGTTTTGGGGCGGGCCGCCAACGCGGCCCAGGCACGTCCTGTGCGATCTCTCAGCCGGTCGCACGAGCTCACGCTCGGAGCCCTCATGCAAACGCGTGCGGCGGCCTGCCCCGAACTGTTTACGCGCCTGTACGAAACCGTGTGGATGGTGGCCGAAGCGCTGTATTCGATTGACACGGAACCTCCCGTCTCCGAGCACGACGGCCAATCGACCGAACTGACTCTCGTCGAATCCTGCGCGGATTGAAAGAGACAACCCATGAATGACAAGGCCATCCTGCTGGTGGAGGACAATCCCGACGACGAGACGCTCACGCTGCGCGCCCTCAAGAAAAACAAGATCTGTAACAAGGTCATCGTGGCCCATGACGGCGTGGAAGCCATGGAGTTTCTGTACGGCAATGGCACCGGCACCGGCAGCGGGCTTCCCGCCCTGGTGTTGCTCGACCTGAAGCTGCCCAAGGTGAACGGCCTGGAGGTCTTGCGCCGCGTGCGGTCCGAGCCGCGCACGCGCCTGTTGCCAGTTGTCATCCTGACAACGTCCATGGAAGAGCAGGACCTTATCAACGGCTACGGTCTCGGTGCGAACAGCTACATCCGCAAACCTGTGGACTTTGTACAGTTCACGGAGTCGGTACGCCAGTTGGGACTCTACTGGCTGATGTTGAACGAACCCCCACCGAGCCCGCGGAGCTAATATGACCAAACCGTTGCGAGCATTGATTGTGGAGGACAGCGAGGACGACTGCCTGCTGTTGAAAAGCATTCTGGCACGAGGAGGCTACGAGGTCACGTACGAACGCGTCGAGACTGCGGAAACCATGCGTGACGCTCTCGCGCATGGACCACTGTGGGACATCGTCATCTCGGATCACCGCATGCCACAGTTCAGTTCGCTGGCTGCGCTCAAGCTGTGCCGGGAGCACGATGCCAATATCCCGTTCATCGTCGTCTCGGGCAGCATCGGCGAGGAGTTGGCCGTGGCGGCCATGAAGGCCGGCGCCCACGACTACATTATGAAGGATAATCTCACGCGGCTGGTCCCCGCCGTCGAGCGCGAGTTGCGTGAGGCGGAGTCCCGTCGGCAGCGCCGCGACGCGGAGCAGGCGCTCGAACGATGTCGGCTCCGCACCGACTCGATCCTGGAAGCGGCGGGTGAAGGAATCTGCGGGTTGGACGCCAATGGCATCATCAACTTCATCAACCCGCGCGGGGCGAAACTGGTCGGATGGGAGGCCGGGGAATTGATTGGCAAATCGCTGCACGAAACCATTCATCACAGCCGCGCGGACCGGACACCTTTCTCGAAAGGCGACTGCTCCCTTTGCGCCACGTTGCGCGATGGGTTGGCGCATTGGATGGATGACGAGGTGTTCTGGCGCAAGGACGGCTCGGCGGTGCCGATTGACTACACCTGCGTGCCGATGCAGCAGGGGGGCAAGATTGTCGGGGCGGTGCTGACATTTCAGGACATCACGGAGCGCAAAGGCGCGGAAGCGGCTTTGCGAGAAGCAAACCGACGACTCGAAAACAGCCTAACCGAGTTGCACCGCACGCAACAGGAGATTGTGGGGCAGGAACGACTGCACGCCCTGGGCCAAATGGCCAGCGGTGTGGCTCACGACTTTAACAACGCACTCTCCAAGGTGCTCGGATTTACCGAACTGCTGCTGACCTCCCCCGACAAGCTTCGAAACGCCGAGACGGTGCGCGAGCATCTGGAGATGATCAAGACTGCCGCCATGGATGCCGCCCAGGTCGTGCGCCGCCTGCGCGAGTTCTACCGACCACGCCGTGACACCGAGATGTTCAAGGTCTTCAATCTCAACGCCCTCATCGAGCAGAGTGTATCGCTAACAGAACCGAAGTGGAAGGTGGAAGCGCAGGCCAAGGGCGTCACGATCCGGATGCAGACAGAACTGGAGCCAAAGGTATCGGTTTTCGCCGACGAAACCGAACTGCGCGAGGCGGTCACCAATCTTGTGTTCAATGCAGTCGACGCCATGCCCCAAGGGGGCGTCATTACGATTCGGACCAGCACCCAGACGGAGGGCGTGATTCTGGAGATCAGCGATACCGGCAAGGGCATGACCGACGAGGTCCAAAGGCGTTGTTTCGAACCGTTCTTTTCCACGAAAGGTGATGCCGGCACCGGCTTGGGGTTGGCCAGTGTGTATGGGATCATCCAGCGACATGGCGGCGAAATCAGGATTCACAGCCAGGTCGGCAAGGGATCGACCTTTACCATTCGCCTGCCCGCCCGTCCGCGCCGGCCAGCCAGGCTCCCCGTGGCGAAGGAGCCGGTCATTTCGAAGAGTGATCGACTTCGTATCCTGGTGGTTGAAGACGAACCCATGGTGCGTAACATCGAGGCCGAGTATCTGATCTCAGACGGGCACGCGGTGGAGACCGCCGACGACGGTTGCGAAGGACTGAGCAAATTCCGCGCAGGCAAATTTGATCTGGTACTGACTGACCGTGCCATGCCCCAAGTCAACGGAGACCAATTGACCGAAGCGATCAAGGAAGTGGATCCGGACATGCCCGTCATACTCGTGACAGGTTTTACGGACACATTGGGGGACGATCACAAAGGCCGGCGGGCGAATCTCGTGTTAACCAAGCCTTTCAGCCGCGCCAGCCTGCGCGAAGCGGTCGGAAGGGCGGTGTTGTCGCCAGTATGAGTGAATCATTGCCAAACGCGCGTACGTCGACAAGCACACCGACGCTGATTTCAGCCACGGCGTCTGCCCGGAATGCGCCCACAAACTCTACCCAGAATACTTCAGGAAAGACCCATCCCATGCGAAAAAGACGGATACTTGTTGTTGACGACGACGCGGCATACACCCGGGTACTACAGGCCGGTTTGGAAGAACCGGCGGCTATGAGGTTCGAGGCGAGTCGCGAGCCACGCAGGCGGTGTCGGCGGTGCGGGAGTTTGAGCCCGATTTGATCCTGCTGGATGTCTGCATGATCGACGGGGACGGTGGCGACGTGGCCTTCACATTGCGAAACGATCCACAGCTCCGCCATATCCCCATCATCTTTCTTACCTCGATTGTTTCCGAACGCGAAGCCCAGGACGGCACCGCCTTGCGTGGTGCGTTCCACTTTCTGGCAAAACCCGCGCGTCTGAAGCGCGTGATCGCCTGCATCGAGAAGCATATCGGGACCGGAGATGCCGACGATCTGCTTCCTATTGAAAGGGAATCCATATGAAGACCAGATGCATTCTGGCAGTTGACGATGACATTCAGGCGACGCGGATGATCAAATGGACCCTGGAGAAGGACCGGCCGCTACGAGGTTCGAGAGGTCAACGACTCCACCCGGGTGCTGGAAGCGGCTCGTAAGTTCAAGCCCGATTTGATTCTCCTGGATATTTGCATGCCCTGCGCGGAGGGCGTTGAGGTTGCATTCCTGATTCGCGCCGACGAGGAATTTCAGGGCACTCCCGTCGTGTTTCTGACGTCCCTTGTCACCGAGCAGGAAGCCGCGGGCGACGGCACAGCGGCGGAGGATTCCATTTTGTCGCCAAGCCCGTGCGATTGGCGCGATTGATTACCTGCATTGAGAAAAGCCTCGAACAAGCGCGTCGCGGAGACCGGGTCCCGGCCAGAGGCAATCTGTATGAGGAAACCTCGCATTCTGGTCATCGACGACAACGCCAATGCCACGCGCGTCGCGAAACTGACTATTGAGAGATCGGGACGCTACGAAGCCCGGGAGCTCAACGATCCGACGCAAGCGCTCGATGTCGCCCAGGAATTCAGGCCCGACCTCATCCTGCTGGATGTGTGCATGCCCGGCGTGGAGGGAAGCGAGCTTGCCGAGAAGATCCACGGCACCCCTTTCCTGGCGGACGTGCCGATCGTGTTTCTGACATGCATCGTGACGCCAAGTGAGGCCGGGAAAAGTGGCAGTGTCGTCATCGGCCATCATGAGTACATGGCCAAACCCGTCCGATCCGACCAGCTGATCGCCTGCATTCAAAATACTTTGGAGCGCGTCAATCGGCTTTCGGAGTCTGGTGACCCGTTGATTCGATCCTGAAGATCTTGCGATGGGAATGCACACAATGTTGTTACTGCCGGGGTTCTTCGTGCTGGTTGCCGTGACGGTCGGACTCGCCTTGCTTCTCCGAAGGCGGGTCCACCTCACGGCATCCGCCAGCGCCGATAAAGAGCGTCTTGAACAATTGCTGGAGGAGAGCGAGTTGCGGTTCCGCATTCTCACACGCGCCACGAACGAAGCCGTGCGGGATTGGAACATTGACGCCGGATCCGTGTGGTGGAACGGCAACGTCCAGACGCTCTTTGGATACGATGGGGAGGGGGTCGGCCTGTCAAACGATTGGTGGATCCAAAACGTACATTCCGACGACCGGGAGCGCGTCCTTGCCAGTTTGCAGGCGCGCATCCAGAGCAATGAGGATTTTTGGTCCGGCGAATATCGTTTTCGCCGCGCGAACGGTTCTTACGCCGACATTTTCGACCGTGGATATATCCTGCGTGACCACGACGCGCGCGCCATCCGGATGATCAGTTCGATGATGGACATGACCGAGCGCAAGCGCGAGATGGAGACGGCCCGGGCGCGCGATGCCGCCCTGGAATCCGCCCGCTTGAAATCGCAATTCCTGGCCAATATGAGCCATGAAATCCGCACCCCGATGAACAGCGTCATCGGGATGACGGATATCCTGCTGCACACCGAGTTGACGCCCGAGCAACGGGAGTTTGTCGAGATCGTTCGCATGAGTGGGGAATCGCTGCTCACGATCATCAATGACATCCTCGACTTCTCCAAGATCGAGGCCGGCAAACTCAAGTTTGAAATGCTGGACTTTGAACCACGCACCGCCGTCGAAGACGTCATCATGATGCTGCTGGATCAGGCGCGCGTCAAAAATCTGCAGTTGTCCGCGTTCATTGAGCCGGAGGTGCCGGACATGATCTGCGGAGATCCGGGCCGGTTGCGGCAGGTGTTGACCAACCTCATCAGCAACGCCATCAAGTTCACCCAAGAGGGCGAGATCAAGGTTCGTGCCACCCGAGACGCGGAGAGCGACACGGATGTGGTCCTGCGGTTTGAAGTTACGGATGCCGGGGTGGGAATTCCCGAAGAGGCCCGCGCGTGTTTGTTCCAGGCGTTTTCGCAGGTGGATGCCTCGACCACCCGAAGATACGGCGGCACGGGCCTGGGTTTGGCAATCTGCAAACAACTGATCAATTTGATGGGCGGTCAGATCGGCTGCCGCAGCGCCCCCGGTCAGGGCTCAACCTTCTGGTTCACCGTGCGATTTGAAAAGCCGGGTGGGGTGACATCCCTCGTGGAGATTTTGACGGAAGGCGCACACCCGTCCGTGAATTTCGCCGCGTCGCACATTCCCGAGGCTGTTCGCAGGCGCACCCGCGTGCTGATCGCCGAGGACAATATCTTCAATCAGAAGGTGGTGCTGCGTCAGGTGCGGGAGATGGGTCTCGGCGCCGACGCCGTGGCCGATGGCACCGAGGCCCTGGAAGCGCTCAGCCGGATATCCTATGACCTGGTGTTGATGGATTGCCAGATGCCGGAGATGGACGGCTACAAATGCGCCGCCGAAATCCGTCGGTGGGAAGATGGCCGGAAACACGTGCCGATCATTGCCATGACCGCGCATGTCATGAAGGAAGATCGCGACAAATGCCTGGCGGCGGGCATGGATGATTTCTTGAGCAAGCCGGTGCGCGTGGCCCATTTGGAAGCCGTGCTTGCAAAATGGTTAACAGGATCGACGTCGATCGGGGTAATCGAAGCATCCATTCCGTTGTCCAATTCGCCACCCGATCCAGCCGGGGCAGTTGGTGGAGCGGTCGAACCACCCGAAGTCGACCCCACACCCCTGCCCGTGGACATGGAACTCTTCATGGAATTGGCCGGTAACAACCGGCAACGGTTGCGGGAATTGGGGGCTCATTATCTTCGCCAGACAACGGAACAGCTTGTCAAACTCCGGGACGCAATCGCCACGGGCACGGCCACCGATGTCAAACGCATTGCCCATAGCGCCGCCGGTTCGAGCGCGACGTGCGGGATGAACCCTATGGTCAGACTGTTGCGCGAGTTGGAGCGAATGGGGAACACGGGTCGGTTGGCCGAGGCCCCTCGCGCCTTCGCCGAGGTTCAGGAAGAATTTACCCGGACGGAACAATTTCTCGACGCTTATCTGGAAACCGTAACCCAACCTCAAGGGACAAGGGAGAGTGTAACCGCATGAAACGCATTCTGATCGTGGAAGACGATTCGATCATTACCGATGTCTATTCCCAGAAGCTTCGCGCCGAGGGTTTTGATGTGGACATCGCCGCCGACGGCCGCACGGCGCTGAAGCTGTTCCACGACCGACGAGCGGATCTTGTATTACTCGACCTGCTGCTGCCGGAAGTCAACGGCGTAGAACTGCTCCAGCAGATACGCTCGGAGTTCAGTCCGTCCGAGCTACCCGTGCTGGTATTCACCAACGCCTATCTTGGCGGGATTGTGCAACAAGCCTGGGAGGCGGGCGCCAACCAGGTGATTCCCAAGGTGGGCATCAAATGCAGTTTGGTCGTCGCGATGATCAAGAACGCGCTGGCGAATCCGCCGCCCTCGGCGATGCCGTTGGCGCGAGCGGTAGCACGCCAGGAGTTTGATCCCGCGGTGCGGAAGCACCTCTTGGAATCGTCTTCGAAAACGCTCGCCGCACTCTGGCGACCCCTGAAACGGCTGGCCGGGCAGGGCCACCGACGAGGGGACAGTCAGGCGTGCTTCCGCGAGTTGTTCCGGGTTGTCCGACCCCTCACGGTGAAGGCGGCCATCGCCGGATTAGAACGGCTGACACAGATGTCCTCCGCATTGGAAGCACTCCTGAAGGAACTGTGCGACAAGCCCGAACGGTTGAGTCCGTCCGTGTTGCTCACCATTGCCCAAGTCATCGACACGCTGAAGTTTCTCTTCGCACATCCGTGCGATGTATCGGCCAGCAATCCCATCACCGCTCAGATTCTTGTCGTGGATGATGACGAGTTTGTCCGGCAGGCAGTCAACCAGGCCCTGGCCCGTGTCAATCTGAAGGCCATCTGCGCGGAGAATCCTGTGAACGCCTTGAAGCGGCGGACCGGGGGCCGATTTGATTTGATCATCCTGGATATTGAGATGCCGGAGGCCAGTGGATTCGACCTGTGTACCCGATTCCGCGCCATGCCCGGCTGCCGGGACACGCCGATCATCTTTCTGAGTGTCCACAAGGACCACAAGAATCGCGTCGAATCTGCCCTGCGGGGCGGCAGCGACTACGTCACCAAGCCATTCCTGTACACGGAACTGGCGGCCAAAGCGCTTAGCTTCGTGATTCACGGACCGTTGAAATCCAGTCACGTCACGAATGGACGGACCGGCAACGGCGCGGATTCGGTCTTCTCACGGCGCGATCTCAACATGCTGAAGCAAGGCATTCTCGGCGGCTATGGCGGCTGAACTGGATCGGAAGCGGACACGGGAAACAGAGGGCGAAATTGAAGAACCCTTGAACATGAATCGCCTTGCGGTCATCGGGGCCGTTGCCCTGAGCGTGAGGGTCGCGCCGTTCGTCCGGGCACAGTACACGGCCAGCCTCTACGTTGGCGCCGACGCACTCATCTGATGTTGCCGGGAGCGAGCCGGTCGTGACGGTTGCACCCATGCAAGTGCGCTACCAAGCTGCGCTACGTCCCGACGGAATTATCGCGGGCGCAGTCTACCACGGGGCATGTGGATGGCGCAAGCACCGCGCGTCGCCCGTCGGTTGGTCAGATCAGCAGATACGCGGCAAACAGTTCGCCGAACAGGACACTGATCTCCATCAGGTACAACAGGCCGGTGGCGGACTGATTGGACTTTTGTTGCGCGCACTGCAGCACGAGCAGGCCCAACACCATCGGTAGTGCCAGGCCCCAGAGGACGCGCATCAGGAAGAAAAACAGGTTTCCGTGGATCGACCACAGCGTGGGGATAAAAACCCGCGCGAGGTCGGCGTCAAAATCCCCGAGCAACAGGAGGGTGCCGAACACGACCGCGATCCGCAGACCCACAGCCACGAGAACGATTTGCGCGAACCGCAGCAGGTATTCAAAACTCAGACGCCGCATCAGCAGGTACCAATGACCCAGAATCAGGGCGACAGTAACGGCACCGAGCAACAACGTGCCGCTGATGACCCCCGCGTCAAAGAAGCCGGGCGCCGTCGTGTCAATCCCGCGTGACGTCAGGCTGTGTTCACCCAACGGCATCAAGCCGAACAAGAAACCCAGCAACCCCGATACCAGCAGCAGGAGCCTGCCCAGATCGGGTTTCTCCAGCCGGTACGCACCGAACGCCGCGGTGGCGCCGATGACCGTGAGTCCCAGGAACCGCACGTCCGCCCATGCCGACAGCAACAACCACTTGGACAGCACCAATGCGATCGCAGCGGACAAGGCGCACAGCAGGCTGATGAACGTAAAGAAACTCGCACGGATCTCTCGGGGGGGTAGCAGGCAGGCCATCAACAGGCTGCCGATGCTCAATTCGGTGAGGACGACGCACAAGACCTGGATGAGTTTCATCGGACCGAAATCTCCAGTCGGAGCGGAAGGTCCCGCGCTATGATGTTTCGACTGCTGATCACGTCCGGTAACCAGCCCAAGATCAAATCCACCGTCACAACTATTGGCCGATCACGAGCACCGAATTACTGCCGCCGTAGGTGTCAGGCACCTGGGTCGGATTTTCGGGATCGGTGATCCATTTACCGTCCACGATGAATTTGTACTGGTAGTGTCCAACCGCCAGTTGCACTGTGGCCACCCAAGTCCCATTGGGTCGCTTGTGCATGGGAGTTGCGGTGGGACTCCAATTGTTAAACTCACCCGCCAGACGGACGATGTGGGCATCCGGCGCGGTGATCGTAAATTCCACGTTGTACATGCGTACTACGGGCTTCGGCTTTGGCGGTGGTGGTGCCGGTGGCGGCACAGGTGCCGGACTTGGATTGTTTGGCGTCTGCTCTTGAGGAGCCGGTGTCGGAGGTTGTTGGGGCTGGGGTTGTGGCTTGATCTCGACCACCGAATTCTTACCGCCGTGGTTGTCATCCACCTGTGCCGGATTTTCCGGGTCGGGGATCCATTTACCGTCCACGATGATTTTGTACTCGTACCGCCCAGCCGCGAGTTGCAGCGTGGCCGCCCATGTCCCATCGTGTCGCTTGAGCATGGGAGTCGCCGCGGTTGGACTCCAATTGTTGAACTCACCCACCAGGCTCACGATGTGGGCGTCTGGTGCCGTGATTGTGAACTCCACGTTGTACGTGCGCGTTACCGGCGGTGGCAAGGCAATGATGTACTTCGGCTGGGTGCTGGTGCTGACCCCACCGAAGCCGCTGACCACCAGGGTTACGGTGCACGTGCCGGCAGCATAGGTGTGGCCCACGTTGGTGGCGATGACGTTGGTTGTGTTGCCATCCCCAAAATTCCAGAACCGGTTGGTAATCGGGCCGGTCGAGGTATCGGTGAAGTTCACGGTTAACGGCGGGGCGCCGTTGGTTGGAGCGGCCGTGAAGTTGGCCCTTGTTGGCGTCGTGCGTGGCCAGAAGAAAAATGCCAGGGTGCCCACGATCACCAGTACAACCACGACGGCGGTGATCACCAACGGCAGCGGAGACTTCGGTGGGGCTGACTCAGGCTCGGGCGGTGGCGGCTGGAGTTCGGGATGCAAATCGACGCCGAGACGTTTGGCGGTCGCCTCGGTCTTGGCGTCCTTCAGGTCCTCCAGCAACGCGTCGTAGTCCCGATACCGCAACATGATGCTTTTGTTGAGCATCTTGTTGACTACTTCCTCGGTCTTGCGCGTGAGGTCGGGATTCAGGTCGCGTAACAGCGGCGGTTTCTCGTTGAGGCGTTTGCCAGCCAGTTCCTCGGGTGTGTCCGCCTCGAACGGGGGATGTCCGGTCAACGTCTGGAACAGGGTGGCGCCCAGGCTGTACACGTCGCTGCGAAAATCTTCCGCCTTTTGGCCAACGCGTTCGGGGGAAATGTAATAGGGCGAACCCCAGATGCCATCCGTCGGCGCCACTTCGACATTGGCCAACTTCGACAGACCAAAATCCAGGACTTTCGCGCCCGTGTCGTCGGTGATAAAAATGTTTGCGGGTTTGATGTCGCCGTGAATCATCTTGTTCTTGTAGGCGGCGCGCAAACCTTCCACGACATCGATGGTCAGTTCCAACGCGCGCTCCTCGGGGATGGGGCCGTCCTTCTCGATGATCTCGCGGAGGGTCCGCCCCTTGAGCAATTCCATCACGATGTAGTACTGGGCTTTCTCTTCACCGACGAAATAAATCTGAACGATATGCGGATGAGCGATGGCAGCGGCGGAACGTGCTTCTTGAAGGAAGTCATTCAGGAACTTCGGATCATGCGCCAGCTCGCCACGCAGAACTTTGATGGCCACTTCGCGGTTCAATGTCGGATCAAAGGCGCGGTAGACAGTGCCCATGCCGCCGTGGGCGATTTCTTCCAGCAGGTTAAAGTGTCCCAGCTTTGATGATTCCGGCATTGAAGCGTCGATTCTAGTTGTTCTCAGGCCGTGCGCAAGCTTTGGTTCTTACCGTACTGCGCGAAATAAATCGCTCCGCCACCGCTCGTTTCGGTTTGTGTACAACCGCGTCTTGCGATACGAGTCATCTTCTCGGTACAATCTAGTGTGGTGTCACTGAAATGCCTTTCCAATGTCCATCTGGTCAAAATGAAGCGATTCATTGTAACGAAGCGTTAGGGACAGCACACTAGACGTGAGAGCGATTGCAGACAACATCAAAGTGATCGATCAACGAATTCGCGCGGCCGCCGAACGGGCGGGTCGAGATCGATCCGAGATCACGCTGATTTCCGTGTGTAAAGCGATTGAACCTGACCTCGTTGAGGCCGCCTTGCAGGCTGGCCAGACGATTTTCGGCGAGAGCAAAGTGCAGGAAGCGAAAGCAAAAATTCCCGTGGTATCGAGCCGGGCGCGCTGGCATCTGATCGGCCACTTGCAGACCAACAAGGCCCGCGATGCCGTGGCCTTGTTTGAAGTCATCCATTCGGTGGACAGCCTGAAACTGGCGGACGAATTGAACAAGTGGTCCGAACGCGCCGGCAAGACGCAAGCGATTCTGCTTGAGGTCAACGTCTCGGGCGAAGCCAGCAAGTTTGGCTTGAAGCCGGAAGATTTGGAGTCCACCCTCAAGGCCATCAATCAGTTGCCGCGCCTGGAGGTTCGGGGGCTGATGACGGTGGCGCTGTACGCGAAAGAAGCCGCAGAGGCGCGACCATATTTTCGTCGGCTACGGGAGCTTCGGGATGCGTTTGGTCTGCGGGACCTTTCGATGGGCATGTCCCATGATTTTGAGGTGGCCATCGAGGAAGGAGCGACCATGGTGCGCATCGGCACGGCTATTTTTGGAGAACGAAAACGACGTGAGCCTTCGGAATAAAACCATCGCGTTTATCGGTGCGGGCAACATGGGCGAAGCGTTGATCCGCGGCCTGCTTGCCGGGCGGACAGTTGAGCCGTCGCAAATTATCGCCACCGACGTACGCGCGGAACGGCGCGACTTCTTAACGAAGACGTTTGAGGTGCGGGCGATTGACGACAAGCTTGCGGCGGTGAAGGCTGCCGACATCGTGGTGCTGGCCGTAAAGCCGCAACAAGTGGGGGAAGTGCTGGCCGGTTTCAAGTCGGCCATGTCCAACCGGAAGCTGGTCATCTCCATCGCGGCCGGCGTAACGACGGCGCGGATCGAACGCGAATTGGGCGAGGGGACGCGTGTGATGCGCGTGATGCCGAATACGCCCGCACTGGTCGGTGCGGGAGCCGCCGCCGTGGCGAAGGGGGCGCATGCGACCGATGATGATCTGGCGACGGCGGAATTGATCCTCGGCGCGGTCGGCATTTGCGTGCGCGTGGAGGAGAAGTTGATCGATGCAGTGACCGCGCTCAGCGGCAGCGGCCCGGCGTATGTGTTTTGCGTGATCGAAGCGATGATCCAAGCGAGTGTCGCCGCCGGATTGGACGAAGTCCTAGCGAAAAAGCTGGCGATACAGACCGTGTATGGAGCAGCAAAGCTCCTGGTAGAAAGCGGGGAGGAACCCGAGTCGTTGCGCCGCAAAGTGACCTCGCCCGGCGGCACAACCGAAGCCGCGCTGAAAGTGATGACCGAGCGCAAGCTGGCGGAGATCTTTGCTGAAGCGATGAAGGCCGCCGAAAAACGTTCGCGGGAATTGTCGGGTTCGTAGGCGGGAAAACAGGGTTGAAGTCTCGCGCGGCGTCGCTCGTCCTATATTGCGGTTACAAGGGTTATTTTCAACATCCCGTCCATAGCAGGCGAGATGTTTACGGGACTGCAAAAGCTTCTCCGAGAAAAGCATTTGCATCTACTGGGCCACGAGAAACAGCCATGGAGTGCGTTGCACGAAAACATGGTGAATACGTTGTTGCCAGGCCCGACAATTGAAGACGGAAAGGATTTTGAGACCGAGAAGTTTAATCCAAAACCAGTGCGTGACATGGGCAGGGGAATGGACCGGGCAATCGACAGAGTTGACAACGGTTCGGGAGGTTGACAATTGCGGTGTGACCGATTAGGTTCACGAGCCTCATGCACCAAGGCTTGAGCATCTCGGTGGTGATCCCAGCCCGCAATGAAGAGGGCGGAATCGGCCACGTCCTCGAGAGCATTCCCGACTACGTGGATGAGACGATTGTGGTGGACGACAACTCCACCGACCGCACGGCCGAGATTGCGCGGAGCAAAGGGGCGATCACCGTTCTCGAGCTGCGCCGCGGGTACGGTGCGGCGCTCCGCTGTGGTTTTCAGGCGGCGAAGAAGGACGTGATCGTGGCGATGGATGCCGACGGGACATATCCGGCGGAGCAGATTGCCGAGATCGTGGACGTTCTGCAGCGGGAGAACGCGGATTTTATCTCGTGTTCACGGTTCCCGCTGACGGACAAAAACGCCATGAGCGGGCGCAACATTTTCGGTAACCAAGTGTTGACGGTGTTGTTCGGCCTAATTTATGGCAAGTGGCTCAAGGATTCGCAGTCGGGCATGTGGGTCTTCCGTCGCCGGATCCTGCCCTTGATGCACTTGGAAGGGACTACCTGGGAGTTCAGTAGCGAGATCAAGATTGAGGCATGCACCAACGCCCACATCAAGTTCATGGAGGTACACATTCACTACCATCCGCGCATCGGGTATTCGCACTTCCATACGTGGCGGGGGGCCATCGCGGTGGGCATTCGCGATATCGTCTTTCTGGTGTCGCAACGGTTTGTGACGCGGCGTACGCGTCAGCGCCGCGCCTACGAGCAGTTTCTCACCGCGTCCGGCGAGAGGACACCTGAGAGTGCACCGAGGGCGACCACATGATTCTGGTGATCGGCGGGGCGGGCTGCATCGGGTCGCACATGGTCAAATGGCTCGTGCAGCGCGGGGAGGACGTGGCGATGGACAATTTCGAGAAGGGCTGCCGCCAAACTGGTTAGCGAACACCTGGCGGCACCTGCATCCGCGACTACATCCATAGTGTGTGACCTGGCTGAGGCGCACCATTTGGCCATCAACGCGCTGCGAACTGACGCAAAGACGATCGCGTACAATCTGGGCAACAGCCAGGGCTTTTCGGCGAAAGACGTGATCCGTGTCGTGGAAGAAGTCACTGGCCGCACGGTTCCCATCAAAGCCACGCCGCGTCGGCCGGGCGATCCCGCCAGGCTGGTCGCGGGTTCCGAGCGCATTCGCCAGGAGCTTGGCTGGCGTCCGAAATATCCCCAACTCGAAGTCATCGTCCAACATGCCTGGAATTGGCGGAAAGCCAACCCGAACGGATACCAGCCCTGAGACGCGGCGCACCCGTGCAGTTGGTCGGCATAGGCGAAATGCGGCGGGCGTAGCGGTGGGGCCAAGGGAAGTGTGGAGTCCAGTGTGTGCAGCTCGGGCCGCTCCATCTGCGCCAAGCTTCTGGGGTGGGGGATTAGGTTCAGGGAAAATCGGAGGCGGGTGTCCCGGGTTCCGTCGCCTTCGGTCATCGTAAGCTCGATGGCAGTGGGGTTAGTGGTATCCATGTGTTTGTCGGGAGCGACACGAGCCCAACCTCCCTTTATCCATTCGTCGCTTCCGGAGACCGCACGCGGCTGCGCGAGTTTCTCCATTCCGGGAGGCCGGTGTACTGGGTCATCGATGATCCGTGGACAACAAAGCGGTTGGCCGAACTCGAAACGCTGTAGCAGTCGTTCCGCCTGAAGGCTCTGGCGGTCGCCGTCGCCAGAGACGGGATCAAGGACCCGTTCTTTGGCCGGATCCATGAACACCCGCAAGAGCGCTGATGCGTCCGGGACTTCGCCACGCCGAAGTGGTTTCGCCGATGCAGGCAGACGCCGTATTGCGAGACAATCAAGTCCTTGCTATCTCAACCCGCACGGTTCGCAAACCGTCCAAAGCGGGAAGCCAACAAGAGGCTCGCAACCAAACAGGCCAAGTGTTGCGAGTTTGGAGTGGTTTTCAATTTGGTTAAGACGAAAACTCGCAACAGAAGTCGTGCCGCCTCTTCCCAATTTCTCGTTTGTTTCCAAATTGAGGAATAGTGCTTGAGAAGATCGACGGCGACAGTTAAAGATAATAGTCGCATGCTACCGCCATTAAACCCGGAAGGCTCTGTTTCAAGGTGCCGCTCACTTTTTCCGGTTGTTTGCTTGCGGCCCTGCTAGTGCAAATCGGCATGTTTTTCATTGGTCTCCTTGTACCGGTGCATCGAATAGCGACATTGTGGGGGAAATCGTTTGAGGATCGGCAACTGGTGGTTAGTCAGCCAGCGCGAGTTCTTTCCCAGATTGCGGAACAATTTCCCGTTAACGCAAAAATTTACCTCATGGATCCCCAACTCTTGCTTCACTGGAATTCCGTCTACTTTTTTTATCCGCGACTGGTGACAGCCACCATGAGCAATAGAGGCTACCGCTCGAGCGAAGCGTATGCGGCTTGGGATGAACGGCCGTCGGAAGAGTGGCTGGTTTCCAACGGGTTTACGCACGTCCTCAGCTACAAGAACGGTTTGCACGTTAGGCAGGTACAGTCCGCCGTCCAACCCCAAGATGATGCTACCCGATAATCTCCCGGCGTTATTGATCGCCGTTCTCGTGATTTTTGCTGCCGGCGGCGTTGTTTTCTACGCGATCGAACGTGAACCCCTTCGTTACCGCTGGTGGGAGCGACTTGCTTACTGCTATCCCCTGGGCTTGGCCGCGCTGGGGATGCCCATGTTCCTGATGTCATGGGGTGGCTTTCACTTGCGGGTGTTGCCGGTCCTTTTGCTTGTTGGATTGGCTGCCGCGGTCGCCTACGCAATTCGACGCGTCCCGCTGACTCCCTACGTGGCTGTGCAAAGGAGTGCCGAACCGCGGACACCACTCAGCGAAATGGAGTGGTTTCTCGTGGCGATCATCGTGGCATGCCTCGCCGCGCGTACGATGGCGTCCTTGATGACACCCATGAATGATTGGGACGGGATTTGCGTCTGGGGTTTGAAGGCAAAGGTTGTCTTCTTCGAGACGGTCCGCACGACGGGCTATTTCAACAGGAATGAGCTGCAGTATTCGCATCCAATTTACCCATTGCTTTGGCCGTTCATGTACGCCTGGGTTGCCACCGTGCTCGGCCACTGGGATGACGTTGGCATCTTCATCTTGAATCCTGTCAACGTGATCGTGGCGACCGCGTTGCTGTACGGCGCGTTGCGAAAGCAAACGTCACGGATGACCTCACTGGCCATGACGGCCGCATTCGCTTCGTTCCCGGCAATTATGAACTACGCCGAGTGCGCTCAGGGAGATGTGCCCTTGATGCTTCTCAATGCCGCCTCGCTGTTCTGTCTGTTCGACTGGTTGCAATCACGACGACTGCCGTCTCTCTTGCTGGCCGGGTTTCTGATCGGCGGTGCTATGTTCACGAAGGAAGAGGGAAAAATTATTCTCGTGGCTCACACAGTCGTCATTGCATTGTCGATTGTGATGGCTGCGGCTCCCGCGGAGCGCAAGAAGCTGTTTGGCCACTTGGGGCTGTATCTATTGATTGCCGGGATCTGGATTCTCCCGTGGGTGATTTTTCAAAGGAGCATTCCTGCCGGGGAAGACCAATTCCGGGCCGTGACAGCCAGCAATATCCGGTGGTCGGAGCTTCCCACGCTTATTCACGCGATTGTCGGGCAGAACGCGCTGCATTTTTATAATAGCTACGGCTATCCCAAATGGAACATTTTTTGGCTGATGGCAGTGCCGTACATTCTCTTTTCCCGAACAACGCGTTCCTATCCGTACAGTTTGCTGTTGCTAATCTTTTTCTTGCATGCCGCGGCCGTTCTCCTGATCTGGCTGGCGTCCACCGACCCGATCACGCTGGACATGAATGAATTTGGATGGGAACGATACATAGTGATCATGATGCCACCGCTCTGGCTGCTGCTTGGCAAGTGCGTTGATGAGTGGTGGGCGGTTTGGAAATCGCCAATCTCAGCACCCACACGCCCGCCTCGCGATACGGGACCTTCGGGGCTGCGGAAGCGTGGCACTTGACCGAGAACCTGGAGATTCACCACACGCCCAAACACGGCTCGTGGCTGAAGATGGCCGAGGTGAAGCGCATTGGCACGGGTGCTGCCGCCGCGCATCGATTCGCGTGAGCACTGAGTCAGAAGTGAGCGGTTGCTCTCATCCGCACAGCTCACCACTGGGTGATTTCGTCGTCGGGCTGGAACAGTTGCGGGAACATCCGCTTGAGCTGTTGATTGCTAAAGCGGTCGAAGCCTAGACAGCCATCGTGGTCGACGGCGTGTACATCGCAAGTCGTGGAGACCTTGTTCGCCAATTGGCGGGCGTTGTCCCACGCCACGATCAACTTCAGGAATTCTTCTCGCGGCGTCTCGGGGGGCATCTTTTTCGCGAGCCATGGATAGAGATGGCGCAATTGCTCCAGCGTCCACCGGTCGTAACCGTGGCAGAAAATCCCCAACCGTGCCGCCGCTCCACAGGTTGTTTCCTCCGGGCGTGTGTTGCCGACGAGAAACTCGCGAATTCTTTTGAGGGCATCGTCGCGCGTGTATTTCATGGGTTCACCGTACTTCCGTCGACTGATTCGGCTTGTACGTGGTCAGCGCACGCAGATACTGGGCGCGTTCGAACGTGCTCGGATCGGGACAGCGCATCTGACTTAAACTGCCCTTGAGCTGTTCCACGGAGTCGTACCAGTGCTCTTCCATCCAGGCGCTCATTTCCTTTTCGATAACGCGGATATGTCCGATTCCGCGTGCCAGTAACGTGGAGCACAACATGGTCACGTCCGCGCCCGCCATCAGCATCTTCAATACGTCTGGTGCGTGATGGATGCCGCTGGTGGCGGCAAGGTCGGCGTCGATCCGCCCGAACAGGATGGCAATCCAGCGCATCGGCAACCGCATCGCCTGCGGCGTGCTCAAGATCACTGATGGCCGCACCTCGAGTTCCTCAAGGTCGATATCCGGCTGGTAGAATCGGTTGAACAGCACCAACCCGTCCGCTCCCGCGTCGTCGAGCTGCTTGGCCATGTTCGCAAAGTTGCTGAAGAACGGACTCAGCTTGACCGCCACGGGAATGGTGACGGCGCTCTTCACAGCCTTGACGATGTCGAGGTACGTTTGCTCGATGGCCGCGCCGGTCAGATTTCTGTCCGTTGGGATATGGTAGATATTCAACTCCAGCGCATCGGCGCCCGCTTGCTGGATCTGCTTGGCGAAATCGATCCAGCCGCCCGTCGACGAGCCGTTGAGGCTGGCGATGATCGGAATGTCCACGGTCTGCTTGGCCTTGTGGATGTGATTCAGATATCCTTCCGGGCCGAGGTGGAACTGCGCCGGTTCGGGGAAATAAGTGAGCGCTTCCGCGAAGCTGTCCGTGCCCTGCGTAAGATAGTGGTCCAGTTCACGGGTTTCCTGGCGCAACTGCTCCTCGAACAGCGAGTAGAGCACGACCGCCGATGCGCCCGCGTCCTCCATGCGTTTGATGTTGTCAATGTCTTCCGACAGCGGCGCAAGCGGAGACGACCAGCGGCGTGCGGAGCTTCAGATTCAAATAGGTTGTCCGTAGATCCATGTGTCACCTCTCATGCGGCGGGCGATGCCGCCGTTGTTGGCGATGCGGGTTGCGGCGTGACTTCGGAAGGCGCGGACTGACCGTTCGGTTTCCACGTGGTCAGATACTCGAAGGCCTACCGCCGATCCGCGTCCACCTGGCTTTGCTGGAATAACTTCTTCGCGTCCTCCGGCTTGCTCTTGGTAAGCATCTTGAACCGGTTTTCCGACATCAGGAAATCCTCCACCTTCTGTTTCGGCGCACGCGAATCCAGTTGCAGCGGATTCTCGCCGCGCGCGGCCCGGCGCGGGTCGTAGCGGTAGAGCAGCCACTGGCCGGAATCCACCGCGGGCTTTTGCTTTTGCATGGCGGTGGTCATGTTGATGCCGTGCGCGATGCAATGGCTGTAGGCGATGATGAGCGACGGGCCGGGGTAGATTCCGCCTCCACGAACGCCTTCAGCGTGTGCTCGTCCTTCGCGCCCATCGCCACGCTGGCCACGTAAATGTTGCCGTAGGTCATCGCGATCAGGCCGAGGTCCTTCTTGCCGGCCGGCTTGCCGCCGGCGGCAAACTTCGCCACCGCGCCGCGCGGCGTGGATTTGGACATCTGCCCGCCGGTGTTGGAATAAACTTCCGTGTCCATCACGAGCACGTTGACGTTGCGGCCGCTGGCCAGCACGTGGTCCAGGCCGCCGTAGCCGATGTCGTAGGCCCAGCCGTCGCCGCCGAGAATCCACACGCTCTTCTTCACCAGCTTGTCGGCAACCGGCAGGAGCAGCGCCGCGCTTCGGCGAATCCGAGCTTCGCTGCAGCTTCTGCCTTCAAGCCGGCCACGCGCTCGCGCTGTTCGTAAATGCCGGCTTCGTCGCTTTGATCGGCGTTGAGAATCGCGTCCGCCAGATCGTCGCCGATTGCGGCGCGAGTTTCTTCACCAGTTCCGCGGCGAATTCCTTCTGCTTGTCAATCGAGACGCGGAAGCCCAGGCCGAATTCCGCGTTGTCCTCGAACAGCGAATTGCACCACGCCGGGCCCCGCCCGGCCTTGTTCTTTGCGTAAGGCGTGGTCGGCAGGTTGCCGCCGTAAATCGAGGAGCAGCCGGTGGCGTTGGCGATGACCGCGCGGTCGCCGAACAAGTTGGCTGACAGCATTTTGATGTAGGGCGTCTCGCCGCAGCCGGCGCACGCGCCGCTGAACTCGAACAGCGGCTGCAGCAACTGCTGCTGGCGCAGCTGCGTCGTCTTGATCCTTGCGCCGGTCCATTTCGGGCAATGTCGAGGAAGAAATTCCAGTTCGTCGCGCTCCTGCGCGCGCAACGGCGCCTGCGGCCGCATGTTGATGGCCTTGAGCTTCGCCTCGGTCTTGTTCTTGGCCGGGCAGACGTCCACGCACAGCGCGCAGCCGGTGCAATCTTCGGCGGCCACCTGCAAGCGTGAATTTCAGCCCTTCGAATCCGGGTCGCGCGCGTCCACGGCTCTTGAACGTGGCCGGAGCCGATCCGAGCGCTGCCGGTTCATAAACCTTCGCGCGAATGGTCGCGTGCGGGCAGACCATCCGCATTTCAGGCATTGGATGCAGACGCTTCTCGTCCCACACCGGGATGTCCAGCGCGAGATTGCGCTTTTCGTAGTGCGCCGTGCCGGTCGGGAACGTGCCGTCGCATCGGGAGCGCGCTCACGGGCAGGTCGTCGCCGCAGCCGGCGATGATCTCGCCCAGCACATCTGCGCACGAATTCCGGCGCTTCCTTTGGCACGGGCGGCAGCAACTCGATCTGGCTGTCAACGCGCGACGGGACTTTCACTTCGTGCAGGTGCGCCAGCGTGTTGTCCACGGCCTTCAGGTTCATCTGGCACGATTTCCTCGCCCTTTTTGCCGTAGGTTTTCTTGATGGAATACTTGATGGCCTCGATGGCCTCGTCGTGGGGCAGCACGCCGGACAGCGCGAAGAAGCAGACCTGCATGATGGTGTTGATGCGTCCGCCCATGCCGCTGTCGCGCGCGACTTTGGTGGCGTCAATCACGTGAAACTTCGCCTTCTTGGCAACGATGTGCTCCTGCAACGCGTCGGCAGCTTGGACCAGATTTCCTCCGCGAGTACGGCGTGTTCAGCAGGAACGTGCCGCCCGGGACGGCGTCCTGCAGCATGTCGTATCGCTCGAGGAAAATCGGCTGATGGCAGGCGACGAAATTGGCGTGGGTGACCAGATAGGTCGAGCGAATCGGCTGCGGCCCGAACCGCAGATGCGACACCGTCATCGAGCCGGACTTCTTCGAGTCATAGACGAAGTAGCCCTGCGCGTAATTGTCGGTGTCTTCGCCGATGATCTTGATCGAGTTCTTGTTCGCGCCCACCGTGCCGTCCGCGCCCAGGCCGTAGAACAGCGCGCGCACCGTGCGATCGGACTCGGTCGAGAATCCGGCGTCAAACGAGGCTGGTGTGGGACACGTCGTCGTTGATGCCGACGGTGAAATGGTTCTTGGGCTGCTCGCGGCGAGATTGTCGAACACCGCCTTGACCATGGCCGGCGTGAATTCCTTGGAGGACAGGCCGTAGCGGCCGCCCACGACGCACAGGCATCGTCGCGCCCCGTCTCGCGAAAGGCGGTGACGACATCCTGATACAGCGGTTCGCCCGCCGCGCCGGGTTCCTTGGTGCGGTCGAGCACGGCGAGCTGGTCGACCGCGGGCAGCGCGGCGACAAAGCGTTGCCATGTCGAACGGCCGATACAACCGCACCTTCAGCAGGCCGACCTTTTCGCCTTGTTTCGTCAGGTAGTCCACCGTTTCCTGGGCCGCTTCGCAGCCGGAACCCATCAACACGATCACGCGGGTTGCCTTCGGCTCGCCGAAGTAATCAAACAGATTGTAGGCGCGGCCGCGTGCGCGCGGCGAACTCGTCCATCGCCTTTTGCACGATGTCCGGGCAGGCGGCGTAGAACGGGTTGCACGCCTCGCGGGCCTGGAAGAACACGTCGGGATTCTGCGCCGTGCCGCGCAGCACCGGCTGGTCCGGCGTCATCGCCCGGGCGCGGTGTTCGGCAATCAGCTCGTCGTCAATCAACGCGCGCAGGTCGTCGTCGGTCAGCATCTCGATCTTGGAAACCTCGTGCGACGTGCGGAAGCCGTCGAAGAAATGGACGAACGGCACGCGAGCTCGCAGCGTGGCGGCCTGCGCAATCAGCGCGAAGTCCATGCGTTTCCTGCACGGAGGCGGAGCCCAGCATCGCCCAGCCGGTCGAGCGGCGGCCATGATGTCGCTGTGATCGCCGAAAATCGAAAGCGCATGGGTGGCCACGGTGCGCGCGGTGACGTGAAAGACCGTCGGCAGCAGTTCGCCCGCGATCTTGAACATGTTCGGAATCATCAGCAGCAGGCCCTGCGACGCGGTGAACGTCGTGCCAGCGAACCGGTTTGCAGCATGCCGTGAACCGCGCCGACCGCGCCGCCTTCGCTCTGCATTTCGACGACCGACGGGATCGTGCCCCAGATGTTTGGGTTCCCGTCCGACGCCCATTCGTCCGCACCATTCGGCCATGGGGGACGACGGCGTGATGGGGTAGATGGCCATGACTTCATTGATGCGATAGGCGACGTGGCCGACCGCTTCATTGCCGTCCATGGTTACGTATTGTCGTGAATTGGATTTCATTCTGTAGTCGTTGTCGTTGGTTTCTGTTGTCAGCAAATCCGTGGCAAATCTTCACCGGTCGGCATATCGATGATCCGTTCGCCGCCGATGGTCGTGCGCAACAGCGCCACGCCCTGCGGTTTCTCACTCACGTCGCCGATGATGCAAGCCTGTTTGCCAAGAGGATGCTCCTTCATTGCGGCGAGCACGTTCGCGGTATCGGTCGCTCGGCAAAACACGAGCACTTTGCCTTCGTTGGCAATCGTTATCGGATCGAGCCCCAGCAAATCGCACGCGCCGCGCACTTCGCGGCCAATCGGGAGCGCATCTTCGCGTAGTCGAATTCCGACGTTCGAGGCCCGCGCGATGTCGCACACAGCGGCGGCGACTCCGCCCCGCGTCGGGTCGCGCATGGCGTGAACTTCGGCCCCTGTGTCCAGAATGGCGTTCACGAGCGACCACACCGGCGCGCAATCGCTCACGATGTTCGTCTGAAATGCAATCCCTTCACGCCGGCTCATCACGGCGACGCCATGCTCTCCCATCGGGCCGTTGATGATGACCGCGTCACCCGGCTTCACGTTGGCGGCCCCGAGCCAATGGGAGGTCACAATTTCCCCCAGCCCGGCGGTATTGATGTACAACCCCTCGCATTTGCCGTGTTCGACGACCTTGGTGTCCCCGGTGACGATTTGTACGCCAGCGTCCCGAGCCGTTGCGCTAATGGACTCAACGATGGTTCGCAGGTCGGCAATCAACAGCCCTTCTTCGAGAATAAAACTGAGGCTCAGCCAGAGCGGGCGCGCCCCCATCACGGCCAGATCGTTGACCGTGCCGCACACGGCCAGTTTCCCGATATCTCCTCCCGGAAAGATGTGGGGCTTGACGACATAGCTGTCGGTTGTAAAGGCGTGACGCTGGCCACCCATCACCAACACCGCGCTATCATCCAGAGTCTTTAATAGCGGATTCTCCAGACTGGGGAGAAACAGTTTCTCGATCAGTTCGTGCGTGAGCGAACCGCCGCCGCCATGCGCCAGTAAAATCCGGTCTCGTCTCACGCCGCTACCCCCTCGTACTTGTAGTACGCCGCGCATACGCCTTCGCCCGATACCATGCACGGTCCAATCGGGTGCGCCGGCGAGCATGGCCGGCCAAACAACCGACAATCCAGCGGCGAGGCGGCCCCACGCAGCACGGAACCGCAGGCGCAGAGGGGATTCACGTGTGCTTCCGGAAACTGTACGTCGAGCGCTCTCGCGGCGTCGAAGTGCGCATACTTCTCACGGATCGCCAGCCCACTGCCGGGGATGATGCCGATGCCCCGCCACATGGTGTCGCAGGGTTCGAATACCTCATCCATCAGCCGTTGCGCGGCCCCATTGCCATATTCGTTGACCGAGCGGCTGTATTCGTTTTCCACCTCGGCCCGGCCCTCAGCGAGTTGCCGCAGCAACATCTCGACAGACTTCAATATGTCCCACGCTTCAAACCCGCTGACAACGCACGGAATTCCGTAGCGCTCGCAAATAAATCGATAGATGTGCGCGCCCGTGATGACGCTGACGTGGCCCGGACAAGGAACCCATCAATGTTGAGTTCCTTGTCGTGCAGCAAGGCGTCCATCGCGCGCGGCATCGTCTTGTGCGCGCAGAGCACGGAGAAATTCCGCACGTCATCGCGCGCCGCGCGCCAGATCGCCCAAGCAATCGTCGGCGCAGTTGTTTCAAAGCCGACGCCGAGGAAAACAACGTGTTTCGATGAGCATTCGCGTGCCAGCACCAGCGCATCGCTCGGTGAATACACGATGCGCACGTTTGCGCCCGCGGCTCGCTCCCGCTCCAGTGAGGTATCGGTGCCGGGTACGCGGACCAGGTCCCCAAATGTGGCGATGACGACATCGGGCCGACCGCAAAGTTCGATGGCCGCGTCGAGGTAGCTCGGATCGGTCACGCACACCGGGCAGCCCGGCCCGGAGTACCAGACGCACCCGGTTCGGCAGCAGTTGCCGCAACCCACTGCGAAATGCGGCCATCGTGTGTGTGCCACAAACTTCCATCAGCTTCACGTCGCGGCCCACCCGTTGCGATAACTCCTTGATGTTCTGCACCAAAACTTTCACGGGATGGCCTCCCGCATGCCTGTCGCCGCGCGGATCGCTTGCAGTTCCTCGACATCGCTCTGGTCCCACTTGTGGATCGCAAACCCCGCGTGCACGAGCACATGATCCCCCAGTCGCGGCTCGTCGATCAGCGACACATCCACCTCACGCAGCGCGCCCTCGACGGAAATCGTCGCGGTGGAGTTGTGCAATTCCACGATCCGCGCTGGCACCGCTAAACACATGTCCGTTTCATCCTTTCCACGGCGACCGCCGCCTGGCCGAGCGCGAGACCGCCATCGTTGAGAGGCACGGCGGTGTTGGTGAATACGCGAAAATGTCGCGACTGGAGCGCTTCCACCGTGCGGCGCAACAGCAGCTCGTTCTGAAAAACTCCGCCGGAGAGCGCCACGACGTTGAGGTCACGTTGGCCGCGCAGGAACCGACAGGTATCCAGCACCGAAGCCGCAATCGTGTTGTGAAACTTCGCGGAGATCTCGCCTACGGCAACGCCCTGACGACGTTGATCAAGAATGGCGCGAATGGTTGGGCCGAAATCCACCACCCATGGACGATCCCCCGTTTGGACGGCAAATGGATATCGGTCCGTCACCCGCGAATCGGCGATGGACTCCAACCGAATCGCCGCCTGCGCCTCATAGCTTGTCACATCGCACAAGCCGAGAATTGCTGCTACCGCGTCGAAGAGGCGTCCCGCACTGGAGGTCAAGGGGGAATTAAAGCCAGTCGCGATCATTTTCTGCACAAGGCGCCGTTTTGCCGGTGAATATTTCCGCAGCGCCGCTTCCTTGAGTCCTTCAGCGGACAGCACGCTTGCGGCCATGCGCCACGGCTCTTCGACGCCCTTGTCGCTGCCGGGCAGCCGATAGTGTTTAAAATGGGCCACGCGTTCGAAGTCACAGCGGTCGGCCACCATGAATTCACCGCCCCAAATCGTCTCGTCGGTCCCGTAGCCCGTCCCGTCGAGTGCGATTCCAATCAGAGGATCGTGCAAATTATGCTCGGCCATCACACTGGCGATGTGGGCGTGGTGGTGTTGCACGCCGATCTTGTGCGGGATCGGCGAACGGGTGGCAAACCGCGTCGAAAGGTAGCCGGGGTGCAGGTCGTGCGCGATCGCCTGCGGCTCAATTCGCATCAACTGTTTCCACGATTCGATCTCGGATGAGAAATAATCGTAAGTCTTGAAATCCTTTAGGTCGCCGATGTGCTGGGACAGGAGCGCATGGCCGTCACGCACCAGGCAGAAGGTGTTTTTCAGTTCGCCCCCGACCGCAAGAAGGTGCGGCGTACCTGGCGCGGCGATCCGAATCGGATTCGGCACATAACCGCGGGCGCGCCGCGAAAACTGACGTTGCCCGCAGACCACACGCAGCACCGAATCGTCACATTTGTGGACGATCGGGCGATTATGCGTGAGGGCCGCATCCGCAATCGAGCCGAGCAGTGTGGGTAATTCTGCTTCGTCACTGATGATTGGCTCGTCTGTAAGATTGCCGCTGGTCATCACCAAGGCATCGAAATCTCGAAGCAACAGGTGATGAAGCGGTGTGTACGGCAGAAACGCGCCGACGGTGTTGGTGTCGGGAGAAATGTCCCTGACGAGACGCTTTCCGGCTGGCTTGCGCGTCACCAAGACGATGGGGCGCGCCGCGCTCAACAATTCGGCTTCCTCCGCCTCGTTGACTGCGCAATGTTGCTTCACCGCAGCGATGTTGCGGAACATCACGGCGAGCGGTTTGTGCGGGCGATGCTTGCGGCGGCGGAGGCGTGCGACGGACTCCGCACTTGCGGCGTCGCAGGCCAGATGGTAGCCGCCAACACCCTTGATGGCCACGATCCGGCCGCGATGGAGCAGTTCTTTCGTCTTCGCCAAATCAGTGTCGTCGCTGGCGGTCCCATCGGCCACGCGAAGCTGCAACCGTGGACCGCAATGTTGGCAGGCATTGGGCTGCGCGTGGAATCGCCGGTTAAGCGGGTTGTGATACTCGTGGTCGCAAGGTTCACACATCTCGAACGTCGCCATGGATGTTTTGTCCCGGTCGTAGGGCAGGTCGCGGATGATTGTGAATCGCGGACCGCAATTCGTGCAGTTGGTGAATGCGTACCCACAACGGCGGTTCTTCGCGTCGAGAATGTCCTTCAGGCAATCGTCACAGGTGGCGAGGTCGGGCGAGATATGCACCGCCGTCTGGCCCTGCTGCTCGGACTCAATGACCTCGAAGTTGTGGTAGCCTTTCGTGCCAAGCACTTCCGTCTTGATGTCGGCGATGACAGCTTGCCGCGGTGGCTCGTGCGTGAGGCAATCGAAGAACGCGCCAACTTTGCTGTCATCGCCCTCGACTTCGAGCGTCACCCCGTGCGGGCCGTTGCAGACAAAGCCGCACAAACCGAATTGCGTGGCATAGCGATAGACCGTGGGCCGAAAGCCGACGCCTTGGACGCGACCAACAACCTTCGCGCGCACGCGGGTTTTCATCCCCGCACGACTCCTTCATGGTGCTGTCGGTGCGGATGCTGGTGGGGCTGGATGATGCCCGCCAGATCGTTGCCGCTGTGCGTGTGCGGTTCGAAGTGCAGTTCGCCGGCGCACACATGCTCGATCCAATGCACCCACTCCTCAATGCCGCCGGATGTCTTGCATGAAACTTGAAAGAGGGCCGCATCGTGGTTCAGCCGGCGGAAATCGCAGCGGAACTGCTCAAAGTTGAAATTGGTGTACGGCATCAAATCCGTCTTGTTCAGCACGAGCGCGCCGATCTCGTGGAAGAGCAGGGGATATTTCGCCGGCTTGTCGTGGCCTTCGGTCACGCTGAGGATGCCGACCTTCACGGTCTCGCCGAGATCAAACTCGGCGGGACACGCGATATTGCCAACGTTCTCGATGAACAGCAGATCGATCTCATCCAAATTCAATTCGGCGAGGCCTCGCTGGACCAGCGGCGCTTCCAGATGGCACGCGCCTCCTGTGAGCAGTTGCACGACGGGCACGCCGAGTTTCTCGATGCGCTCGGAGTCGCGAGTGGTGGCGATGTCACCTTCGAGCACCGCGATGCGATAGCGGCTATTGAGAAGCGGGATCGTTTGTTCCAGCAACGATGTTTTGCCGGCGCCGGGCGAACTGATGAGATTGATCGTGGTGACATGCTTGGCGGCCAGTTGCTCGCGGATTCGCGAGGCAACCTGGTCATTCGCTTCCAGCACGTTACGCAGAATCTTGACGTTCATAATCCACTGTTTAGTGAGTTAGCACTGCTAATGCCACGGCGTTTGGCTGCTCTGCAATCGCCTCCGCAGCAATTAGTTGCACAATTCTATCGGCAGGACAGACGACCATGGCCAGCGACACGCTGTCACTGTCAGCCTGTGGTCACGACAAGTTGTCAAACGCGCCGGGCCGATAGAGTACGCCGTGTCGGTCAGTTCCCATCTCGCGACTGTAAAGCGGCCAGCGTTCGGGCCAAAGTTGCTTCCGCGAAAGGTTGTGCCGCCACGGGAACAAGCAGGCCGAGGCGGCGGTAAAAATCCGTCAGCGGCGCCGTACTCTTTTCGTAGACTTCCATACGAACGCGTACGGACTCCGGCCGGTCGTCTTCACGCTGCACGAGTGGTCCACCACATTGATTGCAAATGCCTTCCCTCTTCGGGGGGCGTCCCGTCACATGGTACACGGCCTTGCACGCGTTGCAGGTGCGCCGTCCCGCCAGGCGCACGACAATTTCATCAATGGGTAATTCGAAATTCAACACCGCGTCGAGTACGAGATTCTGTTCCTGCAATGAAATCTGCAAGGCCTCCGCTTGTGCTACTGTTCGCGGGAAACCGTCGAGGAGGAAACCGCCGGCGCAGCGCAGGCAATTCACACGCTCGCGCACCAGTTGCAGCACCGTGACATCAGGAACCAGATCGCCACGCCGCATGTATTCCAAGGCGGCAGTCATCGCGGGGCTGCGTTCATCTTCCGCGAGGGATTTTGCGGTGCGGAAGATGTCGCCGGTGGAAAGATGACAGGCGCCGAGTCGCTGGGTGAGGAGTTCCGCCTGGGTTCCCTTGCCGACACCGGGCGCGCCCAGCAACACGAGTCTCCATGGGCGCGCGACATTCGGCGGTATCACTTCACACGGGAAGGCCGGGCCTTTCAGCCAGGCGGAACGGTCACACTTGGTTTCCATAAACTCCTTCAAGGGCTGATTCGATCTCATCCAGAGGCAGAGGCACTCGCCATCTCTTCTTCGGTTTCAAGGCTCACGAGTTGCAGTTCATCGCCGCGCACCAGCTTGGAGCCGGTCTCACCGCATCGCGGACATTCGAACCAGTGGTGTTCCACTGTGAACTCCAGGTCACATTTCCGACACCGCGCCGACGCGTTGACCTGTTCGACGTGCAGTTGGGCGCCCGCCAACGGTGAGTCCCAGGTGGCGGCTTCGAAGCAGCGTGCGAGCGTCGACGGTTCGATCAACCGCAACACGCCGACGCGCACGAGAGCCGATTTCAGTCGCATATTCGGATAACCACGCAACTCCTCGCTAACGGCCCGCACGAGTTCCTCCGCGATGGACAATTCATGCATGCGCCGCCAGCCCTCTCTTCCCCGATTCCGTTTGCTTCGGTGTCGATAGCAAGTCTTTGATCTGGTGCACCACGTCGCCTGCGGCGCGCTCGGTCGCGGACGACAGGGTTGTGCCGAAGTTGAAATCGGAGCCGCGGATGCTGAACAGAATCCCGCGAGGTGCCCGGCCGAAGAGGGTCTGCGCCAATGCCAATAAATCACTCGGTGTCAGATAATGCGCCACCGCGTGGCTCTGAAAGCAGGGTTGAACGACCGTCAACGCGATCGAGTGCGGACTTTGTGGGACTGCGGCGTCGACGAATATCACCTCGTCGAAACCACTGACCAGTTCGGCGTGATCCACGTCGAGTTGGTGTGAAGTCTGTAACTCGGCGTTCGGTAGCCCCAATTCCTGCAAGCGCTCCAGGACGAACCAGCCGACACCATCATCCGTGCGACTGCGATTGCCGTAACCGAGCACGAGTGTTTTCATGGTTCGCTTCCATCGCGCTGGAGCGTCTGCAAGACATGACCGCTGGCGTCCACCAACTCCACGCGGATTGGCATTTGGCCGACGGCGTGAGTCGAACAGGAGAGGCAAGGGTCATAGCAGCGGATCGCGGCTTCGACGCGGTTGAGCGTGCCCTCCTGCAGCTTGTCGGCATGGACGTACTTCTGCGCGACGGCTTTCACTGCGCGGTTCATCGCTAGGTTGTTGTGACCGGTGGCGACGATGAGGTTGACCTTCTCGACGCGCCCGGCGCTGTCCACCCAATAATGGTGGAACAACGTGCCACGCGGTGCTTCGATGACGCCGACGCCCTGCTCGTTGGCAGGCCGCGCGCTCAGTAGGGTGTCCGTGCTGCAGATGTCGCGGTCGTCCAGCAGTTGCTGGACGCGTTCGAGCGCGTAGATGATTTCGATGAGTCGCGCCCAGTGGTAGTAAAACGAACTGTGCCGTGGCGGAGTGCCCGGCGAGCGCCATTCTTCAAGTTCGTGGTCCGCCAAGGGAGTGGAAATGTGATCGGCGATGTTGAGGCGCGCGAGCGGCCCCACGCGATACATTCCGTCCGGGTAGCCCAGCGACTTGATGAATGGGAATTTCAAGTACGACCAGTCTTCGGTCGTTTCGGCGATGACATCGAGATACCCGGCCGGGTTGAGTTGGTCTTCGAGGATGTTGCCCTTCGTGTCGCAGAACCGGAGCTTCCCGTCGTAATGTTCGAGCGCGCCGTCGGGTTGCACCAACCCCATGAAATTGGAGTCAAAACTTGCGAATTCCTCGGCCTCTTGCTGATGATCCGATTGATACTTCTTCAGCAGGTCGAGCGCGAACCTGGCGTGCCCAACGGCCTCGGGCAGGCCGGCGAGCATTTCGTCGCGTTCCGCGATCGTTAGCGCCTTGTTCACACCACCGGGCACGGGGAAATCCGCGTGGATCTTGCGTCCGCCCGTGAGTTTGATGACCTCCTGACCAAACTTGCGAAGTCGGATCCCGCGCCGGGCGATATCCGGATGTTGCTGGATGAGGCCGATAATATTGCGCGAGGCCGGGTCGCTATCGAACCCCAGTAACAAATCCGGTGCGCTCAGATGGAAGAAACTCAAGGCGTGTGACTGTGTCAGTTGGCCCATGTGCAACAATTCGCGCAACAGCTTCGCGGGGCGCGGGATGTCCACGCCCAGGATCGCATCGCCGGCTTTCGCGCTGGCGAGCAGATGGCTCACGGGACAAATCCCGCAGATGCGGGCGGTAATCTGCGGCATTTCGGCGAAGAAGCGTCCCTCGCAAAATTTCTCGAACCCGCGGAATTCGACCACATGGAACCGCGTGTCCGCCACATTACCCGCGTCGTCGAGATGGATCGAGATCTTCGCGTGCCCCTCGATGCGGGTGACGGGATTGATCGTAATGGTTTTGGCGTTGGTCTCAGTCATAACGCATATTGGCCGGGGTCCATTTGGGTTGGCGACCCGCGAGCAACTCCGTGAGGACGTACCAGATCGCATCGGCGTCGGGCGGGCAGCCGGGAATGTGGGCATCGACTTTCACGAATTCCTGGATCGGTCGCACGGTGGCGAGCATTCTGGGGATTTCGGGCGCATTGGGAACGTCGCCGGCCTGGGTGCTTTCCGCTTCCACATAGGCGCGCTCCAGCACATCCGCCAGCTTCTGCCGGTTGCGCAACGCGGGTATATTGCCGGTGAGCGCGCAATCGCCCAGGGCGATGAGTACCTTGCATCGCGCGCGCATCGTGCGCAGGACGTGCTCATTGTCTTCATTGCAGACCGCACCCTCGACGATACCCACATCCACCTCCGGGATTTCCTTTACGTCGGTGATCGGGCTGGCGGTGAACTCGACGAGCCCGGCCAGGTCCATCAGCCGTTCGTCCAAATCCAGAAACGACATATGGCAGCCCGAACAACCCCCGAGCCACGCGGTCGCCACTTTGATTTTCGGTTTATCGCTCACGCAAAAACGGTCTCCAGAATTGTGTTGTCCTCGCGCGCTTCGCCGCTGGGGGCCAAAGCCGCCTGTAGAGGCAGTGTGCGTCCTTCGAAATTCGTGACGGAGCCGTTTTTCTCGTGCCAAATCGTCGCCGGGAGGACGACGCGGGCAACGTCCGTCAATGCCGACTCGTAACTCGCCTGTACGACGACGCAGTCGATTTGCTCCATCAAGGCGCGCACATGCGGCTCCTTCAACAAGCGCGCGCCGCCGTCCGGTTCGTCACTGGCGACGATGTAGAGGAAGTTCACCAGCTGCACGCCCAGCCAGGTGGAGATATCTTCCACGGGCTCGACACCACCCGCGGCCAGGGCCAGGCCGTTCGTGCTGGTGGGCAATTGAATCGGGGCGAGCATTTCTCCACCGTTGCCCGAGGATGCGAGCACCTTGGTCAGGCGCTCCAGGATCGTCACACCCACGGCCGTCATCGCGGCTGCCCCATAGACCAACACCGGGCGTTTCGCGCTCCCGAGCACTTCGCCAACCCGATTCCAAAACTTTCGTTCGAGGGTTACGACGGGGGAAGAAATATCCGCGTAGGCGTCGAGATCGCTGCGGCGTGAATGCAAGATCACCAATTTGACACCGCGTTTTCGGACGGCAGTACGGATTTTGGCAGCGATGACACCCTGGTCACGGCTCGGCTGTGCGCCGACGAGGATAATCGCATCCGTGTCATCCAAACGCTTCATGGCATCCGTCGAGAACTCGGGCGACGTGCACAGCGCCGATTCCTTGTCCGCGACAAACATGCCGATGCGGTCAAAGCGCGACCCGATTGTCTGCAACGTGCGAATTGTTTCGTTCGTCACCCGGGGCGAAATCAGCATCGCATTCTGCCAGTCGTTCGATGCGCTGATCAAAGTCTTAACGATACGGACCGCGTCGCCCCACGAGGTGGGCGTCAGACCGGCCATCCCGCCGTACCATCGGCTGCCGGATGCGCGGGCGCGGTTCGATCCATGTTTCGTAGCGGCCGCGGCGACAGAGATGCCCCCGGCTGACCGGTGACTCGGTATCCCCAAACACGTCCACGATGCGATTGTCTTTCGTGTACACGACCAATCCGCAGCCCACCGGGCATTCGGTACAGGTCGTGCGCACCTGTTGACACGGCTCAGCGGGCCGTGGAACGCGGCCGACTTGTCAAACAGCGCTCCTGTCGGACACGCCGCCACGCAGGCGCCACAGGACGTGCAGGTGGTTGACGCACCGAACATGACATTCAGGTCGATGACGACGCGGTTTCTCACGCCGCGGTTGGAGATATCGAGGGTATGGACGCCCTCGATCTCGTCGCAGGTGCGCACGCAACGCGTGCAGAGGATGCAGCGGTTGTGGTCCAGCCCGAAGTATTGGCCGGAAACGTCAACGGGCAGCGCCGGGTACAAGTAGGGGTAGCGGATCGAATCGATGCCGAACCCGTAGGCTTGTTGCTGCAGGTCGCAGTCGCCTTTGTTCATTGGGCAGATCGGGCAGAAGTGATTGCGCTCGCTGAAGAGCAACTCCAGCGTGAGCCGCCGCAGCCCTTGCAGCCGCTCGCTGTTGGTGATGACCGTGCTGCCGTCGGTCGCCGGCGTGGCGCAGGCGGGCACGACCTTCGGGCTACCCTGGATCTCCACGATGCACATCCGACAGCCGCCCCACGGCGAAAGATTCTTCAGGTAGCAGAGCGTGGGAATCTTGATGCCGTTAGCGCTGGCGACCTGCAGGATCGTCTGCCCCTGCGCGCCGACGCAGCGTTGGCTGTCAATCGTCAGGGTGATTTCCTTCCTGGCAATCATGACTTCACCTCTCCCACGAGCAGCTCCTCTTCCGGCGCTTCCGTCCGAGCGCGGCCGGGTGACGACTTCACCACCGCATCGAAACGGCAGGCGTCATAGCACGCACCGCAGTGGATACAGGTTTCGGTGGTAATGTAGAACTTCTTCTGGCCGTCCACCTTGTGAATCGTTTGCACCGGGCAGGCGCGCGAGCAGATCGAGCAACCCTTGCAGGCAACCTGGTCGATCTCGAAGTGCAACAACTCGCGGCAGACACGAGCGGGGCATCGCTTCTCAACGATGTGCGCCAGGTACTCATCGCGGAAGTAACGCAAGGTCGTCAGTACCGGGTTCGGCGCGGTCTGGCCGAGGCCGCACAGGCTCGTGTCCTTGACCATGGCGGCCAGATCCTGGAGTTTTTGGATGTCATCGAGTTGACCCTGGCCGTTGCCGATGCGTTCGAGGATGGAGAGCATCTGGCGTGTGCCGACCCGGCAGGGTGGGCACTTGCCGCAGGATTCGTCACAGCAGAACTCCATGAAGAACTTCGCCACGTCCACCATGCACGAATCTTCATCCATCACGACCATGCCGCCCGACCCCATGATCGAGCCGAGCTTTTGCAACGATTCGTATTCCACGGGGATATCGAGATGCTGTTCGGGAATCACGCCGCCGGACGGACCGCCTGTTTGCACGGCCTTGAATTTTTTGCCGTTGGGTATCCCGCCGCCGACTTCGAAAATCATCTCGCGCAGCGTGGTGCCGAAGGGAAGCTCGGCCACGCCGGTATTATTGATTTTACCGGCCAGGCAGAACACCTTGGTGCCTTTCGTCTTCTCCGTGCCGATCGAGGCGAACCACGGCGCGCCCTTGAGGATAATGGGGCGGATGGTGGCCCACGTTTCGACGTTGTTGATATTGGTCGGCTTGCCCCAGAGGCCGCGTTGCGCAGGGAAGGGTGGGCGGGGTTGCGGCTGACCGCGCCGGCCTTCCACCGACCGCATCAGGGCCGTTTCCTCGCCGCAGACGAACGCACCCGCGCCGATGCGGACTTCGACGTCAAAGTCGAAGCCCTTCTCGAGGATATTCTTTCCGAGCAGTCCGTATTTGTAGGCTTGTTCGATCGCGATGTGCAGGCGTTTCACGGCGAGGCCGTACTCGGCGCGGATATAAATGAACCCCCGGTTGGCCCCCATCGCATACGCGCCAATGGCCATGCCTTCGAGCACACTGTGCGGATCGCCTTCGAGGACAGAGCGGTTCATGAACGCGCCGGGGTCACCCTCATCCGCGTTACAAACGACGTACTTGGGGGAGTCAGGGGCCTGGCGCATGATCTCCCACTTCTTGCCGGTTGGGAAACCCGCACCGCCGCGGCCACGCAAGCCACTGGCCTTGATCTCAGCGATGAGCTGCTCGGGCGTCATCGAGGTGAGGACCTTGCCGAGCGCGCTGTAACCGTCACGGGCGATGTACTTCTCGATGTTCTCGGGGTCGATGACGCCGCAGTTGTCGCGGACGATGCGCATCTGGCGGTTGAAGAACGTGAAGTCGGCCTGCGTGAGAACGACGTTATGCGTCTGCGGATCCTGCGGCAGCAGCTTCGTGTACGGACGGCCCTTGACGAAATGTTCCTCGACAAGCATCGGCACGTCGGCCGCCAGGACGTTCTTGTAGAACGTGCCATCGGGATGCACCAAGCACACGGGGCCAAGATCACAACGGCCCATGCAGCCCGTTTCGACGACTTCGATCTCGTTGTCGAGCCCGTGCTTCTTGAGTTCCGCGAGCAGGGCGTCGCGCGTCGCGAAACTGCCGCCGCTGGTGCAGCCCGTGCCCGTGCAAACGAGGATGTGCGTGCGAATCATCTATTTGGCCTGCTCCGGTTCCTTCCTCTTGCCCACCGCGAGGCCGTCCACGACCTTCCCCTTTTGCAGGTGTTCGGCGACGATCTTGCGGGCGGCGTCAGGGCTGACTTTCGCGTAGGTCACTTTTTCGCCGTTTCTCTCCTCCACGCGGATCATGGGCTCGGCATCGACCAGGCCGATCTCGCCCGTGACGGCGACCTCGACGTTCTCGATGCCGCGTTTGTCGAGTTCATCGAGCAGGGTGGTCATCACGTCACGGGCGCCGGCGGCGATGCCGCTGGTACCCATGCTGAACACCACGCGATACTTCTTGTTGCCTTCACGCAGCGCGACTTGCCGCTGCGCCTTTTCCTTGAGTTTCTTGAGTTCGTCGAGGTTCATCGTATTTCCCTTCCTGTGAGCTAAAATAAAACCGGTCGTCGCCGGACACGTACTGGAGTTGGACATCGGCTTTGGGATTCATGGCGCACAAGGTGAAGATCGTCGCGTTGAGGTCACCGAGCGGTGGGCGGTCCACGTGCGAAAGACGCATGGACGCCGTCACGCCTGTTCCCTGGCCGGGGGTGGATTCAACATGGAAGACCCCGTCGCACATGTCGGAGGTCTGCCGGAGCAACGCGAGACCCAGACCGATGGGTTTCTTGCGGCCCGTTTTCGTGGAGGCATTTTTTGCCAGAACGTCGCGCAACGTTTTCTCATCCATGCCGCGGCCATTGTCACGGATACGGATGAGCAGCTGGTCGTGGGTCGCGTCTTCGATCACGGTGATGCGCAGCACGGTGGCGCCGGCCGTGAGCGAGTTCATGCCGATGTCGAGAATGTTCAGCGAGAGCTGATCAAACATACTTCTTCAACTCCTTCTGGCAGAATCGCGGGATCTTGTCCGGCGAAAGCTTGCCATACACGTCATCCCCAATGGTGATGGCGGGCGCCAGCGCGCAGGCGCCGATGCAGCGCGCGGTCTGGAGACTGAACAGACCGTCCTTCGTTGTTTCGCCCTGCTTGATGCCGAGTTGCTGGCCGAGGCGCTCCACCACGGTCGCCGCGCCGCGGACGTGGCAGGTGGTGCCCGTGCACACCATGATCTGGTACTTCCCGCGCGGCACGATGGAGAAAAAGTTGTAGAACGTGGTGACACCGTACACGTGCGCCAGCGGCAGTTTCATCGCCGTGGCGATGTACCGAAGCACGTCCGGGGCGAGATAACCGAAACTGTGTTGCGCCGCGTGGAGCACCTGGATGAGCGCTGTCGGCTCGAACCCGTAGTGCTGCAACGTCTGGTCGAGCGATGCGAAGCGCTGGTCGCCACTCGGGTGGTGCGGCAGAAACGGGGCGGTGGACCCGGTCGACGCATGGGTCTGAGGAGGCGGTGTCGCCGAGTTTGTCGGGGCGGCAACGGGCTCACTCATGGGCGTTCTCTCCTCGCAGTCCCGCTTCCCAAAGTTTCCCGGCGGCTTCATACGTCGTGAGTGGCGTGGTCAACAGCGCAATGCCTTCCTCTTCCGCCTCGGCGATGATTTCGGCGCTGGGCTTGCGACCGCAGGTGAAGAGGATGATGGCGATGTCCTTCGTGGCGGCAACGGATACGACGTTGCGGTGTGTCTGGATGGTGAGCCAGATTGTGCCCGGATCGGCATGGGCGAGCACGTCGCTGAGCAAATCGGAGATGTAACAGCCCGTCAATGTTTCCGGCGGCTTGTCCGTGAGCGGTTCGGCCCGAAGCGCGGCCATCAGTGGATGAAATTGAACCAAGATTGGCGTTTTCATGTGGAGACTCCTGCTTTGCGGAGGTAAATCTCGGAACGCAGCCGCGTTCCACACTTGTTGTCCGATGTAATTTCCAATTTGTCCGAGCACCGCTTGATGTTTGGCAATCCCATGCCGGCCCCGAAACCGAGTTCGCGCGGCAGCCGTCCGGCGGTCGACCAGCCTTCCTCCATCGCCTGGTCCACGTTCTCGATGCCCGGACCGATATCGACCGCTTCAATGGACACCTTGTCCGGGTCAATGGTCGCGGTAATCTCGCCGCCGAGCGAGTGGATGATGATATTCGTCTCCGCTTCGTAAGCGACCACGGCCGCGCGCCGCCGAATCTCCGGGGCGATACCGCGGTCGCGCAACACCTGGCGCATTCGCTGGGAAAGCTTCCCGGCGCTGTCGTAATCACCCGTGCGCACGTGGGCGCGCACGACGACCCGGTCGGCGGCCTCGTCCGCGACGCGTTCCGCGCGCCAGGCGGCCTCGTGTGCCAGGGCTTCGTCGGCGCGACGCTCGAGGTGCTGCATCAGGCAGTCCGTGATGTCGCCGCGGGTGAGGACGCCAACCAGGCGGTCGTTTCCATCGAGGACCGGAAACCGGCCGAACTCGTGTCGGTCGAACTCGGCCACGGCGCGCACGAGCGAGTAATGGTCACGCAGGGTGATCACGTTGCGGGCCATGTGTTGCTCGGCGCGGTCGTCGATGTAGCCTTTGTCGAGCGCGCGGATGATGTCTTCAATACTGATGAGGCCGAGCAGAGCACCGCCGTCGCTGATCAGCACACCGGAGATGCGCCGCGCTTTCATAAGATGTTGAACCGCGCGCAAAGTATCGGTCGGTGCGGCGGTGATGGGCGGTTTGCTCATGGCATCCCGCACGCGCAATTCGTAGACGAGGATTTGCGCGACGGAGATTTTCCGCGCCTCGCCCGCGCGACCATCGGAAGGAGTGGCGGGCACGATCGACATCGTCAGCCTCCTAGTGTGCTGTCCCTAACGCTTCGTTACAATGAATCGCTTCATTTTGACCAGATGGACATTGGAAAGGCATTTCAGTGACACCACACTAGGGCCCGGGCGCGTCCGGGGCGAGCGCGATGCGCACATCGGCCACCCGTGCGCCCTTGCCTTCGGCATGGACAATGAGGGGGTTGATGTCCAATTCCGTGATTTCGGGGAAATCGACAATGAGTTGGGAAAGACGCTCCAAACATTCGGCAATCGCGTCCGTGTCGGCGGGAGGCTGGCCGCGAAAACTGTCGAACACCTTGGCGGCGCGGATCGACGTGATCATATTGCGGGCACCGAGCTCGCGGATCGGGACGAGCCGGAAGCTGACATCCTTGAGGACCTCGACGTACGTGCCGCCCAAGCCGAACATGATGATGTGGCCGAAGGCCGGATCCTTGCTGATGCCGAGAATGACCTCAACGCCTTTGCTGGCCATGGCTTGAATCTCCACGCCGAGGAGCCGCGCACTGGGTAGTTTTTGTTTCACCCCGTTTGTGATTTTATTATAACCAGCACGGGCTTCCTCGGGCGTGGAAATGTTGAGCAGTACACCACCGACATCGAGTTTGTGGACGACATCGGGGGACGCAATCTTCATGGCGACGGGTCCGCCGATTTTTTGGAACAAGGCGGCGGCTTCGTCTTCGGTTTTGGCCAGGGCATGTTGGAGAAGCGGGAAGCCATAGGCTTTCAACACCGCGAGGGCTTCGGCTTCCGGCAGGAACGTGCGGCCTTCGCCGCGGGCCGTTGCGAAGATCTGCGTGACCGCCGCGCGATCGACTTCGAAGTGGCGTTCCTTGGTGCGCGGCCGCAACAGCCACTGCGTGTAGCGGCACATGGCCGCGAGCGAACGGGCCGCGTTTTCAGGAAACTCGTAGTTCGGGACACCGTGTTGCTCGAGAATTCGGACGCCCGCGGACACATCCACGTGGCCGAAGAAAGAAGCGAGGACCGGCTTCTTGCTGGTCGGCGCGATTTTACCAATCGTGCGCGCGATGGCTTCGATGTCCGTCATCGATTGGGGCGTGAGCAAGACCACCAACCCGTCAACGTTCGGATCGCCGAGGACAGCTTCGAGCGCAGCTGTGTAACGATCGCACGTGGCGTCTCCGACAACGTCGACGGGGTTGGAAAAGTTCGCGGTCGGTGGCAGCTTCGCCTTGAGGGACTCGAGTGTCTCGGGTCGCAGTTTGGCGAGTTCGAGCCCATGACGGATGGAGGCATCGGTGGCCATGATGCCGGGTCCACCCGCGTTGGTGACGATGGCGAAGCGGTTGCCTTTGGGCAACGGCTGGCGTGAGAACCCGACCGCGAAGTCGAAGAGTTCTTCTACAGTGTCGACGCGCAGGATGCCAGCCTGCGCGAAAATGGCGTCGTAGACGGCGTCACTCCCGGCGAGAGCGCCGGTGTGAGAACGGGCGGCGGCCGCGCCCTGCGTGGTCCGCCCAGATTTGATGGCCAGTATCGGTTTGCGGTGTGCGAGTTCGCCCGTGATCTCGCGAGCCAGTTCAATAAAGGCGCGGCCATCAACCAAAGTTTCCAGGTACATCAAGATGACATCGGTGCTGTCGTCATTGGCCAGGTAGCGCAGCAGATCGATTTCAGTCACATCGGCCTTGTTGCCGACGCTGATAAATTTCGAGAACCCAACGTCGCGGCCCCGGGCGTAATCCAGGATGCCCGCGCACAGAGCGCCGCTTTGGGACAGGAAGGCGATGTTGCCGTGCTTCGGCATGCGACGCGCGAAGCTGGCATTGAGCATGATGTCGGCGTCGGTATTGATCACGCCGAGACAGTTTGGGCCGACCAGCGCGATGCCATGACGGTGGCCAACCGCGATGGCTTGTTGCTCCAATGCGGCGCCTTCCGGGCCAATTTCCTTGAATCCCGCCGTGACGATAACGGCCCCGCGGACACCCTTCTTGCCGCACTCTTCCAAGACCTGTGGCACCGCGGCCGGTGGAACCATGACGAGCGCGAGATCGATGTTATCGGGAATCTCGCCGATGTTCGTGTAGGCGTGCACGCCGGCAATTGACGCCGCTTTGGGATTGACGGGATAAAGTGTACCGGTGTAACCGCTGAATAGAATGTTGCGAAACAGGTCATGCCCAACCGTGCCCACGCGATTCGAAGCGCCGATGACGGCCACGGAGTTCGGACGGAAGATGGGATCGACCCGGCTGCCGTTGGACACTTTCGCGGCCACTGGTTTCGACGGTACAACTGTATCTTGTAGGGTCTGCGTCATTGCCTGACCGCTAACTTAGCAACGCCCTTGCCAGTTTCTGGAGGCGCCAGGATATGTCGCGCAACTACCTGAGGCCATGCTTGTTACGGTGTGAAAGAATTCACAATCCAAAGAATAAGGCTGATCATTTCGAGGACAAAGTGTCAACTTGCAGTGGGAATCCCGACACATTGTCACGCTACAATCGTGACTGTATCGAGGGCCACGCGGTTTCGCTCAGCGCTTCATCGCGTAACGCGCGTGCGCAACGACGGTCATGGGAAATCCACCGCCAAAGACGGTGCATTTGTCGCCCTTGCACGTCGCGCAGTGGGAGGGCCGTTCCATTTCAATTTCCCACGCCAGCGGATCGCCATTCGACCGCGGACGGAAGCCAACGCCTTCAAATAAGCGCAACGCCACCGGATTGGAGCCCGTCACAAAGAGCCAGATGTACTGGAGGTCAAGTCGTTTGCAGCCAAAGTTAAGTGTTCCGAGCAACAGTTTCTTTCCCAATCCGTACCCGCGGTAGTCTTGATGAAGGAATATCGCGAGCTCGGCTTCTGTCTTTCGTTGCGAGGGACACAACATGCAATGGCCGACGATGCGCCCGCCGACTTCCACGACGAATTGAAAGAAGCCAAGCTCGGAAAGTTGCGCGAGCCACTTCCTGATCTGCGAGGTCGAGCGTGGTGGCAGGCCCTGAAACTCGCCTTTGGGCTCAAACTCCTCATACATAGCGACGAGGTGTTCGCAATCCTGGTCCGCCATCTTCCGCAACAAGGCTTCCACACGGGCGTTCTGTAGCACAGCCAATACCAACTCATATTGGCGAGCGAAAGACTTTCTAAGATGTTGCGGTGGTGGCACAATGGGAGATGAGGATCAACGACGGATTCAAGATGTTGGCGAACATGTCTGCCATATTGTCATTCGACTCGCGGGGGATCCGCGCGCTGTGAATTTTCCTACCTACCTATCAATTAATCGCTTGGCCAAATTGCGTCTCGCTCGGCACGCGTGTAGCTGGGTATAATCCCGCGCTCGTAAACTAAAGGCGATCGATGGGCATAGCCCTGGTATGGCAGGTTTTTTTGATTGCGCTGCTGACGGACCTCGCAACCGGTCTGGGAGCGCTGCCGTTCGCATTCACCCGTACATTGTCGAAGAGGTGGGAGGGGATTTCCTGCGCCATCGCGGGCGGCATGATGATTTCGGCTTCCGTATTCAGCCTTGCGGAACAAGGACTGCGTCAGGGCAGCGTCTGGTCCATCGTGCTCGGTATGTTGGGGGGGGCGACGTTCTTTTGGCTCACGGCGCTGCTACTGGCGGATAACAAATGGCATATTGCCGATCTCAACACGCAGGACTCGAAACAGGCCGTCCTGATCGTCACGGCGATGTTTGTGCACAGCATTCCCGAAGGGATCGCCATCGGGGTGGGGTATGCGACAGGCGATCTGCGCTTTGGTTTGCTCCTGGCGATCGCGATCGCCGTGCACAACATTCCGGAAGGCATCGCCGTCTCCGTGCCGTTGCGCACAAAGGGAGTTTCGGCGCTGAAGTGCGCCGCTTGGGCGATCTTCACCAGCGTCCCGCAGCCATTGTTCGCCGTGCCGGCGTTCCTGCTCGTGTCGGTGTTTCACCCGTTATTGCCGTTCGGTCTCGGCTTTGCCGGCGGCGCGATGATTTTTCTGGTGGCCGCCGAATTGATGCCCGTGAGCGTCGCCAACTGCTCGAAATCGGAGAATGCGTGGGGGTTCATGTTCGGGTTCGTGCTGATGCTGTTGTTTACTTCCGGTCTCGGGCTGTAGAGGTATCGGTGTGTCCCAACTCAAGCCTGCGCGATGCAGGCGCTTACGCGTTGACATCCTGTCAGTGCGTTCGTAGGCTTGGGTTGCAATGGCCCCCACGGAACGTGAGCAACGGCTGAAGTTTCTCGGGTTGACGCCGCGCGATGCCGAATCGCTCCGGGCGTTACGCCCGTTGTTTGAAGAGCATATTGTGGCGATTGAAGACGCGTTCTACGGGGAATTGCTGGCGTTTCCCGAGACGGCCCAATTGCTAAGCGATCACACGGCCGTCGAGCGTTTGAAACGGCTGCAGCGCGATTACCTCATGCGCATCACGGACGGCGTGTTTGACGACGCGTATTTCGAGGATCGCTTGCGCATCGGAAAGACGCACGAGCGCGTGGGGCTGAGTCCCCATTGGTACCTGTTGGGGTACAACATCTACTTCAAGCTGTTCGTCCCGCGCATTCGCGAATTCTTCGCGAACGATCCTGATCGCGCGGACGAATCCATCATCGCGTTGGAAAAGGTGTTCATGCTCGATGCGTCCCTGGCGATGGACGCGTACATCGCCAGCGACCGGTATCGGCATTTGCAGCAACTTGAAAGCATCGTCAATGATTCCGCCGATGTGATTTTCGCACTCGACGCGGAGAACCACATCCGCTCATGGAACCGGGCCGCCGAGGGCGTATTCGGCTGGCGCGCCGAGGAGATTGTCGGCAAGCCGCTGGCGATGCTCGTGCCGCCCGAAGTTCTCAAGATGGGCGAATTGCAGCGCATCGAACGCGAGATTGCCCGCGACGGGCACTGTCACACGGAAACGGTCCGGCTGGCCAAGGATGGCCGGCGCGTACCCGTGGAGGTCAGCGTCTCCCTGTTGCGCGATCCGCAGGGACACTCGATTGGCCGGTCGGCGATTCTCCGTGACATTACCGAGCGCAAGCGGCTGGAGGAAGACAAGTTGCGGGCCGAGCGGCTGGCGGTGATTGGGGCGATGTCGGCGCGACTGGCCCATGAAATCCGCAATCCGCTCAGTTCGATCACGCTGAACATCGATCTGGTGGGGGATGAAATCGAGACGCTGGCGAAAGAGCGGGCCGGGGCTGCCGACGAAGCGCGATCACTGTTGCGGTCGATTGACTCGGAGGTTCGTCGCATCCAGCGGGTGACGGAGGACTATTTGCAGTTCGCGCGCATGCCCAAGCCGCGGCGGGCGCGGATCTCGCTGAATGAGGCGATCTCCCAGGGGATTTCGTTCATGGAGTCCCTGTTTGCCGCGACCGGGGTGAAGGTCGAGACCGACCTGAATGAATCGCTGCCCGCCATCAACGGTGACGAAGGCCAGTTGTGGCAGGCGGTCCTGAACCTCGTGCGCAACGCGATCGAGGCGATGCCCAATGGCGGCACGCTGACGGTACGCACGGCGCGAGTGCGGTCCGGCATCGCTCTGACAATATCCGACACGGGCAAAGGGATGACGGAAGAGGAGCGGCAGCAGATTTTCAAGCCGTTTTTCAGTACAAAGCCGAGCGGCACGGGCCTGGGGCTGCCGTTGGTACAACAAGTCGTCGCCGAACACGGCGGGACGATTCGTTGCGAGAGCGCGCCCGGCCAAGGCACCACGTTCAGCATTGAACTACCGTGCGTCGAGGAGTCTACCCATGCCCCGAAGAGCTGAGATACTGTTGATTGACGATGAAGAAGCGCTGTGCATGGCGGCGGAGAAAATTCTCGCCAAAGAGGGCTACCATGTCACGTCGCTCAACACCGCCACGGATGGCCTGGCGAGATTCGAGAGCGATGGCGCGGATCTGCTCATTACCGACCTGATGCTGCCGGACCTGGAGGGCATCCAGGTGCTGAAACGCGCCAAGGAAATCCGGCCGACTGTCGAGGTCATCGTCATCACCGGGCACGGCACGGTCGAGAAGGCCGTCGAGGCGATGCGGCTTGGGGCGTACGATTTCATCGAGAAACCACTGGACCGTGCGGCGTTGGTGAAGGCGGTGAGCAAGGCGGTCGAGAAACAGAAGCTGGCGGAAGAGAACCGGCGGTTGCGCGAGGAACTGCAGCAACAGCGGAGCGAAGACGCGCTGATTGGCAACAGCGACCCGATGGTGGCCGTCAAGAAACTCATCCGCCAAATCGCGCCGACGGATGTCAGCGTGCTCATTCAGGGCGAGAGCGGCTCCGGCAAGGAAGTTGTCGCCGACGTGATCCATAACCTCAGCCAGCGACGCGACAATGCGATCGTGAAAATCAGTTGTGCGGCGATTCCCGAGACGCTGCTCGAAAGCGAGCTGTTCGGATATGAACGCGGGGCGTTCACGGGCGCGGCGGGATCCAAGCCCGGGAAGTTCGAACTGGCCGATGGCGGCACGTTGTTTCTCGATGAGATCGCGGAGATGAGCCCGCAATTGCAGGCAAAGCTGCTGCGCGTGTTGCAGGACGGCCGTTTTCAGCGGCTCGGCAGCGTCAAGGACGTGCAAGTGGACGTGCGCGTGATCAGCGCGACGCACGTGGACATCCGCAAGGCGATCACGGAAGGGCGATTTCGCGAGGACCTGTTCTACCGTCTCAACGTGGTGAACGTCCAGTTGCCCGCGTTGCGGCAGCGCGTCGACGATATTCCATTGCTGGCGGAACATTTCCTGAAGAAGTACGCGACACGGATGCAAAAGAACGTGCATGCATTCGCGCCCGCGGCCCTGGAGCAATTGACCAGTCATCCGTGGCCGGGCAACGTCCGCGAGCTGGAAAACTCCATGCAGCGCGCGATTGTTGTGGCGTCGGGCGACACCATCCAGATGTTTCAGCTGAACCTTCCGCCCTCGGTGAGCGCCGGTGGAGAATCACTGGGGCCATCGATCACAATTCCGATTGGTTTGCCGATGGCGGAAGCCGAGGACCGCATCATTGCCGCCGCGCTCAATCAATGTGGCGGCGACAAGGAGAAGGCAGCCAAACTTCTCGGTATCTCGTCTCGGACGCTTTATCGGCGGTTCTCGAAGCCGGAAAGCTGAGCGGTGCCCATGTGTCAAGTTGTCGCCGCTAGGTGCGAGCGACTGACAAGCTGGCAGGCAGGGCGACAGCTTCCTGGTTTGCCAGGAGATTCACAACAGGCTTTGCATCAACTGGTTGCGTAAATAGCGTCCCAAATGGCATTCACGGTGCTATTCCGGCAAGCGTGAGTGGAAACGGTAATCAGGAAGCCATTTTATTGGTGGATGACGACGTCGAAGTGCTGAAGGCGCTCAAGAAGGTGTTGGAGAAGGACGGGTTTGAGGTCCTCCCATATCCTGACGCGCCCAGCGCCATGCAGTTCATCAACGACACGAAGAGGCGGTTTGATCTTGTGATCACCGATGTCTCCATGCCGGGGATGACCGGGACGGCGTTTCTCAACGCTGTCAAGGCGGCGTTTCCCAAAGTGCCGGTGATCATCATCACCGCGTTCGGTGATTGGGGCCAGTACATGGAAACGATCCGCAACGGCGCCTGTGAGTATCTCAACAAGCCACTCGACAAAACCGAACTTCTTTCTGCGGTGCATCGGGCGCTGAAGGCCGGCACTCCCGAAGCGCGCGTGTAGCGCTGGCGGGTTTCCTTAAGGCGGCAGCCCCAATCAGTGTCTTGCGCTCGATTGCAGAACGCGCAACTGAAGTAGTTCCGAGACGGTTTCGATATCCCCGACGGTGGTCCACTGTCCGAGGCTGAACCGCACCGCGCCGCACCCGACTTTTTCCGGCACGCCCATCGCGCGCAGCACGAATGACATTTCGCGGCTTTGGGAGTGACAAGCAGAACCGGTGGACGCGGCGACTTCGGGGATTTTCTTCAGCAGTTCCTGGCCGAACTGGCCTTCGATACTGACGTTGAGGGTGTTGGGGACGCGTTCGGTGGGATGGCCGTTGAGATGCAGCCGGCGGCCGAACATCTTCTTCAAATTGTCGTGGAGATGATCGCGCATCGCGAGGGAATGACCCCAGCGCGAATCCAGTTCCTTGGCGGCCAGTTCACACGCTTTGCCGAGGGCGACGATGAGCGGGACGTTTTCCGTGCCGGCGCGGCGGCCGGACTCGTGACCGGCGCCGTGAACCAGCGGCTCGAGTTGCACGCCGCTGCGGATGTAGAGCGCGCCGACGCCCTTGGGCGCATAAAACTTGTGCCCGGCGATGCTCAACAGGTCGACTTTCAGATCGTCCACGAGCGTCGGGATTTTGCCGACGGATTGCGCGGCGTCGGTGTGCATCAGGATGCCACGAGAACGCGCCAGCTGACCGATGGCCTGGATGGGCTCGATGGTGCCGACCTCGTTGTTGGCGTGCATGATCGAGATCAGGATTGTCGTCGGACGGATTGCGGCTTCAACATCGGTCACCTTCACGGTGCCGTAACGGTCCACGGGCAGGTAGGTGACGAAGAAACCGAAGCCGCTCGAGAAACTTGCAGGGACTGTGGATGGCGGAGTGCTCGATCTGCGTCGTGATGATGTGGTAGCCTTTTTCACGGAGGAGGAACGCCACACCCTTGATCGCGGCGTTGTTGGATTCACTGCCGCCGCTGGTGAAGACAATCTCGTCGCTGTGACAACCGAGGATGGCGGCGACCTGGTCGCGCGCGTTTTCGACAGCGTTTTTGGCGTGCTCACCGTAGGCATGCAGGCTGGAGGGATTGCCGAACTCCTCATGCAGGAACGGCGTCATTGCCTCCGCCACTCGCGGGTCAACAGGCGTCGTCGCGTTGTAATCCAGGTAGACCATACCCACGGACCAGTTTAGCAATGCCAGTGCCACTGCGGCAAGTTCCCATGCAATGCCTTGGGCCGGTAGCAGTTTCGACAGTCGGTATCTCCACGTACTGGTATCACACTTGTGTCAGATTGTCAGGTCGCGCCGTGGGTTGCTGACGGAGTGACAGCGAGGAGACAGGCGTTTCAAGCTGCTGTAATTCGTTTCGCAGCAGATTGGAGCGACGACTTTTTGTGCTTTCTTCGCGGTACCAGCAGCGGTTTAATGGGTTTCGTGCACTCGACCAGTGTGGTGGACTTAGGAGTATGAAGGCACTTCGATTCTATGTATATGTCGTTTGCCTTGTAGCCGCACTCATGTTTGGGGCGTTTCAATTCAAGGTCGTGCCTGACGTCATGGCCATAAAATACTGCTGGGCTGCACTGATTCTCCTAAGTCCAGCCATCGTCTGCGTGCTGTGGCTGTGGTTTGTGAGATACTACAGAAAGTGCCCCCGATGTCGGCGGCGGCACGGACTCCAATGGGCCGGCGGCTACCATTGGTACGCCAACGGGCGCGGCGGTGGCCTAGCAGGGTACTAAAGAAGTCGGGTTGACGGGCCGGTTATACTACGTGGCGAACAGGGAGGGTTTCGCATGCGTGGACAGATTGATCGGCAAGAGTCGTTGTTTGTGGTCGTTTCGTTGGAGCAGCGGGTGCCCCCGAACCATCCATTGCGGCCCATCAAGCGCCGCTGTGACGAACTGTTGGCCCAGATGAATCGGCAGTTTACCCGCGCCTATAGTTCGCTGGGGCGGCCCTCCATTCCGCCGGAGCAATTGCTCAAAGCCCTGCTGCTGCAAGCGCTGTACTCGATCCGTAGTGAGATCGCCCTGATGGAGCATATCGAGTTCAACCAACTGTATCGGTGGTTCGTGGACTTGCCGTTGGAGCAACGCGCGTGGACGCCGGAAGTGTTCAGCGTCAACCGTGAGCGTTTTGCCGAGCATGGATTGGTGCAGGCGTTCTTCGATGCGCTGGTGCGCCAAGCGATGCTGGAAGGCTACGTCAGTGACGAACACTTTACGGTGGACGGCACGTTGCTACGCTCGTGGGCCAGCCTGAAGAGCGTGCAGCCCAAGGACGGCGCCGCGTCCAGCGAACCGCCCGACGATCCGGGCAATCCGACGGTGAACTTTCATGGGCAGCGTCGCACCAACGACACCCACCAGAGTGCCACCGATCCCCAAGCCCGCTTGGCGCGCAAGGGCCTGGGCAAGGAGGCGCAGTTGTGCCACAGCGCGCACGTGTTAATGGAGAACCGTCACGGTCTGTGCGTCGGCGTCGCCGTGGATGCCGCGGACGGACACGCCGAGCGGCGGCAAGCGCGGGCGTTGGTGCGACGCGCCAAACGTCGACAGCGACTGCATCCGCGAACGCTGGGCCTGGATGGCGGTTACCAGGACGGCAAGTTTCTGGCGCAGTTGGAGCGCACCGGGATCGAACCGCACGTGCCGATTCGCCGGGGGCGCCTCGTGGCCCGGGATGCGGCCGGGCGGGCCCGCCACCGAGCACGGCAGCGGATGCGCACGGCGCGCTACCGGGTCAGCCAACGCCTCCGCAAACGGGTCGAAGAAATCTTCGGCTGGTGCAAGACGGTGGGCCGGCTGGCCCGAACCCGCTTCGTAGGTCGGTGGAAGATTGCCCAAGAGGTCCTGGTGACGGTCAGCGCGTACAACTTGGTGCGACTGGTTCGTTTGGAGACCAGTTCATGAACCGACCGATTATGTCGAACTGTTGGCTCAACCCGCACGACACTCAGGACAGGGCATCGTTACAGCCCTCCCAAACCGCCATCACCCAAACCACTGCCGTAATGCAGACTTCTTTAGTAGCCTGCTAGTGAGCTACTACCTTTGCTTGCACTGCGCGGCGCACCTGAAGCAGACGAACGCTGGTTGGGCGGACGCCGACGACACAGAATGGACAACCCATGCAACTATCGGGATTCAACAACCTCACTTGAGCCAACGTTGATTCCTTCATCAGTTCCGCATTCCCGATTGACATCATCGTTTCAGAGCGTCTGAGGTTCACTCTTCAGGCCGATTTGTCCGAGGCACATGCTGTGTGCATTCTCCCTGCGGCCGCAATCGCGATCCGGGCGAGGGTTGATACCTTCCAGTGGAAGGTATCTTTGGTAACGACGGCGTCGGCGCTATTCGAGGAGTTTGTCGAGGGTGTGACGGAAGTCGCGCCATTGGCGGAGGCGTTGCTGGAGGGCGCGCCGACCGCGGGCGGTCAGGTGGTAATACCGTCGTTGCCGACCCTGCCGTGGTCCCTGCCACTCGCTTCGGACCAGACCGCGCCGTTCCAGGTCGTGTAAGGCGCGGTACGCCGTGCCTTCGCGCCAACGAACCAGATGATTCGTTCGTTCGGAGATTCGGCGGATGATCCCGTAGACATACGCGGGTCCTTGGCTCAGGATGTGTAGCGCCACCAAATCATACGATCCGGTTGCCAGGTCTTTGGGAAATGGTTCGTGCATGTTAGATGATACCTTCCAGTGGAAGGTATCATTACCAGCCGATCGGGAGTGGAGTCAAGCCGAGAGGAGCAACCAAGGGCGCGCCCGCCCAAGCTTGTCGCAGCACGTAGGGCGGGTCTAAAGGGCGAAGATTGTGTTTGTCCGGATTTTGGGGTAGGCGGAACCGTTTTTGGACGGAGAGGGGACTGAGGCGTTTACCCCTCATCGCGTGGGCGGGGTAGGGCACATCGGAGAACGCTCGGACTCCTTTTTTGTGCTTTCCTTGGGGTTTCATCAGCGGTGTAATGGGGTTCGCACACTTGACCGATGGGGAGGAAAGACATGGATGGATCGATAACGAACAGGTCAGTCTCACTTTGCGCGTTGCGGTGGTCGGCGAGGGTATTGAGCGTCCTTGCGATCGGCGTCTTACTGTTGTTTGCCTTCGGGGAGGGATTGAAGCTGTCGCAGTTCACTACTCGAGAATTGGTATTATTTGCGTTCTTCCCACTGGGAGTTTGTCTGGGGATGGTTGTGGCGTGGCGGTGGGAGGGTTTGGGCGGAGGCATCACGGTGGCGAGCCTGGCCGCGTTTTATCTGGTGAATCGCCTCTCGTCGTCCAGCTTTCCGAGAGGCTTCGCGTTTGTCGCGTTCGCCGCACCGGGGTTTTTATTTTTTCTGTGCTGGCTGTGGACGCGTTTGACAGCCAAGCAGCACGGAGTCTGAATAGAACCAGATACACTTTATGAGTTCACGGATCAACGGTTCCTGGCATCAGCAGCATCCGATGCCGAAGAAACCGACGCTGGAGCAGCGTGTGGACTGGCATCTGGCCCACGCGAAAGCGTGTGGTTGCCGTGAAATTCCGAAGACGGTGATGGCCGAGCTACGTCGTCGCGGGCCGGCCAGCCGGTGTTGATAGCGCTTTCCTCCGTCACCGGGGCTATGGAGGATAAGCCGGTTCCGGTATCGCCGGGCTTGCAATTTGTTTCGGTGTGGCTGAATTTTGGGGCGTTAGCTGAAGGAGGAAACAGATGAATTTTGACGTCGTCGCCAATCGGATGGGAGTTACGTCAACGGCGGTCCAGGAATTGATTTCGGGCAAAGTGCCGATGGCGGTCGCGAGTCGGCTGAAGGTGCCGACGGCCTCGCTGCAGAAGTTTGTCGATGGCGGCACGTCGGTCGGCTTGGGGCATGTCATTGGTTGTACACCGGCACAACTCCAAGGGTTGCGCAACGCGATTGGCCCGAAGGGAGCGATTGGATTGCTGATTGGACTATGCAGTCGGCGTGCCGAGGGCCATGCGAATGCCTAACAAATCAGTTGTGCGTGTGCCACGAAGGCAGTGAGCGCGAGCCGGTACGTCTGCGCCGCGCTTGGGCAACGCGAGACCCATCCGCGCCCGTGCCCGGCGCGCGGCAATCGCTTTGCGATTGACTTCTTATCGTGTGGTGATACACTCCCGCCTGATGAATACGTCTGTATTCAGGGTTGGGGTCGGCCTGGCGTTTCTCAATGGATCGCCGGGCGATCACGCCGGTGATTGCTCTTTGATATAAAGGGACATGAGAGGGGGAAGCAGAAAAGGGCGTTTTTGCGAAACGAACCCAACGGGCTGCGTGCTAAATGGCGCGGCGATGGATCAGGGCTACAGATAGTTACGCAAATTGGAATTGGGAAAAACGGTTGGGTTCGTGGGGGGTCGTTTTGGCTTCGCTTGAGGGATGAGACTTGGCAAATTCGGCCATAGACGGCGTGTTCGGGCTGCTTCTTTTGGCGGATTTCCAGCTACCGATGGGCGGTTTCCCACGCTTGCTCTTCCGCGGTGAAATAGCGGACGCGGACTTTTTTGTATTCCCTGGTGGAGTACAGCGCGCCGTGGTCGCGGATGCCGGTTTTGGCGGCGATGGCGGCGAGGGCCTGCTCGCAGTCGTCACGGGACTTGCCGTGGATCATGGTGAAGATGTTGTACGGCCAGTCGGGGTAGGAAGGGCGTCGATAACAATGGCTGACCGCGCGGAAGGTGGCCATCTGTTCGCCCGCGTGATCGACCTCGGCATCGTCACCGGGCACGGCCCACACACCCATCGCGTTGGCGCTGAAACCGGCCTGGCGATGGTGGAGGACGGCGGCGAAGCGGCGCATCTTGCCCGAGTCGAGGAATTGACGGTGCAGGGCCTGCAGTGCCGGCAACGTGATGCCGAGTTCCTTCGCGTAATCGACGAATGGCGTCGGGGTGATCGGCAAATCGCGCTGCATGATGCGGACGAACTCGACTTCCGCCGGCGTGAGCGCGGTATCGGTCGCGCGATTCTTTTCGGTGTACAAGACCGCGTCGAGGTCATCGGGCCGGGAATCGCCACCGACATCGAACTTCACGCCGATCTTGAAGAGCTTCAGCGTTGGCAGGAGCCGGGTGGATTCGGCGCCGGATTGGCGGTGCAACAGCGCGATGGTTTTCTCCAGGCCCAGCTGGCTCAAAGGCGAAACGGCGATGGTGTACCAGAGATTGAAGGAGTGATTGCGCAGGTAATTGTGGCTGACGCCGGGATGTTGGCTGATGATCGCGGCGGCTTCGTTCACGTGGGCAGAGTCGAGGCGGGCGGCGACGAGACTGGATTCGTAGCCGAGGCTGCGGGTGTCGAAGATGGCGCTGATTTGGCGGATGACTTTGGCGGTCTTGAGATTCTGGACGCGGTCGAGAACTTCGTGTTCGCCAATGCCGAGGTGCTTCGCGAACTCGCCGAAGGGGCGTTCCGTGACAGGCACTGCGACCTGAAGCAGTTCAAGAAGTTTCAGGTCGGTGGGGTTGGAAATCGTGCTCATCGGTTCATCCGAAAATCTGCGTTGAGCAATGTTTATCATGCGGGAGTTGGATCTGTCGAGTCGCCGTCGGTTGACGACTTGTCAGCGGGAGAGCACGGATTCCCGTCATTTTGTCTGGCGGAAGCGCAGCTGTAGATCCCGGATATTTGCCAGTAACCCGTTGCCGGTGAACGTATTGACGAACAAGCTTGATGTCGTGGCACCAACGCTGCTAGTGTGCTGTCCCTAACGCTTCGTTACAATGAATCGCTTCATTTTGACCAGATGGACATTGGAAAGGCATTTCAGTGACACCACACTAGGACTGCACGCAAATCGAAGTGGACAACTCTCGTCAACGAGGTGACGCGCCCGAGAAGATGCCGTCGCTGATCCAGAACTGGATCAGCTTGAGCGGTATTATTCTCGCTGCCTGTAGTTTCTTCGCGGTGGCCTGTCTGATCGGCATCGATTTCTACGCCGGTTTCAGCAGCCCATACATGGGCATACTGACATACATCGTTGCGCCAGCATTCCTGTCCGCGGGCTTGTTGTTGATCCTCTTCGGCGTGCTACGCGAACGACGCCATCGCCGCCGGCTTGCGCCGGGTGAAATCCCCAGACACCCGCGCGTTGATTTCAACGTGCCACGCCAGCGCAATGCGTTCCTCGCGGTCGCGGTCATCACGTTCGTGTTTCTGATGTTTACGGCACTCGGCAGCTATCGCACATACGAGTTCACCGAGTCCGTCCAGTTCTGCGGACAGACCTGTCACGCGGTGATGAAACCCGAGTACACGGCCTACCAGAATTCGTCTCATGCGCGCGTCGCGTGCGTCGAGTGCCACATTGGCCAGGGCGCGACTTGGTTTGTGAAATCGAAACTCTCGGGCAGTTATCAAGTGTACGCGGCGATATTCCAAAAGTACCCCCGCCCGATCCCGACCCCGGTCAAGAACCTGCGTCCGGCGCAGGAGACATGCGAACAGTGCCACTGGCCACAGAAGTTCTACGGTGCCGTCGAAAAGATCCGCACGCACTACAAGTACGACGAGACGAACACCCCGTGGACGGTCGAACTACTGCTCAGAGTTGGCGGCGGCGATCCGACGCATGGCCCCGTGGGCGGCATCCACTGGCACATGAACGTCGCCAACAAGGTCGAGTACGTCGCGTCGGACGAAGCGCGACAGGTCATCCCGTGGGTGCGCATCACCGATCATCAAGGCCGTGTCACTGTGTACGAAGCCAAGGAAGGGAGGCTGAAACCGGCGCAGGTCACCCCCGAAGCGATGCGGCGCATGGACTGCGTCGACTGCCACAATCGTCCCACCCACATCTTCCGCTCACCCGACGAATCGGTGGACATCGCAATGGCCTTGGGCCGCATCGATCCGTCTCTGCCTTCGATCAAGAAAAACGCGGTCGGTGTGCTGGCGGCGGACTACCTGACCACGAACGATGCTCTCAAGAAAATCGCCGACACGCTTTCCCGGAAGTACGCCTCATCCAGCCCTGAAACCGTCCAGCGCGCGGTCGCCGAAGTGCAGAAGATTTACCACGAGAATTTCTTCCCGGAGATGAAATCGAGTTGGAAGGTGTATCCGGACAACATCGGTCATCTCAAATCGGCTGGCTGCTTTCGCTGCCACGATGGCGAACACACGAGCGCTGAGGGCAAGACCATTTCAGCCGACTGTCGCAGTTGCCACACGATCATCGCCGAGGGACCGGGGACGGAACTCAAAACCCTCAGTGCCCAGGGCCTCGAATTCCAGCATCCATCCGAAGAAGTGGGCGACGCCTGGAAAGGTCGAAAATGCAGCGAGTGCCACGACGGAGGTTCGATGTGATCAAGGTTGCGCTCGCGTCGCTCATGGTCACAGCTACCACCGCGTCCGCTGCTGACATTTCGTGTCTCAACTGCCACACTAACGAGATGCACCAATTCTCTGGCGTGCACGCGCAGGCGGGATTGAATTGCGTGGACTGTCACGGAGGCGATCCCAAAATCACTGACGAGACCGCCCACGCCACCGATAATTTCCGCAGTCCGAATACCAAGCAGGGAATCGCCGAACTGTGCGCCTCCTGCCACAGCGACGTGCGGCGCATGAACCCCTACGGGCTGCCCACGGACCAGTTGGCGCGCTACAAGACCAGCAAGCACGGCGAACAGTTGTTCGAGCACAACGACCAGAACGTGGCTGTCTGCATTGATTGCCACGGCATTCACGACATCCTTTCTCCCAAGACACCGGGCAGCCACGTCTATCCAACCAACATTCCCGAAACGTGCGGCCACTGCCACAGCAACGCGAAGCTGATGGATCAATACAAGCTCCCCAGCGACATCGTCGCCCAATACAAGACAAGCTACCACGCGACGATGCTGTTCGAGAAAGGCGATTTGAGCGCGCCAACCTGCGTGACCTGCCACGGCAGTCACGGAGCCAGTCCGCCGGGAACGGCGCAGGTCGGCGAAGTGTGCGGGAAGTGTCACGTTCGCCAGCGTGAGTTGTTCGCAAAAAGCCCGCATGCCGAGGCCGCCGCGGCGGGCTTGTTCAGTGAATGTGTAAGTTGCCACGGTAATCACGCGATCCAGAAGGCGTCGGTCGAGTTGTTTGCGAAAGCCTGTGTGCAGTGCCACGCCAACGATCCAAAGGAACTTGGCGTCCGCGACGCCGTCGCCACACTGATTCGCGACAGCCGGAAGGACTATGAGCGCGCCGAAGCCCGCGTGCACGAGGCGACCGTACGCGGCCTGTCGACCGATGACGAGCAACTGCTGTTGCAGGAGGCGAATACGCAGGTCACCCAGTTGGAAGCGATGCAACACACCCTGGCACTTGATCAGTTGAAGCCTGTCGCCGCGCACTCCGAGGAAATTGTCAAGCTGACGGAATCGAATATCGCGGGTTTGGAGCGGCTGGAGCGTTGGAAGCAGCGGGGGTTGACGCCGATCTGGATTTTCCTCGCGTTGATGGGGGTGTTGCTCTGGCTCAAGCGGGGCCAAATCGAGAAACGGGGCGGACGATGAACGACAACCAGAAAATATCGCGCCGCACGTTTCTGGATTGGCTGCTCACGGGCGGTCTGATCGCGTGGGGTATCGCGTTTGTCGCCCCCGTGCTCAGCTACGTCTGGCCGGCGCAGCGACGCGGTCCCAGTGTCCAGACCGTGTCCGCGGGCAAGCTGGACGATTTCAAGGAATGGGACCACAAGATGGTAGCAATCAGCGGTCAGCCGGTCATTGTCTTTCGCACACCGCAGGGATTCCGGGCCTATTCCGCGATTTGCACGCACCTCGGTTGTATCGTCCAGTGGAACGCGCAACGGCACCAAATCGAGTGCCCCTGCCACGCCGGCGTATTCGACACCAGCGGACGGGTGGTTTCCGGTCCGCCGCCGCGACCGTTGACCGAACTCGGCGTGGCCGTGGTGAACGGTGAAGTATTGGTGAAATCGACATGAGCCTGTACCGCAAACTTCGTCCTTGGCTGGCCGCGCGCTACGACGTGGAAGACGTTCGAACATTTCGCGGACAAGCAGGCGCACAAGCCGTTGCCGGGGCACGTCGGCTTCTGGCACACCTTCGGCAGCCTGTCCTTGTATCTGTTTCTGAACCAGATTGTCACCGGCATTTTGCTGATGATCTACTACCGCCCGACCACGAACACGGCGTTCGAGAGCGTGCGCTATATCATGACCAAGGCGCACTTCGGCTGGCTGATCCGCGGGCTGCACGCCTGGGCGCCACGTTGATGATCCTTTGCGTGCTGGTGCACATGATGCGCACGTTTTTCATGGGAGCATACAAGAAACCGCGTGAGCTGACGTGGGTGCTCGGCGTGTTCATCGTCGGATGCACCGTGACGTTTGGTTTCACCGGCTACTTGCTGCCGTGGAACCAGCTCTCCTATTGGGCCACGACCGTTGGCACGGAGATCACCGGGGCGATTCCGGTGGCGGGTCAATATCTCAAGGTGTTGCTGCGGGGCGGCGAAGGAGTGACCGGGGAAACGCTGGCGCGCTTTTACGTGTTGCACGTCGTGGTGCTGCCGTGGGTGTTGACGATGCTGCTGGCGACGCACCTGGTTCTCATGCGGGTGCAGGGATTGGCCACGCTGGAGCGCGTGGGCGAAGAGAAACCCATCGACCAAGCGAACGGCATCCCGTTCTTCCCCAACCACGTCCTCAAAGAGGGCGTGGTATTCTGCGTATTGATCGGCATCCTGGTGACACTCGTGGTGCTTTGGCCCGTCGAACTCGGCGAGAAAGCCGACCCATTCACGACGCCCGAAGGCATCAAGCCGGAATGGTATTTTCTCTCGACCTACCAGTTGTTGAAATACTTCCCGAAAACGTTCGGGTTGTTTGTCTCGTTGATTCCCCAGGTGTTGCTGCTGCTCTGGCCATTTCTCGACCGCGGCTCCGAGCGCAATCCGAAGAAACGACCCATCGCCGTGACGATTGGCGTGGTCGCCGTGGTGTTGGCGGTGGCGTTTGGCGTCGTCGGGCATCTCTCGGAGAGCACCATTACGTTACACGGTCGACAGTACCACTTCAACGTCTACGGTGTCCCACACGAGCTCCCTGCGCAGACGCGGCATTGACGTGACTTGGGTGGGGAACCACCGCGAGGCCGTAGCACAGGGCCAGCGTGCGAAGACCTCGCCAGGATCGCTTCTCGAGGGGCGCGGATTGCCGCGTCCGGCTCGAAATCGGCGACGCGTCAAAGGGCATGAGATGCGCTAAATCGCGCACCGGGGGGGCGCGAAATCGCGCATTCATGGATGGGACACGAGTCCTGACTTAATTCAGCGCGTGACCGAACGTTCTTGCTTAAAGATTGTTGCGACTGTAGTCACAATGAATGGCACGTAAGTTGTTAACATAACATCTGTGCGACAATCTAATCTATGGGGGATGCGATGATGAGACAACGATTCGTTTTAGCAGCGGGATTCATGCTCGGCGCAGCATTGGTGAGCACGCGCGGCAGTTTCGCTGCCGAACGCGACGCGGCCAACTACGTTGGGCCCAAAATGTGCAGCATCTGCCACAAGTCGGAGGACAGCGGCAACACGTATGGCAAATGGCAGGCCAGCCCTCACGCGAAAGCGTTCGAATTGCTTGGCACGCCCGAGGCCAAGGCTGCCGGCGCCAAAGTTGGCGTTGACAATCCGCAGACCAGCGGGAAATGCCTGAGATGTCACTCGACCGCGTACAATTTCACCGAATCAGCCGCCACCGAAAAGATCAAACCCGAAGATGGCGTCACCTGCGAGTCGTGTCACGGCCCGGGGAAGAAATACATGGCGAAAAGCACGATGGAAGACCATGCGAAAGCCATTGAAGCCGGATTGGTTTATCCCGCGTCGAAGAGCTGCGAGATGTGCCACAACGATCAGAACCCGACTTGGAAACCTGACCGCTACACAACCAAGGACGGTAAGAAGGTCGGCTTCGATTACGAGCAAGCGTACGCGCAGATCGCGCATTCCGATCCGAAGGTGAAACACTAGCCGAGTCGCGATTGAATCGCCGACGCCGCGCGAGAAACGATCTCGCGCGGCGTTTTTCGTTTCCTGACTGGATGACAAGCTGTCAAGAAATGGTTCCTTCCCGCCAATCTGTCGCTCTTATCAGGTTCGCCAGATCTCGCATGTGCGTGATTTCGCGCACGGCAATGCCTTATCAATCAGCTTGTTGCAAAAGGCGGGTTGGTTTGTTGCGACTTGCTGGCAAGGCCACTGCTAAATGGCAGGCTGTATCAATTGAATCGCCATGGCTAACGCTACAAACAGGTTTGATACGCCGGAGACGCGCCTCACTGCATCGCTCGTGGATCGATTGGCTTCCGTGAAGTTTGCGGTGACCGTGGTGATCATCAGCTTATGTGTGGCGTTTCGTTCAGTTACGTATTGCTCAGGCCGCCCCATGCTATCCTTAAATCAACCTTGAAAATCGGTTTTGTAAGTCTGGGTTGCTCCCAAAAATCTAGTGGATAGTGAAGTCATGATGGGCCAACTTGTGGCCAGCGGCCACGAGCTGACGCCGCATCCCGATCAGGCTGACGTGCTGGTGGTCAACACCTGCAGTTTCATCGATCCCGCCAAGAAGGAATCCGTCGATACCATCCTGGAGATGGCCGAGTACAAGAAAATGGGCCGCGCCCGCAAGCTGATCGTCGCCGGCTGCCTGGTGGAGCGCTATCGCGGCGATATCCGCAAGGAGATGCCCGAAGTGGACGCGCTCATCGGCACCAACGAACTCGACAGCATCGTGGCGCTGTGCGAGGGCATGGAGCCGAGCCGGCGCTCGGATCCGCCGAGCCGTATCTTTACCACGACCTCACGCCGCGCGTACTGGCCACGCCGCGCCATTTCGCCTATATCAAAATCGCCGAGGGCTGCGACCATCCCTGCACCTTCTGCGTCATCCCGCAATACCGCGGCAAATTCCGCAGCCGCCGCTTCGAATCGGTGATTTCGGAAGCCACGCGCCTCTTCCCGCAGGGCGTCCGCGAGATCAATCTGATCGGCCAGGATACCACTTGCTATGGCGAGGATCTCGGACTGCAGGACGGCCTGGCGCACTTGCTCGCGCGCCTGGCGCAAATCGAAACACCGCGCCAAAAGTGGATTCGCTTCCTGGATCTGTCATCACTTCGTTCAGTTACGTATTGCTCTGAAGGATGCGCCTCTTCGGTGCCGGCAAGAGGTACCGACCAACCAAGAGCGTTGCATCTCTTTTCAAAACTTCTTGCGACGCCACGATCGCGGTATTTTCTGAGTCGGATTCTTTGAATGCAAGTTCTGCGAGACCCTCAAGATTGACGAGTCGATTTCGGGCTTTCGATACTGGCTCGCGATACTCCGGCGAGTCTGCACTGATGAACCTGATGGATTTGTGACCTCCTGCCGGATTCAGAATCAGGATGGCGAATGGAACAGTCGTGTTGGTGAATAGGCCCGCTGGCATCTCGATGACGGCCTCGACGATTCCCTTCGTCACCAAGTCCGTGCGCATTTGCTGCTCTCCACCCCCGCTGAAAAGGAGCGCCAGCGGTGTGGCAACGACAACTCGACGCCGAGCCTGTGAAAGCAGGTGACGAACTGAAAGCACGGCGCCGGAGGAAGTGCGCTCTGGGAAGCGATCAAACAGATCTTGCTGGACGACATCGACGTCAAACCTCAAGCCAAAAGGCGGACAGGAAATCGCGACGTCGAATTTACGAGGTTTGCCATCCTGCACCGCTGAGGGCTTCCCGACCGGGTCTGTGAATTTGAAATCGAATGGTTTATCAGACAACAGGCTAACGAATGCAGCGTAAGCCCAGCTCCTGGGCGTCTCCAGGAAGACCGCTGCACCAGTTTGGGCAGCCCGTGCAGCCAACTGTCCCCCTAGATCCCAGGCTATGTAAACTGAATCCCTCTGACGAATCTCTGCAAGGTTAATCAAGAGTGTCGCGACTTCGGGTGGCAATGCACCATTCGCCAGGTACTTGGAATCAACCGCGCAAATGGCATCGGCGGCATCAAGATGCTGAAGAACACCAGTGTCGTTCAGCCGGAGCGCGAGTTCGAACGCGGGGCGCGCCCCGTCTGGAATTCGAATGTCCTCTCCAATGTCTTTGCCAAATAAGCCAAAAGCTTGTCTCATCTTGGCGGGATCATCAATGATCTTAAGAGTGGGCCTCAGTTCCTCCGGAATCGCATTCTTTGTCCACGCTTTAACCCAGGCCAGGATGAAAAGGCAGAGCTGAAGAGAGGGTTCTGGACCGAGACCAGTATTTCTGAGGCTATCGAGCATTTGCGAAATGATCTTGTCTTGCATGCGGAACCTCTATTGTCAGCGGCTGCGACCGGCGCAGTTGTAGGTTGTGATCAGGCGCCCATCCTCGGCCACGACTGTCACGCCACCCTTATCGAGGATCTTCTTGATGACTCGTTCACGTCGTTGGATCACTTCGAGTAGGTTAAGGGCCTCTCGCCGGCCAAGGATGTATTTGTCTTGGTCCATGGCGCCGTGTTCGAGGACGAGTTCTACCATGTCCCGGCTAACCCCTCGCTGGGACATTCGCTGCTGAATATGCTGGGTTTTTTGCATCTTCGAACTCCTTGACTATCAACATATAAAAGTATGCTTTTCTTGTCAAGAAGTATTTAATACTTTTTAGAATAAATATGTACTTCTGAATTAGACGCAAGGGCTAGTCTGAACAAATATGGCAATAATATTGATTAAAATCAAATACTTACAGGAAAGAAGTCGACACAGCCAAGGCTTATCTTCATTCTTCATCAGAGAACGTCAGAAATCCTTCAGATGCCAAACTGGTGGCCGGTTGGGTCGTGAATGCCCTAGCTGGCAACCCTCCGCATCCGACCTCCAGGATGCAAGACACCACGACTATACCTAAGGTCCTAAATTGCCTTTCTGCCTCGGTTGTCCCAGTCCGTCCTGGTCCCATCAGTGTGTGCGACGGTCCTCAGGGGGAAGGGCCAAGGGATGTCTGTGGAACACGTTCGGGCGTTTGGGCTGTGCGGCGAGGGCAAGATGAAGTGCCTGATCCCGGACGTTGGGATCAAGGAATGCATACCAAGTCCAGCGAGCAAGCCATGCTCCGTAAAAAGCAGCCGAGCTCGACTCCTCAATAACGGCCTGTGGAGGCCGGGACCGGTGGATAATCTCGGCAACAGAAATGTCCGGAGGCGCGGGAGACTTGGGAAGCTTCTTTGTCCGCTCTGAAATAGCCAGCATGCGCCGGGATTCCAGGATGATCGCCTCGCCATGACCCTTTTCGAGGCCCTCTTCCTCCAGCCACTCACAGATTAGACTGCACCCGGCGGCAGCCTCCTTGGCGCGCTTGTCCTCTAGTTCCTCACGTGCATCGGCGACTCGCTGAAGGCGGGAAGCCTTGGCTCCGCGCACAAGCGCCCGAGTGCTACCGTTGACCTTCCGGGCGAGCAAGAGGTCAATTATGGGAGCCTGGGCAGCCTGGTCGAGATGACGCAGCAACGAAGCGCTGCAATTCAACTCCCTGGCTAGTTCGCGAAAGCTCTTGCCGGTCTTATGGATGGCGTGGACTGCGAGCGCCCGGTCGACATCAAGGAGCTTTGGCCATTTCGCTTGCAGATCGGATATAGACATCGGCACTCTGGCCATGGGTAGATGCTCCTTCTGAAGAGTCGGGTGTTGACACGCCCATCGATCACAGCCAATGGTCTGGACTCTCAAATTAGTCGTTGTGCATTGCAATGTGATGTGCTGCGCAACACTCTTCGCGAAAATTTGGGCGTTGCGCACCCCGCCTCCGGCGGCCGCGCAACGAAATCAAGCCCAAAAGCTCTGTAGCTCAGCAGGTATTCCCGATGTGCGCAACAAGATGAGCACCGCTGAGGCATTTCAACCTCTTGATAGGGTCCTCGGATGGCTCTAAGATGCTCCCAATTGTTTCGAAAAGCGGTTTGAATGGCCGCGACGAACAGAATTATTCGATTTAGGGAAGTTGTCCTATACTTCGTCGGGAAAAATGGGCTGAAAAATTGCTTAAAGTGACCGGACTCGCTGGTACATCACCGGATGTACCGGCCTGTTGGTACAAATTCTGCAACCTCGATTGAGGGTCGAAAATGGCATGTTCTCAGAACAGGCATCACGAAGGTAACGTGGCCTGTTTCGAGAAGCTATCTGGGGCGAGTTATAGGGCTGATTCTTATCCACAGGAACGTGCTCTGTCGAGCATGAAATAACACAGGCACTCAGTTACACAAGCTGGCATAGACTGACAGCCTTGACGGCCATGACGCCCGGGATGCGCAAGAACGTGCTGAGTGCCCCGTTCAGGCCAGACGGACGGGCTAGACGGACGGGCCATGCGCGACGGGCCATACGACAGGACAGGCAGACAGGACAGGTAGCAGGCATGGCGTTGCATGGATGAGGGCTGGAACAAGCATGGCGGGCATGCTGTGTGGGCTGAGGCGGCATATGTGGAGAGCTGAGTTACTGGCGCGTGCGCGAGGAGTTTTGTGTTGGGCAGGATGGAAGGACCATGGACATCAGGCAGTTAGGGCAAGTTAGATGGCATGCCGAACGGCTGGACTGTCGGCCCACGTACGCGCGAGGGGTTTTGTGTTGGGCAGGATGGAAGGACCTAGTTGTTTGCTTGTTCTCGCCCAAGATACGTGCCGACATGTCTGCGGCAGTCAATCCCACGCTGGAGAACTGGAAGCGTCGGCCTGGATATTCCTTGAGTGTGATTCCGCCCGGCGATGCTTCGTCGACCGTGCCTGCTATCTCTTCGACCGGGGCGGTAAATCGCCGGTCGTCCATCTTGATGACAGACTCCCTGGTCTGCCGGACCCGGTCCAGGATCTTCTCGTACTCGATGCGGAGCTCGGTGTTGTCCTTGGTCTGGCTTCCTACTTTCTGTCGATAGGTGTTGTACACCCGTGAGTAGGGAGCAACGTCGGCCAGAATGGCCAGTTTATGGATGTCTGGATAATCGTTGGGATCAAGTCCTTTGAGTTCGGGATGGATGGCTTCGTAACCGTCTCATGAACCATGGCTTTGGATGATCGCCCTGTTGAGTACATACTCATGATGGAATTCAATCAGCGCAGCCTGGTCGGCTTGACAGGGTGTGCAATCTGGAGCAATGTGTATATGAGTATGTCGATTCGTAACCAGAAGAGGTCTAGCGAGGCAATCCGCAAGGTCTGGGGTCAGCTGTTCGGCATTTTCATGAGAAAAGCCAGGGAGAACAGCGTGCTACCCATGGAGGCAATAGCCCATCTGGCCGGCATGGGCGCCGAGCAGTGGCTGGCCATGGAGGGCGGCCGGGTTCCGGATCCTGCGCAGCTTGAGCTCATGGCCGCGGTGCTTGGTCTCAGCTGGGAGCAGATGGCAAATATGGTTCTGATCTGCCGGGGTGCCTGGAAACTACAAACTTGCCCTTCCGCCGGGCCCCGGACCTTCCGGGGTACTGGCGGCTGGATACTCAAATCCGTATAGGCTCATCTCCATAGAAAGGAGGTGAGACCAATCAGAGAAGGAAGGAACAGGGATCAAGACGAGTGAACATCAACATCGAAGTCAGAGCTCCACAACGCCTTCAAGGCCGCAACCGCAGCCAAGGGACTGGAGATGACGATCGTGCTGCTGGAGTTCATCCAGAAGCTACGTCGCCAAGCATGGCATCCGCCCCCGAAGAAGGGACGGCGCGCATGAAGCGCGCCGCCCTTTATATGAGGGTTCGACGCTCGATCAGCACCCGGAGACGCAGCTGCTCGATCTCCGCCAGATGGCAGCCCAGCGCGGCTATCAAAATCGTTCACGAGTACACCGACCGGATCAGCGGCGCGAAGGCCAAGCGGCCAGGGCTCGATGCCATGATGTCCGATGCCCGCCACGGCCAGTTCGATGTTGTCCTGGTCTGGGCTTCGGACCGGATCGCCCGGTCGGTGAAGCACTTCCTCGATGTCCTGGACGAACTCAACCGGCTTCAACATCGAGTACGTCAGCTTCCGGGAAAATATCGACACCGGCGGCCCGCTGGGCCGGGCCATCGTCATCATCATCGGCGCCGTCGCCGAACTGGAACGCAACCTGATCATCGAGAGGGTGCGCGCCGGCATGCGGCGCGCCCGTCTCGAAGGCCAGCACATCGGCCGCAACCCACTGGTCCTGGATAATGCCGCCATCCAACGAGACCGTCAACGTGGCCAGAGCCTCCGCCAGATCGCCAAAGGCCATCGCATCTCAACGGCCACCGTGCAACGAGTGCTTCGCAAGCCGCCGGCCCAGGCACAAGTCCTGGAACCTCGATAAATCGGCCTGAACCTGCCCCTCGCCTGTGACAAAAGGGGTCCGAAAACCCGCCCCGCAAACCCAATCAAATCAATGGCCGGATCTCATCGATCCGGCCGTGTCAAAAGGTGTGGGTTGTGGCACAGACTGAGTGCTGCGGAAATCCCATACAGCGATGGCTAGCATCCATAACCCGCCGCGTTACAATAACACTCCAAAAGGGACAAGTGAATGGAAAGCCAACAGGACCCAGGGCGGGCTGTTGTCATCCCTTAGATTGCGAATTGACAACCCAGTTCTTTTGGCAAACCAGGAATTACTAGACTCAAACCCCACAGCGCCAATACCTTCTCTATGCTTTGCGCCGCGGCAAGTCCGTGAACCTTCCTCGGTCTCTACAGCAAACCCCTTGTGATAGATTCCGTGCGAACTCCAATCTGGCGGCAATTGCCATATGTAGCTGACTCTTTCTCGAGCGCGCGATCTAGAGCCCTTTGGGAGTTATGCGTAACTCGCAGAACGCTCTGCCAACTGAAGAGCCTCTGCGCGAACAACCTGTCCTGACCAGAATTCTAGGCCTTGTGCCTCGAGAATGCGCCGCTCGGTACTGCCAATGTGAGGTAAGCTTCGACACCTACGCTTGCCACCTTTGGCCCGCCGGATTGTGTGGGGAGGTGCATATTGCGAACCTTTTGTTCGGAAACGGATCTCCCCATTTGTGGACCGTTGGATCAAGATGGCCGAACTTAATCATACATGGTAGCTCGCAATTCTGTGGGGGGCGGTGCTCGTACATCTTACTTCTTAGATACTTTATATCAGTTGCCGTAGTCGCCCGGGTCCTCATCCATTGGAATCAATATCACTTTCCCGGATCGCTACACGTTATAACTATTTCAGTACTTATACTCTTTACGAACTGCGCAGCGACGTATTTACACGAAGCCGAGCATTGGGCACTCGCAAATTGCTCAGGCATTCTTTATTCTCCTCTTCTCGACGTCGCCTTCATCTCAGACGCTCTAACCATTTCACAAGTATTCTATAGAGTCAGACCTTCTTGTTCCACTACCTCCCAATCTTCTCTGCAGTTGAATACTTAGACAAGAAGTGGGTGATCCCTGGCGATCTCACTCAATCTGGTGCCGGCGATGGGCGCTGTTCGTGTTCAGCATGGACCGACACATTGCCTGCCCCGTGGTCCACCGCCGGGACTGCTATATAGGGTTCTGGTTCCCCGATGGGATATTCGTCGCGATCGTGTTAAGCTCCGCCTTTGCTTCCGCAGCCTTTCACGGCGACAGACTGAACTGGGAGCCTATTAGACGCCCTTCACTCGGCGAGCGCCGATGCCAACCCGCGTGCATTAGCATTCTATGAAATGATTGATGTATAGGCGAGATCACCGAACAGCTGAATTTCGAATTTGCCACTGTATCGCTTGTGGACGACTATCGCAATTGTATCGACAGTCACAGGTAGGAATGTACCTCCTGGCTGGGTTCGGCGAGCGAGGCACTTGCTTCGTTCAAACGATATTCAGGCCGGAATTGTCGACTCTGGAGAAACGGTTCAATCTCTAGCATCTACGGTAGTCACGATTGCGGGAAGGGTGTATACGCTCGATGAAGAGATCTGCAACCGGTTTGAACACTGGAGATACGCACGAGTATTCGCGCCTATCCTGTCGGCAGATGGAAGAGTGGTAGGCACCATTGAGTCAGGGTGCTCTATCAAAAGACAGAATCAAGGACGTATTTCTGATGTGCCGATAGAGCGGATCAAACAAATCGGCTGTCAGTACGGCGAGGCATCGCAGATGCTCGCCCGCACATTGTTCTAGAAATGATCGCGCGCCGCGCAATAGACTCCCAGTCATCCGGCTACCTTACACGTCTATCGCAAGGAACCGTCAAGTTCACCGAGTGCACCTGCTAAGCCCTGGGAACCTACTCGCCGCTGGAGCGGCGGCGCCTGGCGACTCATGAATTTGTCAGGACCCAGTTCCCGCTTGTGCAAAGACGGCAGAGGGAGAATAAACACCAAGGACGGTACCCCACAGTGGCTCGACACGCCATAAAATTTGCCGACCAGTATCCGCTGCACTTTGCACAGGGAGTCAGAGCATTCGCCGCTATTTCCCTGGTGCTGGAACCAAATGCAGAGGCTATAATGGCAATCCATTACTGGAATAGAGCAAGGAAGTTCAGCCGGTTTGAACTCGACCACGCCGCGATGTTCGCTCGGAACAGATGGAAGTCGTGATCCAGAATTACCTCCTCTTTAAGAACGCGACGGATGTAGGTGGGCGGGCGTGGCACTCTCAAGGCCTGCAGAGTTCTATGTCGTCCTCTTTCCCGTTTCACCTCCCAGATGTTCTGAAAGAAAGTAGCGAAAAACGCTCTACTGACTCTCGACGCTGACAGAACGTAGGCACGTTATCAATATCAGATGGACAAGGGCACCATTGTTGTTCCGCCAGTTGCGGGAGGGGCTTCCGCGCGCTCAGCTCCCGCGGAAAGATATGAGATTTCTCAAGGCGATATACTCTCACAGCTCATTGAGAATGGTGAATCGTTCTTCGAACCAGACGTGACAAGTCATCCGAATCCTCAAGCCTCCGAGAAAGACGGAATCTTGCTTTGCAGTATGTGAAGGGATACGATCATGTGCCGCTCGATCCTCAAACTCGAAGAAAGCAAGGAGGTTGTTGGGCTTCTCTTCGTCAACTTTCGCTCACCGCATTACTTCAGCGTTGAGGAGAGGAGAGTGATGTACGCTCTCTGTGGAGGTCTGCTGGATTGGCTATTCGACCGGCACGACTGCATAAGGCAGATGTTTCTGGCAACCCTCAAGCCTGAACGCTGTCCTCAACCGCGATAGACAGCAGCAATCTGAATCCAGAGCGAGGGCCAAATCTTGAGAGTGTTATGGAGCGACTTGTGGGAACAGGCATTCTCAATTGACTGGCTCTGAGCATGGAGTGTTCATGTGTTTCAGCCAAGCATGACCATCGCCTCTATCCAATGGCGCAGTGGCCGAGGGACCCAATGTGTGCCTTTCTCCCAAGGAGGTTGGGGGAGGGTGTGATCGGGCTAGCGGCACAAACGAAGACCTCAATTCTTCTTGCGAGGATGTCAACTAACACCGAGGCCCGAACCTTTATCGAGACCCTTGGTGATCATAGTCTTTCCAAGGTATTACAAAAGAGTGAATCCGGACACTCGCTCTGAACTTGCAGTGCCGATCACAGGCGAAGGTGACGGGTTACTTGGTGTATTGAACGTTGAGCACACGAAAACAGGAAGAGAGGGCGGACTAAACGAAGATCACAAATCTCTCTTGAAAAGGCTCGCAGTGCCAGCAAATATTGCCATTCGTACGGTCGAATTGAACGCAGTGTTGTCAACGACGTCTGAAGGTATTGGCATGGTCTCAACGTTATCGCTGCGCGCGTTTTGGAGAGGCCATATGATCTCGATACGATAATCCACTTCTTCTTAACTGGAATAACTTCTGGGGTGGGATTGGGATTTAGCCGCTGCGCGTTGTTTTTGGCGGACAACGATGATGTCTTCAAAGGTTGCGCCGCAGTAGGTTCTGTCACCCGCCAAGAAGTCCTCATACAGTTGGGCTGTGTCGGATGAAAACACCCCACTCGACGATTTGCTGGTGAGGGCTGGCCGACGAATCGATGATCTTAAAAGCGGGAGAGCTCAGCAATCACCTTTAAGTGAAGCTGTCAAGGGTCTGTCGCTGACGCGGGAGCGAAGAAGGAGGGGCATCGGTGTATGCTTGAGGACTGAACATCGGGCCATCCGGGGTTGGGGCGAAGCAGATTCATTTCGACTCAAGCTCGCGGAGTTTATGGAGCAAGATGGACGTGAGTAGGCATTTGCCGGTGTTCTCGCTTGTCGGGGGACAAGGAAGGATTGTGGGGGTATTAGTTGTAGATAATAAGTATCTGCTTGGGGAGAGTTCGATCGACGACGAACAATTGGACAGTCTGGAGCTGTACTCCCGTATCCTTGCGCTGAGCATCGACAACGCCCGTTTGCGCGAACGGATCGCAGAGAATCTAGGTCAGCAATCGTGGTTGACACGATTGAAAAGCGGATTGGGGGAGCCCGCGACTGTCTAACAATGCTACAGGGCCACCCAGAAGACGAAGTCCGACCAATCAGATTTGGCGGGCAGTCACTCGCGAGATTCACGCTACGCTTGAGGACCCGCGGCCACTTGACTGAGGCGACGAGGATTTTCACGCAGTTTCAGGCCTATTTTGACGCCTCCTAAGCCTCGATCAGAAGACATCGACCTGAATGTTCTCGCTGAATCTTTGGGCAAAGTGGGTTGCCCCTGATGTCTTGTTTGATCTGCGGCTGGCTGAGGAGGGGCTCATTGTCCAGGCAAATAACGCCGAGCTGCGAAATATATGCCTAGAGTTGTTGAGGAACGCTGATGAGGCAAATGAATGGAAACGACTTGCAAAATCTAATGAATGACATGATCCGGACGGAGCGAGTTAGGGGTGAGGCCGATGTCGCCATTCTGGAGGTCGCTGATAATGGTCCGGAAGTGCCTGAAGACCAGTGGAAGAACGCGATCTTTGTATTCATTCTTCTCTGAAGGGACAATGAAAATGGAATAGGCTTAGGGCTCGCAAACGCGCGTACTCGGATACGGGCTGAGGGAGGGAAGATATGGGTAAAACCGACAACGCTGGTGGAGGAGCA
>CAVQMY010000020.1:0-86124 GCA_963713705.1 uncultured Verrucomicrobiae bacterium
CGAGAACACCGAGGACATCTACGCGGGCATCGAATACGCCGGCGGCACGCCCGAAGCCCAGAAGATCCTCGATTTTCTGGCGAAGGAATTTCCCAAGGAATTCAAAAAGATCCGCTTTGGAACCAAAGAGGCGTCGGACCAGTGGCTGAAGCAGCTTCAGGCCCTCGGCGCGCCGGTCCGCCCGGCGATGGTGGATGTCGGCATCGGCATCAAGCCGGTCAGCTATCTCGGCACGATACGCCTGATTCACGCCGCCATCCTCTACGCCATCGCGAACAAACGCAAAAGCGTGACGATTGTCCACAAGGGCAACATCATGAAGTTCACCGAGGGCGCGTTCCGCGACTGGGGCTACAAAATCGCCAAGGAGCGTTACGGCGCGGTGGAGATCGACGGCGGCCCGTGGTGCAAGATTCCCGAAGGCAAACCCGGCGCGGGCCTCGTCATCAAGGATGCCATCGCCGACATCACGCTCCAGCAGGTGCTGACGCGTCCCGAGGATTTCGACGTCATCGCCACGCTGAATCTCAACGGCGATTACCTCAGCGACGCGCTCGCGGCGCAGGTCGGCGGCATCGGCATCGCGCCCGGCGGCAACATCAATTACATCAGCGGCCACGCCATTTTCGAGGCCACCCACGGCACCGCGCCGAAGTACGCCAACCAGGACAAGGTCAACCCCGGCTCGCGTCGATTCTCAGCGGGGAAATGATGTTCCGGTACCTCGGCTGGACTGAGGCCGCCGACCTGATCATCAAAGGCATGAACGGCGCCATCAATGCCAAGACGCGTCACCTACGACTTCGCCCGCCAGATGGAAGGCGCGAAGGAAATCAAGTGCTCGCGAGTTCGGCGATGCGGTGATTGCGAAGATGTGAGAGAAGTCATTTGTGAGGAGTCATTATGAATCTTATATTTGATGAGAAGGCGGTTAAGAATGAAAATATCCGGAAGCTCGTTGAGGGCTTCTTGAAGGATATCCCCACGCTGGAGGGCACTGGAAACTCCCCCATCGTCATCTGCCAAGATGGCAAGAGCAAGGGCTACTACATCAAGTGTAGCATTCTCGCAGGCCACGTGAGTCCTTTGCTGGACATGAACGCGAAGCTTAATCCCTCGGATGCCGAAAGCTTCCGAGCAAACAGGGAGTTGCTCACGGAACACAACACGTACAAGAGAATGGTTAGTGATGCCAAAGAGGGCAGAGAGTTCAATGACATTATTGTGGAATTCACAAAGGAGTACGCGCCAGACAAGCCCCTGAAGATTTGGGGCGGTCAGCATCGAGCCAAGGCGATACAACAGGCTTACGAAGAGGGCAAAATCTCCCGATATCACGGTTTTCGAATTTTCTTTGGTCTTACGAAGGCGCAGCGGACGGAAATCGCGTTGGTTTCAAACACCAACATCGCCGTATCGAATGATCTCTTCGACCGCCTTCAGGAAGAAACGCTGGTCGGCCTCAAACTTCGGGATTGGTGCTGGAAATCCGGACTGCTAAAGAAGCCGGAGGATTTCCCTGACCAAGGGTCACGAGCCGAGCGAGTTACTGTCAAACTTGCTCGTACCTTCATTACGAACTTCTTCCAAGGTAAGGAACGGGGAGAGGCTATGAAGGCGGATCAACTTGACAGCAACATTTACGAACCCCACCTATGCGAATCTGGCGTTGCGCTTGATTCGGAGTACGAAACGATCGTCACGAAGCAGGGTCCGTCATTGTGGGACAACAAACCGCTATTGGACGCAGGAAAGGCTTTTGCCGAGCTTCATCGAAGCCAGTTCGAGGCAGTCAAGGACAGCAAGTCAGTCGAGAACCGCAAAGGATTCCGAAACAAGGCCCTCACCGAGTCTGTAATTTCCGCCTGGGCTTACGTAGCAGGCTTGTTGCAGGCTGACCCCGCTCGCTTGGCAGTCCACATCACTATCCCTAAGATAGCCAAGGGCGTTGAAGATCCGCTGAACGCAGTCGAGATGTCCACGTATCATCACGATTCAGATGACCCACCTACCGTGGTTTGGGCACTCGGTCAGCTGTGAAAGACCGTCAGAGAATGGCTCAGGTATTCCTCGCGAGAAGCTTGAAGAAGGATTCTGCAATAGACAAGGCTCTAATGAATAGGGCTGTCAGTCAGGTCGTGGGTCTCAAGTCTCTTCAGAAAGGCTATTCGGTTTGATCCAGTTTACGTTTCGCGAGTTCTTGTGTTTCGCCGAGAAGCTCCACGAAGACGGTGGCGCGGCGAGCAACGAGTCTAGCGCCTCACCCTATCTCATCGGAAGCATTCTGACATCCTGGATGGCGATTGAATCGTTTGTTAACAACATGATGGACGACTTTGCTTCTTTGCCCGATAACAAATTCTCCATACACGAGAAAGGCTTCCTATTGAGTCCTGCATAATATAGTTAGTATTTCACCACAGTTCCGCCTGCTTCCAGAAGGCGGCGATCAGCCCGGGGCGACGGCGCATCCGGCGCAGCGCCCGGGTGGCCATGAGGCTCAGTTCCCAGCCGTGTTGGGCGCAGAAGTTCGCCAATTCGTGCTGCTTGAGGTGGCCCCAGATGTACTCGGCGGGGTTCAGTTCCGGCGCGTAGGCGGGTAAGTATTCCAAGTGGACGCGCTGGCCCAGCGTGCCGATGAAGTCACGGACCGCCCGACTGCGGTGGATGCCGGCACCGTCCCAGACAATCAACAGTCGCCCGGGCAGATGGCGCAGCAGATGCCGCAGGAACTCGATGACTTGGGGGCTCTTGATGGCGCCGTCGAAGAGCTGAAAGTAGAAGTTCCACAGGGTCAGCCCGGCCACGACCGAGAACTTCTTCCAGTTGAAGTGGTGCTGCAGGACGGGCGTGCAGCCGCGGGGTGCCCAGGTGCGGACGCGGTGCGGCTGTTGGCTCAACCCGCTCTCGTCGATGAAAACGATCAGCCGGCCTTCGCGGAGCGCTTTATTTTAATATCCGGCCAGCGCTGGCGCTTCCAGCAGCGGATCGCCGGCTCGTTGCGTTCCAAGGCGCGACCGACGGGTCGCTGGCAACTCCAGCCCAGCTTCTGGAGCAGGCGATAAACGTGATCGGCATGAAACCGCACCCCGGTTTGCCGTTCGATGAGGTCGGCGATGCGCGGGGCCGTCCACAACGGCGTGTCGTAGCCGAGGGCCTGCGGTCCCTGACGGAGTGCCAGTTCGATCTGGTGGAGTTGGGCGGAGCCGAGTCGGGGTTTGCGACCGGCGCGTCCGGCCTTCTTCAGGCCGTCGGTCCCCTGCGCCTGCCAGACGGCGTACCAGCGCCCACTGGATTGGGCGCTGACACCCAAGCGTCGGGCGACGGCGGCCTTGCCGAGACCACGAGCGAAAAGTTTGGCCGCACGGAAGCGGCGCTGTTGGAGTTGGTCAAAGTCGCGCTTCAATCCTTTGAGGTGTCCCATACTACCTTCGACACCGCAACCCCCAATAGCGTTCACTATATTATACAGGACTCAATAGAAGAGAAGCAGGTCCGCTTCGAGACCTCTGGGAAATGCGCTGGTGCGTTTTCCATCTGTAACCAGCCTGAGTACAAGCGGCTGGAAGATAAAATGATGTTTCTCATCGCAAAGTTTGGTGGTGGCAAATTAGATAAAGGTGATCTGCTATGGCAGAGATTCGAGACGGTTAAACGTAAACGGAATCTCTTAAGTCACTATCGACGCAATTCCGATTTTCGTGTCACACCACAAGATTCGCAAGAAGCCATGGACGTAGCCAAACAGTTAATCGATTTCCTCTCACGGAAGGTCTGGAAGCGGCCGGTAAAATGGTGATGTGCGACCGGCTTGTCGTGCTGTTTGCGTGATACTTGGCGCAGGACTTGGCGGACGGCGCGACCTTGGACTTTCGATTTGCCGCATGGCGGGCTATCGTGTAATTTAGGGGTGTGAGCCTGACCGAAATCCAGGAAGCGATTGCCAACCTGACCTCAACGGAGCGTGAGGAGTTGCTGCGTTGGCTGGAACAGTTCAAGGAAGACGATTGGGACCGGCAAATCAGCGCCGATGCCGCGTCCGGCAAGCTCGATTTTCTCTCCAAGGAAGCCTCGCAAGCAAAGAAATATGGCAAATTGAAGCCCCCACCCGGTGGAATCGAAGACAACACCTGAATTCTGGCAGCGATTCAACGCGTTGCCTGCCGACATCCAAAGACTCGCCCGCAAGAATTTTGACCTGTGGAAGCAAAACCCTCGTCACCCATCCCTACGATTCCGTCCGCACGGTCGGGGCAAGTGGTCGGTGCGTATCGGCGACCACTACCGGGCGCTGGCGGACTTCGACGGCGAGATTTTCATCTGGACATGGATCGGCAGCCACGAGAATTACAACAAGCTTTGATAACCACGCACGTTTCGACTGAAGCGTGGCGCGTAAGCTGTAACGACGGAGACTCTTCGACAATCCGCCTACGCCAAGGCTTCGGCGGATAAAGCTCAGAGTGACATGCTGAGCAGAGGCGCTCACCGTTTCGGGCGATACTTGGCGCGGGATTCGGCGACTTGGCGGACGGCGCGACTCTAATCGTTAAACCAGCTCGCAAGAATTTTGGCCTGTGGAAGCAGAACCCTCGTCACCCAGCCCTGCTTTCAGGGCGGCGATTGAGTGCTTTTCTTCGAACCGCCTTGAAAGGGTTCGATATGCATCGTCACATCGTGGACACGTGGGAGTTTGGCGCGGATCGCATCTTTGACGGCGTGCGACAGCCCATGGGCCACGGCCACAGTCAGCGCCCCGTCCACTTCGATGTGCATGTCGAGCCAGTATTCGTATCCCATCTTGCGCGCGAAGCACTTCTCGACGCCCTTCACGCCGTTCACCTGCAACGCGATCGACGCGCGCCAGCCCGACGATGTCTTCTTTCGGGGCAGCGTCCATCAACTCATCCAAGGCGGGCCGCAGCAGCCGCAGGCCATTGAACTGCGATGATGACCGCGGCAAACATGGCCGCCCAATCGTCCGCCGACCGGTAGCGGTCGCCGCCCACCAGCGCGATGCTGATGCCAAACGCGGCAGCGGCGGACGTAATCGCATCGCTGCGGTGATGCCACGCATCGGCCTTCACCGCGCCGCTTTCAATCTCTTCACCGACCCGCCCCACGATTCGGAACAGTCCTTCTTTGATGAGCACGACACCGAGCAGCACGATCAACGTGTACGACGCGGGCAAGTGACGCGGCGTATGAATCTCCTGTATCGACCGGACAACGATCAGCAGCGCCGCCCCCAACAGCATCACCGACACGGCTGCCGTGGCAATGGCCTCGGCTTTCCCGTGTCCGTACGGATGATCCTTATCGGCCGGTTTCTCGGCAACGACAACCGCGCGCCAGACGATGACCGAGCTGGCGGCATCGGCCATGGATTCGATGGCATCCGCGATCAACGCGTAGGACCTGCCGAAGATTCCCGCGAGCAGCTTGACAGTCGCCAGTAGGACATTGACGGAAAGTCCCAGCACGGTCGCCCGGACACTGCGCTGGAGGCGGGGGGATTTCACAGTCTCTGGCGGAAGAGCCCGAACCAGTGGTGCGACGTGGTTTCCTGTCGGGTTCTGTTCATTCGGCGCCGCCGGCGGTCGCGTTCTACCGTCGCTTCGCCAACAACGCCATGATCGCCTTCTGTGCGTGCAACCGGTTCTCTGCCTGGTCGAAAATGGTCTTCAGATTGGCGTCAAACACGTCCGCGCTGATCTCCTTGCCGACGTAGGCCGGAAGACAATGCATCACCAGCGCGCCTGGCTTGGCTTGCTTCACAACCGACGCGTTGACCTGATACGGCGCGAGAGCCTTCAGACGCTCGGTCGCCTCGGCTTCCTTCCCCATCGACACCCAAACATCGGTATAGAGCACGTCGGCGTTCTTCGCGGCTTCGCTGACGTTCTCCGTCACATGGATGTTGCCCCCGGCCCGTTTGACCCACTCGGCGCCGGGCTGAAACTCCTTCGGGGCCGCAACCCACATTTCCATCCCGGTTTTGACTGCGCCAAACAGCCAGGAATTGCAGACGTTGCACGCGCCATCACCAAAGAACACGATCTTCTTGCCCTTCAATGTGCCCAGTTTTTCCACGACCGTAAGCAGGTCCGCCAGAATCTGGCAGGGATGCTCGTCGTCCGTGAGCGCGTTGATGATGGGAATCGTGCCCGCCGCGGCGAATTGCTCGAGATCGCGTTGCGCATAGGTTCGAATCACGACACCATGAACGTAGCGCGACAGTGTCCGCGCCGTGTCCGCCACGGTTTCGCCACGGCCCATCTGAATGTCGTTTGTCGAAAGATAAAGGGACGTGCCCCCGAGCTCTCCAATTCCCACCTCGAAACTGACGCGCGTGCGGGTGCTGGCCTTGTTGAAAATGAGCGCCCACGTCTGCCCTTTCAACGGCTGTTTCTGGCGCGCCTTGCCGCGGCCCTTCTTGAATTCCTTCGCAAGCTCCAGGATGTTCGCGATCTCGCGACCGCCCAACTGCTCGATTGTAAGTAAATGATTCATGATGTTATTGACCTATCGAATGTGTCACAGATGCCGGCCGCTGATCCCGCTGTGCCGGTATTTCCCTTCCTCGACCTGTTCCAACCAGCGATTGAGCCGCGCCGCGATCTGCTCGGGCGTTTCCTTCATCAACGCCCAGCGCACCGTGACCGTGACGCCCTCGTTGCTGACGTCCTCCACGAATATGCTGTTCGGCTCCATGTACTGGTTCCACGACATCAAAAAATGCTCCGACGGCTTCTGTTCCCACACGAAACGCAGGCGCTTCTCCTGCGACGTCCCAACGGGCAATACGCGCTCGACATCCACCACCTCGACGCATTTGCCAACTTTGCCGTCCATGTTAACTCGCTCCGCGATCACGGAAGGCCCGCCCGATTTTCTCGACGGCCTCATCCACGTCCGTCCGCGTGATGTTCAACGGCGGGAGAAAACGCACCACATTCTTCCCCGCCGCCACACCGATCAACCCGTGCTCCGCCAGTTTCAGCACGGCCGGACGCGCCTCCAGCGTCACCTCGATGCCGATCATCAATCCGATCCCGCGCACCGCGCGAATGGTCGGGCATTGTGCCGCGAGAGCCCGCAACTTGCCAATGAAATACTTGCCCACATCGCGGGCGTTGTGCAGCAGCCCATCGCGCTCCAGAGTATCCAACACAGCCAGCGCGACCGAGCACGCCAATGGTGTGCCGCCGAATGTCGTGCCATGCGTGCCCGGACCCAGGACGTCTCCATAAGGGCCTCGGGCCCAAATCGCCGCAATCGGGAATCCTCCCCCAAGCCCCTTCGCCCACGAGATGGCATCGGGCTGAACGTCCGGTGCGATCGCCCGGAATCCCAAAAATTCACCCGTTCGTCCCATGCCACATTGGACTTCGTCGAACATCAGCAGCAGTTGATGCTCGTCGCAGAGCCGTCGCAGTCCTCGCAGGAATTCCGCTGTCGCCGGCAAAATTCCACTCTCACCCTGGATCGACTCCAGAAGAATGGCCACGGTTTTCGGCGTGACAGCCTTGGCGACCGCATCGAGATCGTTAAACGGCACATGGCGAAATCCTTCCACGGGCGGCTCGAAGCCGTGTTTCACCTTCTCCTGGCCCGTCGCGCTGATCCCGGCCAGTGTGCGACCGTGAAAACTATCCAGGAATGTCAGAATCTCGTAACGGCCTCCGTGTTCGTTGCCGAACTTGCGGGCGATCTTGAACAACGCCTCGTTGGCCTCAGCGCCACTGTTGCAGAAAAAGCACTTCCCTTCGATGCCAACCAGTTCCACCAAGCGCTTCGCCAGCACTCCCTGCGGCTCCGTATAATAAAGGTTCGAGGCGTGCACGAGAATGTTGGCCTGCTTCGCCAGAATCTCAGCCAAGGCCGAGTGGCCGAGCAGATTCACGGCGATGCCGCCGCCGAAATCGAGGTATTCCTTGCCGTCGGCATCCCACACGCGCGCGCCCTTGCCGCGCATGAACACATGTGGATACCGCGCGTAGCTCGGCACGACGTAGCGATCAAACAAGGCAATGATTTCAGAGCGGTTCATTTTACAATCTCAGTCCCAATACCCTTGTCCGTGAAGATCTCCAGGAGAATCGAATGCGGGATGCGACCATCCACGAAGTGGACACGACGCACACCGGCCTGGACGGCTTCCACGGCACTATCCACTTTCGGGATCATACCTTTGTCGACGACTCCTTCGCGTTTGAGATCAAGCGCTTCACTGACGTGCAGACTCGATATCAGCGTTTCGGGATTACCGGGGTCACGCATGAGGCCCGGCACATCGCTCATGAACACGAGCCGGCGCGCGCCGACGGCCATGGCCAGCTTGGCCGCCGCCACGTCGGCGTTGATATTGTACGCGTGCCCGTCCTCGCCGAGCCCGATCGGACTGATTACGGGTGTCACCTGGGCCCGCAGGCATTTGCGCACGGCCTCCGTCGAAACGTCCGTGACCTCACCGACGTATCCGAGATCAGCACCGTTCTTCACCAGCTTGCGGCACTTGAATACATCCTTGCCAGAGAAGCTCCGCGCTTTCCCGCCAAACTTCTGGATCATCTCCACGATGTCATGGTTAATTACATTCGCCAGGACATCCTCGACAATCTCCATCGATTTCTCGTCGGTCACGCGCATGCCCTGGACGAACCGGGCGGCGATGCCGGCCTTTTCCATCGCCTTGGTAATCGCCTTGCCGCCGCCGTGGACAACCACGGGGTTGATGCCCACCGCCTCAAGAAACACAACGTCCGCCGCGACGCCTTCGCGCACCTTCGGGTCCGGCGAGTCCATGAAACTGCCGCCGTATTTGACGACGAACGTCGAACTGCGAAACCGTTGAATGTACGGCAGCGCCTCAATCAGCACATCGGCTTTCTTGATGAGATCGTCCATCGACGTAGCGGCCTATTCGCCCTTGTTCAGCTCAACGTACTTTTCGGTCAGATCACAGGTGTGCATCGTGCAATGGCCGCGACCGAGGTGCAGGTGGATGTCGATGCTGAACGTCGGTTTTGCGACAATCTTCTTGAGCTTGGCGATCGGTGTGCGCGCCGGCATCCGCCCCGGACCGCCGGCAGTCCTTCGTAAGCAACGTCCACAATGTCAGCGTCAATCCGGGCGCGCGAATACCCCAGCGCGTCCAGGATACGGCCCCAATTCGGGTCGCCGCCGCACCAGCTCGTCTTGACCAGTACCGAGTTCGCAACGGCGCGCGCGGCGATCTCTGCGTCGCGTTCGGTGGCGGCACCGTGAATGTTGATGGTGACAAACTTGGAAACCCCTTCGCCATCCCGCACAATCATTTTGGCGAGTTCGAGGCACACAACGTCAAGCGCCGCCTGGAACTTCGCCAAAGGCGGTTTGCCCGCCGCACCGTTCGCGAGGACGATCACCGTGTCATTCGTGCTCGTGTCGCCGTCGACGGTGATGCGGTTGAATGATTGGTTTACGGCGCGCGTGAGCGCCCGCTGCAAGGCGGCGCGGGGAATCGCGGCGTCGGTCGTGATGAAACTGAGCATCGTGGCCATGTTCGGCTGGATCATGCCCGCGCCTTTGGCGATACCGCCAATGCGAAACGTCTTGCCACCCGCTTTGAATTGGACGGCGACTTCCTTCGGAAACGTGTCGGTGGTCATGATCGCCTGCGCGGCCGATGCGCCGCCGCGAGGCGAGAGGGCGGCGAGACACTGTTTGATGCCGCCTTCCACCTTGACGATGGGGAGATTCACGCCAATGCGGCCCGTCGAGCAGACAAGGACATGGTTTTCCGCGCAACCGAGGCGGCGCGCGACCGCACAGGCCATGGCGCGGGCGTGAATTGGCCCGTCACTGGTGCAGGCATTGGCGTTGCCGCTGTTGGCCACGATCGCGCAGGCCTTGCCGGATTTAACATGCGCCATGCTGAGTTTCACCGGCGCCGCTTTGACCTGATTTGTGGTAAACGTTGCCGCCGCCGTGGCCGGCGTGTCGGACACGATCAACGCCACGTCCTTCTTGCCGTTGGACTTGATACCGGCGGCCACGCCCGCAGCGCGAAACCCCTGCGGAGCCGTGACCGAGCCGCGAATTCGGGTGAAGATAGTTTTCATCAAAGAAGCCCTGTCGATTCGTCGTAACCGCACACGAGATTCAAGCATTGCACGGCCTGCCCGGCCGCGCCCTTGGTGAGGTTGTCAATGGCACTAACCACAATGAGTCGGTTGGTGCGCGGATCGACGCGCACCGAGATGTCGCAGAAATTTGTCGCTTCGACATTTTTCGTGTCGGGGAGCGACGGCGTCACACGTACAAATGCCTCACCTTTGTAAAAGTCCCGATACAGGGCCAGTGCGTCCCCCGCCGGTTTCGCAAGTGACAGGCAGATCGTGCTGAGGATGCCGCGGCTGAGCGGGATCAGGTGCGGCGTGAAAGAGATCGTCACGTTCGTTCCGGCCAGCGACGAGAGTTCTTGTTCGATCTCGCCCAAATGCCGATGCTTGGGAACGCTGTACGCGCGCGCGCTTTCGTTGCATTCTGTGAAGAGGTATTCGTCCGCAACCTTCCGACCCGCGCCGCTCACACCGCTGAGGCTGTTGACGATGATCCCGTCTGACTTGACCAGGCCACTCTTCAGCGCGGGCGCGACGCCGAGAATGACGCTCGTAGGATAGCACCCCGGGCAGGCCACGAGCGTGGCGCTCCGGATCTGCTCCCGATGAATCTCCGGCAAGCCGTAGACGGACTGCTTCAATAACTGCGGCGCCGGATGCTCGTGCTCGTAAAACTCTTTGTAGACGGCTGCTGATGTGAGCCGAAAATCGGCTGACAAATCCAGCACCTTGATTCCCTTCTGCACGAGCGCCGGCGCAAACTCGGCGGCCACACCATGCGGTAACGCGAGGAAAACCGCATCGGCGTCGATCCGGTTCACATCCGGCTCGGTAAACGCGGCGCTGACCTGTCCTCGAAACCGCGGGAACACTTCGGCCACGGCTTTCCCGGCGTATTGTCGCGAAGTAAACCGGGTGATCTCGACATGTGGGTGGCGCAACAGCAAACGGATCAATTCCTGACCCGAATAGCCGCTGGCTCCGACGATGGCTACTTTCGTTGTTTTCATGACATGATGGTTCGCGTGTTTCCGCAAAAGCAACGAGCCCCGAATATGAAACCCGGGGCTCGTGCTTGCAAGTCGAGATTTGGTGGTTGATTAGCGCTTCGAGAACTGGAACCGCTTACGCGCACCGGGTTGACCGTACTTCTTGCGTTCCTTCATTCTGGAGTCGCGGGTGAGAAATCCCTTGTCACGCAACGCGCCCTTCAGATCAGGGGAGGCCTTCAACAGCGCACGAGCGATGCCATGGCTGATCGCGCCCGCCTGGCCCGATACGCCGCCGCCATCGACGCTAATGAACACGTCGAATTTTCCGGTGTTCTGCGTCTCCGCCAAAGGTTGCAGGGCGATGGTTCGTTGATTGGGAACGGTCAGGTATTCTTCGACGGACCGGTCATTGACAACAACTTTGCCGGTGCCGGGCACCAGGCGCACGCGCGCGACGCTGGTCTTGCGGCGGCCGGTTCCGATGAATGCGTTGATTTGTGCTGATGCAGTTGCCATGGCAGTAAAAAGCTAAAGGGAAATGGGTTCGGGTTTTTGCGCGACGTGGGGATGTGCCGTGCCGGCGTAGACTTTGAGCTTGGTGATCATCTGTCGGCCCAGCCGATTCTTCGGAATCATGCCCTTGACCGCATGCTCGATGAGCTTCTCCGGGTGGCTGGCACGAACCTGCTTGACCGTCCGATATTTCTCTTTCCCCGGGTACTGCGAATAGGTCATGTAGGTCTTGCCGGTTTCCTTCTTGCCGGTAAGCACGACCTTTTCCGCATTGACGACCACGACGAAATCGCCGGCGTCGACATGTCGGGTAAAAGTCGGTTTGATCTTGCCGCGCAAGACGTTAGCGGCTTTGACGGCCACCTTGCCGAGCACCTGATTGCTGGCGTCGATGACGTACCACCGCGGCTTTTGCTCTTCTTTTTTGGCGAAAAACGTACTCATGAATATCCTGTGTTGGACTCGTGAAGCGGCGTAACGTAGCCGATGGTTCTCACCGCTGTCAATGCCAATTTTACACCCTGTTTCCCATGTATTTACGCAGGGCGATTGCATTTTGATTCTTAAGGGGGGTGCGAAAGGAATTCTTTGTAAGTGGGCCGGTGGAGCCGGTTTGCGACGACAAGTTTTTGCTTCCGGTTTCCGGGGATTTGTGGTGGAAGATGGGGATGCAAAACCAACGATCCTCGTTCCGCAATTTGAAAGACCACTTCGCTCCACGACCCGACCCGCGCGTCGGCCCGGCCAAGCGCCACGAGTTGCTGGATATCCTGATGATCGCCGTCTGCGCCATGCTCTGCGGTGCGGAGGGCTTCACCGAAATCGCCCAGTGCGGTCGGTGCAAGGCCGAGTGGTTCAAAAGCTGGCTGGCGTTGCCGCACGGCATTCCCTCGCACGACACCTTCAACCGTGTGTTCGGGCTCATTGATCCGGCGAAGTTTCGGGACTGTTTCCTGGCGTGGACGCAAAGCCTGCGCCAGGTCGTCGTCGGCGAATTGGTGGCGTTGGATGGCAAGACGCTGCGGCACAGTCGGGCGCGCGGGCACGGGCCGATCCACCTGGTCAACGTCTGGGCGGCCCGGAATCGCTTGGTGCTGGGGCAACTGAAGGTAGACGACCACAGCAACGAGATCACCGCACTGCCCCCGCTGCTCCGGGCGCTGGAATTGGCCGGCTGTGTGGTGACGGTGGACGCGATGGGCTGCCAAAAGACCGTGGCCAAAGAGATTCACGAGGCCGATGCCGACTACGTGCTGGCACTGAAAGGCAATCAGGGCACGCTGCACGCCGAAGTCCAAGCGTTTCTGGACGACGCCCACGCGCGCGGTTTTGCTGGCCTCGCCCATCAATTCACCCAGACCCTGGAGAAGGATCACGGGCGCATCGAGACCCGTCGCTATTGGATTACCGAAGCGATCGCTTGGCTGGCCGACAGGCCCCAGTGGGAAGCCTTACGCAGCGTCGGGATGGTCGAAGCAGTGCGGGAGGTGCAGGGGAAATCGACGACGCAGCGGCGCTACTATCTCAGCAGCCTGCCGGCGCAGGTCGAGCGGTTTGCGGCGGCGGTGCGCGGCCACTGGGAGATCGAGAATTGCCTGCACTGGGTGCTGGACGTGCAGATGGGCGAAGACCGCTGCGCCGTGCGCCAGCAGAACGCGGCGCAGAACCTGGCCACGCTGCGGGCCTTATGCCTGAACCAACTGCGCCGCGACCAGCGAGTCAAACTCGGCATCCGCGCCAAACAAAAGGCCGCCGGCTGGGACCACCAGTACCTCGCCTCCCTGCTCAACTTCTAAATGCAATCGCCCTGGCGATCATCCGCTACGAGGTGGACTTCGCGCCCGTACTCGTGCTGCTGGCGGTGGTTGCGTTGCTCGGATTGGAGCGCGCGCTGATTGGCCAGCCGGTCTGGCGGCGTGCCGCTCGCTGGGGCTGGGGCGCGCTCTTGAGCTTCTCGGTAGCGTTTAATCTGCTGGCGAGTATTCAGGTCTACGGCGGCAGGCAATGCGCGCTCGGGGTCGCTCTGGCCCAAGCGGGACGCGTGCCGGAAGCCATCCAATGTCTCACGGAAGCCCTCCGGCTCGATCCCGATTTCCCCGCGGCCCACGACGAGTTGGGGCGCGCCTTGGAACGATCGGGCCGTGCGGCGGAGGCGGTCGAGCACTACAAACGGGCGGTGCTCCTCCGGCCCGACTATGCCGCCGCACAGGTCGACTTGGGAAATGCACTGCTCGGCATGGGCAATCTTCAGGATGCGATCGCGCATTACGAACAGGCGCTCCAGATCAACCCCGATTTCGCCGAGGCCCACAACAATCTGGGGGCGACCCTGGGCCGGACAGGCCGGACATCGGAAGGGATCGAGCATTTGCAGCAGGCGCTGCGGATCAAGCCCGACTACGCCGAGGCCCACTACAACTTGGGCGTCGCTCTGATTCGACTGGGCCGGCGACAGGAGGCGATGGGACATTGGGAGCAAGCGCTCCAGATCAACCCCGATTACGCCGAGGCGCGGAATGCGCTCGCGCGACTGCAAGCTCATCAGTAAGCCGAGTCCGCGAGATGCGGCTTCCCCTCTCCCATTTGCTTGCTACAAGCCGCGAAACTGGCATAGTACCCCGTATCGCGTCGCCTCAACGTGCGCCCGTAGCTCAACTGGATAGAGCATCGGTCTTCGGAATCACCCAGAGCGTTTTCGCTAAGTTCTTGCGCCATGAGCAGTCTCACATACAGCCTTTGTAATTATTGGCTTGCGGGTGAGATTCACGTTCGCAGCGTCTTGCAAAGAAATGCAGAGAAATGCGCCAATTCTTCTGTCAAAGTTACGCAAAGTTACGCACGACGGGACTCTAATCAGGTCGTGACACATGCGTGAGCCAAGTGACGCACGCAGCGGGGGGGGGGGTTATCCATCTGACAAGGCGATCGGGCTTCCTGCGCCAATTTCGATGCGAGAAACAGTATTATAGAAGCTCCGGTAGTCGTGACGGCGTGGGTGGCGAGGCAGTGGACAACGGCGGCTTGGCTACGTCGCGGCTGGTCCTGACGCCGTGCGCTGCATGCGTCGTTTGCGTCTTGGCGGTTGGCTGGTGTCGGGAGTGGTCAGTGCGGTGATTGTACCGACATCGACATGCTGCTGAGGTCGTTTCGGTTCGCCGAGGGGCGCGATGCGGTAACGCTCAATCGCTGCCAGAATATCCGCAACAGAAATGAGCACTGTGCGACCAACACGGCGGAAGCCAATGAGGCGGGCGGACTGCCATGTTGACAGGGTACGCCTGGAGACGCCGATTGCTCGCGCGGCTTCATCCGGGCGAAGATACAGACGCGGCAATGGTGTCGCGGCATCCTTCTCGCCATTCTTTGGCTGTCGATTCATGCTATTATACGTGCCCTTGCGAATGGTCGTCACAGTAAACTTGGCCGTGAAGTCCTCCAGCGTAAAGCCGTACGAGCAGGGCCGGCGGCGGAGCAAGCGCAGTCAACGGTGGACCACAGCGCAGCGCGGAGTACCTTGACGGCGCGCAGCGAGCCGTACAATCGAAACGGCACGTCACGCAAGGTCAATGACAGATAAGGCGCAATCATTCGACCACCGGTGGTACGAGGAAGTTGCTTGATCGTGGAGCAGGTGCAAGATGTCGAGAGGACAGCCAAGCAGCCAACCCCGGAGACAGCGATTGCACTGATTGCAGCCTGCGAGCGGGTACTGCGTGGACAGGGCATGGCTGCAGCCACGGGCGTACGTGAATAGAATGACCGGCAACTAAGCGTCATATCCCGGCTGTCGGTGGCGAGCACCGCGCAGCCACGGACAGCGACGTGTGATTGGTACGGCTTAGCAGCGCAGCAGACGCGGCGAGCGCGGCGCGTTTCGAGCGTCGGTCGCGCCGGGTCTGCCAGCATTCTACCGGCGAATGGCCGGCGGAGATTCCTCGTGGATTCGTTCACCGTGTCGTAACTCGTTGGCCGGTTTGAGGGTCGTTACTACGGCTGGACAGGCCTGATGTAGTGGTCGGTTGGCTGTTTGCAGCGTCGCGTTTTGGTTGGCGGCGTGTGTGCGACCTCGCGGCTCGATCTCCACCAGCGGCCCAGTAGTTCAAGCACTCGCGCAACCGTGTGGCGCTCACGCTCGCGCCGGCAGTTTTCAACTCGTCGGCTAGTTCCGTCGCCTTCCATCCTCTGCCGTGAAGGTCGAGCAACCGTTCGCGCAATGGTTGCAACACGTCGGCGACAGTTTTGCGTTTCCTTGGCGGATCACGCTGCGTCAATTGCTCCAGTTTCTTTTCCAGCGCCGCGTAGTCCAACGTCGCGGCCAGCTTCGTATAATCAGTCGTTGTCCTCATAGTCATTTCCCTCGTTTGGTTTGTGGCTGACATTCCAATGGCAAGACACTCGCCGACTCGTGCGGCCACGCGGCGTCATGCCGTTATCCGCCCGGCATCCGAGCGATATCTGCTCGTCAGTCCGCGACTCAGCCACGCGTCGTCCACAGAGCAGCCCGACCGGCGTCCGCGGAGCAGCTTCGTCACCGCTCTGAGGCGGGGTTGGTGTCCTACCTATTTCTTCCTCTTCTCTGCCATACTTGGCCTGCTCAGCTTGTTCGCACTTGCGAACAATTGCACCAGTGCTTCCCGTTACAATCTGCCGCATGAGCCTCGCTGACATCGGTGGCGTCATAACACTGCCGATCTCGTTATCGTGTCGGGTAAGGGGGGCGGCATTGCTGCAGCTCCCTCCGCTCAGAACCGGACGGGAAAGGTTCCCTTCATCCGGTTCAAGCCGCGACGAAGCCCTGCCGAAACAGGAATGGTCAACACACTCGGTGCTGCCTTGACGATACTCACGGGCAGCCCACTGGCCGTTCGCACGGTCGGAGGGTGCACACGCAGATTGCCCTGCGTTCATCTGCGATTTCCTCCTGCGCGGGTTCTGTCGGCTCTCTCGTCAGGCACGACCAACCGGAAGTCGACCCGCTTGCGCGGCGGAGTGCTGTCCCAACTCCTATCCGCCCGATTACAGGGCGGCATTCGCCTTCTCCAGTTTCCTCTGCCCGCCATCTCCTCAACGTTCCTTGCGGACTCACCTACCCAACTCCTGTTTCCAAGAGGGGGCGCAACGTCGGGTTTACGATGTTTGATTGCGATGACATGCATGGGGTAGCTCCTGCCTATCCACCGACAGCCGATTCTGTCCGTGTGCCCCAACTACACGGTAGGGCATCCTGGCTGCATCGCCATTTTGGCTGGAGCCTGTCAGCGTGTTTGGCTCCTCGTATCTTACGATGCCTTTGGCAGTTCACTCGCGTTGAGCATTTCATCCAGCCTTGCCTCTCCGACCGCATTGACGCTCGCAGTCGCGGAGACCGCCTCGCGGCCTTCTCCTTATCTGGTCGATGGAGAGACGTTGTCTCGGCAGCTTTCGACCCGACCGTTGCCAGTCGCGCCGATGCCGAGAGGCTACTGCGGACGGAACCGCAGGTTCGGCTTACGAATTCTTCACTCATATCGGACAATCATAGCGATCACCTCCATCTCGCACGTGTAGCAGCTACACATCCCACTCCACTCTTGGTGCGAGACTCCAGCCCCATGACAAACGATCCTTTCATTGCTACCCATCTAATCATACGGACCCGTGCGATGTTGTTCCCATTCGGGGAATGGCGCTTATTTAAGACCTCGGTTGAGTTTGCGTCGCCATTTGTAGGACGGGATGCGGTCCTTGAACCGGTGCCGTGGTCGGGTCAACGCCGGGAAGTGCTTGGGCCGCTGTTTCAGCGCCCGAGGTTCGCGTCGGCCAGGACGCAACGGCACCAAATCACGGGCCAGATTCCACAAGAGATCCTCCCACAATTGGCGTCGCGTTGTCCGACTGCGGGCTTGCCCGATGGCTTGGGTGTACTGCCGCAGGGCATCCACCGTGCCCTGAAAGCTGACACGTTCCAACTCGACTTGGTAGTGAGCAACGGCCTCGGCCATCACACAGCGCACGAGATTGTGAGCCACCAAGTAGGCCAAGGCCTCTTTTTCTGCCATCGGCGGCGTCTGACAGCGCAACTCAGCCATCCCCATCTGGGTCTTGAGGTCGCGAAAGCACAGTTCCAACCGCCAGCGGCGTGCATACAGGGCGGCCAAGTCCTCGCGTCGATACCGCTGGTGATCCAGCAGGGTAGTGACCAGCCTGATCCAGCGGCTGCGACAGCCGGGACTGGTCACGCGAAAGCGCAGCACCCGCACGGTGATGGCCCCCGGAGTTTCCGCCCATTGAGCGGCGGTCAGATACGGCGGGCACGGCTTGGCCTTGGTCCAGACAAACAAGGCATCGTGGCGGCTCAAGCGCTTGGCCTTGCGAAAATCGATCTTGCGGCGGAAGCTGAGTCGGGCGAGCACGTCAACCCCCCGCAGCGGCAAGGAGGCTTGGGTGGGGTACTCGCCAAACAACCGGTCGCCCAACAGGATGTCGCCTGGGCTCAGCCTGTCCCACAAGCGGCGGGACAATCGCAGATCGTGGTGGAAATGGTCATCCATGGTCACGGCCTCGATCGCGCCGCTGGACAGCGAAAACAGCGCCAGCAACTTCAGCAATGGATACCCGCATCTCGGCTTTTGGTAGGGGGACTGCGGATAGCGCTTCTGGTTCGCGCGGGTGTCGGGCAGTCGCACCGTCGTACTGTCCACCACTTTGACCGCTCGCCCTGCCAGCCGCCCTCCCTCTCCCGCGCGTTGCTCGGCACACCGTGCCAGATGAGCCAACGCGGCCTCCAAGCGCTCGCGGGGCAGGCGCAATCGGGCCTGGCAATAGGCACTCGTACCCTCGTGGACCGGACCGAGCCCTTTCAACCGAAACAACACCTGCACCTGACGCACGACTTCCCGACAAGCCGTCTGGGGCGTGAGCAGTTGCCAGAGAAAGCACTGGAAGGTCAGCCGCAGGCTGTAAACGCGTTCCCGACTGTTGGGTCCGTGCGGTTCGGCGGCCAGCCAACGGGCGGGCAGATAGGTTTCCAAACACTGCTCCAGTTGGGACAAAGACGCGCGTCGCAAGTGATGAAGGGCGCGGCGCGTTTGGGCGGCGAAGCGACACCGGAAGGCAGGAAAATAAGGTGTGTTCATAGAGCGGTATATATACCGCCTTATTTGACATGTATGGTACACTTTTCCTTGGATGAAGGCCCCCCGCACTCCCATCGAAATCGAATACGCCCGGCTGCGCGCCCGACTGGCGCGGCTCGGCTGGATCAGTCACGGTTATGTCCAAGATCGAGGCCCGGGAGCGGGTGGCCCCTGTTACCAATGGACTCGCAAAGTCCGGGCCAAAACCGTCTCGGTGGCGCTGTCGCCCCAACAATACCAAGCTCTGAGACAAGCCATTGAAAACTGGCGCGAGACACAGCAAATCCTCCAGCGGATGCAGATCCTCAGCCGAACGGTCATCTTCGGCACTCTGCCCAATCCCCCTCGACGCAAACGCCTGGGCAAAAAAGTCTTGGGCCTTATCTAACCGCCATTCCCCATTCGGGAACAACTTGACACCGGGTTTCCATTAAGATTGCGACCATGTTCACCGCCAAACCACAGAAGAATCGAGCCGCCGCCACGACGTATTTCGACGAGCACCTGTCGCACAACGATTACTACGCACAGAACCAGTCCCAAGCTGGCCACTGGATTGGTCAGGGCGCAGAACGGATGGGATTGAACCCTGGCGACAGTGTCACCCGCGAAGCGTTCCTCAAGCTGTGTGACAACCTGCATCCGATGACGGGGGAGCAATTGACCCCGCAGCAGTTCCGGGAGCGGCGGATCTTCTTCGACTTCGTGTGCTCCCGCCCAAGTCCGTTTCGATTCTGGCGGTCACGATGAATGACCGGCGCATCATCGAAGCACACAAGGAAGCCTCCACCATCGCGCTCCGGGAACTGGAACAGTTCGCCGCCACACGCATCCGCAAGGGCGGCATCGAGGACCGGGATCGCGTCACAGGGAACCTGGTCGGCGCGGCCTTCCTGCACACGTCCTCGCGCGCCCTTGACCCGCAATTGCACACGCATTTCGTCCTGTTCAACGCCACTTGGGACAACAGCGAGCAACGATGGAAGGCGCTGCAAACCTGCGATATGTTCGGTGCCATCAATTACGGCACGGCGGTCTATCGCAATGAACTGGCCAAGCGACTGCACCAGCTTGGTTACTCGCTCCGTCGCACCAGCTCGGCCTTTGAGATTGAGGGTGTGCGCCCAGAAGTTCATTGATCGGTTCTCCAAGCGGTCGCAGCAACGGGACATGGCCGTGGAACGTCAAGAAGCACCGCTCGGTCGCAAGCTCACCAAACAGGAAGTCGCCCATGTCGTCCACCAGTCCCGCCCCAAGAAGTTCAAGGGCGCCTCCGATGACCAGGTGCGGCGACAGCAGCTTGGCGAGATCGGTTTTTTCGAGAAACGGGCGCTGCGCAAAGTGGTCGAAGCGGCCAACGGTCAGTCCAAGGATTTCGCCCGCTCGGTCACAATGCGTGAGGCCGTTGACCACGGCATCGCACACGTTTTCGAGCGCACTTCGGTCGCGCCGCAACACAAGATTCTGGAAGCCGCCCTGGTCAACGGCTGCGGCCAACTGGACCTGCCGCTGCTAAAGAATGCGCTGGCGGAACGATCCGAACTGGTGCGCGTCGGTTCGGAGTTCTCGACGCGGGACATTCTGACCAAGGAGCTTTCGTTGATTCGCACGGTCAACGCCGGCATCGACGGCTGTCGCCCCGATCACCAGCCGTTACGAACCGGCCGTCTCATCTCGGCCCGGACCAGCGCAAGGCGCTGGCCCATGTTCTCACCAGCCCCGACCGGTTCACCGGCTTTCGCGGCCTGGCCGGTTCCGGCAAAAGCACGGCTCTGGTCGAACTGAACCGCATTCTCGACAATGAGGGTTTCGAGGCCGTGTTCTGCGCTCCGACTGCTGCCGCTGCCGACACGCTGCGCAAGGACAAGCTGGAATCGGTCACGCTCGCGAGGCTGCTGACGGATTGGGCCATGCGGCGAACACTTTCCGCCCGCAGCGTGATTGTGCTGGATGAAGCCGGGGCCGTTGGCCTGGATGACATGGTGAAACTGTTTGATCTGGCCGTTAGTAACGGCGCTCGTGTGGTGCTCTCCGGCGACACCGGCCAGCACGCTTCCGTTGCTCGTGGCGATGCGCTCCGCATCCTCGAACAGTATTCCTCCTACCGTTTCAGCGAACTGACCACCATCCGCCGCCAGAAACCCGCCGCCTTCCGTCAGGTCGTCGAACTGGCTGCCGCCAAACAGACCGACAAGGCGTTTGCCAAGCTCGTGGAACTTGGCGCGGTCACGGAAGCGGCGACGGAGGATGGGCAGCTTTACCAGCGGGCGGCTGAGGCGTACCTGTCGGCGACCAAACAAGGCCGGTCCGCATTGCTGGTCTCGCCCACTTGGGCGGAGATTGAGGCGGTGACGGAGAAGGTGCGCGAGGCTCTGAAAGCTGAGGGTGTCGTCAGCCAGGATGAGCAGCCGCTGTGCGTTTTCGATTCGCTCTCGTGGACGGAAGCGCAAAAGAAGAATACGAGCCAGTACGAACCCGGCCAGCGCCTGCGCTTTGTCAGAAAAACGCGCCACTTTGACCGGGGCGAGACGGTCGAAGTCCGAGCCGTTCTCGAAAACGGACTGCGCGTTCGCCGTCCCGATGGAACGGAAGTGGATTTCATCCCGGCCAGTGCTGCCGCCTCGTTCGACGTGGGCGAAGCCCGCGAACTGAAAGTCGCCGCTGGTGATTGGCTGTTGCTGCAAGCCAATCACGGCAAGGAGTTCATCAACGGTGAGCGGGTCCAGGTCCGGGAGATCAGCGGCGGCCGCATCACGCTCACCGATGGTCGGGTCCTGCCTGGCACCTTCAACACCTTCACCCACGGCTACGCCGTCACGTCGCACTCATCACAAAGCAAGACCGTGGATGACGTGCTGCTGGTCGCCTCGTCACGATCCTTCGCCGCCGTCAACCGCGAACAGTTTTACGTTTCCATTTCTCGCGGGCGTAAGCGCGTCCACGTCTTCACCGATGATGCCGAGCTGCTCGCCCGCCGCGTCACCGATTCGCACGAACGCAAGGCTGCCGTCGAACTCCAAGGCCTGCGCGATGACCTGGCCAAACTCGGCTTCCTGCGACAACCGCAGCAAGAGCAGGATATCGGCACCCCGGCGAGCGTGGTGCACCAAGATTTTCGCACGGTGCGCCCGATGCGTCAGTCGCCGCGAGTTTTCCGGGCCACGCGTTTGTCTCCGGTGCAACGGCTCGCACAGGTCGCCGAAGATGTGCAGCGATGGCTTCGCGAACGGTCCGTCATTGAGCAAAAGGAAACTGTCACGACCAAGTTTGAGCAAACCGAGTCCATCAAACAAGCTGAGTCCATAAAACAGGCTGAATCCGTCAAACGAACCAGCGGCCTCAAACGATCTCGCACGGTCAAGGAACCTCTGCACAAGAGCAGTCCGCCCGCCGCAAGCTGCGTCGGGGCATCACCCCGCCTGGAAGCATCGGCCACTCTCGCGGCATCGGTGTCTGAACTTTCAACCCTCAATCACCCCATGCACCCCATCAAAGACGACTGCTATACCACCTCCGTCAAGTATTGCGCCTGCATCGAGTTCCATCTCGACGAGGAGCGCCGCCGTGGCTTCCACACCAGCCAGTTGATTGATTACACCCTGGAACCCAACCCGGACGCCGGTGACGACAAGAACGCCCCGCCGCAAAAACTCGCGCTCGCCTTCTCCACCGCCGACGTGGTGATTCTGGGCTGGCGTCTCGGTCGGCTGGCCGATTTGCTCCGTGAAAACAACCTCGCCACGGTCCACGTCCTGCCCAAACGCTATGCCGATCTCGACCGCGCCAGACCCTTCGTCGCTTCCATCACCATCACACTGATTGCCAAAGGCTGACCGCGCCATGAGTAGGGATTCACGACAAAAGGCAATTGACGACAGGGCAAGCTCGGTCGCATAAAATGGATCGACATACCCGGAAGCAGTCGCGCTTCTAACCTATTCGCAGGGAGCCGCTCGGTGACAGCAGCGGATTTCCCGAGGTTGACGGGACAGCACTGAATGTGGGTGGCCCGTGTGTTGAAGCGTTCGGATGGTAAGTGAAAGCTCGCTGGCCCTCGTGCTGGCTTGCAAGTAGCGAGAAGCTGGATCCGGCACGATTGATTGTCGTACCGGCATTTTGCCTGCTATTGGTTGACACATTCTCACTACACCGTATAGGAATAACGGTCACCGCGCATGCTCAGGCTGGACACCTTCGTGCATATTCTCCGGACTCGGATGAAGGCGCCGCATCCATTCCTCAGCCACGTCTGGCAGTTTGATATCCTCGACCGTCTCTGGACAGTCTTTGTGATGTATATGGCAGAGGGCTTGCACAACTGTCTTCACGACGACCTGCCTTTTCTTATCATTGGATGTATCATTGAGAAACCGATACAGAATAGGATCGGCGTCACGATCATTGACGAAAGCGAACGATCGCGCTGCCTCGCAAGCGACATCTGCGTCCGAGTCGTATAACATGGCGGCATAGTATGGAAACCCATCGCCCTTTTGAAACTCTTGTATACCTTTCACACCAACCCATCGCTCACTGCTGTCGTGGCTGATGAGTAAGACGGGGAGGTAAGGTGCTCCTTCTTGAATCCTGTACTTCCTTATCGCGGCCTGAGCCATCCCGCGTATGTTCAAGTTTGGATCAGTTAGACAGAATACGTAGACTTTGGATCCCTGTGCCCCCGTGTGTTTAGAATGACACTGAGAATATATGCCCGTACCCAATCCCGCCTCTCAAACGGAAGCGTCACTTCGAGAAAGTGAAGAAATTCTGGACTGTGCTGGATATGACCGACGACCTCTGCCTGCAGAGCCTTCTTCTCCACGGAGTCGCCACTCACATCCGTCAACTCCATCTGGTGAATAATGCGATTCCAAAAAGCCACATTATCGCTGACAGACGATTCGTCCGCGAAAACGGTCGGCAGCAAACAGAAGCCTACCGTTAGGGCCGCACAGACTCGACACAATCCTGATCTAGAACGATTACTGGTCATCAATATACACACCTTAATATTCCAACTGTTTAGCATTTCCCCTTCTTACAGCAGAACTGCTTGGTCAACGTTTTCTCAAGTTGTGGTTCAGCAACACCAAACAGGGTGCTTCCCGCCGCCCCGGCCCCCGTAGCCGGCGTTCGGCCTGCTATTGGTTGACACGTTAAATGCCGCCGTGACGTGCTTAGTTCGAGCATCCTACCGTTGATCTCTAACGCGATCTGTTCGCATCCAAATCCGTTTCGCGTTTGGTGGGATAGAATGGCTTCTTTGTTTCCAGTTCGTAGAACAAGGTTCCATGTATGCCCTTGACACTGTTCTTTTCCACTCGCTTCTGCCAGATAGGACTCAGCAACTCGCCGGCTCTCTTTTTCCCGACTCGTCGCACGAGATCATTAACAAACTCGATATTCTGTCCATTTCCTGGAAATATGACCTTGAACGTTTTGTCTGAGGCAGAGAAAATGCTGTACGCACAGTTTATCGCCCCATCGATCACCTGTATATTCTTCATTATCTGACCGTCCCACCGGGGTAAACATTACGGTAACCGCCCCCAGGAGATTCAACATCCCAGTGCGGTCCTCCATGAGCGTTGGGGCCAGTTCCGGTGGGGACCCACACGTTTCCGTCCTGATCTGGGTAGCCATAGCCTGGCCCATTTGGATTTGGCACTTTTTTCCCATCCCAATTCTTTGGTGGTACGTACCCATCGGCGGTCGTGGGTTCTCCGGGCGCCTTCACAGCTGGACACATGGTAGGCCCTTGAGGCTGCGTTGATCCTCCCGTTATCAGGTCGCCAATCCATGCGCCTAAGCCGGTTCCAGTGAGACCACCTACGATTGAACCTTCGGTTCCGAGCGTTGCTCCGCCTGCAATTCCACCGCCCACTGTACCAACGCCGGGTGCCACCAGTGTTCCGCCAGCCGCGCCCCCGACAACGCCGATTGTCCCACCAATTGCGCCGCCCGCTATCCATCCGACGTATCCTCCAATAGCCGCTCCGATTGTTGCTCCCCAAGCGTTTAATCCTACCGGATCAATCCAACAAACCGGGTTATCCGCTACATACGCATACAAATTGATCCCGTCCCTCTCGGGAACAGGATCTCTACTTAGCCACCTTCCCAGATCCGCGCTGTACGCACGATATGGCGCCAGATGCAAGCCGCTTGGGGCGTGGAAATAATGCCCCGTGAATCCAGAATCCGCCTCAACGGGGTCTACGTTTATTTCGTTGGCAGTGCGTCGTCCGTATAAATCATAGCTGTACTGTGCCCGGATGGTGCCCGTGCTATCTATCACCTCCCGAACAGAACCCAGATGGTCAAGTGCAAAAAAATAATTCGTCCCGCTTATCTGTTCGCCTTGTGCGAAGAACCGCTTTGTTACATTACTGCCCGTCGTGTCACGTTGCTCGCACAACTCTGTCCCGCACCACACGAACCAGCTGTCACTGTTGGTAGTGGCAGCGCTCAGTTCCGTGATCCGGACGCGCCGCGACTGGCCATCGTAGGTGAATGCCGTCGAGTTTGTTGTAGCCCCACTCACTGCAACGATGCCCACGAGCCGATTGTCTGCATCCCACTGGTAATTTGTCGAGATGGTCCCTGAAGTGACGTTCGTCAGGTTCCCATTGAGGTCGTACGCGAGGGCGCGCGTCGTCTGAGTGGCCACTGCGACCTGGTAATTGTTTGTCCGTGCGTTGAAACTGTAGTCTGTCGCGATCACCTGAATCGTGTTCACGCCGGAACTGACTGAAGCTGCCGCATCAAACAGCGTGTTGCTATTGGCCAGATTCGTCCACACAACGCTGACGGTTTGCCCCGCAATCGTAACGGTGGAAGTCGCGTTGACACTGCCTCGGAACCGCAACGCACCGCCGCCGTCGAGGGACGTAATCTGATTCAGGTCGTTCACCGCCGCTTGGGTCACGTTCGAATTGACCTGTTCGCTCGTCCGGTTGCCCGCCCCGTCGTAGGCATAGTAGTAATTCGTGAGGGCTGCCAGTGTGACAGCGTTTTGTAATGTTGCTCCCAGCAGTTGATCGGCGCGGTCATACGAGAAGATATACGCATTCGTGGTCGTGGCGTCAATTTGCTGCGTCCAAGCTGTGATGTCGCCTACGGCGTTGTAGGTGTAGTCGAATTTCGAGACGGTCGCCGCTGATGGATTCTGGTTCCATTTCTCCTTCAACCGCTGGTCACCGAGATTGCCAAAGTACGTGTTGGTCATTACCTGGCCGTTCGGATACGTCATTGTACTGAGTCGGGATGTCACGTCCACATAGGAATTGGTAAACGCACCTAGAGCGTTGGAGATCGTGGTGACCCGCCCCAATACATCATACGCGACACTATTCGTCACCCCGTTGATCGCACGAGTAAGGACCCGCCCCAAGGCATCGTACGTGTACGTGATTGTGCTGGCTCCCAATGGACCTGTCTCGCTGGCTAATTGGCCTGCGCCGAGTACCGCATTGGTCGTCGGGTTGTAGTTGTATGTGGTTGTGCCCGTGCCATCTGCCATCGTCACCACGCGATTATAATTCGTGTCGTAGGTGTACGTGACGGACGGCGTCCAAACCACCGCATTGGAGTAACTGATCTGCTGGAGCGTGTCGTCGGTGTTGTACGTGTAGATGGTGGCTTGGCCTCTCGCATCGGTAACGGATTTCAATCGGCTGTTAGTGTTCTCGTAGGTGTTACTGGCTGTCGAACCGTCGTCGTATTGTTTTTGGATTACACGCCCTTGCAAGTCGTATGTCCAGGATGTGGCGTGATTTAGCGGATCGGTCATCGAGGCCAAGCTGCCACAGGTGCACCAGTTGAAGGTTGTCACCCGGTTGAGCGGATCAATCACTGCCGTCAATTGTCGCAACGCGTTGTAATACTTGCGCGTCCAGCGGTTGAGACGGTCCTTGGTCCAGATGGCGTCGAGTTTGTCATAATACGTCTGCTCGGTCGTGCCATCGGGATACGTCACCTGCGTCGGTCGATCCAATGCATCGTAGTCGATGGTCACGGCATACCCTTCCGAATCGGTCACGGTGCGAATCCGATTGTAATCGTCGTAGGCGTACGTCGCGTTCGTGGCTCCCGTAGGCCCGATGACGGAATTGAGGAAATTGTTGGAATACACTACCGTCGTAACTTGGCCAAGAGCGTTGGTGACGTTGGTAAGCTGGCCGAAGGCGTTGTACGTATAAGTGTTCGTCTGACCGGATGCGTCAATCGACATCACGGGCAGGTGTTGGCTGTTGTAGCTGTATTTGCCGAGGACAGCCAAATTGGTGGTCGCGCCATTCGCCTCCTGCTGGTCAACTTCCGTAAGATCAATCTGATTGGTGGGATCATAAGTGTAGGCAGTCGTTCGCCCCAATGGATCGATGGCTTGCGCCATCCTGCCCCCGAGTGTGTATTGGTTTGAAGACAACTGAGTGGTAACGCCGTCGTCCAGCACCCGCGCGACCGCCGTCGGCTTGGCCAGCATGTTCGTACCGATGGTAATCGGATCGACCTGGCCTTGGAAATTGAACCAGACGCGGTTTTCCAGTGGGTTCATCTGGCTTTCGAGGATACCGGAAGTGACATTGAAGTCCACGTCGTGCAGCCAGTGGTAAACCCGGGCGATGGCGTAATTGCTGGCGCTGTTGCTGCCATAACTTTCCATTGCCCTCTTGTCCCAGAAGAAAGTGTTGCGGTATTGCAGGAACCCGCCAAGATCTGACCCCTGAAGAAGTCCCGCGGGCACGGGCTGGCTGGGAAAACTGAAACCGGAACCGGAGAAGATCCTGAACATATTGTACGCGCTCCATCCCGCCCATGGGATCCGTGGCCTGGATCCAGCGCACATAGCTGTTAAAATTCGTCAGACTGCCAGTGTCCTGTTCCGTGAACGTTGTTGTTCCGTATGGCGTCGTCATATAGTCAATGACGTCACCCTGATAATTGAATTGTGAACTCATCCCAATCTCGTCTGTAATCTGATTGAGACGCCCGCCGGAATCATACTGGAAGCTGGCGGACCGACCAAAGGGATCCGTGACCTGAGTGATCTGATACGTGTCGTTGGTGCTGTACGACAGCGTATTGGTCTGGCCGATTGCATCTACGACGTACGTGAGACGAAGAGTGGTGGGATCGTAGATCAGCGTCACGGCGTTGGTACCCGTCGGATCAACAATCTGCGTGAGGAACACATGGCGTGATGTACCGCACCCACCACCGGTACAATCAGGCTGTGAATAGACCTCCTTGGAACCGTCGGAGAACCGTCGTTCATAGCTATTGGTGGAAACGCGGTACAGCTTCGCACCGCTCCGCAACTCGTTGGTAAAACTCTGTGTGCTGGAATCAAAACTGTTGTAAATAAGCTCTCCGCCGCCGCGCAAATAAAGAGTCACGTTTGTCGACGGGTCCGAAGGAAAATCCGTGATGTACGCCAACCAGTCATAGGTCCATTTCGGACCAAGATTGGAAAACGTAAACACTGCTGGCTGGTTGGCATCCAGCTCATTGTAGGTGACGGTGAAATTGACCGCCGGGCCGAGTGGTGGCGTGTAGCGAACGGGCGTATCGACGATATTCAGACTCACGAGCATCGTATGAATGGAATAGCGAGGCATTCCGGAACAGGTAGAACACCCCCCTTGATCGCCACTGGTCTTGGTGCTACAAGGCTGCGTCTCGTTGGGGTCATTTCCCGTAGTTTGACCACGTCCCCAGATTCTTCCCCCTTCTTCACGGCTAACGAGTTGCCAACCCATCTCCGGAAGCTTCTCTTTCGGAACGAGAAAATAGCCGCTGGCTTCTGAATCGATCACGTTGCGGCTAATCCATATCTGGTCCCCAAAGGTTTTCCCAAAGGTGGGGTCTTGCAGCAGGTAGCGGCCATTGCTCTCCTTGAGGAGCGCTCCGTAATGGCCCAGTTTCCAATGGACGACAGATGGAACGACGATCGGCGCGCCGGGCGTGCGCTTGGCCATTTGGAACTGCATTCCCGAGTCCGAAGCGAGTGTCTGTAGTTGGAGCAGAGACGTGCCTTGCTTGGTGGATTGGGCCGCTCGAATCTTTTCGCCGGATACTTCCGTCGCGTAACTTGCTCGCCGAATCCTCTCCAGCGCGAATGGCCCGCACATGAACGACGTCTCCGGCTGATTGTTCATCAGCCACAAAGCTTGACGGGCCGCTGAAATGCGCTGGGTCGCGGGGCCTGTCAAATGTTTGCCGCTCAACTGTGGCAACATGGCCTCCAGTGCTTCATAGCGACCGACCCAAGCGTTCATCTGAACCAACTCGCCGACGGCCCGGTCAACCTCTGCTTTTGCGTGCGGTGCTGTCTCATCCTGCCCAAGCTGCCACGCCTCGCTCCATGCGGACATTGCCTTCGTGAAGTATCCTGTTCGGCGATAGATAAGACCGAGGTCGACCAGCAACGAGATTCGCCAGGCCGAGTTCGGATATGCGGTAAGACATTCCGTGAGGGCATGCACGTCATCGGGGCTTTGCCGGTTGCGGTAATCGAGGATTGCCCGGGCCAGTGCCCTGTTCTCTTCGGGTGCAGTCGGCTTACCGATGGGAATGAGTGGCTCTTCAAACAAGCGGACTAGGAAAATCTCTTGATCCGTGGGCGGGTCGGAGAACTTTATTTCTAGTGACGGCGGATCAAGGTGAGGCAATGGCCCGCGAGGCACTATCGTCGGGGTTAACACCGGGGAAAAGATTTGTTCGTACCAACCCTTGCCCGGGGACGGCGACAGCGTGCAGTCCGGTCGGCGGAGAGTTCGACACCGAACTCATCGATGTGGCCCATACCGAAGATGGCAGAGTCGTGAGTAGCTGTAAGACGGCCATCAACCCGGACGTGACTCGCATCCATGGGCGCGGCAAACGGACTTTTGCACGGGCGTTCGCGCTCGCGTTCCTTTGACGACCATTGTTCGTCAACGGCTGTTTCAAAGTCATTCATCATGGCAACAACACGGCTCCTGCGGGGTCGGTCAGCGTGATCGTTGGGGGTGTTGTATCGCTCGGATTCGCGGGTGGGAGTTGCGGTACCACCGGGTCGAAATGGATTTGTCCCGTATAGAATCACCAAGTAATCTGTCCACCCACCGCCCTCCGAGTCGTAGTTAAATAGATTGGCCTCCAATCGACAACACGACGGACACAGGAATACCGCCAATTGACGACTCTGTACTGCACGGGTTGCCCCCCAGTTCATATTCCTGGAGATTAGTCAGCCCATTGGTGTTGGGGTCAGCGTTGAAATCATAAATGCTGGCGACTGATCCGGCGACAACGCCCGCGTATAATAACGTACATCATCCAAAACGCCATCAAAGTACTGGTTCTGCGAATAGCCAAGCCATAGTGGACCACTTGTCACATACAAGCGCCCTACCGAAGTGAGATTTGAAGCCACCAGCACGCCATCCACATAGAGTTGCATCTCCGAGTCGTGCTCGTGCTGTAACCGCTTGGCTCGCCACTGCCGCCATACTTATAGGTTGCTGCCACGTGATGCCACACCCCACGGGACAATGGAGTGGAATAAGCCGTACTGATCGCACTACCATTGCCAGTGCCGCCGTGATTGACATCGTCATCACTTACAGTGAAGTTCAGAATCCATCGGTTATTTCGGAACTCCCATTCCGGATATCAGAAAGTTTGGTTGGTGTCATCACCCAAGCTGATCATTGGCTCGGAGGTGCTGGTGCCCAGCGGATCACGGTAGACCCAGAACGAGACGGAGAAGTCGCTATTGGTGGTGTTGAACACATCGATGTGAGGGATGGTAGCATAGGCATTGGTGCCATTGAAGCGCAGTGCTTGTCCCAGAACCCCCGTCACATGGTCGTTGTCCGGGTCGATACTAAACGCCGTACCGTTTGAGGAAATGACTCCAAATGCCGAGTTGCTAATTGTATCGCCACTGGTCTCATCGAGCTTCCACCAACCCACAAGGGAAAAACTCGTTCCTCCGAGCGAAATCCCGCTCAGCGGATTCATACAGCTATTGTGCTGAACTTTCCAGCCATCGGACATCCCGTCGCCATCGGTGTCGGGATTGTGAGGATCGGTTCCATTAAGATACTCTTGTAAATTGCTCAAGCCGTCGTTGTCGGGATCTGCATTTGGATCGGCGGCAAAGGGTGTCAAGCCATGTTGGACTTCCCAACCATCAGACATTCCGGTGCCATCAGAGAATGCGTTGTGAGGATCTGTTCCGTGCTGGTACTCGCCGAGATTGTTCAGCCCGTCTCCGTCCGGATCACTGGACCAATCGTAGATTGAAGCGATCTGATCCGGCGACAGCGCCGTCGTGTAATACCGCACGTCGTCCAGCCGTCCCTTGAAGAGATCCGGCCCCGTTTGTATCGGCCACCCAGCGTGATTCCCGCGCCCGGGACTCCTGACTTACCGGCGGGATACAAGGGACCGTGTGCAAGTGTATTATTTGTAACCGCTAGCCCGTCCAGATAGACTTGGAGGATCGAGTTTGTGTCTGTGACGAATCGGTATGTCACTGCCACATGGTGCCACAAGCCACCACGAAGCGGTAGCAGGGTGTATGTTGCGTCTGATTCGTGACCCGAGTTTCCGATCTGACCATTATTACTAATGGACACTGTTAATTCATGAGATGCATCCTCCGAAATCCAAAACGTCTTTCCATACGCATCCCCCATGCTCATGAAGTACTCCGTAGTGTGTGTGTCCTGCTCATCATCTCGATACAACCAGAATGAAACTGTGAAGTGGCAATTGGTACAATAGCCGTCGATAGACGTGAAGGATGTCGCATAGGGGATCTGGACATAGGCGTTAGTGCCATTCAACTGTATGGCGCCCGCGAGAATCTTCGGTATATAGTCCTGCGCCGGATCTACGTCATACGCCGCCCCCGCAATATGGCTCGCAACCGGATCAATGTTGTATGCTGTGCCATTGGCACCCGATGTCGACGAGTCGCCTACGGTAGTGCCATTGGTCTCATTTAGGGTCCACCATCCTACCAAAGAAAAATTGGTTCCGCCCAACGAAATCCCGCTATAGGGATTCAATCCGTTCTGAATCTCCCACCAATCGGGCATGCCATCGCCATCCGTGTCCAAGGCAAAAGAATAGGTTTGTGCGACGAACACCACTTGTGTTACGCCCGCATCACTTGTGGCAGAAACCGTAATTTGATTTGTGGTATCGAACGTCCTTGGTAGCAAGAAATATGCGGCTGCGTCACCGTTAGAGCCCGTAAGAACAGTCAATGAGGATGCTGTTGTCGCATTGGTCGAGCTCGCTAACAGGCCTGTTCCTTGTGTGACCGAGAAAGTCACCGGCGCGTTCGTCAACGCGGCTCCGTTAGTGCTCGTCACCAACACCACCAGCGCCTGCGGCAGGAATTGGTTTGTCAGCCAGGTTTGTCCATTGCCACTGACGATCGACAATCCGGGCACCATGTTGTCGTAATAATTCGTCGGGTCGTTGCCATCCTGATAGTCCTGAAGATTGGTGAATCCATTTCCGGTCGGGTCGCAGGTGGCGCAGTTGGTACTGTTAATGTTTGTGGTCCCGAAATATTCTAGACGCCACCAATCGGGGATGCCATCGCAGGGGGTGCTTACGTACAGAGTGGCTCCGGTGGAGATTTGTGAGCCGCAATCGCTGGAGATAATGCAGTCGTAGACCCCCTCGACCGTGTGCGACACGCTGGCCTCCCACAAACCGGTATTGTTAGTGTGAATGTTTGCGTTTAATACGAGGTTTAGGTCCGTCCCTCTGGTGCCCGGCCATTGAAATTGGCCGCGGGTGCCAAGCTGGGCGCACCCGGTCTTATTGACGAGTGAATATAATGCGAGGCCCGGACAATCATCACTGCGACCCGCCGGCGTCAGCCCGGCGAAGAGCCCGGTGCAATCACCGTTGGTGTAAGTGTTGCCGTCTGGGTCCACAGTCAACCATCCAACGGTCGCACATCCAGTGGCCTGATAAGTGTACAACTCTCCTCCGACCACCCTGCCGAAACTGCTGCCGGCACCGTTGTCAGCTGGAACCGAGTTGCTGATCGAGGTGGTGGAAAAGACATTGCTGATGGTCAGGGTCGAGTTGGTCACGCCGGAGATATGGCCACCGTTGGTGAGGATGATCCCGTTCCATAGCCATTGAAAGGAAAGATTGTTGCCGGTCGCCGCGACCGAGAACGTCACATTGGAGTACGGGCAGGTCACTTGGGAAACGGGTTGCGTGCTGATGGCGAACGTCTCGTTAGTCGCGACGGTGATTGTGGCCGAATTGGTTACCGTACCGCAGCTCGCAAACACTGTCGCGGTGCCGCTAGTGTAGGCAGGGGACAACGTGAATGTCACAGTTGGGCCATTCGGGGACAACGTTCCTGCATTGGTCGGAGACAAGCTCCACATCGGACCGCAGGGAACATTGGTGGGGGCCGCGTCCGCGGTGAATAGCATGTAACTGCCCGGGCACATCGTGGTATTTGAAGGCGTCAAGCCGTTGAGCTGGCCGACGTAGATATTAAGAAAACCTGAGGACTCCTGCTCGCCGCAAGCGGAGCACGAATTCGAGACGGTATAGACACCGGCGGTGAGAAAGCTAGTCGAGTAGTTCGTGGCAAAGCCAACGGTGGCACCATTGCTGCATGTGCTTGAAGCGATGGAGATATTGACTGTTTCTCCGACGCACACGTTAGTTTTGTCGGCCGACACGGCAACTGCGCAATAGAGCGGGTCCGCGCTTGTCTGTGCGGCAATCGAAACGACCATTGCGGCGGCGAGCAGTTGGATGCGAAGTGTCATGGGCTCGTCTGGCTTTGCGCCGACTGGGAAAGATTTGTGGCGCTGACCTCCGCTTGGCGCGCTGCGCACCAGTTCAGGCCTGCATCAGCGAGGCTAAGGTATCCGGCCTGACCCGGATATTCCGCTGAGTTCGTGGCCAGTTGCGCGTTGATCCGCGAGAGCATCCCTTGGAAGACTTGGGCAGCTTCGGCATAGCGTTTGTCCTCGTAGAAACTGGTGGCAAGCAAATGACTGGCCATGTCCCTTCGCACGGGGCCGAGCGTCGCATCCGCTCCGGCTAGGGCGGTGGAGTTGGTCGCCAGTTCCTGCAGCAGTGAGGTCAAACACACCCGGCACATCGGCTGAAGACCGGCTTCCCGATAACACTGTGCCGCACCGAGCCAGCCGCTGCTTCGGACCCAATCTTGGGACGCGTCTTTGGCAGCCAAGTAATTGGCGGCGGCTGTTTGGAAGAGCGTGGACGCCTGAGCAGGATTAGCTTGTTGGTATTTCGATGTCAATCCATCGCCCTGATAGAGTTTGCCCAGCCAGAGATAGCAGCGGGCGAGTTCTTTGGCGGTGACGTGATTCGTGTGGCTCTGTACGACGGTGGCGTAGAACATCTCGGCGTGATGGGTGTCGCCGGTGTTGTACAAGCTTTGGCCGAAGGCCATGAATATCGAGGCACGCAGGGTGTTGGTCGCCAGTAAACTGCTGAGCGTTTCGTCCGTCACTCCGCTCGCGAGGAGTTGTTGCAGCGAGGCGCATCGCTGGAGAATGTGCTGGGTTTTTGCGGGGGTGTCTTGGTTCCAAGGTGGTGACGCAGCCTGTCTTTGCAAGAGTTGCAGGACGGCGGCTGGAATGGAGTTGGCGTAGGAAGCGAAGACGGGGGTTGTGTCGTTGGTGAAGGCGGAGCTTTGTGAGGCCGCACGGTAGATGGGAATGCCGACGCCGACGGTGGCGGCGAGTGCTAGCAGCAGCCAGACGACGGCGCGGCCCGCAGAGTGTTGTTGAGGGGTAGCCTTCATCGCAGGAACCGGCCATCAACCACGTCGCACAGGGCTGAACGAGCTAGCGAATCGCTATACCGGTTGGCGGGTGTAGGGAAACAAACACGGCGGCAGAGCGGCCCGAGAGGAAGCCTGTCGCGAACAAAAGTCTCATTCTGTAGCACCGAAGTGTTTTCTCCCCGCCTGCTCGCCTTTCAGGCTGCACCCATTTCAGCGACGTGACATTACATCAAATACACCCGGAGAAACTCTGCGACCACGCAAACGCCGCAATTTGTGTACGGGAATTGATTCACGATTGCAAGAACAAAAGTGCAACGCATCATAAATCGTTGCAAAACTGGCAGTGAGGTGTATTACGGAGACCTATGTTGCTCTAGCCCTCCTCATGCTTGCGCCGCCATCGGCACGATTTTCTCGGCAGCATCGGCAGAAGGGCGCAGCGCAAAAAACCGCGCTGCGTCGGCTTTCACTAGTGCGTTCAACGCCTTTTAAAAATGCGGCACGGCGACGACATTGCCATTCAGTTTAGCGCATATCAGTCGCAAAATGTGCAGTTCGCAACTCTACGCCAGCAACGGCGTGAGCCACGCGGGCACCGGCTCATTCAAGCTCACTCGCTGGCCGTTTTCAAAAACAGCCACTTGACGGAACGGGGTGCGGAGATCGTCGTTGTCGAAAAATCCACACATGCGGAAGGTCGCGGATGGCGGTCTTGAGGTTCGCCAGCCTATCGTTTTGCTTTCGACCGAAAATCAGGTATGGCGCGGCACATGAATTCGTTAAAGAGTGGAACTGTAAAGGCCATGTCACCGTGTGCAGGGCTGTAAATCATGCCCTTCTGAATCAGGTTCGCCCGCGCCGGGCCAAGGCTGTTGATTTTCACGCCGAGCGCATCGGCGATGTCGCCGCTGCGGTGCGAGCCCAATCCAAGGCTGGCCATGGCGCGCAGAAACTGCTTTTCGCCGGGCGTGAGTCGGTCGAACCGAACGCGGAAAAAGTTCGCATCGAGGCGTTGAATCACTGTCCCGGTGGCTTCCTGAACAACGCGCAAGGTGATCGGCGAGGCCTCGGCGCGATTCCACGATTGATAACCCCACTCCTGGAGGAAGTAGGGATAGCCTTGGGTTAAACGGAAGATTTCCTTCAGCGCGGACTTTTCAAAGTCTACGCCGACGGCCCTGGTCGGGTCTTGCAACGCCTTGATGGCGTCAGGCTCGGAGAGCGCGCCAACGTCGGGAAAGCTGAACAGCCGCTCGGCGTAGGATTTCGATTCACCGGCAAGACGGGGCAGAATGGGCAGGCCCGCGCCGAGGAGCACCATGGGCAACTGGCGCTGCTGCATCTTGTGCATGGACATGATAAGCGCGCTGAGTTCCTTCGGGCTGAAATATTGCAGTTCGTCAATGAGCAGCGCCACGAGCGTTTTCCGTTCCTCGGCAGCTTCGGCCACGGCCAGTAACAGACTGGGCAGGTCGCTTTCGAGATCGCCGCTGTCCGCGGCACCTTTTTCAGGGTCAATGTCCAAGCCGACTTCCATTTCGCCCATCGACACTTTCACCCCGTCCATGAAACCCTTGAGCACGGCCAGTGCACGTTTGGCCTTGTCTCCCGCGCCCGCCGCGCGGTCCAACTCGAACAGCAGCTTGCGCAGGGGCGGCACGAGCATCGCCGCCAGCGTTTTGTCTTCGTGCGCCTCCAATGACAAGGTGCGGTAGCCAGCTTTGATGGCGAGGCGCTCGATTTCATTGAGCAACACCGTCTTGCCGACGCCGCGCAGACCGGTGAGCAGGATGCTTTTCTCGGGGCGCTTTTCTTTGACACGACCCAGAAGAACGCGGGCCTGCTCGAGGATTCCCTCGCGACCGACCAATTCGGGTGGCGGAGAGCCTGCGCCGGGAGAGAACGGATTTTTAATGGCGTCCATGACAAGTTCCGTGGATTTCTATAAACCTCTAACCACTTCTAGCTGATTGTTGCTAGACATGACAATACATTGCTAGAAATCGAGTGCAAGCCTATTCAACCTTGGCCGATAGTCCTGCCTGCTGCGCCAAGAGCAGGCGGCGGAAAGGCGTCGTGGTTTGGGCGGAGGCATTGTGGATGTATTGAAGAGCCTTTTCCTTATTTGGCGCGGACATGCGCAAATCGTCGGTTCAATCATTCGCCACGGCCTTCATTGCCACGATTTTCTCAGCAACATCGGCAGCGGGGCGCAATCTGAAAAACCGCTCTGCGTCGGCCTTTGTCGCCAAGCCGCGATAGTGCCGATGAAGAACGTCAGGACTGTTCCCCAACATAGCCGACACGCGGACTGCATCTTGAGTCACGGCGTAAGAGTAGGTTGCGGCAGTGTGCCGCATGGCGTTTTCGGGCCAAGGCTCCAACGTGATGCCGGCGACCCTTTCCCGCTTTGTTTCGGTGCCGGGCTTGCCGAAGCGGGCGGCCCGGAGCAAGGCGTCATTGCGCTTGCGGAAGTTCACCGGGTCAACGACAGAGCCAGTACGCCTTCCGCAAATTGCCAGCCATGCGCGTGCTGTCTCGTTCAAGTCCACTATGCGACGTGACTTGGTTTTGGCGACCGAGCCGTCGATAATGATGACGCCCTCGCCCAACTTCACCTTGTCCCATGTCAGTCGCCGCAACTCGGCAACGCGGATGCCGGGAAAAAGAGCAAGCACGACGTAGGCTAGTAGATCGTGGTCAGGCGCCCTCTCCAAGAGCCGGGCGCATTGCTCGACTGTGAGAAATCCCGGCTCACCATCTGGTACATCGGGCCGGGCGACGTAGGTTGCAATGTTCTTTTCGCACCAGTCGCGTTTCTCAGCATAGCGAAACAGTTGTGACAATTTTGTGAGCATGTGGCGTCGGGACCGGGCCGACAGGGTTGGGTCGTTGGCCCATTCCTGTAATTCGTTCAAGGTGATCTCTGACAGCTTACGGGTCCCAAAGCTTTTGGCGAACGTTCCGAGTCGATAGCGTAAGTCAATTGTCGTTTTCTCCCGACGACCAGCGGCTCTGGTGTCGGCAATCAGCCGCTCAACGATCTCGGCCACGGTCGGGGCGGTGCGGTACTTCAAGACATGCTCGGTGTACCACTGGCACGCCTCGCGGATCGTCGCCCCATAGGGTTCAAGCATCTTCGCGCTCTCGACTGCTTGAATGCGGAGGGCGGCAGGAATACTGAAAGCCGCTTCGCCCTCCGTTTGTCGTTGCGCCCGTAGATCCGTGGCAAAGTCCTCAGCCTTTTGCGCGGTCGGGAACCGTCGGAAGATGCGCTCGCCAGAAACCTGAGTGTCGATGACCCAAACGGTTTGACCGCTTCGTAGCTTTCGTATATGAATACGGGGCCATGCAAACCGTTTGCTTTTCTTCTTGTGTGACTTCATTGGTGCAGCCTCGCTTTCTTGGCTGCAAAGTTACGCAAAGTTACGCACAGAGTCAAGTTAATTTACGTAAGTGCTTGTGCGCCCGTAGCTCAACTGGATAGAGCATCGGTCTTCGGAACCAAAATCATGCCGTTTTGAGCCGTCGTGGATTTTCTTCAGAAACACTCACAACCCTTATAAATAAAGGGATACATGCACTTTGTCATGTTTGCGCTTACTTGCATCAATTCGCACGTTTTGGCAGAGAAAATGCCAACCAATGCCAACCATAAGCAGGCCGTTTTACCTAACGACACCCTGCGAGTCAACGGAGCAACGGTCACATGAACCGTTGCTCTATCGTCCATAGTTCGGTGAAAACGGGCCTCACCTGGTGGGGATCATCTCTCTGGCGGCCTGCTGCAAGGCTATGACGGCAGTGTGGCGACGCTGGTGGACGTGCCGCAAGCGACGGTGTCATCAAGCTATACGTTGGGCAGCTTGGCTACTTCACCGGCCGGTACCAGTGCTATGCGCTGCATCTGGCGTTTGCGTATTGGTAGCTCACTGCTAATGGTCGGGGTCGGAGCGGCGACCGCGCTGGGACCGACTTGCTGGCGGCAAGGACTCAATTCGCCGACGGCCGCGATTCGGAAGCGGTCAATCGCCGTTTGAATGTCTGCAATGGAAAACAGTACTGTGCGACCAATACGGCGAAAGCTGATAACGCGGGCGGATTGCCACGCCGACAGAGTGCGTCGAGAAACACCGATGGCGCGCGCGGCTTCGTCCGGGCGCAGGTACAAACGCGGTAGCGGTGCCGCCGTATCCTTGTTGCCAACTGTTGCCGTCCCATTCATACGTCTGCGCTGGTCCTGTTCACCCTTCAAGTTCGCTGACGGTGATGCTGGTGATGCGAACGGAGTCGTTGCTAGGCTCGATGTCGTAGCGCTCGACGAAGCCTTTCACCCATTCCACGGCGAACTTCTGCAGCGCCAATTCCACCGGTCGTAAATTCTCTCCGACGATTTGGATTTCGTGAGTGTCCGAGCGAAGCCGAACCGTGTCGTGCTCGTTTCCGGGCTCGAATCGTACAAACGCGAGACGAGTATAGGGAAACACATACGAACTCCCATCCGCCAATTCCACCCGCAGGGCCTGCGTCTGGTAGTCCCGGTTCCAGCAAGGCTGACTTCGGCGATTCTCGTTCTGACTGTATTTGATCATTAGACCTTGATCCCCTGAGTTTGCCTGAGAGCGCGTTCGCGTAGCTTGGTATGAACGTCGAGCCTGGCTTGCCGGACTCCCTCGGCATACGACAGGTTGTGGCGGCAGCGCGCCATTAACCAGCGAGGCATACCGAGCCTTCGCAAATAGCTGTCCTTTGCCAGATCGATCGCCAACGTCCGGTCACCAGACCGCAGGATATTCTCGCGCAGTTGCGCCTTGTCGCTGGTGAAGATGGTAATGCCTTTCCGCCCACGGGAAATGGTCACATACCACTGCTGCTGGTTGGTCGCGGCTTGGATGGCAGAATCTGAGAACAAGACTTGATCGACCGTCTTGCCTTGCGACGCATAGGACGTGATGGCGAACCCGCGCACAAATAGCCGATAGTCTCTATCCAAGACACGCCCATCGGTCAGTCTGATTCGTCCGTCAGCGCCGACGTACTTCACAGTGACCAGTTCGCCGTTGGCGAGGTGCTGGCCGGACCGCGTGCGAGCGTTGGCCTTCAATTGCAGAACGATCACCGGCTGCCAATGCAAGTTCCGCGGGCTGGCACACCGTGAGCCGATCCGCAAACCGGAACGGCACCGTGCGAACCTTGTCCGAACCTTCCAGAATCCAGCCTCTGTCGCTAATGGCCAACAGCCGACAGGTCTGGCCTTTCTGGATATCCGCCAGCGTTCCGGTTCAGCACCAAGACTGTATCGTCTTTGTAGAATCGTCGGTCTCGCTTCTGGGCGTCGGTCAGATCGACTGCTTCCAAGGCTACCACCACCCTATCCTCAGACCCGAGAAGTCCACGGGATCTCAACGCACCGCGCACCTTCTCATTGACCCGATGAATCTCCGACCAGGTTTGCGAAACCACCACGACCGACTGGCGCTGCCCGGCCAGGGCCAGATACTGCTGGGCAAGGCGCTCGGCTTGTTCTTGGGGCGAACAAACCACGACCGCCCCTTGTTGATCCAGACGACGCAACGAGGCGTCGAGGTTGCCTTCCGATGCCTCTTGCACGGCCCGCCTGTATTGGGCAATCTGCGAGCGTTCGCCCTCAGTCTTCCCCCGAGCTGGGTCTTGACGCCGAATCGTGGTCAGTTCGATAGCCTGTAGCGTCGAATACTTCTCGATGGCCCGCAGCGCATCGGAGGCTTCCACCGCACCGTGTTGGCGAGTGTCGCCGGAGAGAACCACCCGGCCATCGTTAGCTTGCGCGAGGCTCAAGAGTTGGTGCATCTGCCGGCCGCCGATTTGTCCGGCTTCATCGACCAGCAGCACGCCACCGCGAGGCAGCGCGCCACGAGCGAGAAACGCACTCACTGTTTGCGCGCCTTGAAAGCCGTCGTGTTCCAAGTCCATGACCTGTTGCCGCTGCGGGGCGATGACCGTGACCGTGCGCCCGGCTTGTTGGAGTGCGCCATACACTTCGCGCAACGTGTAACTCTTGCCGGTGCCGGCCCCACCGCGAAACAGAGTGACAAGGTTACGCGACTGCAAAATGCGTTCAACGGCTTGGCGTTGCTCGGAATCCAAGCTGGCGTTCTGGATGGAGTATCCAGAGCACAGTGGCGCACATCGACGAATGCCGTCCCGCGCCATGGACACAATCTCCCATTCTTGTTGCAGCACTTCCTGGGTCGTGACCCGGCCAGGGTGTTGTTTGTACCGCACGTAGCCGCGCCGGCGCGTCGCAGCCTGAATCTCAGCCAAATCCACATTCTGCCCTCGCACGTGCTCCAACGCGTGCCGCCACAGTTCGTGTTCCAGTACCACTGAACGGCGTTCAAACAGATGCTCCTCAGCCCACAAGACGGCCCGTTCTGCCATCGCCTCGCTGGATACCGCGACGGATGGTTGCTCGGTGGCTAGCCGTCCGAGCGACGCCCTTTCATCCGCAGTCAATTGTCGGTCCCAATTGGTTCGCAATTCGGGCAAGGTGATGCCCTTTGTCTTGCGAGCCCGTTCCTTGTGGGCGATGTGGTCGCGGATAACCGCGATGTTGCCATTGGCCTTCTCTGGTTGGCGTTCCAGCAATTCGCGGGTCTTTTGGTCAATCTCTTGATGCCGCTTGGAGAACTTCTCAATCAGCGACGGCGACACGCCCTTGATTTCAAAATCCCCTCGCCGTTGATTCTCGATACCATAGCCGAATTGCCGCAACGCGCGGGACAACTCATGGTAATAGACGTTCTCGACAAACTTCTGCGCCATCAGCATGTCGTGGTTTTGCAGCGCCTTCCAGCGGGCCTCGACTCGATCGTACGTGGCATTGAAGACAATGCAGTGCGTATGCAGTTGCGGATCGAGAGCCCGCGAGGTGTCATGACGGAACACCGCCGCCACGATGTTACCCGTGGTTCGGTCCGTGCATTGGCCCTTCTTGCGGACGCGAGTGGCAGCGAAGGCTTGCAACTGATTCAATGCCACCCCGACAGCTTGTTCGTGCGCCTCGACAATGCGCGGGTCATCACCCACCAGAGCGGCGATGGACACCGATTTGGCCGGCGAAAACGTGAAATCGTAGAACACACGCCGATTGGTGTTTTGATGAGGCCGGCCATCCGGGCCGATATCCAAGCGCGTCGTGTTTTGGCGGGGCGTCAGCTTGTCCCCGGTCTGTGGATCAAGATTCTCACAAAGACGAACGAAGTCGTCTTGCTGTGTGCCACCCGACAGCCCCAGTTTCTCGGCTCCTTCACCGTACCACTGCCCCAAGATCTGTTGGCCTTCGCTGTAGTAGTCACCGACGCTCAAGTGTTCCGAGAAGTACTCCTTGGCGTCACCGAGTCGGTATTGTGCTTTGGTAGTAAGCATGAGCACCCGACTACACTAGGAATGGAACTCGACTGGCGTTCAATCGGCCACACTTGGTTTTGCCACTGTTCAATGTCTTCACAGGCCATTGCTCTTTCTGAATCGCGTGCGCGACAGTAGCACGGGTGAAATCGAGATTTGGCACTGCGCCAAGGTCTGGTTTTGCAGGAAGTATCTCCGGTTTTCCACCTCTAGCTTTGTTTGCAGAAAATTCTTCATTTTGTGCTGGACAGGTTTTGAAGACGCTAAGGAGGCTGCGCTTCGGTTGACGCCCACTCGTGATTGCAGCGGCGGGAACCACACGAACCAGCGCTGACCTTTCTGGCTGGATGCCGATATTCACAGTGGGCAGTGTGCCTGAAAGAAATAGATCGCGCGTGTAGCTCCTACACAAGATAACGACGGGGGCCGGCTCATTACGCCAACTATGTTAACGGGTCTCATATTCGCGAGCATAGCCCGAAGCACCGATCACAGTGTTCGCAGCGGCGAACAAAGTAGACTAGCCAAGCGGGGCCTTGCCGCCGAGAATGCACGGCTGACGAACGCCAATAATTGACCCTGGATACCGCAGGACGGGACAACAGTGCCAGGCCCGCGCTTGAACTGGCCTGCTTTCTTCGAGTCTGGCAAACGCAGAGCAGACCCGAATGCAGGCCAGCCCAAGCGACGGTCTCGGTCAATTGGCACACTCAACACCCGCCCCTCATCGTCGCTTCTCTTCCGTCTCCCCGCGTACACGACAACGCGGTACAACTCCGTTCCGCTTTCCGATTCGGGTCGGCCGCTCAGTGTGCTCTCCGACCATGACTACTGCCAACGCCTTTGTCATCATGGCGGCACCACGCGTTGCGTAATCGTCGCGCACACTCCACGCACAAGCCACGGAGACAACCAGCATGGGCTACACGCGGTCTACTGAACAAGCAATCCACTGGATTCTGCCATTCCCCGCACTTGCTGCTTGATTCAGTGTGCATGGGTAGCGCACCGGGATGCCCAACTTATGCGGTTGAGTTAGAGACTGGACGCTGTACCCCTTGTTTCCACAAGGCCACCTTTTGCACACAGCATCCGCGCTGTGTACGCGGACTTTCCGCAGACTTTACGGGGAAGATTTAGCGAATGTCCGCGCCGTTACCTTGCCGTGAACATGTCGTGAACACGTACGGGCCACACTGCGACCATGTCACAACCTTAAGTGTTCCACAGACGTGCCAACCAATTACCACGAACTTTCCACAAACAGTCCCTGGTCGTGTTCAACCCGTGACTGCTGATTGCCCTCGATAGTCCACCGCCGAGTCCCGTGCATGCCCTCACAGCGTCCATATCCGCAACCAGCCTGTGATCTCATCCGGTCCGTGCCAAACGAACGGCAAGTCCACGACCAGGCCGTACCATGGCCGGCGATTTTGCGGCTTATTCGCTTCCCTGACGACGCGATGAAAACGCGGGCGATTATATGGCGGCGGCTTTGGCGTCAAGGATACTTCGGGTCGTAGCTTCCGATCCTCCTTGACCCCAGCGCCGCCGCCGAACGACTTCGCCCCTAAGCTTTCATCGCACACTTCTACCGTCATCAATCATTCGGCTCCGCCAGGCCGGTCGTATGACTACGACCCAAGCGGCATCCCAGTATTTCGGCAAGAGCGCTTCGACGCCAGTTCAGCCAAAACGACGATGGCAATTTAGCTGGTAACACCTTGGAACCCAACCCGGACGCCGACAAAGACAAGACCGCGCCACCGCAAAAACTCACAGTTGCGTTCTCAACCGCTGACGTGGTGATCTTGGGCTGGCGTCTCGGTCGGCTGGCCGATTTACTCCGCGAAAACAACCTCGCCACAGTCCATGTCCTGTCGAAACGTTATGCCGATCTTGCCCCCGCGAGACCCTTCGTCGCCTCCATCACCATCACGCCGATTGAGAAAGGCTGACCGCGTCGTGAGCAGGGATTCACGGTAAAAGGCAATTGACGACAGAGCAAGTTCGGTCCAATAAAATCGAGCGACATCCCCGGAAGCAGTCGTGCTTCTAACCTATTCGCAGGGAGCCGCTCGGTAAAAGCGGCGGATTTCCCAAGGTTGACGGAACGTATCCGGCTGAGCGACCACGTCTAGTCTGACGGGGCGGATTGTGCCACGATGGCGATATGGATTCTTCAAAGACTGGTCGCCGACGCACGCCCCAAGCACTGGCCAAACACAGAGTTTCTGGCAGCATCGCGTGCGCTCAGACCAGGCCCAACACGCCCCCCCGAGCCACCGCGCCTGACATTGTATCAACGGCACTGAGGCCACACTCACCCCAACGCCCTTTTTGCGCCCCAATCCCGCCAACTACCCCGTCCCCATACTGGCACTTTCGCCGTGCCAGTACATGTGGTGATGCTATTTCCCACAGTTGATTCCCCGTATGTGACTGAGGGAGCCCAGTTGCGGATGGATTGCAGGACCAACGGCCGGGTGTTATTATCCGAACTTATTCAAAAACCGGAGGTCTAATCAACACGCATCCGAACGATGTAATGTGGCCTTGGCGGCTGGCTCGCTGCCCCCAGCTTCGGATCGATGAGAACTGCGGGGCATGGTACCCATTATAAAGATGATCGACAGCACGACAGGTGGCAGCAAGGCGGGGGTAGCTAGAGGAAAATGCTCCTGGATCGAGCGCGGAATCTTGGCCGCCGTGTGTGCGCTGGTCATCGGGGTTTATACGTACACGGCGCAGTCGAATGTTCTTCCATCGGGGAGCCTGAGCGCGGCTGACAATTACTACAACTTACTGGTGCAGGGGTTTCGGTCGGGTCAACTCAGTCTGAAGAAAGAGGTGCCACCGGGGTTCGCACAGCTTGCCGATCCGTACGATCCGCATGCGAATTACTCCTATCGTTTTGCGCCCTACGGGCTTCTCGATATGAGCTACTACAAAGGTAAGCTCTACCTCTACTACGGAGTCGCACCCGGTTTGATTTTGTTCTGGCCGTACGTCGTGTTGACTGGCCACTACCTTTCTTATGGGCAGGCCGTGGCGATCTTTTGCCTTGTGGGCTTTTTGGCCGGTGCGTTCGTGTTGCGGGATCTCTGGCGGCGGTACTTTGCCGAGGTGAGCGTATGGGTGGTGGCGGCCGGTACGCTCGTGCTCGGCCTCGCGACGGGTGTGCTGGTGATGTTGGCGCGATGCAATGTAAACGAAGTGGCCACCAGTTGCGGGTATGCGTTGACGATGCTGGCCTTGGCGGGGATTTGGAAAGCGTTGCATGAGCCGCAGCGACGATGCTGGTGGTTGGCCGTGGCGAGTGTGATGTACGGCTTGGCGGTCGGGGCGCGACCGTCGCTGCTTTTGGGGGCGGCGATTCTGCTCGTGCCATTGAGTCAGGCGTGGCGGGAGCAACGCAAGCTCTGGGTGCCGTTGCTGGCGGCGGTCGTACCCATGGCTCTCATCGGGTTCGGCCTCACCGTTTACAACTATCTGCGATTTGACCATGCGCTGGAGTTCGGCTTGCGCTACGCATTGTCTCCAGATGCAAACCTTCAAAGCGCACGCGAACGATTTGGGTTGCGGTACCTATGGCCGCACCTGCGCCTTTACTTTTTAGAGCCAGCGAGATGGAACGGTCAGTTTCCGTTCGTTCATAACATCAGAGTGCCGTCGCTGCCCGTGGGCAACGTGGGGCTGGTTGAGCACCCGTTCGGCGTGCTGACCAACATCCCGCTGGTGTGGCTGGCGTTGGCTGCCCCGCTGGCGTGGCGCAGTCGATTGGCCGAGACACGATCGACCTTGCGTGGGTTCTTGGCGGCGATCGCAGTACTTTTCGGGATAAACACTCTGGTTTTAAGCCTCTTTTTCTCGGCGAACATCCGCTATGAGGTGGAGTTTCTGCCGGCCTTGATGCTGGTGGCCGCGATTGGCATCTTGAGTCTGGAGCGGGCACTGGCTGACCGGCCGGTCTGGCGCCGCGCGGGGCAGGGGTGTTGGGCTGCCGCGCTAGCTTTGTCGGTGGTGTTCAACCTGTTGGCGAGTGTCGGGCAATGTGCCGACTGGCACTATGAGTTGGGGGGCATGTTGTTTCGGCAAGGCAGGCTGCAGGAGGCTATCGGGCACTACGACCAAGCGCTACGACTCAAGCCCGACTTCGCCGAGGCGCAAAACAACCTGGGGGTCGCTCTGGCCCAACTGGGCAGGATGCCAGAGGCAGTGGAGCGATTCGAGCAGACCCTGCATATCAAACCCGATTATGCGGAGGCACACTACAATCTCGGACTCGCCTTGGCGGATCTGGGCCGGTTGACGGAGGCGATCGGGCATTACGAGCAGGCGGTACGAATCCAGCCTGATTACGCTGAAGCGCATAATGACCTGGGCGTTGCCCTGGTGCAAGCCGGTCGGCCAACGGAGGCGCTTCGGCATTACGAACAGGCGCTACGCATTCACCCTGATGACGCCGAGGTGCAGTACAATCTTGGTCTCGCGTTGGAGAAGCTGGGGCGGATGCAGGAAGCCATCGGGCACTACGAACAGGCTCTGCGCATCAGACCGGATTTTGTCCAGGCGCAAAGCAACCTGGCGAGAGCGCGGGCAATTCCGTGAGCCGCTGAATCGGGCCGTGGCACCGGGACCTGGACGTGCTTTATGAGCCGGATACGTTAAAGCATTCGGATGGTAAGGGAAAGCTTGCCGACCCTCGTGTCGGCCTGCAAGTAGCGAGAAGCTGCATCCGGGAACTATTGATTGTCGCAGCTGGCATCACGCCTGCTATTGGTTGACACATTCTGTTAATCACCTCAGCGATTTTTCATGAACATGCACGTATAGGACCCACCCGGTCCAACAGAAGAAATAGACCCCAAGGAGCATACAAATTCGATTTGCAATGTACCACCAACGTAATGGCTTCGATGTCAGAGCCTTTAGACCGACCTTCATCTCCATTGGTTCAAGGTCGGCAGCTGGCTTCGTGCTAAATATGTTCTGATATGGTCCACGAATAAGCCATGCCAGTCTTTGACGCGTAATATGAAAACCAAGCGCCATTACGAAAAACACCAGAATGTTCAATTCTTGGAGAGAAGGCATTTAGTCGCATTTGTACGGTGGCCCAATTGCTATATAATATCTGAGAGAGGAGGCGATGCCGATGACGGACGTATTTGGCAGTCCCTGCTGAAGTCCGTAGGTGTAACTCGCGGCGATTGAATTATTGCCGGCGAAATACTGACCTACGCCTGGAAGAACGGAAAAGTCGGGCGATGACGAGACGCTACCCACTCCCCTGCCTAATCCAGACTGGAATGTCCCGAAGAAACCTGTGTACGCAGACGGTGTGGGTACGTTGTAGACTTCACCTATTTCGCCGTTCGCGGATCCACCGCCAATTCCTGCTCCAATGCCGACATAAATGTACTTTTGGCACAGGCAATTGTCTAAATGAAGCACCTCGTACCCAGCCTCACCACCGAGCCCCGCAAAGAAACTCGCGCCGTAACTTGTTACAACACCACCGCCTGTCGCATTTATCGGAGCGTCGGACTGGACATTGCCTAGGCTGGTATAATTCTCCCATCCAAAATCCCCCGGATCATTTGTCAATCCAAACCGATCAGAATGTCCAGCGGGACCGTTCTTGACGTAACGATAAAGGTTCAGATCTTGGCCGTTTAATCCCTTTGGATCCGGCTGCACGAACCTACCAAGTATCGCGTTGTAGTATCTGTTTCGGTAATTGTACCAACCCGTATCGGGGTCGCGGTCTCGACCTGTGAACAACAAACGATTTTGAATGCTAGATGCAGACTGTTGAACACCACTCGAATTGTAGAACGTCGGCGTCCCATACACGTCGTAACTGTAAGACTCCACAAGGCCGCCCGACGAATCGGAAATTTCCGTCACGCTGCCGAGGCCGTCGGCATGGTAGTAGTAATTCGTGCCGCCGCTGGTCATCCTGAACCGGTTCGTCGATGCCGGGGCCGTAGACGTATTTGCGCTGCAGGTTGCCCGCGCCATCGTACTCCGAGACCAACTGCCAACCGGCGTAGTAAAGGCGGTTCGTGCTGTTTCCCGCAATGCGTTGAATCTGGCGGCCCAAGGCATCGTACGAATAGTAAACCGCGGAGGACACAGAGGACGCAGCGAGGAGGTGGTTTTCCCGGTCGTAGGCGTAGCTCCAAACGGCGTCGTTGGTCTGATTGCCGTTGCCGTCGTAGCCAAGCGGCACCGTCCCGCCGTCAATGGTCACGTTCACGATCTGCGTGGCGATGTTGCCGCTGACGTTCGTCACCGTGACCGTCAAGGCATTGGCCCCGCCGGTTACGGGGACACCGGGCAGCGAGAACGTGCCGTCCTGCTGACTTACGCCGGCGCTCACGCCGACGGCCTCGGCTACACTCGCGTACCATTTGTTAGTCAGTGGTCCGGGATACACATATCCGGTGACGGTCAATCCCTGCGGCGTGGTCGTCGTGCTGGTTAGTTGATTGTCGCTATTGGCGGCGTAGGTGGTGGTGTTGACCGCGCTGCCGACAAGCTCCACCGTCCCGGTCCGATTGCCAGCCGCATCGTAGAAGTAGGTCACCTCCCGATCCCATCCGCTCGGTGTGCCGTCCGGATTTGTGGCGTCGTATTTCACGTCGGTCAACTGGTTCGCGGCGTCATACGTGTACACATCGCCTTCGTTCGACTGCTGTGCTCGCTTCACCCAACTCCGATTCCCGGCACCGTCGTAGCCATACTCATAGCGACTAATCGTGTTGGTTGATCCACCGGTGGCAACTTGGTGCCAAATGCTTATCAATTGGTTGGCAGCGTCGAAGTCGTATATGGTGAAGGTGTTATTCTCAAGCGTACGTTGCGTGCGACGACCGGCAGCGTCATAGTCATAGCTGACGATGACATTTGTTCCGCCGTCTTCAATCGCCGTCAGCCAGCCATTGGCATTGTACACGTAGGTGATGAACGTGCCGTCGGGATAGGTCAGGCGGCTGCGGCGACCATCGGCGAAATATTGGTAGCCCACCGCGAGCGGAGATGCAGATCCTATCGTTTGGATTTCATTCGTCAGCCGACCAGCCGCGTCATGGGCGAAGGAGAGAACAGAGGTGACAGAGCCGCCAGAGACAGCGGCGACCATACCGGTCAACTGGTTCGCTACGTCGTAACCGTAAGTGACCACGTTGCTTATCCCAACATAGCTCTTTTGCGCAAGTCGATTCGCCGCATCGTACGTCGAGGCGATGGACTGTCCGGCACGGGTCACGATGCTGGTCACGTTGCCCGCGCCGTCGTGGAAGAACTGCTCCGTGCTGCCGCCCGCATAGGTCACGTTCGTCAACCGGCTCACGGCATCATAGCCAAACGTCAACGGATTGCTGCGTCCGTCGGTGACGTTTGTCAGGTTGCCCAAGGGGTCGTAGCCGAACGTCGTCACCTGAGTCAGCGCATTCGTCCAACCGGTCAATTGCCCGACTGCATCATAGACGAAACCCTGGCTGTGGGTATTCGGATCGGTCGCAAGTATGCACCGGCCCTCAGCGTCCACGGCGAACGACCAGACTTTGCTCAGTGGGTTTGTTACGGCAGTCAACCGCCCCAACGTGTCGTAGCCGAATTGGGTCTGGTTCCCGAGAGCATCGGTCACGCTCGTACGATTGTTCGCGTCGTCATACCCGAAGGTCAGAAACGCCGAACCGCTGTCCGGCAGGGTGATACTCGTCAACCGATCCAGTACATCGTAGCCGTACGAGCGGACATACCCCAGTTCGTTTGTCCAAGCCGTACGGTTTCCGTTGGCATCATAGCCCCACAGGTTCGTGGAACTCGCTCTGTTGATATATCGAACCAAACGATCTCGATCATCCCATTTGAACAATTCGGAACGGCCAAGGGCATCGGTGCGGCCAGTGAGCCGCCCTACAAGGTCGTATGTGAATCCGGTCGAATGGCTAAGCGCATCCGTAATATTGGTGCGGTTGCCATACTGGTCGTAGCCGTAGTTCGTAGTATGAGTGTTCGGATCAGTAGCACTCGTCCGATTTCCTGCACTATCGTAGCTATAAGTTGTAACCTCTCCCGCTGCGTCGGTATTGGTCAGTACATTGCCCTTGCTGTCGTAAGTCCACAGTGTCACTCCGCCGGCGGCATTCGTAAATGTGGTCCGGAATTTGAAGGTCGGGTCGTACGTCCACAAGTTGGTTCGCCCTAACGCATCAACCTCCATCAACAGACTGCCACTGAGGGCGCACGCGCAACTGTTGCTGTCGTACTGATACTGCGTGCTGTGTCCCAAGCGGTCCAGGTAATTGGTCAACCGCTCGTTAGTGTCACGGAGAAATCCCAATGAACCAGCCGCGTCCACCTGGGCAGTGACCGCTCCGCTACTGTTATTGTAGCCATCAATCGCGACCCCATCATATTGCAGGTAGCTGACCTGCGAGCCGCTCCAACTGAATGTTTGCACCTTGCCGAGCGCATTCGTCTGGGCGATGGCCTGACCGAGTGAGTTGTAAGTGAAGCTATTGGTATAACCGCGTGCGTTTATGAAACGTGTGATTCCATTGGTCACATAAGGGTCGCCATAAATATACCGTGCCTTGGTTCCGAGTGCATCACTGGCACTCACCAGACGGCCCAACGCATCGTACCCGAAAGTGGTGGTGCGTCCAATTGGGTCGACCACGCTGGTCAACGCATCGGTATCGTTGTAATTAAACGTTAACGGACGACCCGCACTGTCGACGACACCCGTGAGCAAACCGCTAGCATTGTAAGTGAAAGAGACATAATTCCCGACGCGATCGGTGATGTTGCTGAGTTGATATCCAGACGCGACAGGAGCGAACTGATACCGTGTACCGTGGGTCAACTGCCACACAAAGTTCCCGTTTGTTTTGGTCAACGTGCTTGTGCCATCACCATTGTAGGCGTTGTTGGTGTACGTGAACGTATGTCGGCTTCCTTGCCAGTCTACTACCATCACTACTGAATTTGTCACATCTGCAACAACCACATTGTAGTTATGCGTCCACCCACCTTGTAATTGACTCGGTGTGGGATTGCGACTCGATTGAAACCTACCAAATGCGAGCGCGGCTGAGAGCGTGTTGCCTGGAAGCGGCACCGGCTGAAGCTCCGGCGCTTCAAAAAACGTTGCTCCGGTACCCAAGTTCAATGGATCCTCTTCGTCTACGTTTTGGTTGTCGTCCTCGCTCTGTTGGCCAGACGACTGCTCGCCGGATTGCGTGCTCGCCTCCGTCGTCGCCTGCCCGTTCTGACAAGGGTCATTGCCCGGGTACTGCCCATCGGTGCAATCACCGATATTCTGCTGCTGTGACCACCCTTGGTTACAAGAGCAAAAACAGTCACAGGTACCGCCTTTACAACCATGGAGCAATATTGCCCCACCCGCCATGTCTGCGCCCAAGTGATAAACACCCGTGAAGCCAGAATTTGGCGTGGGCAGCCCCCCATCCCAACCATTGAGTTCTCCCGTGTTAACTCCTTCGCTATTGATATAAGCTCCACCACATGACCACGAACCACATTGAACACTCGGTGGCCAGGTCACAGTTATCTCAAAACTTCCATCCGCATTTGTAGTGGTGCAGAATCCAGCGGGACCTTGGCTATAGGCACGCCTCCCCGTGATGCATCCCGCCAGAATCATGACCACGGCGATAAACTTCCGTGGCCCACCATACCGAGCACCGTGCCCATTTCTCATTAGCTGTTTCATGATTCGGTCAGGGATAGATCGTCGTACCGTTCTGAGGATAAGTAATCGTGAAAGAGGGGGGGGTGTGATCGAATGCGAACGGACTCGTGTCATCGTCATACGCCTGTAGATTGCTCAGGGTGCTTCCATCTGGTGTGCAGGAGGCACAGGAATCGCCGTTGGTCGTGGTGGGTGTGCCAAAGTACTCCAACCGCCACCAATCAGGAATGCCGTCGCAGGGCGTGCTGATCCAGAGGGTCGCCCCCGTGGAGATTTGCGAGCCGCAATCGCTGGTCACCATCACATTGTAAACCCCCTCGATCGTGTGGGTGACTGTGGCCTCCCACGAACCGCTGTTGTATCCATGGTTGTTGTCATTCAACACCAGGGATAACGAACCCGACAGCCTAGACCATTGCAACTTGCCGCTGCTGCCAAACTGCACGCATGTGTTCTTACTGATGAGCGAGTAGGCTACCAGTCCCGGACACTGAAAACCTGACTCCATCGAAGGCCCCTCAAACAACTCTGTGCAATTGCCGTTGGTATAGATGTTGCCGTCTGGGTCTGCTGTCAATAGTGCGGACAACGTTGCACATCCCGATGCTGTGTACGTGTACATGTCTCCTTGTACCAAATCGCCGAAAGAAGCACCGGCACCGTCATTGGCCGGGATCGAGTTGCTCACTGACGTGGTGGAAAAGACATTGCTGATTGTAAGCGTCGAAGAGGTCACGCCGGAGATGCGACCGCCGTTGGTGAGGATCAATCCGTTCCAAAGCCATTGATAGGAGAGCGAATTGCCGGTTGCCCCGACCGAAAATGTCACGTTTGAACCCGGGCACGCTAATTGGGAGACAGGCTGCGTCGTGATGGCGAACATTTCATTGGTGTTGACGGTGATGGTTGCCGAGTTGGTTATCGCGCCGCAAAACGCGAACACTGTCGCTGTTCCATTCGTATAGGTTGGCGAGAGAGTGAATGTTGCCGTGTTGCTTGCCGACGACAACGTTCCGGCATTGGCCGGAGACAAACTCCACATTGGACCGCAGGGGATGTTGGTGGGATTCGCATCCGCGGTGAATACCATGTAACTGCCGGGGCACATTGTCGCCGTAGCGGGTGTTATGTTGCTGACGGCGCTGACGTAAATATTGAGAAAGCCTGAGCCGCCCACCCCGCCGCAGGCGGAGCATGTGGCCGAAATCGTATAGATGCCAGCGCTCAGGAAGTTGGTAGTGTAGCTCGTGCCGGCACCGACAGTTTGGGTGCTACTGTTGCATGTGGTCGAAACCACCGTGATGTTGACCATCTCCCCGACGCATATGTTCGTCTTGTCCGCGGACACATTGGCCGTGCAATAAACGCCGGCGGCCCTCGCCTGTGCGGCGGCGAAAAGAAAGACTCCGGCGAAGACCTGATGGAAGCGTAATCTCATGGGGCTATCTGGCTTTCCGCCGTCGGTGGAAGATTGGTGGCGCGCTGCTCGGTCAGCCGCGCCACACACGAGTTGAGGCCCGCGTTTGCCAGGTTAGTGTAGGTTCCCTGTCCCGGATACTGCGCGGAATTCGTGCTGAGTTGCGCGGTGATCCGCGCGAGGATTTGCGAGTAGAGCCGCGAGGCTTCCGTGTAGCGGTGGTCCTCGTAAAAACTCGAAGCGAGCAAATAGCTGGCTGTGTCCTGCCACACGGGACCGAGCGTAGTGTCCGCGCCGCTCAGGGCGATGTTATTGGTTGCCAGTTCCTGCAGGAGCGATGTCAGACACAGCCGGCGCATCGCTTGATTCCCCATTTCCCGATAACAGGCCGCCGCTCCGAGCCAGCCGCTGCCGCGTACCCAATCCTGGGACGCGTCTTTGGCAGACAGGTAATTGGCAGCGGCTGTTTGAAAGAGCGTGGAGGCCTGAGCGGGATTGGCTTGTTGGTATTTCGATGCCAATCCATCGCCCTGATAGAGTTTGCCCAGCCAGAGATAGCAGCGGGCGAGTTCCTTGGCAGTGACGTGATTCGTGTGGCTCTGTACCACGGTGGCGTAGAACATCTCGGCGTGGTGGGTGTCGCCGGTGTTGTACAAGCTTTGGCCGAAGGCCATGAATATCGAGGCACGCATGGTGTTGGTCGCCAGTAAACTGCCAAGCGTCTCGTCCGTCGCTCCGCTCGCGAGGAGTTGTTGCAGCAAGGCGCATCGCTGGAGGATGTGCTTGGTTTTTGCGGGGGTGTCTTGGTTCCAAGGTGGCGACGCAGCTTGTTTTTGCAAGAGTTGCAGGACGGCGGCTGGAATGGACTTAGCGTAGGAAGCGAAGACGGGGGTTGTGTCGTTGGTGAAGGTGGAGCTTTGTGAGGCCGCACGGTAGATGGGAATGCCGACGCCGACGGTGGCGGCGAGTGCTACCAGCAGGCAGATGACGGCGCGGCCCGCAGAGTGTTGTTGAGGGGTAGCCTTCATCGCAGGAACCCGCTATCAACCACGTCGCACAGGGCTGAACGAGCTAGCAAATCGCTGTGCCGGTTGGCGGGCGCAGGGTAACAAATACGACGGTAGAGCAGCCCAAGAGAAAGTCTGTCGCGAACTAAAGTCTCATTCTGTAGCACCGAAGTGTTTTTCTCCCCGCCTGCTTGCCTTTCAGGCTGCACCCATTTCAGCGACGTGACATTACGTCAAATACACCCGGAGAAACTCTGCTACCACGCAAATGCTGCAACCTGTGTATTGGAATTGATTCACGATTGCAAGAACAAAAGTGCAACGCATCATAATCGTTGCAAAACTGGCAGTGAGGTGTCTTACGAAGACCTATGTTGCTCTAGCCCTCCTCATGCTTGCGCCGCCATCGGCACGATTTTCTCGGCAGCATCGGCAGAAGGGTGCAGCGCAAAAAACCGCGCTGCGTCGGCCTTTGTCGCCAAGCCGCGATAGTGCCGATGAAGAACGTCAGGACTGTTCCCCAACACAACAACCATGGGCCATGAGCGCCGACGCCTTCATGGTGAGCAAGATTGTGTTGTTTGGGAATGGGCGTGCCGTCGGATGGCGCTTGGCGGCGGGCGTCAGTACTTTACAATGGAGGCCGGGAATCGCGTCCCACGTTGGCGACTTTTCGCCGTTCGCTACGTTGCACCCCACTTCGGAAGGACGTTGCTCTCGATGTATATGTACTGTTCGATGCCAGTAGCCACGTTGTCGTTCACCCATTTGTCCACGTCCTGATAACTGCTAAGGGCCTGAATCAGCTTTCCGTTGTCATCGAGCACTTGCACGATCTTCATCGCTCCGATCGCTGTCATCATTTGCAGCTTGAGTTCGCAAGCTTTCGCGGGGCGTTGAACCGAATCGAACTGCTTCAACTTCTCAACTCCTGGGATTCGGTGTTTGTCGATTTGGATCTGCACTTATCTCTCCCTCCTGCTGGTTGATAGCCAGCGGCACGATCTTCTCGGCGGCATCGGCGTACGGAACCAACCTCCAGCGCATTTACTTCATGAACCGCTGCTCGCCGGCGCGAGCACCGTTGGATTACGCATTTTTTCCTAACTGCGGCATCGCCCGGAGCATGAACTCGTCAAATAGCGGCACGGTGAACGCCATGTCACCGTGGGCTGGGCTGTAAATCATGCCCTTCTGAATCAGGTTCGCCCGCGCCGGGCCAAGGCTGTTGATTTTCACGCGGAGCGCATCGGCGATGTCGCCGCTGCGGTGCGCGCCCAATCCAAGGCCGGCCATGGCGCGCAGAAACCGCTTTTCGCCCGGCGTGAGCCGGTCGAAGCGAACGCGGAAGAAGTTCGCATCCAAGCGTTGAATCACCGTCGCGGTGGCTTCCTGGACGACGCGTAAGGTGATGGGCGAGGCGGTAGCGCGATTCCACGATTGATAACCCCACTCTTGGAGAAAGTAGGGATAGCCTTGGGTTAGACGGAAGATTTCCTTCAGCGCGGACTTTTCAAAGTCTACACCGACAGCCCTGGTCGGGTCTTGCAACGCCTTGATGGCGTCAGGCTCGGAAAGCGCGCCAATGTCGGGAAAGCTGAATAGCCGCTCGGCGTAGGATTTCGATTCACCGGCAAGACGGGGCAGAATGGGCAGGCCCGCGCCGAGGAGCACCATCGGCAACTGACGCTGCTGCATCTTGTGCATGGACATGATGAGCGCGCTGAGTTCCTTCGGGCTGAAATATTGCAGTTCGTCAATGAGCAGTGCCACGAGCGTTTTCCGTTCCTCGGCAGCTTCGGCCACGGCGAGTAACAGACTGGGTAGGTCGCTTTCGAGGTCGCCGCTGTCCGCAGCACCCTTTTCAGGGTCAATGTCCAAGCCGACTTCAATTTCGCCCATCGAAACTTTCACTCCGTCCATGAAACCCTTGAGCACGGCCAGTGCACGTTTGGCCTTGTCTCCCGCGCCCGCCACGCGATCCAACTCGAACAGCAGTTTGCGCAGGGGCGGCACGAGCATCGCCGCCAGCGATTTGTCCTCGTGTGCTTCCAATGACAAGGTGCGGTAGCCAGCCTTGATGGCGAGGCGCTCGATTTCATTGAGCAACACCGTTTTGCCGACGCCGCGCAGACCGGTGAGCAGAATGCTTTTCTCGGGACGCTTTTCTTTGACACGACCGAGGAGAACGCGGGCCTGCTCAAGGATTCCCTCGCGACCGACCAGTTCGGGCGGCGGAGAGCCTGCGCCGGGGGAGAACGGATTTTTAATGGCGTCCATGACGAGTTCCGTGAATTTCTATAAACCTCTAACCACTTCTAGCTGATTGTTGCTAGACATGACAATACATTGCTAGAAATGGATTTCAAGCCTATTCAACCCCGCCAGACAGTGCGGTCGCCTGCGCCAAGAGCAGGCGGCGGAAAGGCGTCATGGTTTGGGCAGGAGCATTGTGGATGTATTTAAGGGCCTTTTCCTTGGTTGGCACGGGCAGGCTGTTCAAATAGTTCAAAGCGGCGACTGGGCTGAACGGAACGCCGAGAGCATCCTTGAACCGACGCGCCAGTGCGGTCCAGATAACGGCATCGAAACCTTTCTCAAGCGCCCAGGTGCGAATCCGTGCGCAGGATTTGGGATGTCGGTTCATGCCCTTGGTCGCAAAACGCCCGCTGCTCACTTCGCACGTGCCGATGTCGTCTTGAGACGTTCCTTCCCGCGTCCCCAAATCAGCAATGGCCTGCGGCAAATCGGTGCGTGGGCTGACAGCGTAAAAGGTGCGGATTTCTTCGGTGCTGCGTTCATCAATGACCAGCGTCAGGCGACCGGCTCGTTCGCCGTCTCTGGAAATGCGGGAAAACTCAATCCAGAGCACAGGGCCGTCTTCTCGCCACTTCCCCACGATGGGCAGTTCACGTGGTTCTTTGATGAGCGAACCCCAGCCGAGAATGGCGATCTTCATGTTGTTGCCTCTGTCGTGGATTGAAGTTTCGTTAACTCAGGCACGCGCCAAATATCAGTTCAATCATTCGCCACGGCCTTCATCGCTACGATTTTCTCAGCGGCATCAGCATTCGGTCGCAACGCGAAAAACCGTTCAGCGTCGGCGGGAGTGACAAGCCCGCGATAATGCCGATGCAACACGTCTAGGCTATGCCCCAACATGGCGGCGGTTTTGGGATAATCACCGCTGTGGGCACACCAACAACTAGCGGCTGTGTGCCGCATGGAATCGTTGCCCCACTCCCGCAGTTTCAGTCCCGCAGCCTTTTCCTTGTCCGTTTCGGAGCCGGGCACGCCGTAACCGGCGGCTCGGCGGAGTTTCTTCCACCGCTTCTTGAAGGATGATTTGGCACCAATAATTAGCCCACTCTTTTTGGCGACTGGCAGCAACCACGACAACGCTACGTCGGGAAGTTCGACTATTCGGCGCAGCCCGATCTTGGTAACGCGCGCATCAAGGCGCACCAGCTTCTCCGCGAGCTTCACTTTCGACCAGTCCAGTTTGCGGAGTTCATCGGGCCGGATACCAGCGAAAATTCCCAGCGTCACAAACGCCGTCAAGTTGAATTGCTCTGACAGCGACAGCAGGCGGGCGCATTCCTCAACGGCTAGGATGTGCGGCTCCGCCTGCTCGACTTTGGGGCGGGTCAATTTCGGGATGGGGTTCTCGATGCACCAGTCGTGTTTGATGGCGTAGCGGTACAACTGCGAAGCCTTGGTTAGATTGTGGCGACGGGACCGGGGTGACAGGACCGGATTGTTTGCCCACTGCTCCAACTCCGCCAGCCCGATCTCGCCAGGGCGTCGGTCGCCGAAGGCGTCCGCGAAGTAGCCAAGCCGGTGCCGCAGGTCGATCACGGTGAGATCGCGGCGACGGTCGGCTCTGGCCTGTGCGATGATCTTCTCGACAATCTCCGCCACGGTGGGCGACTCGCGGAATTTGGCGACGGTGGCGATATAGTGGTCAACCGCCTCCTCCAAGCCGACATTGAATGGCGCCAGTTTCGCCATGCACCGCCCGGCAATGGCCCGGTCGGCGGCGGTCAGTGCAAACGCGCTCAATCCTTCGTGGTGGTACAAGTCGCGCTGCTCAGCGGCGTACTTCTTTGCGTCCTGGATCGTCGAGAAACTCTTGCGAACGCGCTTACCCTTGACCTGAAACGCGACTTGGAAGCCGCTCTTGCCCGAACCGAATTGAACGGGTACAATCGGTGGCCATGAAACTTGGTTCTGCTTGGTTGCTGTCATGTTCTCGCATCTCCCTGTGGGGGTGGCCCCCTCTCGGTTTTGTGACACTATGCCAACCAATGCCAACCAAAGCAAGCGAAATCTTCGTAAGTGCCTGTGCGCCCGTAGCTCAACTGGATAGAGCATCGGTCTTCGGAACCGAGGGTTGGGGGTTCAAATCCCTCCGGGCGTACCACTTTAGACCTGACTGCATGTTTTCAGCACTTAAGCACCGATAGACAAAGGCTTTAGTCGGGGTTCTAATTGCTCCCGAGCGTTCCACCTCCCATCCGCTCGGATTTAGAACCCCCAGGAATTTGCGGCGGTTTTCGGGCGTCATCTTCGCGTACACCGTCGCGGCGTTCGTCAACACTTTGCTCGCCATCCGCAACGCGCCTTCCAAGTCGAGGTCGTCGGTCTCAGCATCGGACAGGGCGACGCGTGCAGCCGTCAGTTGTTGTTCCAGGCCAGCGCGGTGCTGCTCGTATCGCGCGCGGTCGATGGCCCGCTCGTAGATGTACGCATTTTCCAGCTTGGTCAACTTCCCCTCGATCTCCTGAATGGTCGTGGTGTGACGTGCCGCGCCGGACCTCGCGAGGTCTTGCCGTGAATTCCATCGTTTCGTGACTACATGCGAGACCATCTGCATGACTCCCGGCGTGGGTTGCCAATCCTGTATGTGCTCCAGAAACCTCTCCTCGACCTTCTGCTTCGGCACGGTCACCCGGGCCGCGCACAGCTTGTTGTGGCACCCGTAGTATCCGAACTTCCCGCCAAGCCGCCCCGTCGCAAAGTAGCCCGTCATGGTGTGCCCGCAGCTACCGCAACGCAACGCGCCGCGCAGCGGTAGGTCCGCGCGGTCCCGGATGTACCGCTTGGGCCGGTTGGGACGGCGGTCGTCGGCCACGAGTTGAACCCGGTCAAACAGGTCTTGCGACACGATTGGCTCGAAATTCCCCAGTACCTTGAGCCCCCATTTCTCCACGACAATCCAGCCGGTATAAATCGGCCGCCGCAGCATCTTCGAGAAGTCATACAACGTGAGCTTGGCCCCCTCCGCCGTTGTTAGCCCCATGCTCGTGACCCTGTTCAATACGTCCTGCTTGCTGTGCAGCCCCGTTGCGTACAACCGAAACGCTTCCCCGATCAACGGCGCACGCTTCGCGTCATGCACGAGTGTCGCCTCTTTGCGGTCGTTGCGATCATTGCAGAATCCGAGCGGCGCCGGAAACGGCCAACGGCCTTTCTCCACCGCCGCCTTCATCCCCACTTTGCAGCGGTCGGCTCGTTGTTCATTGTCGAGCTGGTTCGCGCCGGCCAGCATGGTCTGGATAAAACGCCCAGCGGGAGTGTCCTCAAGCCGCTCCTGTACGCTATGCAGTCGAATGCCGGAGCCGCCCAGGGTGAATGTTACGTTGAGATGGTCGCGGGCATCACGGGCGAAGCGGTTGGTGTGATAGACCACAACTGCGCCGATCTTGCCCCTGTTCCGGCTGCAATAGTCCAGCATGGCCTGAAATTCAGGCCGGTCTGTTGTTTTGGCGGACTCGCCACGCTCCTCAAAGATCCGGTCAACGTCGAATCCGTTCCGCTGGCAGTGGGCTTGACACTCGCGGCGTTGCAATTCAAGTGACAGGTTCTTGGTCTGCTCCTCGGTCGAAACTCGCGTGTATATCACCGCTTTCATTTTGCCGCCCTCCCCTTCTTCTTCATGCCTTTTGCAATTCTCACGGCTCGCCTGAACACGACTAGCATAAGTAATTCTCCAGTCAACAATTATGCGGCGCGTTTGGTCAGATTAGCTGTCTGTTTGGTGTTAGTGCGATGCTCGCTGATGTAGGTGTCGATGATGATGTCGGCCAGCCCTTCCACAACAGCCACCAAGTCCTCAACCTGGGCATCGGTCATCCCAACGGCCTCATCGCCGAGAAGCTCTCTAGCCCGTTGGACGGTCAATGTCATCGATGTGTTCCAGTGCCGCGAATGTGACAGTTCTGTTGCATCGCAGGGCCACGTTAGCACGACAAAAATCGAGATTTGGTGGTGCGCCAAGGTCGGGTGTTGCAGGGTATATCCCCCGGTTTATAGCTTTGGCTATGCTTGCGCAAAATTCTCACTTTTTTGCTGGACAGGTTTTGGAAGCCCTCCGGAACAATCTCCAGAAGCGAAAAGTCCGCGCGTGAAGTCGTAGGGGCCAGGCCGGTGGTGTAGCGAGCACCGTCAAGCTGGACCGCAGGCACGAGGAGGAGCTTGCACGGAGCGCAGCGAGCCGCACAATCGTCTGGCACCGCCTCACGCGCAGTCGATGCTCGATGAGAGGTCGATTCATTCGACCAGAGGTAACACGAAGGCATCACTGGCGCGTGTAGCTGCTACACCGGACTTCGGGCGGTCGGTGCGGCGTGCCGACCGGCGTCCAGGCAGATTTCCGCTTTCCGGCTGTCGGTGGCGTGCAATGCAAAGCCACGGACAGCACGGTGCGGATGCACTTGTTCGGAGCGAAGCAGGCGCGTTACGGGCATGTCGCTTGCCAATCCAGCAACGCGCCATGACGGGAACGGGCCTGCAAGCAATGAGCCGACAAATCAGCGGCGAAGATTGCAGCGCGGCTGCGTACAACTTGCCGTCAGTCATTCGACTTTTTGTCCGACAGCCGCGCGGTGTCTGTGCGTCAGGCCATGATGCGGCCACGTGCTGTCCGCCGAGCGACCCGACCGGCATCCGCCGAGCAATTTCGTCACCGCACTTAGGCGGGGTAAGTGTCTAGGCTGAAATTTGTTTTTTCTGGCGCAGCTTAGCCCTGCCAACATGGTCATTTTGGCGTGGCGGAAGACAGGCTTTTCACCGCGACATTCGCATTAGAGTGCAGACCAATGGACCTTCCCGGTCGGCGGCGCGTCGGCCTGCCGTGTTCCACACGCTGACTGCGTTACCCGCATCTTCCGTCCTCGCTCAAATCACCTGTTACACTGCACGTATTGTCTGGGAAGGGCTGCGTAACGACCGCGATACTGCTGCGTTACACCTGGCGAACAAGCACGAACCACCGCTGCACCATTCGCTTTCCAGTCAGGCAACAGGATGTGGAACATTACTAAGCGAAGAATCTTCCAGTGACTTAACACGCACTTTACAATGAATGATCCAGTGCAGCGTACAATTGTGCTACCAAAACTTCTAAGCTTGGCTTAGAGGTCACGCGTCTCCTGTAAAATGCGCTAATCTGGCGCAGGAATGGCAACTGCCGCGTGAACAGTCTCAGTGACTCGTCGATGTACAGGATGTGACCGCCGGGAATCCGTTTTTGTCCACACTCTGTACGCGCATGTGTCAAGTACGTTCCACGAAAGAGGTACACACAGGCCACGCCGAGTACACGGACACGCCACGCACACAATCACGCTTGGGCCACGCGCTGTCCACTCATCGACCGAGCATTGACCACCACACGGCATCGCATTGGATTCCCAACTTCCGCGCAGCAGCCGCTCAACCAAATGTGCACAGAATGCGCACCGGGAAGCCCCCCCTATGCGGTTGGGTTACAGATCGGACGCCTGACTCCTAATCCAGAAATTAGGTTTCTAATGCACAAACATCCGATTGCCCGCCGACTGCTTGAAATCTGTTGAAGGGCGTTGACAAAATCAATGCAATTCAACACGATTTGCGCTATCCGCTGTCAATGCAACTGCCAGCGCGGCTGCCCACCTCGCTCTTTCATCACACGCGTAGATGTGAAACATCGTTGAACTTGAGAGCAATTAGTAAACGGCACGTTGCTGCTAAAAATGAAGGCTACTGGTGGTGGCGGGCGCGGCGGCCCTGATGGTTGCGGCGGCCAAACCTCGACGGCTAAAGGTTGCCGTCGTGGTTGCCCGCGGTCGAAAATCCCAGCGTCGCCCCCTTTTACCCCTGTGTTACGGGCGCTTGCGTTTGAGAAACGCGATAAGGGAGAGGCCGCCGAGTGCGGCCAGCAGAAACGTGGACGGCTCGGGAATGAATTCGAACATGAAATTGTCCATGACAAAGTGCGTCTCGTCGACACCGTCAAAAGCTGGCTGGCCGCCGTAAGAGTCGAAATACAGACGGTCGATGTCGAGAAAGTTGAACGTGAACAGAGTTGCATTGGTGGCACTGACAACCTTTGTTTCGTCGTACACCAGGTTGGTATCTCTGTACCCTTGGACTTCGATGTTCAGGTTGCTGTTCCACGCGCCGGTAAAGTAGGCGCTCAGAAAACTGAAATTAGTGCCCGGTGAGTCAATCTCGGCGGGATTACTAAACCCATTGTAAGCCACGTTGGAGGCGGACATCATTCCGTAGTAATAGCCGTTCGTTCCGTTAACAACGGCATCGCGAACGGCGTTTACCACGAACATATTGCTCCATGTCAGGCCTTCATAGCCATTCGGAATGTTAGTGCTGACCCGCCCGGTTGACGTTTGAGAGAGATCGTCAAATGTGACGACCGTCTGCGAGCGCCCGGAAATCATCGGGAGGCTTACGAGGGCAAAGAAGGCGAGCGGTAGCGGGCATAGTCTATTCTTCATATCAAACGTCCTTTCGCCTTCTCCGTGAGAAGGATAGCAGGAAGCGCCCCGCAAATCCAGATAATTCCGGGCCCTCCGTCGCGTTTGGGGCGACGAATCCCAAGCGAGGGCGGGTGATGCGCCTGGCTCTCCGGTGAATTCATTCTATGTCCGGCTCACTGAATCTTGCCTACGAGTGAAAAGCACTTGGCGCTAGGACAAACGGCATTCGTGATATTGAGATTTGCAAAAGAGCACTCCACCTGACTGGTAGTGACGGGGTTTATGCCGCTCGGGTTAGCTCGGTCGCCCTGACTATCGTACGCGCACGAGCCACTCGCGCTGAAGGTGTACACGTTGCCAACCGTTACGGTGCCAACGGCGATGCCTTGATAGTTGGTGGCCAGCACCGTGACGTCCGAACAGATGACCATGGAATTCGAGCCGAGGATCGTCGCGCTGTACCACCCTCCCCCTCCCGGGACGCCGTAGTTAAAGTTATCCGTATTGAAATACAGGTAGAGCGTCCCGCTGCAGTGCGCTGTAAACGTGCCGTTGGTTCCGAGTTGAACTTCGCGCTGGCAACGGGTGCAGAACTGCAACGGGCCGGCCGGGGTATCCTGGCTGACCTGATTTGTGGCGCCGCCGCTCAGCCCATTGCCGATCTGACCGTACGAATTGTCGCCCCAAGCCCAATAGTGATTGGTTCCCCCGTCCACCGTCATCGCCACGGCGTGTACGCCACCCATATAATACAGAGTCCCAAAGTTTGTAGGATACTTGGCGGTGAACCCGTCAAACGGCGCGCCTGGCGCGTTGCAAATGCTGTCATCGGATCGGGGCGCGCTGACCAACACCGCATTGGTGATGCCGGCCACCCGCATCGGGACGGAGTTGCAAGGGACGGCGCTGGTGTAGGTACCCAGTTCGCCGAATGAGTTGTCACCCCACGCGTAGACCTGCCCATTACTGGTCACGGCCAGCGTGAAGCCAACGCCGCCCGCTATCCCTACCACATACTGGTTGGTCAGTGCGGTTACCACTGTCGGCGTCGGGTCGTAGGCTTCCGTGGTGGTGCGCCCGAGTTGCCCAAACTGGTTATCGCCCCAGGTCCATACCCATCTGTTTACGTCGAGTGCAATCGAGTGACCGCCCGGCGTGACGCTCGCGCAGTCGCCGGAGGCGCTTGCGCCCGCCGCAATCGCAATCACATTGGAAACGCCTACACCGTAATAAACGTTTGTCACGGGAGTGGGCACGTTGTTCGACCCGGCTATAGACGCGCCGAAGCCTATCTCGCCCTTCACGTCGTCGCCCCACCCCCATACCTGGCCGGTCGTGTCCACCGCGAGACTGAACCCGTTGCCCGCTGCAATGGCGGTAATGGTCGTGCCTGGTGGAAGCTGTGACTGAATGGCGAAGTTGTTTGAGCCCGCGTTATATCCCGCGCCCAAAGCTCCACGATCGTCGCTGCCCCATGCCCAGACCGTCCCGTTAGCGCACAACACCAGTGTGTGCTGGTAGCCGGCGGCCACGCTGACCACATTCGTGAAACCACGGACACTGCTGACCGGGAAAGGCGTATGGTAGAGATTAGTACTAGCGTCACCAACCACCTCGGACTCGTTTCCGAGCTGGCCCGCGTCATTTTCACCGAATGTCCACACCGTCCCCGTGGCGTCGAGCACAACCGTATAGTCGTCCCCACCAGCGGCCACGGCCACGGCGTTGGTGATCGTTTGCACACCGCAGGAGGCGGCGTCCGCCACATCGCTCGGGTATGGTAGATACAAGCCCACGTAGTCACCGCCGCCGTCCTCCCGCAGGATTGCGCTGTCCAAGCCGTCCCCCAGATCCCCATCATTGTTGCCCCAGGCCCAGAGGGTGCCGTCCGGTTCAAAGCTACGCTGCTGAGCCCGCCGGCGGCAATCCCGCCGGCGTAGGCGATGACGGTGGTGCTGATGTGTTGCGTGCAGACCGTCGAGTCGCTCTCCGTCAAATAGATCGTCACGACGCCGTTAGTGACGGTCGGGGTCCACCGAATGCTTGGGCTATCTGTGGGGCCGATGATCGTGCCGTTGACAATGGACCATCCGTAGGTAGCGGGAATGTATTTGAACAGGGTACCGATGGTCGCACCGTACAGGTAGCCATCGAACGTGCTCACAGAGAACGCGGGCATATACCCACCCCAATTCGGCCAATTACCATCCGCGGTTCCGGTAAACTCGTAGAGATTCGTAAAGTTCGTTAGGACGCCTGACGGACTAAGCCGGAATATCGTGCCGTTTCTACTCGACCCTCCAAAGGGCGTCGTCCCGTACAGGTTGCCATCGTAGGCCTGCACCAGGGCTCCATTCGGACTTGAGCTTTCAGGAAAACCGCTGAACGAATACAGGGTCTTGAAACTCCCGCTGTCGCCATTCGTATCCACTTGGAACACAGTCCCCGCGTTAGACGTTCCTCCGAGGGCCGTCGTTCCGTAGACATTGCTACCATCTGGACCATCGGAGCGTCGGGCCATATACCCTGGCCGGGGGCAAATTGATGAAGTATCGTGATTGGCCCGCCATTCGAATTCGTACTGATCTTGAAAACCGTCCCGAGCCCGTTTGTTCCTGGAAAAGCCACGCGACTTGAATTGGTGCCCCCGTACGTGTTTGCCCCGTAAAGGAATCCGTCGGATCCCATGAACAGCCCATTGGGATAGGCGCCATCCGATCCGCCATTAAAGCTGTGCAGTAGCGTGTAGTAGTGGCCATTGGTCGAGACCTTGAAAATTGTGCCGTAGCCAGGGATGCAGCAGCCCCAAGGCATTGTGCAGTTAGTTGAGCCCCCGTACAATGTTACCCCGTAGAAATTGCTGCTGTCTGATCCGGTTCCCTGCACAAGCCCCCCTAACGGGTAGGCTCCGTCCAGGGTACCGCTGGTGAACGTGTGCAGTATGCTCAAGGTCCCCTGCGCCGTGAGTTTGTACACCGTGCCGTACCCGGATGCGTCGCTGTTGGCAATGCACCCTGACAGATTAGTTCCGAGCCCGCCCTCAGGGTTGACCCCGTAGAGGCTGGTGTCGTTGCCGCTGCCCTTCACCGGTGGCCATCCGCTTTGGCTGTTGGTGGTCCGGTGCCATAGATTTGGCTCCATCCTGCGCTGTATCCGTTACTGGTGGATAGGCCCGAGAAATAGAATAGGGTCCGCGTTGTGAACGCGCCCCCAGGGGTAATCTGGAAGACTCGATTGTCGGCGGCATCACTGCTCACCCCGTAAAAGTTGCTGTCGCTACCCTGGGTTATGCCCTCGATGAAGCCGTTGTTGTAGACGCCGACCGTTATGAACGGGTTCGGCACGGAGGCGGTGTTGGTGGAGCCGAAGCGCACCTCGGGCGGAGTCAGAATGATCCCCAACAAGGAGCAGGGGGTGACCGACACGGACCCGCTGGCAGACATTGAGCTGAAACCGGGTGCTTGCATCAACACGTTGAGCGTCGTGGTTCCCGTGTCCCCGGCGGTCCACGTGACGGCGGGTGTGCCGTCGCCGTCGGTGATGCTCCCGTTGTCAATCGACCAGGTGTAGGTGGCTCCGTTGCCCAGATCGGTGACCGAAGCGGGGTTGCCGGTGGAATGCGAATTCACTTGCGCCGGGATCGTTAGCGCGTACGCCACCGACGGGTTCAGGCCGCCCTGGAATTTTTCGAGATTGGTGAACCCGTCGTTTTCCGGATCGCACGACGCGCAGGAGGCGGCGTTGGTTGTCGTGGGAGTACCGAAGTATTCCAATCGCCACCAATCGGGGATGCCATCGCCGACCGTGTCAGCTGCGCACAGATCAGCGCCGCAAACGTTCACCGTCCCTTGCGGATTCAGCGTGACGCTGTTGGTGCCGGAATCCCAGACCGATTCCGCGTAGTCTCCCGCGTCCACCTGGATCGTCGATCCACCCGAGGCGACGGAGATGGCGGCGGATACATTGAGCTTCGGGCCGTCGCTGCCGCTGACCACATCGCTCAATCCGTCGTACGAGTTGTTGCCTACGCCTTCGTCGACGTAGTAATTGGTGACCTGGGCCGGAAGGGAGAGCGGCGAAAGCAACACGATCAGGGCTGTGCCGACCGCTGGACCACAAGCCCAACACCATTGATGCCGGGGAGTCTTCATGGTGATCTCCACCCGGGCTTACGGCATGACCTTGAGAGTGCCACTGCTGTTATACACGGTGCCGCTCGGCAACCCGTTGGTACTCGTCGGCAGTTGCGGCAACATCAGGAACGTGTTCGTCCCACCGACGTTGTAGTTGAAATCCTGGCTGGCTATGCTGTAGTTGCCGAAGCTGCCAGTGCCACCCTGGCAATGCTGCAGTTTGGTCGAGGTGTCGATAGTGCCTCCACCTCCGCCAAAACTGTAGATACCGCCAATACAGTTAATAAACATGCCGCTGGCGTCGCCGTTGCCTGCAAAGGCGCCGCCACCGCCCGCACAATTGATAAACGTGCCGCTAGCGGTGCCGTTGTTAAACGGATCTACGGAGCCGTCAAAACCAGCGAAACTGTTATCGCCGCCTACGCAATCGACAAATGTGCCATCAGCAGTGCCGTCGGCACCGCCAAAGCTGTCCAAGCCTCCCACGCAACCTCTAAACACGCCGCTGGCGCTGCCTTCACCGCCGGCGAAACTGTAATCGCCGCCTGTGCAGGCGATGAATGTGCCGCTGGCGACTCCGTCGCTGCCGCCTTGATCGTAAAGTTCGCCGGCAAAACTGCCGTCACCCCCGACGCAGTCGATAAACATACCGCCGGCATGGCCTGCGAAAAAACCGGAAGAGGAACCGCCCAAACCAGCCCCCTCAGACACGCAGTCGACGTATTCCCCGTCATACTCAAAGTCGTTCTGCATGGAAGACATCGACACATGCCGCAGCACCGTGTTGGCACCGTTAACGGACGGGCCGTAGGCGACGCCCGAGCCGGTATTGGTAAGGATCACGGACTCGATTCGGACGTAGTCAACGTTCTGGATGAGGGTGGCGGCGCTGGCGGGGGAGTAAATGAGTACGGGACACCGCACGTTGGCGACGGTTTTGGCGCGGGTGATCCCGGCGCTGTCCGTGAAAATCTGTTTGCTGGTCATTTGGGCGGGCACGAGCCCGATGAGGTCCACGAAGCTGGTGTTCATGGTCAAGCCGCTCGAGCCGAGGTTGTAGCTACCGGGCGGGACGAGCACCGTGACGCGGTTGGTCGATGTCGGATTGAGTGTGGTCGCCGTGGTGTAAGCCGCTTGGAGGTTGCTGCCGCGCTGAAGATCGTTGGTGCCCTCGGCGACGATCACGTAGTTGGCCCCTTGGTAGCCTTGGGCCAGCGCTGCCGGCCAGCTCGTTTGGGTCACGCCATTCAGCGTGATCGACGGGGCGCTCAGATTGGCAGTGACGGTCAGGCTCCCGTTCACCGTGAGAGTTCCAGCCAGGGCTTGGGTCGTAAGTACGGACGCGATGACCAACTGAACGACGCTGAATGTTTTCATCACTGATATCTCCATGATTCGGGCCTCGTTAATTTGATCGGCATGACATCGACAGATGTGGTTGGAAGATTCCCGGTGGCGGGGCCAAGGTCGGGGGTGTTGGTCGACAGCAATTCCGACTCAGGTTGAGCCGAAGGACTCTCTTCCAACTGCGGAATGTCTTGTGAAATGCCTTGCGGAATGCCCGCTCGAACGGTTGCCAACCAGAGAAATGCCGTAAGGGTGAGACACAGATAAACCGGTTCCCGCCTTTGCATGTCGCGTTCTCCTCAAGCCACTCGCCACAACAGCCAGTCTCTTCACCGCCTGCTGCGACCTGTTGCTACTCGAACGCGCCAGCATTGCATCGGTCACCACGAGGATCAAAGCACCATCCCGCTTCTGTTGTCAAGCCTGGCCTCGCTGACTGCTCTGGTCCGGGTGTATAGTGGGTACCTATCCGGAGACTGGCACCACCCATGCGCTTCAACAGACGGATAAGTAAACGGCACGTTACTGCTAAAATGAAGGCTACTGGTGGTAGCGGGTGCGGCGGCCCTGATGGTTGCGGCGGCCAACCTGGCCGGCAAAAGGGCGCCGTCGTGGTTGCCTGCGGTCGAAAATCTTACCGTCGACCTCTTTATCCCTGATGTTACGGGCGCTTGCGCTTGAGGAGGGCGATGAGGGAGAGGGCGCCGAGTGCGGCCAGCAACAATGACGATGGCTCGGGAACTTCGATGGCGAGCCACACTGCGTTGTCGAGGCCCGATGCGAACAAAGACATGTCGCCATTCGGGTCGATTTCGAGGATTGAGTCGGTGAGCTGGTCTGCCGCATACAGATTGCCGTTACTCGAGAAAGTCAGACCGATGGGTGCTTGAAGGTACTGCCCCACGCCGTTCGTGGAGTACGAGGCGAACACCATCCCTTGTCCGCTCGAATTGAACTTTTCGATGGTGCTATTCCCATAATTCGCCACGTAAAGATTGCCGCTGCTGTCAAGGCAAAGGCCCTGAGGGTTGTTCAGGCCCGAGCTGGCAGCGGCAAAAACCGATCCGGTTCCGCTTGAATTGAATTCATCGATCGTATTATTGCCCGCATTAGCCACGAAGAGGTTACCGCTCCTGTCAAACGCGAGTCCGGCTGGATCATTAACGCCGGAGCTTGCCGTCGCGACCACCGCGCCTGTTCCACTCGAATTGAACTCCTCGATGGTGTTGTTGCCAGCATTGGCGACGAAGAGATTGCCACTGCTATCGAAGGCAATGCCCCAAGGCAAACTTAAACTTGAGGAGGCGAAGGTGTGCCCTGTTCCGCTCGAATTGAACTCCTCGATGGTGTTGTTGCCAGCATTGGCGACGAAGAGATTACCACTGCTATCGAAGGCAATACCGACGGGGTCGCTCAAGTTTGAGCTCGCAAATACGGTCTGCGGCCCGCCTGATTCGACATCCAAAATTGTATTTAGACCGCCTGTGGATACGTAGATGATGTCGGCGCGAGCAGCGGAATAGCTAAGGATGAAGATGCTAAGAAGCGCGACGTGCACCGGCGAGGTTGTTCTGAACGTTCCCTTCATACGCACCCGACCTCTATGAGACAATATACCTTGTTTAGACGACTGATGGCAAGTCGAAACGCTAGCAGGAGCCGTCCGTCGCGCGGGAGCACGACCCTCCATGCACGTTCTCGGTCGGGGTGAATGTGGTTTCATGGCGTTGTTACTTTCCCTTCCCATATCAGTACGCTCCCTGGTTCCACTGTCCGGTTGCTGGTCTGCCGTTGGTCTGGCCATTGAGGTTGTAGTTCAAGCCCGGCAGCCCCAACGACGTCAGGTTTGTCCCCGCTCCGATGGCCGGTGATTCGGATTGAAGCTGGTAGTTGTTGCTGATGCTCCCGGTGCCCGCACCGTAAGCGAGGCTCACGAAGAGCGGATCGTTAGTCCGGCCGTGGGCTTCCATGCCCAAGTACTGCATCACATTGAGCCAGCCGTTGGTGTTCAGTGAATTTGTCACCGAGTTGTTAAGCCAAAAAATTGAGTAGTATTGTGGAGGTTGCGGCGAAAACCAGTTGTTGTAGTCAAAAGTCCATGTGGAGATCGGCCACGAGTTTGTGAGTTGGCCCATAATAACGTCATAGCCGTCGCTGTACCCGTTCTCAGTGAAGCTGTATCCGATATTATTTGCCACAAGCAGCGGAGAGTTGTTGGTCGGCCAGACATAAGGTGCCTGATACGGCGGAAGATTTGACCCGGCCCCGACCGTAATGGTTGCGCTCCACGCCAGATTCGCCTGATTGACGATCATGGTGTTGTTGACCACCCGGACTACAAACGACGTTCCCACGTTGTTATCGGGCGCCAAGCCGATAGCCCCGCTTGGGGCATATGCCTGCGGCATGTTGTAGAGGTTGTTGTATATATTCACCGACATACCGCCCTCAATGTAGCAGATGGCACTCACCGTGCCGCTTGTCCATGATGGCATCGTGAAACTGTTGGCGTAAATGTCTATGTTCGATCCGCAGTTGGGCGACTCCGGAAAGGATGCCACGAGAAAGAATGGGTCTTGGTGCATGGCGCCCACGTCATATCCGGTGTCATTGCCTGGAGCATATGCGCCACCGATGTCCTGAAACTTGTTGCTATAGATGTACGTATAATCTATCGAGCCGCCGGCCATGCCGATGTGGGTACCCCAGACTTCATAATTGCCGAACACGTTATTGGCGATGGTCAGATTGCTCACCACGCTTTCCGGGGCCATGTCCAATCCAGCGAATACACAACTGAAGTTGTTGCTGCTGATCGTTGTGTTGACGGCGCCACCCTGAATCGCGATTGCGGCTGGTGATACTCCATCGCCACAACCAGATTGGGCGATGGAACACGCGCCGAATGGTTTGAAGTTCTGCCAGTAGCCGATATTCGTGAAGGTGTTGCCGGTGATCAGTGAGCCAACCAGCTTACCGCCGGTGATGTAGACACCATATCCGCCATTGAAGGCCACCTCCGAGTTGGTGGAGTTTGGAACTGCGTTGGTGCCGATGCCGCCGATGCCCGTGAATAAGAAGCCCTGAATGGCGACATTACTCACGTCAGAACCGGAGGCGTAGAAGCCCGCGTGCCAGTTGGTCGCGCCGTGGTCGGTGATGATCGCCGGGCCGGTGCCCGAAGTGCCAACCGTATTGCCGTCGTAGGTGATCGGGGCCTGCAAGCCGCTGCTGTTGATCGAAAGCAGGATGCCTCCGGTGATGCCCACGCCGGTCGAGGTCAGGACGTAGTTAACTCCGCCCTTGAAGAAAATCGTGTCGCCGGGAATCAGGGGTGTGATCTGAGCAATATTATGGGCTGCCTGATCCCCGTGGCAATGTTGCCATGCCGACGACGGGTTTGTGCCGCCATTCGTATCACTACCGTTTTGGTAGTCCACGTAGTAGGCGTGGTTGACGACGGCGAGGGTAGTGGTGAGGGCGACGACGCAGGACGGAGAATTGGAAAGCGTCACCGAGATCGTCGCCGTCCCGGGATTTCCGGCTACCCAAGTGATATTCGTCGTGTCCTGGCCGGAGACGAGTGTGCCGTTGTTGGCGACCGACCAGGTGTAACTGGCTCCGGTTCCGGCTGACGGGATGGAGGCGGTGTTGGTCGTGCCTTGACCGACCCCCGGGGGCGCGCTGATGACGTACGGCACCAAGGGGTCGAGACCGCAGTCGTACGCCTGCAGGTTGTCCAGATCGCTGTTGGTGTAAACGCAGTCGGCGCAGGTCCGGTCGTTGGTGGTCGTTCCGATGCCGAAATACTCCTGTCGCCACCAATTCGGGATGCCGTCGTCAACGGTATCTGTGTTGTAGCTGGCGAGGACTTCGTTACTGGACAGCGCCTGATCGTAGATGCGGATCTCGCCGATGTCGCCGCCAAAATTGCACCCGCCGTTCGTGTCACGGTAGGCCAGCCGGAGCGGCGTCGTCCACGAGAAACTTCCGTGCACATCCGCTTGGGTTGCGACCATCTGTCCATCGACATACAGAGTGGAGTTGGAGCCATCCCACGTGCCAGTCACCTGGTGCCAGTTCCCGTCGAACAAGCCCATGTAGGCGAGCAACAGATCCCCCCAGTGCATGTCCAGCCCGATCGAATTATGACCGTTATATGTTGAGTTGGTATAGATGACGATGTCGGCCAGGCTATTGAATCCGATATCATCACCGAGTGTGGAAATGATGGCCGGGTTCTGCCCGTAGGCCGAGACAGCGGAAAACCACGCTTCAATGGTGTACGCACTGATGGTTTCGTGAAACGGCAGCTCGGTCTGGACGTAGTTTTGATTGCCGTCGAAGCTCAGCGCGCCGGAAGTAACCCCGTTGGTCCACGTGGGGGGCGAATTGCCGAGCAGGACGCCACAGTGGCCGTTGCCGCTGACATCCCCCACGAATGCGCCGGTGCCTTCGTCGAACATCCACCAAGCGATCAGATTCGTGGACACAGTAAGCCCGCTCGGCAAGAGCGGGTTGGTGTTGTTTTGGTACTCCTGCGAGTTGGGAATCCGGTTTCCGTTAGGATCGCAGGTGGCGCAAGACACGCCGTTGGTGGTTGTGCCGCTGCCGAAGTACCTCAGCCGCCACCAATCCGGGATGCCGTCGCCGATGGTGTCGGCGTTATAATTCGTGGCTACTTCGTCGCCGGAGAGCGCGCGGCTGTAAATGCGGACCTCGCCGATTTGCCCGCCGTAACGGCAGCCGCCGTTCGTGTCACGGTAGGCCAGCCGCAGCGGCGTCGTCCACGTGAAAGCGGCGTGCACATCGCTTTGCGTGGCGACCAGTTGGCCGTCGACGTACAGGCTGGAGTTCGTGCCATCCCAGACGCCGGCCACGTGGTGCCAATTGCCGTCGATCAAGCCCACGGGGGCGAGCAACAGATCCCCCCAGTGCAAGTCCAGCCCGATCGAATTACCGTTATAGATTGAGTTGGTGTAGATGACGATGTCCGCCAGGCTATTGAATCCGATATCATCGCCCAGTGTCGATAGAATCGCGGGGTTTTCGCCGTAAACGGACGTGGCGGCGAACCACGCTTCGATGGTGAAGGCGCTGATCGTTTGGTTGAACGCCTGGTCGCTCTGTACGTAGTTCTGGGAGCCGTCGAAGGTCAGCGCGCCGGAAGTAACTCCGTTAGCCCACGTGGGCAGTGGATTGCCGAGCAGCCTGCCGCTGTTGCCGTTGCCGCTGGCATCTTCGACGTTTGTGCCAATGCCTTCACCGAATATCCACCAGACAATCAGGTCAGCCGGTGGAGAATTTGTCAGGGATTGCGAGAACGCCATCGAACCGAGCATCGCGGCTGTGGCGCCGGGGAGATTGGGGCTGCCGGCACGGGGCGCGGCATTGGTCCCGCCGAGCGGAAAGGCGGGCACGGAAGTCTGGAGCGGCGGAGCAGAAGAATTCGTCTGCCCCCAGATGGTCGATTGAGCCGGCAGATTTGTCGATGCGGCAGGGTCGACCGCCCATGCCTGTATCCCAAGAACGAGGAGGAGGGCCACAGCAGAAACCGTTCGTCCACCTCCAACGCACTTCCCTGTCGTCTTCATCGCAGCCTCCACAATTCTCTCGCAACGTTTCTCTAAACGTCAGCTTCCAGATCGGGATGGCGCGCATCGCGGCTACGTCTCCTCCGACGCTTGTGAATAATTTCACAATCTCGGCACAACGTCAATACATTTGTACGACATTCCGACACATGCCCTGCGTTCAACACAGGACGTGATCTCTAACAATTCATGCAAGAATCCGTGCGACGTGTCAGCGCTCTGAACCGGGATGTTCGACCACTATAGGGAATAGGAATGCGGCGACTTCACATGCAATGGTAGTCACCGTGCGATCCAATGACTAGGCGCACAATTCGAACGCCTATTGCGCCGATGGGGTCTAGTTGCCTTGCCGAGCCGTTATGTGGCGAAGACCCTTGCGATGACAGGGTCCCCCATGAAGGCCTCGCGCAATCTCCAGAATTCGCGGAGCCAGTCGATCAAGCCGTCGAGGGTTCTAACTTGCTCACCTTGGGTGTACCACCCTCGTCATTCATCCACGCCTCAGATTCAGAAACCCTCGAGGCCTAGGAAGTCGGCCCAAGGTCGAGGTGTTGCGGCGGATTCGGCGGAAGCTTCCACACAATCTCGCCGTGTTTGGTCGCGGCATGCATCTGGTTGGCCAGATCGATCCCTTCCCGGTACGCCTTTTCAAACGCGGCAAAATTCTTCGCGGCCACGTGCTGGTCGAGCGGGTCGAGTATCTTCTTCGTGTACTCTTCCACCATGCTCTTGTATTTCGGCCGGGTCAGGTTGCCTTTTTTGAACAGGCTGCGGACCCCGCGCAGTTGATAGGCCGCCAATTCCCAGTTACCGCCCTTCGCCGCGTAGTAGGCGATCCAATAGCGGTCGCTCACGTCGCGCATCAACGTCCCCAACCCCGGTTGCAACTCCGCGATCTGATCCAGTGTCAGCTCGCCATGCTTCGTCCGCCCGACCATCGGTTTCTCATCCGCCATAACCGCGACCTCCTGTTTTCACCCTCAAGGTGACAAAACCACCCCACAAATCAACCCAAAACAAAACCCCGACACTCTCATGCCGGGGTTCGTCGATCCGAAATGTGAACGATGACTTCTACGTCTTGTCTGTCTTCGCGCCGGTCGAATTCATAAACGGGCAGCCGCCGCCCTTCGTCGCCTTGTCGCCCATGGCTTTCCATTGCGCCAACTGATCGGGCGTCAGAATCTTCTCCAAGCCGCTGCTCATCAACTGGCGGCACTCCGATGTCGAGGTCGCCTTGTGGCACTCGGCCATCAGCGTATTTACCTTCGCCTTCTGATCGGGCGTGAGGTTCAATTTGCTGAACATGTCGCCGCTGCACGACGCGCCTTTCGCCGACATCCCACTGCAACAACCTTGATCCGCGTACACCGCTGCCGCGCTCATTACGACGACGGCGGCGACTACAAATGCTAAAAATCTCTTCATCGGCTCTCCTTTGTTTTGGTTCAGAAGCTTGGACACAACAATAGCATCATTCGTTCAACGAGCAATGCTATTTCTTGGCCAGAATCGCTGCCAGCACGCGTTCGGGCGTAAACGGGGCCTTCTTCATGCGGACGCCACACGCGTCGTAGATGGCGTTGGCGACGGCGGGTAGCGGGCCGTTGATGCCGATCTCGGCGATGCTCTTCGCGCCGAACGGGCCGGACGGTTCGTAGGTCTCGACAAGAATCGTGCGGATCTTCGGCGCGTCCACGGTCGTGAACAGCCGATAATCGAAGAAGCTCGGGTTGAGCATCCGGCCGCGTTCGTCAAATACCATCTGCTCGCACAACGCGTAGCTCAAGCCATTCATCACCGCGCCTTCCACCTGGCCTTCGGCGAGCTTCGGATTGATCGCCACGCCGCAATCGACCGCGGCGACGTAATCCACCACATGCACCTGGCCCGTTTCGGTGTCCACCTCGACCTCTGCGAAATGGGCGGCAAACGGCGGCGGCGAGACATACGAAATGTGCGACGCTTCGCCCTCAATCTGAAACTGGTTCTGGCCATACAGCGAACGCTGGATGATGTTCGGGTACGACACTTCCTTGCCCGATTTGCTGATGACCTTGGCGTTCTCGCAACGCAGGTTCGCCACGTCGTCCTTCAGCATCTCGGCGGCAACCTTCAAAATCTTCTCCCGGCACGCTTCCGCGGCCTTCTTCATCGCACCGCCCGAGACGTACGTTGTGCTCGACGCGTACGCGCCCTTGTCGAACGGCGTCATGTCCGTGTCGGATGAATAGGTCAGCATCTTGTCGGTGGTGACGCCGAGCACCTGCGCCGCTATCTGCGCCAGCACCGTATCGCTGCCCGTGCCGAGATCGGTCGCGCCCATGAGCAAGTTGAACGAGCCGTCCTCGTTCATCTTGATGCGCGCGGAGGCCATGTCGATGCCCGCGATGCCCGAACCTTGCATCAGGCACGCCATGCCGATGCCGCGCTTGATCTTCGCGTTCGGATCGCGCTTCTGGTACAGGCGATGTTTCTGGTTCCAGCCAATCGCCGCCGCCGCGCGATCGATGCATTCGTCGAGTCCGCAGCTCTCAATCGGATTGTCGTGTCCTTCCTTGCCTTCGCCGAGCGCGGCAAACACGGGATTCGTCTCGCCTTTCTGGATGTGGTTCTGCTTGCGCAACGCAATGGGATCGACATTCAGCCTTTCCGCGATGATGTCCAACATCTGCTCGATGGCGAACGCGCCCTGGGTCGCGCCGTACCCGCGATACGCGCCCGTGACCGGCAAATTTGCGTACACCGAGTCGCCCCAGAATCGCACGTTCTTGCAGCGATAAAATGGCAGCGTCTTGCTGCCGACGTTCGTAAGCAGGGTCAGCGAATGCGTCCCGTACCCGCCCGTCCAACTCGTCACGCGCTGGTCGATGGCCGTGAACGTGCCGTCTTTCTTCACGCCGATGGCCATCTTGACGATCGACGGATCGCGTGTGCGACTGGAGATGAATTCTTCGCGGCGCGTGAATTCGATTTTCACCGGCCGACGCGTCCGCACCGTGATCAGCGCGCACAGATCTTCGAGCAACACCTCCTGTTTCGCGCCGAATCCGCCGCCGATGCGCGGTTTGATGACCCGGATCTGGTTGACGGGAATTTGCAGGCATTGCGCCACAATGCGGCGCGCATGCCACGGCACCTGTGTCGCCGTGCGCAACACAATCCGATGGTTCTCGTCGAGATAGCCGATGCATATGTGCGGTTCGAGCGGGCAATGCTGCGCGTATTGCGTCTCGAATTCCTCCTCGATCACGAAGTCCGCTTCCTTCAACCCGTTCGCAATGTTGCCGATCTCGACGTCGTAATGCGCCGCGATGTTGTGTTTGCGGTCGTGAATGCCGTCGGCATCGGGTTCATCGTGAATGATCGGCGCGCCCTCTTTCACCGCCTCACGCACGTCGAACACCGCCGGCAGCACTTCATACTTCACATTGATGAGCTTCAACGCCAGGTCGGCAATCTCGGGCGTCTCGGCGGCGACGCACGCCACACGGTCGCCCACAAATCGCACTTTCGTATCGAACATGAACGCGTCGTACGGCGACGGCTCGGGATACCCCTGCCCCGCCGTCGTGTGTGGCACCCGCGGGACATTCTTGTACGTAAGCACGATGACGACACCCGGAAGTTTCTCCGCCGCGGTCGTGTCGATGTCGAGAATGCGTGCATGAGCATGCGGACTCCCCAAAATCTTCGCATGCAACATGTTCTTCAGGAAAATGTCATCGGTGAATTTCGCCGTCCCCGTCACCAGCCCGATCCCATCCACCCGCCACGGGCTCTTGCCTACGGACTTCTTTTCAAACGGAAGTGTCTTTGGTTCGTTCATCGCTCAGAATCTCATTTAGCACTAACTAAGCCGTGGCGCCTCCTTTGGCGCCGCGCATCTCCTGGGCGGCGGTGAGGACGGCGGCGATAGGTTTGACGTAACCGGTACATCGGCAGATGACGCCGGAGAACGCTTCGCGGACATCGGCATCGGTCGGGTTCGGGTTTTCATCGAGTAATTCCTTGGCGGACAGGATCAGGGCGGGCGTGCAGAACCCGCATTGCGCGCCGCCTTCGTCGAGGAATGCCTTCTGGAGCGGATGCAGCGTGCCGTCCTTGTTCGCGATGCCCTCGATGGTCTCAATCTTCTTGTTCTCGCAATGCGCGGCGAGCACAACGCAAGAGTTGACCGTCCGCCCGTCCAGCAGCACGGCGCAGATGCCGCAATCGCCGTTCGAGCAGCCGACCTTCACGCCCGAGTAACCTTCCCGCCGCAACAGATCGAGCAGCGTGTCGGTGGGCTGGCAGATGAACTCCTTCGGCTCGTTGTTGATCGTCACGTGCAAATTCATGCTCTTCTCCTTCGAGGGATTGAATTCATGGGAACAACCGCCAGGGGCATTCCATAGGCCGCGCGCCGTTCGCGGACGCCGAAGCCGATTTGCTTGCGCGGTGTTGCGGTCAGCGGACTCACCAGGTGGCGAATCGCCTCAAACACAATCTTGAACTGGGCGTCGTATTTCTTCTCCATCTCTTCCAGCTTGGCGGCGAGATCGGCGTGGGACACGATCAGTTGGCGCAGGTGGACAAACGTCCGCATGATCTCGACGTTCACCCGAATGGCGCGCTTGCTATGGAGTACACTCGAGAGCATCGCCACGCCTTGTTCGGTGAATGCGTAAGGCGGGTACTTGAGATTCTGGCCGCGCTTTAAGATCACGATTTGTGATCTTAATGGTTTGGCCGGGGCGCTGTTCAAGGTCACAAATTGTGACCTTGAACGTCTAACCTCCTCTGGCGTAAGCTGAAACATGAAGTCATCCGGGAAGCGCTCGGCATTCCGTTTGACTGCCTGGATCAATACTTTCGGCTCGACTCCATACAGTTCCGCCAGATGCGGGCTGAGCATTACCTTCTGCCCGCGCAGTAGAAGAATATTCTGTTCGATGCGTTCGACCGGAATCACGGAAGACCCGCTCACAACGCCCTTCCCTTCGCCTGCTGATAGGCTTCGGCAATGGCCCGACGCACCAGCACGCCGCTGATCTGCTGGCGATATTGCGCGGTGCCACGAACGTCGGACACGGGCTGGATTGACTCGCCTGCCTTGGCGCTCACGGATTGCACCAGCGTCGCATCGAGCACCTGACCGGTCAATTCTTGTTCCAGCGCCGTCAATCGTACCGGGGCAGGCAAACCGCCGCCGACCGCGATGCGAATCTCGGCGCATTTCTTGCCGGTCATTTTCAACACCACGACGACATTCAGGATCGCCACCGCATCGCCATCGGTCAACGCGACACGCTGCAAGGATGCGCCAACATCGCCACTCGGCAGTTTCGCGGAGAACTCGGCGGCGATTTCCTGGTTGCCCAGCACGGCGCGATTGTCCTTCACGAAGAATTGTTGCATTGGCACTACGCGTTTCTGCTTCCCTTGCACCTTTACTTGCGCGTCCAGCGCGAGCAATGCGGTCAACAAATCGAAATACGTCGCGTAACCGAACAACACATCCTGCAACGTGGTCGCGTTGCGCTGGATCTTTGTCGAGTACGCCCGCGCCGCCTTCGGCAACAAACCATGCACCGCCTCCCCCAGCTCCTTCGACGCGACGATCTGCTGGAACGTGGCGGTCCCGCCGATGGCCAGCTTCCGGCCCTCGAGCTTCACATAATCGAGCCCGACTCCGGATACATCGACCAGGCAGGTGGCCGCGCGCAGCTTGCTGGAAATCAGGTGGAATGCGCCTGTAACGGGCGCAGGGACTTGCTCATTGTTCTTTCCCAGCTTCTTCAGCGCATCTCGCAGGGATGTGGCGTGATAGTATTCTTGAACGTTGGCGAACATCGTATTTTCCTGACGCTACGGGTTGATACGTCTAACGCTATATCAGCCTACACGTCAGCCCATTTCTTGACCAGATTTTTTTTGCGGCAGCCAAAATGACGCAGACGTCGCGTCGGCAACCCGTTGGCCGCGCGCTTTTTGTCTCGCGCGTCGCCATGGCTGGTGTAAATTTGGGTTCCGAGCGTGAACGTGTGGGCCTGTAGCTCAGTTGGTTAGAGCAGGGGACTCATAAAGCGAACAGGCAGTTTTAGCTTGAATTCTCCCCAGTCGTCCACAGACAACAAAGCCAGTGTTCACATGGTATTCAGATCGTTTGCGGTTTGTCTCGTGTAATCGTGAATCGGCTCAAATTCAGTCATCGGGTGACAAGTCCGGGTGACAAGTATTTCGCACGGGACGGGCGCTGCTCCGAAGGTGATTGCTTGCCAACGCCGACTTGCTACACTGCGTGGCCAAAGGCGATAAACTGGCAGCATTGCTGTAGTAATTGGAGGAAAACATTGTGCCGCAAATCACCCTGACCGCTGACCAAAAGAACAAAATCAAAAACGCTCTTCAAGCGTTCTCAAAATACGTCAAGAGTGAGGAGTTTGCCGCCGACCAGATAGAGAGGCTTGCACGTGTAAACTATTTTCAGCACGAGCTGCCACGAAAACTGAATGAGCTTTCCGAGGCCGACATTGACGAATTAGTTGTGAAGCTTGGCGGCATGTTGGGCTTTGACGCGGACACTGAGGTCAAAGTCGCGCACGGTGCCGTAGTAGATGACGTGTGGCGGGCAAAAATCGGCAACTTGGGTATGGTGATTTACGTATTTGAGGTGCAGAAAGCCGCCGCCAAAACCGGGCGTGTCGCCGTAACCGTGAATGACGCGCTTCAATCGCTCGGCAGTAATCTCGCGCGAAATCTTCTGCTCCATTTCGACAAGAATGAAACGCCGGTCGCCGCCGTCCTCTTTGTTCAACTGCAAAACGGCGTGGCCGGTTGTGCCGCTTCCCGTAAAAAAGTCCATCACCAGAGCCGATTTATCCCGCACCATTGAGATGAGATAGGCCACAAGCGAGACCGGCTTCGGATAATCGAACTCGATTCCAATTTCAGACAATTGCTGGCTTGCCTGTTGAGTGGAACCCATTTCCCTTATCACTGAGATGACGTGACTTTGGTTGCTGTCACGTTTCTTGACGGCCTCGATTGCACCTGTCTGTGAAAGCTCGAATGACGCGAGCTGCCCCTTTGAATCAGTGACGGGCAGGAAGTTGTTTGAGATAAATTCTTCAAGGATTTGCTTTGAACTCCACCCGCTGCTCGCAATAACTTCATTCTGTAGAGCCGATCCACTCACGACCAAATCTTCTTCGTAATGCGGCCATTTGTTTCTGCGGGCAGCAATAATTCCTTCTTTGAAAGAAGCCGGAAATCCGCGTGGCAAACGGATTCCTGACACGGGGTTTTTCGGCCCGTTTTTTACTATCGTGTTGCGGATTTCGGGTCTGTAAAGTTTGCTGCCCTTTGGAATTGAAGGGTCAATTACAGGTGGGGGGGGAATTTCTCAAAGTTGCGCGAGTACGCCAAGACGTATTCGTGGCAGTTCTTTATTTTGGCCTGATTATCGAAATTGCCTTCAGTTTTCAGTGACCGCTTGATCTGCTTGCCTGCCCGCTTCAGTATGGCGTAATATACGTCTGACTCTTTGGAGCGGTAGAGACAATGACCGACGCAGCGCAAAGTCTGGTGATCCGCTACAGTGGCCCGATTGGCACTTTTTATCATGGTGCTGTCCATTATACGGTTGCCAGTATGGGTTACAAGTCAAAAATGAGCCGATTTGCGTCGTTCAATACGTTATTGGTATATAACAACTTACATACTGTGGGCCTGTAGCTCAGTTGGTTAGAGCAGGGGACTCATAATCCCTTGGTCGTGGGTTCGAATCCTACCAGGCCCACCACTTCTTCGGCGCATCCGCTGCCCTCCTGCTGCGGGACGATCAACTGCGCCACATATCCCGCAAGCCAGGGAAATACTAAATCAGGCGGAAAATGCCAGCTCGAATAAGGCTGGACTTGTGGCTGCGAGTCTGTTAACTAAATGCCTTGATCGGGCAGGGTGGCATGTCGTCAAGCGAGTTGACGGCGGTTGTGAGGCGTACAACACCTTCTGAATTCAGTTGCTTCCTCCCGTCGTGCGGTCGTTTGGATAAGGGAACACATTTCACACGCGTCACACAAGGTGTGGAATTTAGGCAAATGGGATGATTTCCCTCGACATTTGAGGTGTTGGCCGGTCTGACGCGTTAAGACTTTTGGGTTTAATTCACATGGCGCGGCGTTCAACAATTAGGGTTCGTTTGCTGGGCTGTCCCATAGATCTATCTCAAACCCGGCAGATAGGCTTGTTCTGGCTGGGCCAGGTAGCGGAAGTGACCGTTGGCTGTCCCATAGCAGCGCAGTAAACTCAGCACATCCCATTTTTTCCACAGGGCGGCGCGGATCAAGGTGAAGAGGCGGCTGAAGCTGTGGCTCCAATCCGCCAGAAAGGCCAGATAGCGCAGGAGTAGATAGACCAGCAGCGCGGTCCACACCTGCCAGCGCACGGCGTTGGCGCTGGTGCCGAGGAAATCGGCCAATTGCAACGTCTGCTTGATCTGCTTGAAGAACACTTCGATCTGCCAACGGCAGCGATACAACTCGACAATGCTGGTGGCGCTCCATTCCAGGTTGTTGGTCAGGAATTCCATTTCCACTTCCCGACCGTCCACCTCGACGAGCGCGATAATCCGCCGCAGCTCCACCGGGTAGTCGGCCAAGGTGGTGGGCGTTTGTAGTTGGATCAAGTCATCGCGCAGGATTTTGCCCGCCGCACCGTGCTGAAAACACCGCACCACCAGGAAACTCAAGTTCTCCTTGGCGCGGGTGACCCAAAACACCTCGCGCATGGACAGGTCGGCCAGATGCTCGAAGTCCACGTACGCCTTGTCAAATATGACGATTTCACCCGCTTTGACGCCCGCACACAGTTCCCGTGCCCGTTTGGCGTCGTTGTGCCGGGCGGTGTCCACGATGGCAAAGAGCGGCAGGAAACTTTGCAGGTCCAATCGCAGATGACACTTGGCGGCGGCCTTGCGTCGGCGATGCTTGGCCCAATCCAGGCACGAGGCGATCAAGGGGATGGTGGTTGAATCCACCAGATGAATCGTGCGCTTGAACTTCCGGGCAAACCGCTGGCCCGCCCGACCGCTGACGAAGCCCGGAGACTGGTTGCCCAAATGTTCCAACACCGACCAGAAGAGTTGCTCGGCCATTTGTGCCGGGCGCACCTTGTTGGCGTGGGAGAGAGTATTGCGGTTGGGCGGGGTGGCCCCACGCAGACTGGACAGTGGCCCCGAGTGCAAACCCAGCGCGTCGCAGACATCGTTGAGGCCGATGCTGTGAGTGAGTTGGGCATACATCAGGGCGACCAGATGACTCCAGGGGCTGAAGGTGCGGGCTTTGTCTTGGACCCCGGTAGCCCGCGCCAGCTTGGGTACCAGGAAGTCAGGAATGAAGTTGCAAATCTGCCGCAGGAGGTTCAATTTTGCGGCGGCTGGAATGTTCTTGTTGTGCTTTTTCATCCCTGCCGTGTGGCAGGGCTACACGAGACATTCCAGCTTTTTTCAAAACCCTATGGGATGGCTGTGAACACATTTCATGGGTACGGGCGTCGATACAGACCAAGGGGAAAAACCATGAAGATCCTTCGCATTCTCACCTCTATCGCCGTGTTCGCTCTGGCCGGGCGTCCCAGCGGCGCGTTCGCTCAGACTCTCACAAATATTTGGACATTCAGCAACAGCGGCGGCCAGGGGTTCTTTCCATTCGAGTCGCTCGTTCAGGCCACCGATGGCAATTTCTACGGGACAGTCGGCTCCGGCGGGGCAAGCAATGATGGAGCGGTCTTTCGGATCACCCCGACCGGCACCCTGACGAACTTGCACTCCTTCAACGGTTCCGACGGCGCTTTTCCGTCGGCCGAGCTCGTGCAGGGCAGCGACGGCAATTTCTACGGGACGACCTCGGAAGGCGGGACGAGCACCAATTGCGGCGGCGGATGCGGCACGGTGTTTCAGATGACTCCGACCGGCACCCTGACGAACTTGCACTCGTTCACCGGTCTCGATGGGTCCAATCCACAAGCGGCCCTCGTGGAAGGCAGTGACGGCAATTTCTACGGGACGACCTACGGCGACGGTCTCACCGTCACAGGCACCGTTTTCCGAATCACTCCCACGGGCAGCCTGACCAATCTGCACACGTTCAGCGGTCCCGATGGGGCGTTCCCCTATGCGGGGCTTTTGCTGGCCGGCGACGGCAATTTCTACGGGACGACCTACCTGGGCGGGGCCAGCGGCTCGGGCACCGTTTTCCGGATCACTCCCGCGGGCAGCCTGACCAACCTGCACTCGTTCAGCGGTCCCGATGGAGCCAGTCCACGAGCTGCCCTTGTCGAAGGAACCGACGGCAATTTCTACGGCACAACCTACACCGGCGGTGCCAGTGGATCCGGTGTGGTCTTTCGAATCACGACGAGCGGGAGCGTGACCAATCTGCACTCCTTCAGCGGCGCCGACGGCGGCAATTCATGGGCCGCGCTCGTCCTGGGCAGCGACGGCAATTTCTACGGGACGACCTACCTGGGAGGGACGGGCAAGGACGGCACCATTTCCCGGATCACGCCGTCGGGCACCCTGACCAACCTGCACATGTTCGCCGGCGGTACCGACGGCGCTTTCCCACAAGACGCCCTGATTCAGGGCAGTGACGGCAATTTCTACGGCACCACCGTCTTCGGCGGCACCAACGGCGTCGGGACGATCTTCAAATTCACCGTTCCCCTCTTCCCGCCCGCCAACCAGGTTTCCGCCATCCAGTTCTTCACCGTCTTCAATACCACGAACATCGCCGTCTTGATCCCCTCCGTCTCCGGCGAAACCTACCAGTTGCAATACACAGCCACCATGTCCCCGACCAACTGGATCGACACCGGCGATCCGACCCTCAGCATCGGCGGCCCGTTGATCCTCACCGACATCATGGATGCGCAGCAGCCCTCCCAGCGCTTTTATCGGGCCGTAATCACCCCGTAACACCCCCCGCAAACCCCCAAACGAAGCCAATTTTAGGTAATAATGGAGCAGACACACCCATTGCTTGTGGTTGACGCTACTGGAATCGGACTCGGCAAGCCGCCCGTTGGCTTCCCGTTCTTAGTGGATTGCGAAGTGCATTATCTCGGTGCTGGTGTAGTGCGGATTGAAAAACGATGGTCGGAGTATCGTGACGGGCGGTTGACCGAAGTGCTGGCTGGTGCATGGCCTATCGACTTGTGGCGACGTATTCCAGTTCAAAAACAAGCGGAGTTGGCCCACTCGTCAGTTCATACACCCACACACTTTTCTCCACGCGCCCACTTGGAAGCGTGCGACTGCTTTCGTGAAAATACCGTGACGGGAAACTCATCCCGTGATAGATGCAGCCTTCCAATGGGCCACCGATGAATCTGGCCTCTTTGAGTGGCGGATTCGGAGCCGGATTCTCTGACGGTATCACTGGGTCTGTCATTGGGGCTGGAGCCTAGAGACGTTTTCTAATGCGTGAATCCACTTATCCTTCTTCAAGAAAAGCATCCGGTATTTCAGATGCAGACCTTGCGCGCTACCTATCGCAATCCCTAGAAAGGGAACGCCACGTGGAACACGCAATAGCCACACATTTGCTGCAAGCGATTCGACTGACTCGTTTTTCTCTTTACAGTTATCTATGGCGTTTCTGGCTTCGTTGTAGGCTGACTTGGCGGCGCTGTCGTGCTCATCGACTCTCTCCAACACAAACAGTATCGAGTGCATGTGCGAAGCCTACTGGCTTGCAAAACGGGAAGCAACAACGTAACGTGACTCGCGCATTATGAAAAACGGAAAGACGGTGGTGGTGGACGACCCGGAGCTAGCGTTCCGGCGATATGACGGAAGCAGTGAGGCACTCGCTCACCGTGTCCAAGAAGGAATTGGAGCGGCGTGAAAGAGAGTGGCGGGCGACCAGAAAGCGTACAAAAAGGGCGAAGTAACAGCCGGTCATGCTGCCCGCGATATGCAATACTCCTACGTTACGGAACATCCAACCGCTGAAATCTATCAGGCAGACGAAACGCCTTCCAATCGACAAAGTTAATCGGGCCGCTAACCGGTTGTCGAATGTGCGTCTGTATATCTCCATATTTTTGTTCGGGTCAGGTTTGAAGAGAGGTGTTGGCCTTCATCCAGTTGACAAGGGGTCAACGCCATCGGCAGCCCGGGACAACGACAACGCCAACTGGCGGAGTTTCTGCGACGCTGATGTACCGC
>CAVQMY010000021.1:0-30331 GCA_963713705.1 uncultured Verrucomicrobiae bacterium
CCAGGGTCATGGCACCAACGAGTTTCATAACACTCTCGATCACGCGGTGACATTGACCGGTGGGCTCACGCACGGCGACTGGGTTTTTGGATTCAGCCAGACATTCATTCGATCGGACTCGCCCCTGATCGTGACCGGCGGACAGACGCTGCAAGATACGTTTGTCACCACCTTGACGGGGTCTTATCGGTTCAACACGGTCATGTCAATGGATCTGAGCGCCAACCAAACCCTCACGTACCCCGACAAGCTGGCCAACACGCGCGAGTGGTCGACACTCGATTGGTTCAATTACCAGTTCTGGCCCCGGTTGGATGGGAGTCTGGGTGTTGGTGGCGGCTACGACAACGTGAGCGTGGGCGTCGATTCGGTCTTCGAACAATACCTGGCGCGAGTGAACTGGCGGGCGACGGACGTAAGCAGCTTTCAGGTTCATGGTGGCGTGGAAGACCGACAATTCCTCAATTCCACCGCAGGAGATCTGGTCAATCCAATCTTCGGTGCGGAGGTCAGATACAAGCCGTTCGAGGTCACGGCGCTCCTGTTGGATGCCGATCGCACTGTGTCCACGTCACCGTTTCTGGATGAGGTCATTGAAGGTACCGACGTGACGGCGAGTCTGAGTCAGCGACTCCTGAAAAAGCTCTTTTTGAGCGTCGGCGGCGGGTACCATTGGGACTCGTACGTGTCTACGTCAAGTACCGTGAGCACGGGTCGTCGTGACGAATACTATTCAATCAGTGCCAGTCTAACCTGCGTAATTCTCAAGCACGGCACGATGGCGGCGACGTACCAGCACAGCGAAGACGCGTCGACTGAGGCCGGGTTTGGATACAGCAGCAATCAATACGGTTTTCAACTTGGATTCGAATACTAAATTGATCCTGTCTGCGGACGCCAGGCGCACGGCATGCCGATTGGCGAGCTAATGAATGTGACCAACGAACCACAGACGGTCGCGGTGGATCCCATGGCGGCGGGGCGAAACCCGGTATCGGTCAATCCCCCGAGATGGCCGAAGGATTTTGTGTGGGCGACGATCGTCCTCGTGGCCTGTTTCAGCGTGCCGTTGACGCGTCTGGCGTGGTTCGCGGCAACCAGCGAGCTGTATTCCCACATCTTGTTGGTGCCGTTCGTCAGCGTGTACCTGGCCTGGTTGAACCGGCGCAATGTGCGGGGCTTTTCCGAGCCGGACCGCCGATTCGCGGTGTTGGCGTGGTGCGCCGGATCGGTATTGCTGGCGGGATACTGGCTGGCGGTGTGGTCCGGTTGGCCCATGACCAATCAGGATGGTCTGGCATGGATGACCGCCGCCTTCGTTGGCTGCTTCTTCGGTGTGTGCGGCCTGTTCGTGGGCCGAGAAACTCTGCGAGCCATGCGGTTTCCCCTGTGTTTTCTGGCGTTCATGGTGCCGTTTCCGACGCTGGTACATAATTGGTTGGAAAGTTTTCTCCAGCGAGGGTCGGCACTGACGGCCTACGGGTTGTTTCAGTTGGCCGGGACGTCGGTCCTTTACAATGACATGAACTTTCAATTGCCGGGCTTTGCGTTGCAGGTGGCGCCAGAATGCAGCGGCATCCATTCCAGCCTGGTGTTGCTCCTGACCAGTCTGGTCGCGGGTCACCTTTTCTTGCGATCGCCGTGGAAGCGGGGAATCCTGGCGCTGGCCGTGCTTCCGCTCGGGTTGTTGCGCAACGGATTTCGCATTTTCGTGATCGGCCAACTATGCGTTCATATCGGTCCCCAGATGATTCATTCTATGATTCACCACGACGGCGGCCCGATCTTTTTTGCGTTGTCCATGGTGCCGTTCTTCCTTCTCCTGATTCTCTTTCGGCGGTCCGAATCAGTGTCGACGGGACCCACAGACCAGCAACGGAGTTTTCCAAATGGCCAAAATTAATTCCGAAGACGTACGCGCGTTTCTGGTGGAACTGTTCGCGGACGAGGTCCGTGGAAGAGGATTCGACCCCGGTACGTTGCCGGATGATTTTGACTTCTTGCTGAAAGGGGTCATCGATTCGTTGAGCGTACTCCAGATGGTCGGCGAATTGGAAAAGAGATTTCAAATTGAGTTGGATATGAGCAGCTTGGATCCGGAGCAACTGACGGTGCTCGGTCCCCTCAGCCGGCACGTTGCCGAGGCCGTTGGGCGGGAGAGCAAGTCAGGGCGCGTGACCCTGCCGATTGACGTCACACTCATGCGGATGCCGGAGTCAGCCCGTCCTGAGGTGTTGGAAGCATTGGAGGAGACGCCGACGTGGGCGAAAGTCCACCGGGCGAATGCGGCGCTGGACGGGGCCGAAGCCGGGCTTCGGGGACCCGGGGTGGCGGTCAATCTTCTGGCCAGTTTCAACCTGGAACCCATCGAACCGGCGTTGCGTTTGGGGTTGCAGTGTATTCCCTGCCAGCCGCAGTTACGGATCGCGCCCCTGAACACCATCGAGCAAACCCTGCTCGACAAGGGATCGCCTGTTTATCAAGAGATCAGTTTGGCGACGGTGGTCCTGTGGCGGATCGAAGAACTGCTGCCGGAAGTTTTGCTTCCATTCTCATGCGGTGGCGCGGATGTCTTGAAGGGGCAGGTGGAACTCCTGTGGTCGAGAATCGAACGAGTGTGCCGCGCTCATCGGGAGATGGGGAAATCACCCCTGTTTGTATCGACGTTTCCGGCGCCGCGGGTGGTTTCCGGGCTGGTGCTGAACTCACAGCTGGTTTCGGGGCCAATGAACGCGGTCGCGGAACTCAATCGTCAACTATATGAACTGGCTGCATCGGCACCGGGGATTCACGTGTTGGATCTGAACTGGTGGGCCGGGCATGAAGGAAGGAGCGCCTTCGACCCGCTGATGGAGCAGATGGCCCGGCAACCCCTGAGCCTGCGGGGAGCGCTGTCATTGGGATTGTTCGTGGCGCGTCATCTGCGGCCGCTGCTGGCGCCTCGGCGAAAAGTGTTGGTGTTGGACCTGGACAATACCTTGTGGGGCGGGATCCTCGGCGAGGATGGTATTCCACATCTCAAGCTCGGGCACGATTTCCCCGGGAACATTTTCCTGCGCATCCAACGAGAAGCCCGCGAACTCAAGAACCAGGGTGTGCTTCTGGCATTGCTGTCCAAGAATGATGAGGCCGAGGTGCGGCAGGCGTTCCGGGAATTGCCGGACATGGAGCTAAAGTGGGAAGACTTCACTAGTAAACGGGTCAATTTCAATCACAAACACGAGAACCTCTGCGAGATGGCAGAGGAACTGGGGTTGGGGATCGACAGTTTCGCGATATTGGACGATTCGGACTACGAGCGGGAGCAAATCCGAATGCTTCACCCGGAGGTGCTGATTATCAATCAGCGGAGCGACCCGCTCCATATGCTCCAGGCGCTCCAATCCACCGACGCCTTCGATGCCTACGCGGTGACCGCGGAAGACCGTGAACGTCATCGTGAATATGAGTTGCGGGAGATGCGCAGCATCCAGGGACGCGAAACGAACCTGGAAGAGTTTTTCCGGTCCCTGCATCTCACGGCGACGGTTGAGTCCGTCCACGAAGGGAATATCGGGCGCGTGGTTCAGATGTTGTTGAAGACGAATCAGTTCAATTTGACCACCCGCAGGCATCGTCTGGAAGAGCTGAAAGCACTGGTGTCGATCCCCGGCAGCATCAGCCTGACGCTGCGGTTGTCCGACAAATTTGGCGACCAGGGAATTGTTGGCGTGTTGCTGGCAGTCCCCGCCGATGATGGCCGGCGGTTGCGAATCGAGAGCTATCTGGTCAGTTGCCGGGCTCTGGGGCGTGGGGTGGAGGAATTTCTCTGGGCCGAACTGGCGAGACAGGCGCTGGACCACAAGGTTCACGGAGTCATTGGCGAATATATTCCGACACCGAAAAACGGTCTTGCGAGGGGATTCTATGACAAGCTGGGGTTCGCGCGGGTCGAGGAGAGCGCATCGATGACCCGCTACCTGATGGAACCGCTGAAACCGGTGAAGCCCCCGGTCTGGTTGGCAAGCAACGGAGGACAATGAACGTGGAGACGGATCGATTGCGGGACCTGTTGATTCACTTTCTCGAGCTTTCCTCCGATACGACGGCATCGAACATCGTGCCAGAGCGGATCGGGAAATGGGACTCGCAGGCCATGGTGCAGTTGATCGTGGGAGTACAGACGGTATTCGGTGTGGATTTGAAGTGGACGAGATCGACCGGCTTACGAGCTACTCGCAAATCGGTGAGCCGCCCGGGACGGAAAGGGGTGAAGGTTTCACGATGAGAATTGTTTTTCTATCGGGACTGAAGAATCGAATCCTGCAGATCCTCAGCGAGAATATCACCGGGGGCGACCAGTATTCGTGTCTGGTTGCATCGTTGGCGCGGCGTGAAAATGGGGAAGCGCGTGTGGATCGGATACGATGCGATCATCGAGACCGAGCATCCGTACTTGGTTGAGATCCGGGACGACGCCGTGGTCGGGATTCGCGCGACCATCATCGCCCATTTTCGTGAATCGAAAGGGGTGATCATCGAGGAGGGCGCGGTGCTTGGCCCGGGGGTGATGGTGTTGCAGGGAGTCACCGTCGGCAAGGGCGCGGTGGTGGCGGCCGGCAGCGTGGTGACCCGATCGGTGCCGCCAATGACGATGGTGCAGGGCAACCCCGCCAAACCCATCGCCAAACTCGGGCAGATGTTGACCCGAAGCACAACGCTCAAGGCATTTTCCGCCAGTCTTCGACCGCTGTCGTAATCCGCTTGCGTACCTCTATGGAAGGATTTACCAAAGAGCCCCAGCTTGTTGTGCTCTCCTCCGGGCCCTCGATGGTTTCGGACCGGGCACTGGCCAAGGTTGCCGGGTTTTGGGGTGTGACGGCGCAACTGGCACCGGTCCACGCTGAACTGGCAGGGCCTCCGCCCGAAGTTCTGACTGTGCTCGCGACCGAACGCTGTCTGGCGCTGAGTCTGGCAACTTTCCAGATTCTCAAATCGCAAACGTGGTTTCCAAGCCTGTTGCATCAGGCGAAGGCCATCTTGGTTTACGGATTTGGCGTCACGGGAACGGAAGGCGACGAATTGAAAGGACTGACGCGGGGGGCACTGGCTTCCGTGGTCGCGGTCGAGACGAAAAAGGTCGTGTATCACATTCATGCGGACGGGAACCACAAGGCGTCTCCGATTTCCGGCAGGTCGTACACAGTCGAGCCGCCTGTGGTTCCTCTGGCTTTTGGTCCCCCCTCCGCTGCTCGGGGTGGGGTTGACGTTCTTATCTCGGTGAACGACCTGCCTTGCTTCGTATCGGTGCCGAGCGACCAGGGCACGCTGTTTCTGTTATCCAGTCCCACGTTGGTGGACATTGACGTTCCTCTCGATCCGCATTGCTCGCCACGGCAGTGGTATGCCGAACTGTTGGGTTTGTCCATTTTCCTTCGCTCGGTGTTCGGCCGGTGGTGCTGGACTGCCCCCATCCGAGCGGCGACGATCGTGATTGATGATCCCTATCTGAGAAAGCGATACGGTTTCCTGCATTACGAAACGCTGGCCCACGAACTCCAGCAAACGGGTTGTTCCCTGACAGTGGGGTTCATCCCGTACAATTATTGGCGCAGCGACCGACGCATTACGAATCTGTTGCGCGGCCAACGCGATCGTTTTTCCATCGCGGTCCACGGTTGCGACCATACGAGTGGCGAGTTCGCCAGTCAGGATGAAATGTGGCTGAATCAAAAGGCGCGGTGGGCGCTGGAACGCATGGACATCCACACCAAACTGACCCAGATGCCTTATGATCACGTCATGGTGTTTCCGCAAGGGCGATTCTCCACGAAGGCCATTCGAGCCTTGAAGGAGTGCCGGTACCTCGCGGCGGTGAACACGACCCAGTGGCCCGTGGATTCGGCGGATAGCCCACTGACGCTCCGGGATGTTCTGGATGTCGCGGTCACGAGATACGACAGCTTTGCCATCTTCGGTCGCAGACATCCGCGCTGCACGTTTGACTTCGCGGTTGACGCCTTTTTCCAGAAACCACTGTTGATTGGGGAGCACCATGCGTTTTTCAAACCCGGGTTTGAACCGCTACGGCAGATCGCGCACGAACTGGCGACGCTCGATACGCCGCCCGTATGGATGCCTCTTCATGGAACGCTGACATCGACCTTGGTCGTCAAGCGGATGGGGCCCGGCCATTACGCTGCCAAGTTTTTCACGCCCCTGCTGAGGCTGCGGAATACCAACGGTGAACCATGTCTCTACTCGCTGATGAAGCCCGAGGCGCCCGGACTGGTTGAAGCGGTGACGGTGGGAGGCGAGCGCGTGCCGTTTGAATGGCAGTCTGGATTCTTGAAATGCGATGTTCGGCTTGGTCCGGGTGACGAACGTGAAGTGAAGGTGTTGTACCGCACCGCGGAAAAGCGGACGTATCACTATCGGCGCTCGTGGAGCTTCCAGTCGCGAGTTTTTGCCAGAAGAATGTTGTCCGACATGAGGGACAATTATTTGTCAAAAAGCGACCGGCTGCTGGCCACGGCGGAAAGGGTTAAGGATAGCTTGTTCAAAGACGGCATTGTCTAGATGCATCTGCAGTTGCGCCGCGACCCAGATGGACGGCGATTGTTGGGCGCGTCTGACATGGCCATGGCACTATGTACCGAGTAATTGACAGCTCATCGAGGACGAGCGTGCATCCAGTTGAGTTGGGAGACTCCGGCACCGAACACATGGGGGCATTTCATGCGACAATTTATTTTTAGGATTCTCGCTCTGGCGGCATTATTTCTAACCGTCATGGCGGGAACCGGTTGCACGCAGGCGGTCAGGCGAGCCCGCCACCTGGCGCGTGCCAATCAGTACTTCGATTCAGGCGAACTGGACAAGGCGGAGATCGAGTACTTGATCGTCCTCAAGACGGATCGGACGAATCCCCAGGCCATCGGTCGGCTCGGCATCATTTATTACGAACAGGGGCGATATGGGCGGGCGGCAGCGTTCCTGATCAAAGGGAAGGAACTGGCGCCGGAAAACCTGGAGCTGCGCCGGAAGTTGGCCGCCGTGTATTTGTCAGCGGGTAAGACAAAGGATGCCAGGGATGAGGCTGGCTTCGTTCTCGACCGGAAGCCGCAGGATGATGAAGTGCCGTTGATATTGGCCGAGGCAGCGGTCACCACGAATGCTGTGGCTGAGGCACAAGAGAGATTGAAGGCCGCGGTGCAGAAGACGGGAGAGACAGCGGCACTGGACGTGGGCCTGGCACATCTGGAACAGATCCGGGGAGATTATCAGGGAGCGGCGGCCGATCTGCAACGGGCCAAGGCCCTCGACCCAAAATCGGGTGCGGTGTTTTGGGCCTATGGGAACTTGTACCTCGCGCAAAACGATCGGAAGCAAGCCGAGGAGGCGTTCAAGATGGCGGCCGAACTATCTCCTCCTCGATCTCCGAGGCGATTGGGATATGCCCAGTACAAAATCCGGGCAGGGGATCTGACTGACGGCAAACAGCTCTTACAGGAAATCACCCGGAAGACCCCGGACTATTTGCCCGCGTGGAGGTGGCTGGCGGAGATCGCCCTAGCCGAAAAGAACTACGACGAGAGTGCGGACCTTGTCGGCAAAATGCTGGCGCGGGATTCGCTAAACTACGATGCGCTGCTGTTGAATGGCCGGATCTATCTGGCGAGAGGAGACGCGGACCGGGCGATTGGAGAGTTCAAGAAGGCGGTGGCGGCGTATCCGCAGACGCCCGAGATACATTATCAACTGGCAGTCGCCTACCTGGCGAAAAATGAAGTTGGTCAGGCGGTGATCAGTCTGAACCAGGCGTTGAGTCTATCGCCGAATTTTGCGGAAGCCACGGTGTTGTTGGCGGGGGTCAAAATGAGAAGCGGCGAAGTGGGTGCGGCCATCGCTTCGTTGAAGCCGCTGGTGGAGAAGCGGCCGCATTTTGTTCAGGCCCAGTTCCTTCTGGCTGACGGGTATCGCGTCCAAGGCGATTTCGAATCGGCGATCGAGATTTACCGCGCGATGGAGAAGTTGGCCCCGAAGAATCCGGATGCCCCGTTTCTCATGGGGATGACCTTTCTCCAGCAGAAAAAGCGGGACGATGCCCGCGCAGCGTTCGGCCGGGCCGTGGAATTATCTCCCGATTATCTGGCTGGCGTCGAGCAGCTGGTGGACATGGATATCGCGGACAAGCAGTATGAAACGGCCCTGCACCGGGTGCAGCCGGTCCTCGATCGAAACCCCAAGTCGGCGGAGGCGCATTTGATTCAGGCCAGGATTTTCCTGACGCAACAGGACACGAAAGGGGCGGAAGCCGCGCTGTTGAAGGCCATCGAGTTGAAGCCGGAATCTCGGACCGCCCATCTCATGCTCGCGCGGTTGTATGTGGACACCCATCAGGAACAGAAGGCGTTGGGCGATCTCCACACGTTCGTGGAGAAAAATCCAAAGGACGCCGGGGTGTGGATGTTCGTCGGCATGATTCAGGAGCAGCAGAAGGATTACAATGCCGTCCGCGACACCTACGAGAAGCTGCTGGCAGCCAATCCGCAGTACACGCCGGCGATGAACAATCTGGCGTGGTTGTATGTGGAACGTTTTGGACAGACGGACAAGGCGTATGAGATGGCCAGCAAAGCCAGGGAATTGCAGCCACACGACCCGTTTGCGGCCGATACGCTGGGTTGGATCCTGTATCGGATGAAGCAGTACCCGAAGGCCTTGAGTTTGCTACAGGAGAGCGCCGGCAAGATCGGCGAGCGCGCCGACGTCCAGCTTCATTTGGGGCTGACGTATTACATGTTGGGCGAGGAAGGACCAGCCCGGGCGGCGCTGCAGCGCGCCGAGGAATTGGACAAGGACGTTACGGGCCACGAGGAAGCCGATCGATGCCTGGCAATCCTGGCCATTGATCCCACGTCGGCCGGACCCGAGGCGCCGGTGATGTTGGACAAGCGACTGGCGGCGACGCCGGATGATCCGGTGGCCCGAGCCCGTCTGGCGGCCATTGACGAGCGGGCGGGGAATTTTGCCAAGGCGACCGAGGCGTATGAGTCGGTTCTGACTGCCAATCCCGGCAATGTCGGGGCGTTAATCAATCTCGCACGACTCTACTCGGCCCATGGGAACGACACGCACAAAGCCATCGAATTTGCCAAGAGCGCGTACAAAATCGCGCCGGACGATCCTGCCGTCTCCCCGATTCTTGGTCGGCTGGCGTTTCAGACGGGCAATTACAAATGGGCCGCGAGTTTGCTCCAACAAGCGTTGAGTCAACAACCCCAGAATCCTGAAGTACTCTTTGATTTCGCGCTGGCCTCCTACAGCGTTGGCCAGGTGTTCGATGCTGCATCCAATGCGAAAAGCGCCCTACAGGCAGGGTCTGGGTTCTCGCGGGCGGATGCCGCGACACGCTTTCTCGACATGATCGCGCTGGCTGACGACCCGGAGCGGGCAACCGCGTCGTCATCGCGCGTTCAGGACCTATTGAAATCACAACCCGACTACGTGCCGGCGCTCATGGTGATGGGAGCGATTGAGGACCAAAAAGCGGATATTCGCGTGGCGGAGCAGGTTTATGAGAAAGTGCTGTCCCTGTATCCTGACTTTGGACCGGCGAAGAGGCGACTGGCAATCCTGTACGCGGCGGATCAACCCGCCGACAATCAAAAGGCGTTGCAGCTCGCGATGCAAGCCCGAGAAGCGTTTCCCGGAGATCCGGACGTTGCAAAGGCCCTGGGGATCATGACGTATCGGCAGGGAGACTATGCGAGAGCGTCTGCGCTGCTGCAGGAAAGCGCCAGCAAGCGGACTACAGATGCCAAGGTGTTCTACTACCTGGGCGTGGCCCAGTATCGACTCAAGCAGTCCACTGAGAGCAGACAGTCGCTCCAGCGAGCCTTGGATTTGAACTTGGAGGCCGGACTCGCCGTCGACGCGCGACGAACTTTGGCCGAATTGAAATGAATCGAGGGGCAAATCACCGCTTTCGCAGAGGTTCTGACAGCACAGAGAGACTGTAAACTATCCATGAATACAGTCGGATTTCTTTACAGTTTCCCGAGGGCAGCCACAGGGCGCTCAGTCGTTGCCTGAGTTTTTGGTATATGCAAATAGTTATTCATTAGGCTGTTACGGCTTATGGGGTCGGCGTAGCAGGCTGCGTGGCATATGGGTTGCTAGAGTAGCAACTGCATGTGGTGTGGGTACAATAAAAAGCTGACAATACGTGCAAATAAGAGGGAATGGAGTATGACAACCAAGCTCATTAAGTTTTTGATGGTGCCAGCGGTGATTGCCTCACTGAGCATGTCCGCAGAGGCGATTCCGATCACTGGACAAATAGACCTCTCTGGAACCGCTACTGCCGACAGCAGCGACTTCCTTACAGCCACTGAGTTTGAGAGTTTCACTGGAGTGACAGTAGGCGGTGCTCCTTCCGGCACGTATGCAGGCGTTGCTGATGGTCAGGCTGTGTCGATGGCGAATCCCGTTGTTTTCGCGCCAACTCCTGTCCTTCCTGTCAGTCCGTTGTGGACATTCACTATTGGTACTACTACTTACGATTTCAATTTGAAGTCGTTGTCCGTTGGCCCGATCAGCGCCAACTCCATCCAACTGGATGGGAGCGGTACTCTACAAGTAACAGGGTATGACGACACCCCCGGCATTTGGATCTTGAACGCTTCGACTTTCGGTTCCGACACGTTCACTTTCGAATCGAGCAACGCTGCTGCTGGCGTACCAGATGGCGGAACAACCGTTCTGCTGCTGGGCGTGTCACTCACCAGCCTTGCGTTGATCAAGCGACGTTTGGCCTAGTACATACGAGTTTGCTTTTCGAAAAGGGCAGGGATTGATTTCCCTGCCCTTTCTATCTCCACCGGCTGTCTCTCGGTTCCTGCGCTCGTGAGCGCCTGGAGCACATAAGTCTGGGGCAAGCACGCCGCAACCCGATAGCGGTTCCCGGATTCGCCCAGTAGACGCTGCCCCATCAGTTTTGCTGTCATTTCTTGCTCTGCCTGACTACAATGATCGTGCCTGCAATTAGTCGGGCAGATCACCGTCCCCCGAATGTGAGATCATGAACGTTGCCTATGCGCTGGCCATCGGTGGCACCATACTGGCCGCCACACTGGCTTTGGGCGTCGCCATCCGGTCGGAGCGGTCACTCGTCCGCTGGATCTTCGTCATCGGAATGGCGCTGCTTGCCGCCGAAAGCTTGTTCTCAGGGATGAGCGCGGGCGCTGTTCGGCCGGAAGAGGTCGTTCACTGGGAGATGCGCAGGTTGATCGTCATGTCCTTCCTCCCGGGTATCTGGCTTCTCTTCGGCCTGGGTTACTCGCGCGGGAATGCTCGGGAATTTCTGGCTAAAGGGCGGTTGATGGTGGCCGCGGCCTTCCTTCTGCCTGCGGGGCTTGCCGTGTTGTTCCGCGAAAACTTGATTACTTCGATTGCCCCCAGCGCAGTCGAGGATCACTGGATGCTTCGTCTGGGTCCATCTGGAATCGCTTTAAACCTTCTCTTCTTGATCGCCGCAGTATTGGTACTGATGAACCTTGAGCGCACGTTTCGGGCGTCCGTCGGAACGATGCGCTGGCGAATTAAATTCATGATTCTCGGTGTGGGTGTGCTATTCGCCGTCCGAACGTACACCAGCAGCCAGGCGCTTCTGTTTGGTGCCATTGACTTATCCCTGGAGGGCGTCAACTCAGGCGCGCTCCTCGTGGCCTGCCTGCTGATTATGCGCTCGCTCTTACGGGTAGGTCATTTCAACGTCATTGTCTATCCATCGCAATCAGTTCTCAATGAGTCGCTCACGCTTCTGCTGGCGGGCATCTATCTTTTCATTGTTGGGGTACTCGCGAAGGTGGTCGCATTTCTCGGGGGAGACATGACCTTCACGCTCAAGGCATTCGTCATTCTGGTCGCCCTGGTATTGCTGACAGTCCTGTTGCTGTCAGAGCGGGTGCGGCTGCTTACCAGGCGCTTCGTCAGCCGTCACCTTCAACGGCCGTTGTATGACTATCGTCTGGTCTGGCGAAAGTTCACCGAGGGCACCGCCTCCCGCGTCGACCAGACGGAGCTGTGCCGCGCGACGGTCAAACTGATCGCGGAAATCTTCCAAGCGCTCTCCGTGACCATCTGGCTCGTGGACGATACGCGAGAACGGCTGACGTTTGCGGCATCCACGTCGTTGTCCGATACCACGGGCACGAATTTCAGCCCGCAAGGCGCGGAGGTGGTGGAAGTGGTCCGCGCCCTGCTCGAACAGACAGTGCCCGTGGACATCGATACATCGAAGGAAAGGTGGGCCGCGCTGCTGCGGCAGTGGCATCCGGATGAATTCCGCAAGGGCGGGCACCGGATTGCCGTACCGATGATCAGTAACGGAGAACTGCTCGGGCTGATCACGTTGGGCGATCGCGTCGGGGGGGTTGCATTCTTGCAGCAGGATTTCGACCTGCTCAAATGCATGGGCGACCAGGCGGCGGCCAGCCTGCGCAACGTGCAATTGTCCCAAGAACTCGTGCAGGCGAGGGAACTCGAAGCGTTTCAGACGATGTCAGTGTTTTTCATCCACGACCTGAAAAACACCGCATCGACGCTCAACCTGATGTTACGCAACCTGCCCATCCATTTTGACAAGCCCGCCTTTCGTGAGGACGCGTTGCGCGGGATTTCCAAGACCGTGGATCACATCAACCAACTGATCGAACGGTTGAGCTTGTTGCGTCACGAATTGGAAATGCAGCCGACGGAATCGGACCTGAACGAGGTGGTTTCCCAGGCCGTCACCGGTTGGGCCAAGACCGGCGAGGTTGATCTGGTACAAGACCTGCATCCATTACCCAGGTTGTGGTTGGATCGGGAGCAAATGCTCAAAGTGGTAACGAATTTGGTGCTCAACGCGACGCAAGCTGTTTCCGGCAAAGGTCGGGTGTGCATTGAAACGACCCACCGGAACGGCTGGGTTGTGCTCGCGGTGGCGGACAACGGTTGCGGCATGAGCGCGGAGTTTCAACATCGATCTCTGTTTCGCCCGTTCCAAACCACCAAGAAGAAAGGGCTCGGCATCGGCGTGTTCCAGAGCAAGATGATCGTGGAGGCGCACGGGGGGAGGATCGAGGTAGAAAGCGAACTGGGCAAGGGCACGACGTTTCGCGTATTGTTGCCCGTCCAAAGGTCAGGCGAATGAACCCGAAATTACTGATCGTTGACGATGATGAGGAAATCCGCACCCAGATGAAGTGGGCGCTGGCGCAGGATTACGAGGTATTGCTGGCGGAGGACCGGGCCAGCGCGGTCGACTGTTTCAAGTTCGATCGACCATCAGTGGTGTTGATGGATCTGGGGCTGCCGCCCCAACCAAACAATCCCGAAGAGGGGTTGGCGGCAATGTCCGAGCTGGTTGCGCTGGATCGGTTGGTCAAGGTCGTGGTCATCACAGGACAAGAGGAGAAGGAGGTCGCGCTGAATGCGGTCGGGGCCGGGGCCTACGATTTTCTGTGCAAGCCGGTGGACATGGAGGAACTGAAGCTTTTGCTGAAACGTTGTTTCCACGTTGCGCGGTTGGAGCGGGAGTACCGCGAGATGCAACAGCAATTTCAGGGCGATACTTTCGAGGGCATGCAGGGCACGAGTCCCTCGATGCAGACCGTATTCGCTTCGATCCGCAAGATGGCCGTGACGGAAGCCCCCGTCCTGATTCTGGGGGAAAGCGGAACCGGAAAGGAAATGGCCGCGATGGCAATCCACCGGAGGAGCGCTCGAAAGGACGGCCCGTTCGTTGCGATCAATTGCAGCGCGATCCCGGAAACACTTTTGGAGAGCGAATTGTTCGGGCATGAAAAGGGGGCGTTCACCGGCGCCCACATGCAACGGAAGGGGCGGATCGAAAGTGCCAGCGGCGGGACGCTGTTTTTGGATGAGATCGGAGAGATCCCGTTGCCGTTGCAGGTGAAATTGCTTCGATTTTTGCAGGAACAACGCATTGAACGGGTCGGTGGCCGGCAGGAGATCCATGTGGATGCGCGCATTGTTGCCGCAACCAACTCCGATCTCAAGAGGGGGATGGCCGACGGAAGCTTTCGGGAGGACCTGTACTATCGGTTGGCCGTGGTGCAGATGACGTTGCCGCCGCTTCGTGACCGGGAAGGGGACATTCACCTGCTGGCGCAGTCGTTCCTGCAACGGTTTTCGCGGGAAATCGGAAAGCAGGGCCTGGCCTTCGATCGGGAGGCCGTATCCGCAATGCGCGGTCACGCGTGGCCGGGAAACGTCCGGGAATTGGAGAACCGCGTCAAACGGGCGGTGATTATGGCCGAGGGCAACAGGCTGACCTTACAAGATCTCGAGTTGGCCGAATCCAAGGATTCCCCACGGGCCACGACATTGAAGGAAGCCCGGGAGAACCTGGAACGAGAGATGATTCTTCAGGGCTTACGGAAACACTCCTGGAAAATCGCCGCGGCCGCAACCGAACTCGGTGTGAGCCGGCCCACGTTGTACGAGCTGATGGAGAGGCTGAACATACAACGGCCCGCGCAAGAACCCCAGTAATACCGTCCGCAGTCCCTCCCACCCGTTGTCACGGCGGCAAACGCCTCCGTGAGACACAAGAAGCATCCCGCCTCAGCCTGCCGCTAGAACCAGGAGAATTTCTCCGGTACGTACACGATGTCGGAAGGTTTCAAATAGAATGGCGTGCTCTGCTTGGCCTGCAACGCCTCCTTCAGGTTCAGCGTGTAGTTCTTCGTCCCGGCTTTCTCGGTCCGGACCACCCGGACATGACCGAGGTCGGCCTTCGCATAATCGAAACCGCCGGCTTCCATGATCGCTTCCAACGCGGTGATCGGGTGGTCGGACAGGATCTTGCCTGGCCGGATCACAGCCCCGGTCACAAAAATGGGAAACGAGGAAGAAGTCACGGTCACCGTGACTTCTTTTGTGACCAACTGGGACGAGTACAGTTTGAGAATCTCTTTCTCCAAATCGGCCGGCGTCAGCCCGGCGGCAACGACTTCGCCGACCATGGACAAGGCAATCTTGCCGTCTCTTCGGATCTGTTGCGAGTCATTGAGATTCGGGGCACGGGAAAGGTGATTTTCAACGCGTCGCCCTCTCGCAGGACAATCGCATCCGAACTGTCGGTGGCGGTTTGGACGGGAACGTTTGTCTGAGTCGTCTGACAGCCGGCCACCGCGGTCAGGATTGCGACCGCCAGGGTCGCCAGCATCGTTCGCGGATCGACCGCCAACGAACGCACCTCTATGGTTCGGCGAGTGGTCGAGATCGTTTCGAGTCGTTGAAACCTTAGTCATTCGTCAGCCTCCTTCGGATGTTATACGCGACACGTGCGAGAATGAACGGGGCAATTCCCGTGCTTCTCATGCGAGGCTCATTCTATTCGTGCGTGGTCGCAGCGACAACATCAAAGCCGGGCTTTCTGCTACGTATCGTGGAACGGTGGGAGGCCATTCGGAGGCGCAAGACCACGCAGAATGTCACGGTCAACACAGTGTAAACTGGCGTCGGAATACCTTACACTTATCGGCAAACTCTCGGAGTCTCACGGGTGAGACAATAATTTATAAGTATCTAATCATAAGCAGGTTAACGCGGTTGCACGGCTTTGTTTTTACCGCTGCGGCACGTATGGTGCTAGGTAAAAAACTGATTCTGCAACGGGTGCCGTCGTTTGGTTCGACGGCAAGCAGAAGGGGACGAAAGGGTATAGGGATGAAAGGGACAACGTTGTTCTCGGCCCGGGTAGGGCTCTGCTTGGCAGCCATCGGCTTGGCCATTATCACCACATCAGCCAGCGCGGTTCAATATACGTTTGAGGGCGAAACTGGCGGCGGGATGGTGATGGGGATTCAGACGCCCAATGGGGATGTGAATGCCTTAGTGGGCCAATTTATCATGACCACTTCCGCACCGGGTTGGCCATCTCCGCTCTATACGTATTGCACCGATGTCGGCGCGGATCTCGCCACGACATACAACTACACTCCTCTGTCATTGTCTTCCGCCGCCAGCGTCGGGGGAGTGGCTCCGACGTGGATTTCGGGCGGCATTCAGAACGCGGCCGCGATCTGGTACGCCTATCATGGATCGGCGGGAGCGGATGTGACCGGCGATACAGGAAGCAGGACTCCAGCTCGCGATCTGGGAAGCGCTGTATAATAGCCGGGCCACCTACACGAGTGGCAGCCTCTTCAGTTCGTCAAACGGCGGCTTTTATATTACGTCTTCTGACTCCGGGAACATCGCCCTGGCGGCAAGCGACGCTGCGGCTTGGCTGAACAGCCTGGGCAGTCTTCCCGCGGCACCGAATGTCCAATGGCTGGAACCGGACAACGACAGCGGATCGCAAGGGTTGCTCTGCCAGGTGCCGGAAGCGACGTCGACCTTGACGTTACTCAGCGTGGCTCTGACAACGCTGGGCATTGCGGGCTGGAAGCTTCGCTCAAAGTAGGGGCGAAGTCAGTGGGCGCTACGCACACCGCGGTTTCTGATTGAACATCGTCCCGTCGGAACCGGCTTAGAGCATGAGGCAGCGCCTGCGGGCGGCTGTCTGAGCAGACAGCACTTGGAAGTCTCTTTCTTTGTCTTGCCGAAGATTAGTCCAGCTGGCCGGTAAAGGTCAGATGGCCCGTGGGAACCAGCACGGTATTCGTTTGACCGCTCGAGATCACGTCGAGCACGCCCATGAAGTGCGCTTGTCCGGAGCGCTGGGTGACGCCTTTGTGATTGCCGTGAGAGACATTCACAACGTCCTCATCTCCCATCGCCTTGTCGAGCGGATCGTGGTCCTGGGCTGTCAGTACAGCCGTGGCGCAGCCATTGGTATCCAGGTGCAGGCGGCCGGCAACCGTCAAATAACCTCCCGCCAGGTTCCCGACGGGTTGAACATCAAACACTGCGACAAACCGTTCCGTATTCGTGGCTCCAGTCTTGAGGTTTGCATCCAGCACCGCGTCGAAGCTGGTGGTCTGCGCAATCGGGGTTACGTTCGATGTGATCGTGTCGTAGGCAACCAAGAGCCCCGACGAGCTGTCGCAGTTTATGGCGAAGGCCAGTATTTCGTTGTTAGTCGGCTGTGCGCCCAACGCGAGTGCGAGGATGTCCGATCCCCACCAAGATTCATAAGAACACTGGGGGAGACCACCGGTGCTTGTCTGCGAAACGGCGATCGTGTAGGCCGCCGAGCCAAACGTAAGGAGGCCCGACGATCCGCCCCATACAGAGGCCGCAGCCACAATCAGGGATCCCACTCCCAGAACGATCCACTTCTTCACATTCACTACGCAACTCCTTTCACCACGTTACTTTCACCCGGCTCGAATCACCGACTGGGGAGATTCAACTACATCATGGGCGAGCGTCTCGGCGCATCTGGTGCCAACCTGCTGGCACGTTCGGCTTCAGACACCACAATCGGAGTGGGTTGTGAGAGTAGTGGGACAAAGCCTTGTGAGTAACCGAGAGAACAGCATAATTCAACATCGAGGGTGGTTTGAGCAGCTAACGTACCAGTAGCGGCCCGGTGGTCTGTTCTGCAGTCTTACACGGGAAATCTGGGCCGATGGTTCCCGGGCGGGGCGATTTTCCGTGGGGGAGATTCCCATTTCTCTTTACTGAGTGGGCTGATTCTCTCAGGTGCGGACGGCTCAGACGCCCCGCCGTCCCGGGCGGCAACAAAACGCACGCCACAAGGCATAATGGCACAAGTCTGGCTTTTGCATGGACTGCGGCACACCGAGGGTTCCCAGGCAAGGCGAGCCCGGTTTGGCTATAATAAACATGTTAAGATTGGATCGTCATAAACGGGACAAATCACTAGACGGCGAATGGCTCTTCTATTACCGTAAGAAGCCATTTCGCTTGCAGCTTGGGTGAAAAAAGGGTGATGAAGCGCAAGAAAATTTTGCGGTGGCAATGGGGTATCGACCGCTGTTCAAGGCCGTGTCTCAAGGAAGCCTGTGCGCGTACTCCCATACCCACCCGCGCCAAGGTTGTTCATGCCCGGAACTCCACGAGAATCTTACGTTGCATCACTACGGCTGTATGGATGCTCTTGGCCGGGCATGTTGGACGGGCAGGCGCATCCGCCACTTACAATGTTATCGATTTGGGTACCTTGGGCGGAGCTTCCTCTCAGGCGAAGGCGATCAACGGCTCGGGCCAGATCGCGGGTTCTGCAACCACTGCGGGCGATTCAGCCTATTATGCCGCGCTCTGGACGAACAGCGGCAGTGCGGCAATTGACCTGGGTACGCTCGGGGGCACGTCGAGTCAGGCTAACGGGATCAATTCTGCGGGTCAGACGGTCGGTTGGGCGTTCCTGACCAACGACACCGCCACTCATGCTGTCCTCTGGACGAACATCAGCAGTGCGGCGATTGACCTGGGCACGCTCGGGGGCACGTCCAGTCAGGCCGACGGTATCAACGACTCAGGCCAGATCGTGGGCTTTGCCTACACCACGGGCAACACTGGCTCTCATGCCGCGCTCTGGACGAACATCAGCAGCGCGGCGATTGACCTGGGCACGCTCGGGGGCACGTCCAGTCAGGCCGACGGTATCAACAACTCGGGCCAGATCGTGGGCTTTGCCTACACCACGAGCAACGCCGCCTCTCATGCCGTGCTCTGGACGAACAGCAGCAGCGCGGCAATTGACCTGGGCACACTCGGGGGCATGTTCAGCCAGGCCAACTGTATCAACGTCTCGGGCCAGATCGCGGGTTCTGCGACCCCTCCGGGCGATGCAGCCTATCATGCCGTGCTTTGGACGAACAGCAGCAGCGCGGCAATTGACCTGGGCACGCTTGGGGGCACGTCCAGTCAGGCCAACGGCATCAATTCTGCGGGTCAGATGATCGGTTGGGCGTACCTGACCAACAACACATCTCATGCTTTCCTGTGGATGAGCGGCACCAGTCCGGCAGTTGACCTCAACACTCTTATCCCCACGAACTCGGGATGGGTATTGAGTTACCCCTATGCCATCAATGACTCCGGGGAGATTGTCGGTTATGGGGTCGTGGGCACGAATACCCATGCGTTTGCCCTCATCCCCATTGCCTCGACCGCGCCTGTGGCCAATTTGACCGCGACCCCGACCAATGGCGTGGCGCCGTTGGGGGTGACGTTCACTGACACATCCACCGGCGGTACCAATTGGTCCTGGACTTTTGGTGATGGCGGCACGACCAATCTTGCGACCAACAGCGTCTTCTACACCTACAACACACCGGGTGTTTACAGCGTGACGGATATCGTCAGCGGCCCCGGTGGCTCAGGCACGGACACGGTGGCCAACTATATCACGGTGTTGACGCCGCCTCCGACGGCGAGCTTCACGGCAAGTCCAACCAACGGAGCGGCGCCGTTGGCCGTAAACTTCACGGACCAGTCGTCCGGTTCGATCACAGGCTGGGCGTGGACATTTGGCGATGGCAACACGTCGATCAGACAGAACCCGTCGGACATCTACGTAAATCCGGGCACGTATACCGTGCAGGAGATCGTGACCGGTAATGGTGGGTCGGGTACCAATTCCCAGACAGCGTTGATCAACGTTTACGATCCGTTCGCGTGGTGGCGGCTCCAGTACTTCGGCACCAACAGTAGTGCGAGGACCGCGCCGGGCGGGGATTACACGGGCACCGGCATGAGCAACACCAACAAGTTCATGGCGGGCTTCAACCCCACCAACGCGGCGGCGTACCTGCACGTCATCAGTATCGTGGAACAGTCAGTGGCGGGGACCAACAGCGTCGTGGTGACGTATCTTGGCGCCAACGGGGACAACACCTACGCGCCGGGGATTGCGTCACGGACGAATGTATTGGATTACATGACCGGCGACGCCAACGGCAACTACACGAATGGCGGCTGGCAGAACACCGGCCTGACCAATATTCTCAGTGGCGGGAACGGTCTGGCACGGTCACCAACATGGCGGATACGGCCATCCCGGGCATCCCGATCAACCGGTACTACCGGGTGCGCGTGGTGTTGCCGTAGCACTGCTTGGAAATAGCGGTGGGGTCAACGTCATCAATTACGGCCAGATCGCGACCGACCTGACGAACAACTACGTGCTTGCCGGTTCCGGCAGTCCGACCGGCGACTTCGGACCGCACGGTGAGCGGCGCTGGACCTAGGGAAGTGCCGGTGGCGCCGACGCGTTGACGGACCACGCGTCAATGGAGTTCAGTTGCCCGCAGTCGACACATCGAGTGACTTCGAACTGTGCTCCGCATTTGGGGCAGGTGGCATGCGTCACGAACGTGTCGAAGGCGGTCCCGCACTGGCCACACTTCCATAGCGCGCCCTGTGGCGGAGCCGCCTGGCAGGCTGGGCACGCAAAACCTAAGTGGCGGGGCGCGGCCGCCAGCCGGGCCAGCACGCGGGCCTGTTGCAAGCCGCGCCAGCAATTCATCAGGATGAACGCGGCCATGATTCCAAACCAGATCGATTGCGCCCACAACGCCAGGGCCAGCAATCCCGCCACGCCAACGAAGCCGATGACCACCGCCACCATTAGACTGCGCGCTCGCCCCAGTGCAAACCACAATAACGCGCGCAGAATCTGTCCGCCATCGAGCGGATATACCGGCAGCACATTGAAGATCAAGAGCGCGAGATTAATGACCCAGATGGCGTTAAGTAATCGATACACGTCGGGCGCGGAACTCGGCCAGCCCCAGGAAATCGCCACCAAACGCCCGATCGTGAGCAAGGGGAAGAGCACGACGTTGACCAACGGTCCGGCGGCGATGCTCCACAGAACGGCGCCGGGACGGGGTGGGGGATCGACGTAGGCCACGCCCCCAAGTGGCCACAGCACGATTTGGTTGGCACGCCCGCCAACGCTGCGGCACGCCAGCGCATGACCGAACTCGTGCATGGTCACGATCACGAATAGCGCGAGATATTCCAAGCCGTTCCACAGCAGGGAGGAGTAGTCATGCCCGCGGTTGCTGATTTCGTACGCGGCCACCAAGAACCATGACCAATGCAGGAACACGCTGATTCCCGCCACCTGAAAGAGGCGAATGGAGCCCTGACGGGTCGGCATCATTCGTTCTGGTCCTCGGACCGGGACCTGTTCGACATCGAAGCAAAATTCACGGCGCGTTTATAACACAGTACGGCACGACCACAAGTGTATTGGCGTCCGGGCCCGTCAAGGGTCGATTTGGTTTTTGACACTGACAAACCGCTGTGGCAGAGTCGCGGCGCTCCCGTCCCCGCGCGGTGCCCGCGCACTCGGCGAGCCGGTAGCTCAGCTGGTAGAGCAACGGCCTTTTAAGCCTACCGATGGCGCTTTCGGATTTTTGCGAGTTTCCTCGGAAAACGCATAAAATCCAAGCCGGCGTGCGTTATCAAGCATTTCTCGACCGGGCAAGAAATGGCAGGGACAAGCATTAACGGGCGATTGTTTTGCCAATTATTGCCAAGTGGATCGTCCAAAAACAGAATTCCCATTTTATGGTAAGGCGCTCTCGGCAAGCCATAGGGGCCAAGCCGCTGTCAAAGCGACCATCACCACTGACACACCTAGGATATTTCGTGGCCGGAAGTTTCTCCAGCGTGAATCTTAGAGGCTCGCCGTTTGGCGGAGCGAGCACAGTCAATCTGGAGCACAGGAACGAGCAATAGATTGACGGCGCGCAGCGAGCCGTACAATGGGAGTGCGATTCACGCAAGTCGACTGTGGCATGGGCGCGAATGCGCTGCGGTCTTGCGATTGCGGAAAGCGATGTGGCCGCGAGAAACCACGGCTCGCAGCGGCGACATCGGGACGGTATCGGAATTCCACCGGCAAAGCCACTGTCTTCGGGTTTTGCAGCGAAGCACCGCGCGTTCTGACGAAGCGAAAAACGCGAAGTCTTGGCTGCCCGCGCGGGTGGTTGCGTTGCCTGCGGCCAGCCGATTCTGAGCATCAATGCGGTGTGGAATGCGCACGGTCAGGGTTTGGCGAGCAATGTGGCCGTGCCCACGATTCAAGCGGCGACATCGCCAGCGTGTTGAATAGCCCCGCCAGGAAAAGTCAGGGAACTTTGCAGGAGGAGTCTCAGGGGAACAAGGCGCTGAGCTGCAAAGCCGCATGTCTTTGCATGCCCCTCTCAATTTGAAACCCGAAATAAATCCGACAAACACGACATGCTGCTGACTACGAGTTTCCACTTATCCAGTACGTCGTTTGAAGTGGTACGCGCAAGGTGAGCAAGTTAGAAGCACCGGCCGCATGATCGACTGATCGCGCGAATTAGTGGAAGCTGCACAAGGCACTCGCGGCAAACTCGGTGACGGCAAAGTTGTTGGCTGCGTAGTTGTTTCGGGGTCAAAAATCCGCGACAAGATCGCACACGCGGACTCGGAGGGCCTTGGCGATTCTCACCAGCGCGTCGACCGATATATTCGTTTCACCGCGCTCGACCTCCCCAATGTAATTCGGATGAAGGTCCGCAAGCTCGGCTAGCTTTTCGTGCGTCAGCCGAGAAGCTTTGCGATAGAGCCGGATCGCGTCGCCGAGCGCTTTGCGGTGCTTTGGATGTACGGCCACAGAACAGATAACAAACCAGCAACGGGCCGCTCAGACCACCGTTTATAACCTGTGTGATTTGTCTTGACGTTCCGCCGGGGCCAGATCCATGCTCCAATCGTTTTCAGGAGCTGCACGGAGGCAACTATGGAGAAGCGAACCGCGATTACTTTTGCTCTCGTGATGACGACGCTGCTGTGGTCATCAAATGCGGCACGGGCGGACATTCGGCAATTGGAAGAGAATCCATCGGCTCAACCTGAGTCGGAATTGCTGTTGACCAATACCACGGACCTTGTCGGTCTGTATCTGGAGGGCTACAACTTCCCCATCGGCTCGTGGGTCTGGGCGCCCGGGACGTTCTTCCCAGTGTTCTTCCAGCCGATGACCATCGTGTGGGCGGATACAGCCAATCTGCCAACGGGACTGGCCGGGATAACGAATTCCGTTCCGACTTCTCTACAGGGCGTGAACGCATTTCCGCTCTGGGTCACTCTCTACCCGCAATCGAACGCCGTGACGGTGTTGCAACCGTGGTCGGGCGCAACCCTGACCGAATTCACCGCGCCGGACTGGTTTCCCTCATGGCAGGTCTACGAAGCCAACCTGTACCCCTCGTGCATTCTCTTCGGAATCAACTACACAAATTGGGAGACGCTGGTGGAGGAGGGCTATACGCAATTCTCCGTGCCGCTGGTGATAACGCATGCGTGGCTGATTGACGTTGGCTCTCGGGATACCTACTGGAACAATATCGAGGCCCAATGCGAGGCGGCACAGGACGCCAGCGCCATCAGTATGAGTGGCGGCGTTATGTCGATGGACGATGATGATGACGGTGGCGGCGATCCGTGCTTGATTACCAACCTGACACAGCCGTTCTACGTTACGAACATTACTCAGGGAACGAACGGCACGACCATTACTTGGCAATCATGTCCGAATATGATTTATTTCGTGCTATTCGCGGAGACGCTCCAGAGCAATACGCACTGGGCTTGGCGGACGCTTCCGATGTGGGGACAAAACGGCAGTACGATCTGGACGGATTCGACGACCACCAACGGCAGCGGCATCACCTCCATGTTCTACAAAGTCGGACGCAGGCCCCCACCGATTGCCGCCGGCGGGTACCATAGCTTGGCGGTACTAACCAACGGCACATTGTGGGCGTGGGGAGGAGATGATCAGGGCCAGTTAGGCGACGGCGGAAACTCAGTCCAAGTCACGCCGGAACCGATTGGGGACCCGCTGTGTGGCCCGGCGGGCCTCACCAACCCGGTCGCGCTGGCCGCCGGTTACGATTTCAGTGTGGCCGTAGATGCCACCGGAGTCCTATGGAGTTGGGGCGACGGGGGCAGCGGGCAATTGGGAAACGGAGCAAACTCCAACGTGGTAACACCCTCCTCGATCAGAGGCATCAGCAATATCGTCAGCGTGGCTGCCGGGAGTCGGCACACCTTGGCATTGCGCGCCGATGGGACAGTATGGGCATGCGGAAATGATGTAGACTATGCTGCTGAGAATCAGCCCGGAGGGGTACTGGGTGCAGGAAGTATTCCGTACGGCGGGACCAACGTTCCGATCCAGTCGCTGGTTCCGACTGGGACGGTCATCGTGGCCATCGCGGCGGGCAACTATTGGAGCCTGGCCTTGGACACGACCGGACAGATATGGGGCTGGGGCGATAATTCGAATAATCAGATCGGAACGTGGACCAATTCTCCAACATTGGTGCCGGGGATATCCAACGTCATCGCGATTGCTGCCGGTCTCGGACACTCGATTGCCGTGAGAGCGGACAATACCCTATGGACATGGGGCGATAATGCGGACGGCGAGCTCGGGCGCAGCGGTATCACCACGAATCCGGGACAGGTGGTCGCGAGCGGATTATCCAATAATGTGGTGGCGATTGCGGGCGGAAATGAGTTCACCTTGGTCGTCACGAGCAACGGCCAAGTGTTCGCATTTGGCAACAACGGTAATGGTCAGCTTGGCACAAATAACGGCGGCGGTAACGTCAGCAGTCCGATACTGGTGCCGGGCATTGGCAACGCGGTGTTGGTCAGTGCCCATCCCGACGGCTACCACTCCCTAGCGGTAACGCTCAACCAGGGGACAAACCAGTATTATGGTTGGGGCGCAAACGGGTACGGTCAGGTCGGTAATGGATTACAGGCGTATTACGGTGGGTTCGGCCTGCCACCGGAGCAAGATCAATATACGCCGGCGCAACTGCCCTTCTGCAACGCTTGTACCTCGTGCGTCCAGTTGGGAACCAGCGGCATTTTCACGGCTCAATGCACGGGTACGCTGCGGCTCTATTTCAATGACGATTACGAGTATGAGGACAATGGAGGGTCGTACACCGTGACTATCACGGGCCTCACCAACAACGTCACTGTAGCAGCAATCGCCTCCAACGGGGTCGCCGTCGGGATTGTATCCGACAATGCCACGTACTCGTACATTGCCAGCGGGTCTTGCACTTATGCCCAAGGGAGCTGTTCTTATGATCCGAACGGCAATCCGGTGGGGACCAACACCAACGGCTGCCCCACCAACCCAGGATTGACGCAAGCAGTCTGCCCTTACTCCAAAGCCTATTCACTCGTCGGCAGGATCGAATGAACAGAGACCAATCTGCCCGATTACAATTCACTTGGATGGTCGGATTGCTCACGCCCCCCCGGAGTTAGGAATCTAGCCTTAGAGCCGCAATCGAGCTTGGATAGCATTATCTGAGGCGATACTTGTTGGTCAACGACACTGAATCGTCCGGACGGTTTGCGGGGCGAGGGTCACATCGGAAATGTCGGCTAGTTTGGGTTGGGGGCTTGTGACAGACGTTGTGCCTCGACAGACTCGCGTTGTGCTTCGTCGTGGAATCCTTGCCGTTCCAACACTTCGGCGAGGGCGCTGTGAATCTCGGGCCGACTCGGGCTGAGGCGGGACGCTTCGCGGAAGTGTTCCGTCGCTTGGACCAAGTCCCCTCTATTGGCGAGGGCAATAGCGATGTTGTTGTGGGCTTCGAACGCGGCGGGGTCTATGCGCAGGGCCTTGGCGTAGGCAGCAATGGCCTCGTCCCAACGAGCCTGTTTGAGGAACAGATTGCCAAAGTTGGTCCAGATTCGCGGGTCGTTCGGAGTTAGCCGCGCAGCGGCGGTATAATGCGAAAGAGCTTCAGCATCCCGATCGTTTTGGGCGAGTAGATTGGCGAGATTATAGTGGGCACTGGCATTGTTAGGGGACAGCCGTAATGCTTGCTCGTAATGAGCAATGGCCTGTGAAACTTTGCCTGCTCGCAACAGTTCATCACCCAAGCATTGGTATGCCGCAGCATAACTCGATTCAATCCGAAGCGCGCGCTCATACTGTTGGATCGCCTCCTGATGTCTGCCCGCAGACGCCAACTCGATTCCACGAATAGTGTCCGCCTCGGCGTAATGCTCGGCAGTCGCTAGAAAACTGAATGCCACCGAAAAACCCAAGAGCAGGCCCCAACCACAGCGTGCAGCGAATCGCCAGACCCGCCGGTCACCCAGCCATGCCCCGGGCATGGTCATCGAGCGCTCCAGTCCGAGGATGCCAATCACCGCCAAAAGTATCAGCGACGGCAGGAAGTCCACTGCATAGTCGAATTTCGAAACACAAAAGAGCCCGAGACTGAATGCGGACATCCCAAACAGCAGCGCCGTGGCCGCTACAAACCGGCGCAAGTTCGATTCCGCCTGGCCCGACCGACCCCGCCACGCGAGCGGCGCGAACAGTGCCAGCCACGTCAGGGGAATGTTGGCCAGTACGCCGAAGGGTCTCTCCACGGCATCATAGCCCACTGGCAATGGTGGCGCTGGGCTTGCGTGCACGAAGGGGAACCGAGCACTCCAGCGGGCTCCCTCCAGAAAATAGATACGGAAATTGAACCAAAGAAAACGTGGATTGAGAGGTTGTCGCGTGATCTGCCGTTCCTCGTGCAACTGATAGTGCCAGCCGAATTCCAACGGGTTGTCAAACCGAAGCTCGTTGTAGAGCATCAACCCACACCAGATTAACGCAATCGGGACGGTTGCCGCCGCCAGCGCATGCCAAGCCCGTTTCCTCTCACCCCACACTTGGATCACCGGCAGCAGCAGGATGACCGCGCCGGGCAACAAGTTTGGCCGGGCCCCCAGCGCCAAGCCGTACGCCACACTTGCGGCAGCCAGCCACAGCCATTCCCGCTTCGCGTCGTGTAGCGCACACCAAATACCTCCCAGCGTCAACATTGTCAGCATATATCCGCAAGTGCGCGGCACTTGATAGAAGCTTGCTTGTGTCAACTGCGCAGGCGTACCTACCGCGAACCCGAGGGCGACCACGCAGGCGACCACCACCCCAACGCCCACCTCCGCAAAATAGCGACGCCACACTGTGCACAGCAGGCTTACGCTGGCTAGGAAGCCGATGGAGCAGAACATCGTCACGGCCTGTCGGTAAGACAAATACTCACCGGTCAGTCTGGTATACGGCCAGAACAGCATCAAGACCGGGGTAGCCCCGAAGTAGAGATAAAGCCTGCCCTTGTAATAGCTCAAGTCATGCATCAGATACGGTGGAGAGACCCGGTAGATGTCGTTAGCGACCGGATCATAAGGGTCGGGAAGTTGTGCGAACCCGTGAGGCACCTCTTTATCGAGGAACAGATGGCCGGCGCGAAAGCCTTGTACCAGCAAATTGTAGGACGAGTCAGCCGGTTTTTGCAGGCCAAGTTTTTCCCAGTCACCCGGCAGGCTCATGTACGCGTAAACCCCAACAACCAGCGCGCACACTGCGGCCAGTAATCTCCACCCGTTCTTCATGATGCCACACCGACCAGCCCCGGGTAATGTTGTCGCAAAAACACCATCTGCTTTATGAGATTTTATACACTTATCCAGTCGAACACACGCACTTTGTAGAGTGGGGAAGGCTCGGGAATCGCTGTCGGAGTGACGAACGCATCCTCATTGGAATTTTGGTCGCATACTCGCCGGTCGAATGCTCGTAGACTCGGCGCGGCGGACGCTCGTTTCGCGCCTCCTCGCTGCGTCTGCGGCGCTGCCAGGCGTACCGCTGGGACAATGCTGTCGGTGGCTGCGCGGTGCTCGCCACCGACAGCCAAGAGCGGTGATTCTGCTTGCCTATGCCGAGGGATCCGAGCGGATGTCTCTGTTGTTTGGTATCCGCCTGACGGATCACACTTGGCTCCAGAGGTCAGACACGCCACGTCGCGTACTCTACCAAGGATTGGGCCTACCACTTCCAGGAAACACCGCCATAAAACGAGCGGGGATCGCCGGGATGAAAGACCTGGATGGGCGCGGGATATGCGCGTTCGCTGGAAATAGGATCGACGGAGGAGGCGTACCGTTGGTCCAACAGATTCCTGGCGTCGAAGAAAATCGAAAAACCTTTGCCCAACTGCATTCCCGTTTTGAATCCGACCAAGGCATAGGCAGGCGCATACAGGAGGTTCGCGTTGTCAACGGGAAATGGCGTGATGACCCAATCCAAGTTCGGTCCCGCGTAAAAGCCGGCGGGGCTTTCGTACATCAATTGCGCCTGGTAAACGTGGATCGGCACGCCGCCGATGCGATCGTCGCCATAGACGGGATCGTGATCGAAATGAAGATCGGTCAAGGTGTAGTTCTGGCGCAAGGTGAGGCGGTCGCCAAGATGGGTGTTGTTTTCCTTCACGAAAATCGAGTCCAACAGCCTGATTTCCAGGCCGGCTTCGATACCCTGATGGTAGGAGCGACGAACGTTCAGGCCACCGAGGTCCACGTCCTGCGCGTTGTTTAGATCCAGCAACTCGTCGTGCAGCCACGTATGGTAGAGGGATAATTCCCACTCCAAGCGCCCCTGTTCGCCGCGCGTGCCAACTTCTGCGGTCCAAGCCCGTTGCGGTTGCAACCGCGTCAGCACCTGGCTGGTGTCGGGGCCGGTATCAAACGTGACCATGTTGTCGAACGAAGGCGGTTGCCAACTTCGACTGTAATTCGCGTAGAGTTGATCTTTGTCAGTCAGTTCATACAGCAGCCCAACCTTGGGATTCACGGTGCGAAAGATCAGGTTGGCGGACTGATTGCCATCGACCGAATTGGTGTAGGTATCGTAAAAATGCCGCTGGGCGTAGGCGGCTTGAATGCCCGCGACCAGCGAAAGCTTTTCCGTCAGATAATGCTGGTCTTGCGCGTAGAGGACGCCGTTGAGCGACCACTCAACGTCCCGCCCGGTGATCGGGCCTTGCTGGCCGTCCAAATTGGCGTAGTATTGGTCGGATTCCCGTTCCGCAGTCGGATTGAATCCCGCGGTGAAGATGTTTTCGCCGGCCGACAATTTCGCTGCGGGTGGTGGAGTTGAACAAGGCCCCGAAGTCGTCCGCATAAAAATCCCCGATGCCCTGCAAATAACTGTTGGCGACGTAGAGATTGGGCTCGTTGGCGTTGCGATGCCACCAGTACAGACCGGGCATCGGCCTCTTCGCCGTCGGCTTTGTAAGTCATCTTATCGGCCAACCGCACGTAATACCATTCCTTGCGGAAATCCTCGGAGATCGCGATCGGCTCGGCCTGTTGTGGATCCTGCTCCATTTGTTGCTTGGACAACGCGCCGGGCAGTTCTCGGTCCGTCTGATCGACGATGACATAGAATCGGTTTTCGAGTCGGTCGCTGATTTTGTACCCGAAATCGCTGAACAGCATCTCGGTGTGTTCCTCGCTGTGTTCGCGGTAGCCATCGCGGTCGCGGGCGGAGACGGAAATGTAATAATCATACGGCCCAACCACCCCGCCGGTACTGGCTTGGCCGCGCACAAAACCGAAGCTGCCTCCCTCGATCCGGACGCTGGCCGGCGCGGCGTCGTAACCGGTGAAGGGAACGAAATTTACCGCACCGCCCAGGCCCAGCCCGCCGTACTGCAAGGCGTTGGCCCCGCGATAGACCTCGGCGTATTTGAAGGTGCTGACGTCGAAGTCCTCCAGAATGATTTCGCCGTCGCCCTGGTTCAACGTCAATCCGTCAATTAGATACTGCACACCGTTCGGCTCGTCCTCGGAGTATACTCCCGAGCCGCGTATGAAAACCTTGCTGACCTCCACCTCATTTTCCGAGAGCGTGACCAGGCCGGGAGCGTCTTGGAAGAAGTCATCCAGGCTGGAGACGCGCCCCAGATTCATCGGATCGACGCCCTGGAGAGTGTAGCCACCAGGGACTTCCTTCTTCTTTTGGTCCGCCTGACTGAAGGGCGGCGAGGTCAGGGACGCTCCATAATTGGTGCCGATGACGATGACCATGGGCAGAACGGTTGGCGCATTTGTCGCCGGAGGGTCCGCCGCCAGACTTGCTGTCGCGAAAAACAAATAAGCGCCAAGGAAAACCAATTCACTCTCGCACATAGGAGCCAAAAACCCGCTTATACCGGTGAATTGTTGCCTACGCAATGGGATTTCACTGCGTGTGATCCAGAGCTGGTGTCGGCCCATTTCTCTGGCTGACAGAGAACGTAGGTGAAGATCGGTTCCGGAGCGGTCGGCTCAGACGGGGATCGCCATGCTGAACCCGCTCGTTACGACTGCGTACTACTGGTACTCTGGCAGTCACTGGTTTACTTGGCGAACCCTTTGCTTCCCGCCCATTCTGAAGTTCAGTTTCTAAAGTTCGAGAGAGCGGGCTGACTGACGCAAGCGCCCAAATCTACAGAGGTCGAATTGTTTGGCCATCACGGCGTTCAACTGTGGCCACCGCGGTCTGGACCAAGGAGGT
>CAVQMY010000022.1:0-87386 GCA_963713705.1 uncultured Verrucomicrobiae bacterium
TGTTATGTCTTATCTGCTTCGTTCAGTTACGTGTACGCGCCCACGTCGGCGGCAATGGCCATGTATTCCCCCAGATCATCGGCTTGCACGTCCCCGAGGGCGCGGTGGTTGCCGATGTCACTTACGGCAAGGGAGTTTTCTGGAAGTGCGTAGACCTCTCGAAATACAAACTCCATGCGACCGACATTCAGACTGGCGTTGACTGTCGGAAGCTCCCCTACAAAAACGCATCGCTTGATTGCGTAGTGCTAGACCCGCCATACATGGAAGGGCTGTTTCGCCGGTCGAAGTCGCACATGGCCGGCGGGGGGGCCTATGCGGCATTTCGTAGCCATTACTCGAATGGCGAGGCGACAGCCGAAGGCGGCCCAAAATGGCACGCGGCAGTAACCGATTTGTACATGAAGGCCGGGACCGAAGCGCACCGCGTTTTGAAGCCGAACGGCGTTTTGATCGTAAAGTGCCAGGATGAAGTCAGCACAGATCGCCAAAATCTGACGCACGTTGAAATAATCAACGGCTATGAAGCGATGGGCTTCTATTATTTACGTCATTCCCGATCGAAGGAAGTCTGGGGGGCGACAACTGGACGTCGTCATCCGAGCCGCGGCGAAGGGAACTTTGGAAGCGTATGATTTTGATGCGCAGAAATCCGAAACATTGGTGAGCGGCGTATCTTATTTTGTGTTGTCCTCGGATCGTAAAACACTGGTGTATCGGGCCGGGCGCCGGTTGCGCGTGTTGAAGGCCGGCGAGAAGTCCGACGAGAACCAGGCAAAGGAGCCGCCGGGCAAGAAGAGTGGATGGATCGACCTCGGGCGGGTGAAGGTCCCGGTCAAGCCGCCGTCCGAATGGCGGCAGATGTACCGGGAAGCATGGCGGCTTCAGCGTGATCATTTCTGGACCGAAGACATGTCGAGGATCGATTGGCAGGCGGTGTACGACCGTTACCTGCCGTTGGTGGACCGCATCGCCACCCGCGGCGAGTTCTCCGACCTGATGTGGGAGATGCAGGGGGAACTCGGCACGTCGCACGCGTATGAATTCGGTGGTGATCACCGTCGTCCGCCGCAATACGACGTCGGGCTGCTCGGCGCGGATTTTCGTTACGATGCGACCGTGAAGGCGTGGCGCATCATGCACATCGTTCAGGGCGACTCATGGAACGAGAGGGCCCGGTCACCGCTCACGGCGCCAGCAGATCAACGTGCGTGAGGGCGATACGTTACTGGGGATTGGCGGTCGACGCGTCGACGCGGAGACACATCCAAACGCGTTGCTGGTGAATCAGGCTGGCGTCGAGGTTCGATCACGGTCGGTGACGCGAAGGGTAAGTCGCCGCGCACCGTGACGGTAAAGACATTGGCGAACGATACTCCAGCGCGGTATCGCGAATGGGTCGAGACGAATCGCCGCGTGGTGCACGAACGCACCAGGGGGCGGATCGGGTACGTCCACATTCCCAACATGGGGCCGCTCGGATACTCGGAGTTTCACCGTTATTTTCTCAGCGAGATCGACCGCGATGGACTGGTCGTGGACGTGCGGTTCAATGGCGGCGGGCATGTGTCGGAGTTGATTTTGGAGAAGCTGGCGCGCCGCCGCATCGCCTACAATCAGTCGCGCTGGTCGAATGTCCAGCCGTACCCGGTGGATTCCGTCGCGGGGCCGATGGTGGCAATTACCAATGAGTACGCCGGTTCCGATGGCGACATATTCTCCCACGGGTTCAAATTGCTCCAGATGGGCCCGCTCATCGGCAAGCGCACGTGGGGCGGCGTGATCGGTATCTGGCCGCGGCACGCCCTGGTGGACGGCAGTATCACCACGCAGCCGGAGTTTTCGTTCTGGTTCAAGGACGTGGGTTGGAAGGTGGAGAACTACGGCACGGACCCAGACATCGAAGTGGAGATGCGTCCGCAGGATTTTGTTGGCCGGGCGCGACCCACAATTGGAGCGCGCGGTCCATGAGATCGGCAAACTGTTGACGGTCGAATCCGCCGCGCCGCCCTGATTTTGGCCAGCGACCGAATCTCGCCGCGCCGGGTTTGCCCCGACGTTGAGCGCGGAAATAGATACCGCTTTACGGAGGCGAAACAAGGGTAAGGTGAATACATTGGAGAGAGCGCGATGAAGGCAAATGAACTGGCAAAGAAAAAATGCGTGCCATGCCAGGGTGGATTCCGCCATTAAAAGGCAAGACGCTGAAAACACTGCTGGCGGCCGTCAATAACAACTGGCGACTCGTGCGGCGAGCATCACCTTGAAAAGGAATACAAATTCGGCGATTTCCGCAAGGCGCTGGACTTTACCAATCTGGTCGGCGAGATGGCAGAACGGCAGAACCATCATCCCGACATCTATCTCGCATGGGGCAAGGTGAAGGTCACCATTTGGACCCACAAGATCAATGGATTGACCGAGAGCGATTTCATTTTTGCCGCGAAGACCGACCAGCTTTTGAAAAAGGTATAGAACTCCGCATGAGAATCCCCACGCCCGCTGACGAGCAACGCCATTCACTCCTGGAAATCGACCAGTACATCGAGCGGTTATTTGTCCCGCGCGATTTTGTGTTCTTGCAGGCGCTGCGTGACGCGGCCGAAGCCGGGCTTGCCGAAGATCAACGTCTCGGCGAACGAGGGCAAACTGCTGTATCTGCTGGCCAGGATCGCGGGTGCGCGCCGCGTGCTCGAAATCGGCCTGTTGGGCGGCTACAGCACCATGTGGTTGGCCCAGGCGATCGGCCCGCAGGGACATTTGGTGACGCTGGAAGTGGACGAGAAATGTATTCGCGTTGCCCGCAAGAATCTGGAGCGGGCCGGGTTGGTCTCCCGGGTCGAGACTCGGCATGGGGATGCGCAGGTCTTGCTGAAACGGATGGTGGATGGAGAGGAACAGCCGTTTGACGTGGTGTTCATCGATGCTGACAAGCCGAGCTATCCGGTGTATCTGGATTACGCGGTGAAGCTGACGCATCCGGGCAGCCTGATCCTTGCCGATAACGTGATTCGCGATGGGAAAGTGACGCAGATTGCCGAGAACGACAAACTCGTGCAGGGAATCCAGGAGTTCAACAAGAAACTGGCGATGCACCCGAAGCTCGAAACGATTGTGGTGACGGTGACGCGGGAGGGCGTCGACGGCCTCGCCATCGCGCGCGTAAAGGATTGATTCTCACGTGCCGCCGCAAACCGTGTAGCCCTGTTCACGCAAATCCTCGGCAAGGTCTTTCTCCATCTGACAGGCAGCCTCGTAGGGCATGGGGTTGAGATACTCGTATAACTCGGGCAACAACCGCGCCCCGTATTTCTGGACGTAGTGCGAGGATTTGTAGCCGTCCTTGTGATTCTGAAATCGCTCGATGGGCGGGATGCCCGTCATCCCGACATACACGCATGGCTTGTTCGGGTCGCGCTTCGGATTCGCCGCCGCGACTTTGCGCTCCTTCAACACGGCGTTGTCAAGGAGCACGACGTAGACGTGATGGTGAAATCGTTCGGCCATGTCGCTGATAGTATAAGCGGATCGGGCGCGGCAACAAGACCGGGTATATGCTAAACTCCCCTGCACAATGAGCGCGCGCAGTCTGCCAATTCTGGAATTGCGGGAGCCTCTGCTGTCGGCGTTGGCGAAGCAGCGGCGGTTGATCCTGACCGCGCCGACGGGTTCGGGCAAATCCACGCAGGTGCCGCAGATGTTGCTCGACGGACGGACTATTGGGCACTGGACAGGTGGTCATCTTGCAGCCGCGGCGGTTGCCGCGCGCATGCTGGCGGCGTGGGTGGCGGAGGAACGCGGCGTGAAGCTTGGCGAGGAGGTCGGCTACCAGATTCGCCTCGACGACGTTACCTCGGCGCAACGCGCATCCGTTTCGTGACCGAAGGCGTGTTGCTGCGGCAGATGCTCTCCGACGAGAAACTGCGCGGCGTCAGCGCGATCATTTTCGACGAATTTCACGAGCGGCATTTGTACGGCGACATCACGCTGGCGCGGGCGCTGCAGATTCAGGAAACGGCGCGGCCGGATCTGATCATCGTGGTGATGTCCGCCACGCTCGATATCGGCCCGTTGCGGAAGTATCTGGAACCTTGCGACGTGCTTTCGTCGCAGGGCCGCACGTTTCCGGTCGAGATCGAATACCTCCCCAAACCCGTGGGTGACTGGCCGATTTGGGAGGCGGCGGTCAAGGAATTGGAGCGCGCTCGTGGCGGCAACACGAGGGCGACGTGCTGGTATTCATGCCCGGCGGCTACGAAATCAGCCGGACGATGCATGCGGCACAGGATGCGCTGGGCAGCCAATTCATCGTCCTGCCGCTGCACGGCGAATTGCCGACCCGCGATCAGGACGCGGCCGTCGCCCGATACGACCACCGCAAAGTCGTCGTCTCCACGAACGTCGCGGAGACATCGCTGACGATTGACGGCGTGCGGATGGTGATTGATTGCGGGCTGGCGCGCATTCCGCGTTACGACCCGAACCGCGGCATCAACACGCTGCTGGTCGAGAAGATCAGCCGCGCGTCGGCCGACCAGCGTGCGGGCCGCGCGGGCCGCACCGCGCCGGGCGTGTGCCTGCGCTTGTGGACGAAGCAGGAACATGAGCAGCGCCCGCGCAGGAATTGCCGGAGATGAAGCGGCTCGATCTGTCGGAAGTCGTGCTGACGCTGAAGGCGAGCGGCGTGGAGGACGTTCGCGCGTTCCGTTGGCTGGAATAGCCCAGCCGCAGTCCGCTGGAACGCGCCGAGGCTGCTGTTGAAGGACTTGGGCGCGTTGGAAAACAGAGGCAATGCGATTACGGAACTTGGTCGGCGGATGCTGGCGTTTCCGCTGCATCCGCGTTACGCGCGAATGCTGCTGGCGGCGCAGGAGTACGGCTGTGTGCGGCAGGTGGCATTGATCGCCGCGCTCACGCAGGGACGCGATTTGCTCGTGCGGCGACAGGGCGGCAGGTAGAGGACGCGCGCGACGATTTGTTCGGTGGCGAAACGCAATCGGATTTCTTTGTATTGATGCGCGCGTGGCGTTATGCGGATCGCAACGGTTACAACTTGGACCGATGCCGACGGCTGGGCATCCACGCGCAGTCGGCGCGGCAAGTGGGGCCGTTGTTCGAGCAATTTCTCCGCATCGCCAAGCGCGAAGGGTTGGACATAAGCGAAAAGCGCACGGCCACGGATGCGATCCAACGCTGCATTCTGCTCGGGTTTTCCGACCACGTGGGGCACCGGCTCGATGCCGGTACGTTGCGCTGCGAATTGGTCCACGGCCGGCGCGGGGTGCTGGCCCGCGAGAGCGTGGTGCAGAATTCGCCGTTGCTGGTGGTGACCGAAGTGCACGAAATTCAGAGCGGGACGGGCAAGGACAAGGAATTGAATGTGCTGTTGACCATGGCGACGGCGATCCAGAAGGAATGGTTGCGGGAGCTTTTCCCGGGCGATTTTACGGAGGCACAGGCGGTGGTGTATGACACAACGCAGCGGCGGGTGTTTGCGGAGCGGCGGACGCAGTTTCGCGATTTGGTGTTGGAGGCGGGACGCGTGGAGGATGTTCCATTGGATGACTGCCGCGCGGATTCTCGCCGATGAGGTGATTGCGGGCCGATGCGTCCTGAAGAATTGGGACGAGGCGGTGGAACAATGGATTCTGCGGGTGAATTGGCTCCACGAGTGGATGCCGGAATTGGGAATTCCTGCGGTCGGCGACGACGACCGAAAGACGCTTATCGAACAGATTTGCCACGGCGCGACGAGCTACAAGGAGATCAAGGACAAGCCAGTGTGGCCGGTGATGAAGGCATGGTTGTCGGGACAACAACAGGCGTGGGTGGAGGAGTACACGCCGGAGCGGATTGAGTTGCCGGGCGGGCGAAAGGCGAAGGTTACCTATACGATGGACGGCCCGCCGACGCTGGCGGCGCGCATTCAGGACCTGTACGGAGTGAAGGAAGGATTCTGGATTGCACAACGCCGCGTGCCGCTTCGAATCGAAATCCTCGCTCCAAATCAGACGGCCCGTGCAGGTGACGGAGAACCTCGCCACCTTCTGGCGGGAGACGTATCCGAAGTTGAAGCTGGAACTTCAGCGGAAGTATCCGAAACACGAGTGGCGATGAGGATTTGGCGTTGGTCTTTGGTCTGGCATCGGTTGGGAAACCTGCTAGATTTTTGGCGCAGATGAATCCCTCACACGAATACTCGGAAAAACTCTGGCAGGAAGCCCTGCATTACCTTCCCGGCGGGGTGAATTCGCCCGTTCGCGCGTTTCGGGCTGTGGGTGGCACGCCATTTTTCACGCAGCGCGCCAAGGGCTCGCGTCTGTGGGATGTCGATGGCAACGAGTACATCGATTACGTGTGCTCGTGGGGGCCGATGATCCTGGGGCACGCGCATCCGAAGGTAGTGCGGGCGGTGCAGGAAGCGGCCCGCGACGGAACCAGTTTTGGCACGCCCAATCCGCGCGAGGTGCGGCTGGCGCAATTGGTGTGCGGAGCGTTCCCATCGATTCAGAAAGTCCGATTCGTCAACTCGGGTACGGAAGCGACCATGTCGGCCATCCGTCTGGCGCGCGGGTTTACGAAGCGGGACAAGATCCTCAAATTTGAAGGCTGTTATCACGGCCACGCGGACGCGCTGCTGGTGAAGGCGGGATCGGGCGGGGCGACGTTTGATGTGCCGGACAGCGCGGGCGTGCCGGCGGATTTCGCGCGGAACACGCTGACATTGCCATTGAACGATTTCGCCGCGCTCGACTCTGTGAACTGGCGCGAGATTGCCTGTGTCATCATCGAGCCAATTCCCGCGAACATGGGATTAATACCGCTGAAGCCCGGCTTTCTCGAAAAGTTGCGCAAACTTACGCACGAGAGCGGCGCGTTGCTGATTCTGGACGAAGTCATCAGCGGTTTTCGCGTCGCGCGAGGGGGCGCGCAGGAATTGTATGGAATTCAGGCGGACCTGACCACGCTGGGCAAGATCATCGGCGGAGGCTTGCCTGTCGGCGCGTTTGGCGGCCGGGCGGATGTGATGGACATGCTTGCCCCTGTCGGCCCGGTGTATCAGGCCGGGACACTTTCCGGGAATCCGCTGGCAATGGCCGCGGGAATCGCGACGTTGGAGGAGCTTTCACAAGCCGGGACGTACGAGAAATTGGAACGGCTCACCACGGCATTGTGCGGTGAATGGGAAAGAGTTGTGAAGGGGCATCAGGCGCGCATCGGGTCGTTGTTCTGCACATTCTTCACGGACCGTGACGTGGTGGATTACGCCAGCGCGAAAACGAGCGACACGAAACGGTATGGACGATTCTTCCACGGGTTGCTGGAACGCGGCGTGTATCTGGCGCCGTCTCAGTTTGAAGTCGGATTTGTCTCCCTGGCGCACACGGAAGCAGACATCGAACAGACTTTGCGGGCGGCGACGGAGGCGGTAAAGACGCTATGAAGATTGTCGTCGCGATGACTGGCGCCAGTGGCGCGATCTACACGCAGCGATTGTTGGACAACCTCGACCCGAAAGCGCACGAGATTCATTTCATTTCGACGAGGCACGCCCGCGAAGTCGGCCAATTGGAATTGCCAAAAGGTGAATTGAAGATCGCGCCGTCGGTGATCCAATACGACGAGAACGGGTCGATGTTTGTCCCGTTCGTCAGCGGGTCGTCCAAATTTGACGCGATGGTGGTAATCCCGGCGTCGATGGGCACGATCGGCCGCGTGGCGAATGGAGTATCCGATACCACTGTTGCCCGAGCGGCGGACGTGTTTCTGAAGGAGCGGCGCAAACTGATTTTTGTTCCACGCGAGTCACCGTACAACCTGATCCATCTGCGCAACATGGCGACGTTGACCGAGGCGGGTGCGACAATCATTCCCGCTTGTCCGTCCTTTTACAACAAGCCGAAGACGGTCACGGAGGTCGTGGACACGATTGTCGCGCGGGTGTTGGATCATCTCGGTATCGACCACAAACTCGTCAAACGATGGCAGAGCGCTGAATAGCGGCTGTACCTTCGTGGCGGGTGGTTACATCCTTCCGCGACGGATTTGATGTGGGATTTCTTTGTTCGGCACCCGAAGAAATGACGATGGGAAGACTCAACGCGCCGGCGCGGCATTCCTTGCGTCCAAAAACTTGAGTTGATGGTACAGTTCTTCAAGTAAAAGTGACCTGGCTCCCGCTTTCTCGGCCGCACGCAGCGGATTTCCGAAGATGGCTTCGACTTCCATTGGATGACGTTCATCGTAGTCGATCTTCATACTGGTGCGATAGGGAATCATCTTGTCCGTGTACGCGAGCATTTTTTCGACGGTGTCATCGGTGATTGTCACACCGCACATGTGTGCGTCCGCAACCACTTCCCGCATGAGTTGTTCGACAAGCTGGCGTGTATGCGGATTCGTCATCAACTCCGAGGTCGTCGCATCCAAGACCACCGAGAGCCCGTTGTAGGGAATATTCCAGACGAGTTTTTGCCACCGGACGACAGCCAGGTCTTCGTGAAGTTGGGTGAGGATGCCGGCGCGGTTCAAATCGCCGGCAATCACGCGCATGCGTTCGCTGATGCCGCGTGTCGCGAATTCACCCAGTCCAACATGTCCATAGTCGAGGTGTCGAATGTGGCCGGGGCCGACTTTGTTGGAGCAGAGGAAACACAGCCCGCCCATCACGGATTGCGCGCCGACGATCTCAGCCACCCGCGCCTCGATGCCGAGACCGTTTTGCATCACGAGCACGACCCCATCGTCTTTGACGATCGGCGGCAATAATTGGGGTAGCAAATGATTCTGCGTTGTCTTGAGGCAGACGCACACGACGTCGCATTTTGGCATGTCGCGAACATCGTGATAAGCGTTCACTTTCGGCAAGGTGAAATCGCCATCCTTGGATTCACAAATCAGCCCGTGCTGGCGCACGTGTTCGTAATCGCTGTGCAGCAGGAAATGCAATTCGCAACCCGCGTGCTGCAATCGCGCGCCATAAAATCCGCCGAGTGCACCCGTGCCGATGATGGCATAGCTTCGTTGCATGCTCTGAATTTAGCAGAACCGAGTTCGTTCTTCTATGTATTCGCTGGCGTGTGTTAGAAAAGAAGGGTGGTCGGAATCCGAAAATACTTCGAATTTGTGCGATTTTCGCACACGGTATTTGCCCTGCCGTTCGCAATGGCGAGCATGGTGGTGGCGGCCCGCGCGAATCGCGGATGGCCGGGATGGCAGACATTTCTGCTGATTTTGGCCGCAATGGTTTGCGCCCGCACGGCGGCGATGGGGTTCAATCGCATCGTGGACCGCAAGTTTGACGCGTTGAACCCGCGTACGGCGCAGCGGCATTTGCCGGTTGGCAGTATGGCAGTGACTGGCGCGGGGTGGTTGGTGGCTGGGGCAGCCGTGGGATTGATAGGCGTGGCCTGGCTTATCAACCCGCTATGTTTCTATCTGTCGCCCGTGGCGTTGCTGGTGGTGTGTTTCTATTCGTACACCAAGCGATTTACGGACCTCTCGCACTTGTTTCTCGGATTGGCGTTGGGGGTCGCGCCCTTGGGGGCATGGCTGGCGGTGCGCGGACAGTTCAACTGGCCGCCGTGCGTGTTGGCGGCGGCGGTGGTGTTTTGGTTGGTGGGATTCGACATTATCTACGCAACGCAGGATTACGAGTTTGATAAGTCGCAGGGGTTGCACTCGTTGCCAGCCCGACTGGGGATTGCGGGCGGCCTGCGGATCGCGCAAGTGGCGCACGGGGTCACGGCGGTTTTGTTGCTGGCTTTCGGGTTGATTTCACATCTCGGCGTGCCATACTATTTTGGCTTGGCGACCATTCTGATTTGTCTTGTCGCGCAGCACGTACTGGCGAGAAAACAGGACTCCGTCAGCCTGAACGCGGCATTTTTTCGCATGAACGCGGTCATCAGCGCGGTGTTTCTTTTGGCCGTTGTAGCGGATGTGATTTCACGATGAACAAGTTGATCGAGCGGTCGGAGTTGCGGGACATCTACGAGAAGGTGGAGGCGGCACAGCGCATCACCGAAGACGATTGTCTGCGATTGTACCGCTCCCAGGACCTGGCGGCAATTGGCACGATGGCCAACACCGTACGCGAACGCAAGAACAGCAACGCGGCGTATTACATTCTCAATCGCCATATCAATTACTCCAACATCTGCATTCTCGATTGTGACTTTTGCGCATTCTATCGGCGGCGGCGCGACGCGGGCGCGTACGAATACAACCTGCCGCAGATGATCGAGAAAGCGCAAGAGGCACTCAAACTGGGTATCACCGAAATTCACATTGTTGGCGGCCTACATCCGTCGTTCAAATGGGACTACTACGTCGAGATGCTGCGATCGCTGAAGGCGCTCGATCCCAAACTGCATTTGAAGGCGTTCACGGCGATTGAGATCCTGCATCTCTCCTGGGTGGGCAAACGGAGCGTGCCGGAAACGCTGGCGGCGTTGAGGGAGGCAGGACTTGGGTCATTGACGGGCGGCGGGGCGGAGATTTTTGATCCCGAGGTTCGCAGCAAGATTTGTCACGCGAAGGAGTCTGCCGAGGAATGGGCCGATGTTCATCGCACGTGGCACAAGATGGGCGGGCGGTCGACCTGTACGATGCTCATCGGCCACGTCGAGAAAGACCATCATCGCGTGGACCATTTGCGGCGGTTGCGCGAGTTGCAGGACGAGACCAACGGATTTACGGCGTTCGTGACGCTGGCGTTTCACCCCGAGAACACCAAACTGCCGGACCTGCCGGGGCCGAGCGGTTACGACATGCTCAAGACACTCGCCATCGCCCGCATTTACCTCGACAATATCGACCACATCAAGGCGTACTGGATTCTTATGGGCATGAAACTGGCCCAGGTGTCGCTGAGCTACGGCGTCGACGACATCGACGGCACGGTTATCGAAGAAAAGATTTACCACATGGCCGGCGCGAAGACGCCGCAAGAAGTGGCGCGGGAAGAACTGGTGAAGGCGATCCGCGAAACGGGACGGGAACCGGTCCAACGGGACAGCTTATATCGACCGGTTGTCCAGAAGGGTGAGGGCAGGGAGATGCGGGAAGGCAGGGCGGACGCTTCACCCGACGGTCGTGCTCAGGCTACCGCGTCGGCCTATGCGGGCGCGAGTAATGAAGGAGGAGCCGCGTGACCATCAAACCACGCATTGGAGGCATTTCGTATCTAAATGTGCGGCCGCTGGTGTACGGCATTGAAAATCAGGTGGGCTATTGCGAGCCGTCGAGGTTAGCGGACCTGATGTATCGGAAGCAGTTCGACGTGGGAATCGTGCCGATCGCTGAGGTGCTGTTGCACGACCAGTATGACGTGCTCGATGGAATCGCCATTGCGGCGCGCGGGGCTGTGCGCAGCGTATTCCTGACGCACCGCGTGCCCTTGGAGAAAATACAGCGAGTAGCGGTGACACCCGCGTCACGAACATCCGTGTGGTTGTTGCGTGTGTTGTTGAAGGTGGGATACCACATTGAGCCGGAATTTTACCCGCGACCGCCCGGGGCCAAGCTGAGTGAGCACGAAGCGATGATGTTGATCGGTGACGAAGCGATTTGGTACGCGACGCGCAACGGGAAACAGCCGCTGTGGGACCTCGGCGCGGCGTGGGTGGAGATGACGGGGTTGCCGTTCGTTTTCGCCGCGTGGGCGTTCCAACGCGACGCGGAGAAAACGGAACTGGCGGCGTTGCTGCGTAGCGCCAAAACCAACGGCCTGGCGCACATTGAGGAGATCGTGCAGCAGGCCACCGAGGCCACGCCGGAGTTCCTGCGGGATTATTACTCGAACTGCGTCTGGTACAATTTGGGGGATGTCGAGAAACAGGGGATTCGGCGGTTCCAGCAATATTTGAGAGAAATGGGATTGGTGAGCGGCAGCCATGATCTACGATACGTCGCTTGATATTATCCAGGGCAAGATATTTGACGGCGCACGGATCACGGCCGAGGAGGCGGTGCGGCTGTATCAAGGGCTTACGTTGCCCGAGTTGGGCGCGCTGGCGGACAGCGTGCGTGAGCGGAAGCATCCGGAACGGAAAGTCACCTACATCGTCGACCGCAACATCAATTATACAAACGTGTGCGATGTATACTGCACATTTTGCGCGTTCATGCGCGAAGAGCGGGACGACGATTCGTACGTGCTCACGCCCGAGCAGGTGGGCGCAAAGATTCAGGAACTCGTGGCCATTGGCGGCGTGCAGATCCTGCTGCAAGGCGGTCACCATCCGAAGTTGGGGATTGATTATTATCTGAATCTGTTGCAGTACATCCGCCGCAATTTCCCCCAGGTGAACACCCATGGTTTTTCGCCGCCCGAATTCAATCATTTCGCCGAGGTGTTCCAAATGTCCGTGGAAGAAGTCATTCGCCGTTTCAAAGATGCGGGGCTGGGCTCGATTCCCGGCGGTGGGGGCGAGATCCTGGTGGACCGTGTGCGCCAGCGGATCTCCCCGCTCAAGTGCATGAGCGACGAATGGCTGCGTGTAATGGAAATCGCGCACGGGATGGGCTTGAACTCATCAGCAACGATGATGTTCGGGCACGTGGAGACGATTGAAGATCGCGTTGAGCACTTGCAACGGCTGCGCGACCTGCAAGATCGCACGCACGGGTTTACAGCGTTCATCTGCTGGACCTTCCAGAGCGAGAACACTCGCCTCAAAGTGCCATCCGTTGGCTCGCACGAGTATCTGCGGATGCAGTCGCTGGCGCGAATCTTTCTCGATAATTTTGACAACGTGCAATCCAGTTGGGTGACACAAGGGCCGCAAATTGGGCAGGTGGCGCTCAAGTTTGGCGCGAATGATTTCGGCAGCGTGATGATGGAAGAGAATGTCGTGTCGCAAGCCGGGGCCACGTTCCGCATCAACGAAGAGACGATGCGGCGTCTGATTTACGAACTCGGGTACGAGCCGCATCGACGCAATAATTGGTATCAACTATTGAACTAGAAGGAGAAGTTCCAGATGGACAAGATCAAGACGATTCTCCTGTTCGGGGCCCCCGGGCAGCGGCAAGGGCACGCAGGGCAAGATGCTGGGGACGTTGCCCGGCTTTCGTCATCTTGCGTGCGGCGATGTGTTTCGCTCGATTGATCTGAACAGCGAAATTGGCAAAGTATTCCTGCGATACTCGAGCAAGGGTGAGCTAGTCCCCGACGACTTCACGGTGCAATTGTGGCGGGAACACATCGACAAGCTCATTCACACGGGCGGGTTCCGGCCCGAGAGCACCGTGCTGGTGTTGGACGGCATTCCGCGCAACGTCCATCAGGCGAGGATGCTCGATCCATACATCGAAGTCGTGAAGTTGATTGCCTTGCGGGCGACGCACCATCGCGACGAAATGATCCGCCGGCTGAAGTCTCGCGCCCTCAAGGAAAACCGTCTCGACGATGCGAATGAGAAGACCATCGCCCATCGGCTTGAGGTTTATGACAGGGAATCGCACCCCGTCTTGGAGTACTATCCCGAGCGGCTGCGTGTGGATGTAGACGCGCTGCAATCCCCCATCGAAGTCGCCCACGATATTCTGAGTGCGATACTGGGTCGTACGCAAGAATTGCATGTGATTGAGCGTCCGTCGGTTGCGAACGCAGAATAGCGTTCAGTTTTGGAACGCTGCGTTCAATTTTGTTTGGTAGATTAACATAATTATGTCCACGCGACCCCGAAACCGCCTTGGTTTCGCGGTGTTCCATACCTGAGGCAACATGAGCAGGCATCGAGAAGCGGGTCCAAGGTCGTTTGGCACAAACAGTGCTGAAAATGTCTGTATCTATTGTTGCACGGCGGGCCGCTACCTCAAGGCAAGAGCTGGGGTGACTATTGCTTGGCGCGGTCCCTGCCAAAACAAACAAGCCGAGCAAGGAGTATAAAGAACGATGAAGGCTAAGAAATGGATAGTAGCAGGACTGATTGCCTCGACGGCCGCGGTTCTGACAACGTGGGCCACGATAGAAAGTTCGCGCACCGTACGGACGACGGCGTCGATCACCGCCGTGTACCAGACGCCGAATCCGCTTGCGACAAACACGGCTACCTTGGCGTTCGAATCACTCGCGGGACATGACATTGTCAACCTGGCTTTGGGCACATCCTTGGAGACTGCGCGAACGAACCAACTGCTCGCGATGGACATTAATTGTAATTCCACCGAAGCCAGCTTGGTGGTCTTTGACACGGTTCTGTCGAGCAACATTCTTACCATTGCGCAAAGCACCAGCATGACGGCGCTGACAGCGCAGGACAATCCTGATGCCGCAGGCCCCAACCACGAGCGCTTTGTCATCCAAATGGGCATCAATACCAACGGTTTCCTGGTGGGCGGCTCCCTGACGGTCGCGGGCAGGATATACCTGACTCCGAGCAACGGCTGTCCGGCAGCCGTGCTGATCGATACGGATAAGGGACACGACAAAGTTTGTGCCGATGCCAGTATCAAGGATCTGGATATTAAAGGGGTCAAAGACAAGACCATCACCGGAGAGGCGCACTTGATCGGCGTTACCGATGTCATCGTTTTGGATGGCTCGACCAATACGTTCCTGCTCCCCTTCGGACAGTTCACGATGAAACGCATCCTTCTCTCGCACTAGCACCGGAACATACCGAAGCTGTTTGCGCAAAACGGACAGGCGCTCGCGCGCCCTGTCCGTTTTGCTTTTGTGTGCGCTTGTTTTCGACCGGTTGCTCTGCTAGTGCTGACGAAAGCAAACATGCGCATCGCGTTCTTGGGAACCGCACAATTGGCTGTGCCGTGCTTCGAAGCCGTGGCGAAACTGCCCGGCCACGAAGTCGTCGCCGTCGTCACCCAGCCCGACCGCCCAAAAGGTCGCGACCTCCAGCCGGCGCCGCCACCCGTGAAAGTCGCCGCCGAACGCCTCGGGTTTCCTGTCCAGCAACCGCTGAAAATTCGTGAGCCCGACGCCATCGAGGCGATGAGGGCCACGCAACCTGATCTTGTCATCGTGGTCGCGTATGGCCAGATTCTGCCGAAATCCATTTTGGATATCCCGTGCCTCGGATGCGTGAACGTGCACACCTCGTTGCTGCCGCGGTGGCGTGGGGCGGCTCCAATCCAATACGCCATTCTCCACGGCGATCGCGAAACGGGCGTCACCACCATGTACATGGACGAACACATGGACACCGGTGACATCATCCTCCAGCGGTCAGAACTCATTCGCCCTGACGACACCAGCGCCACGCTACACGACCGCCTGGCGAAACTCGGGGCCGAGTTGCTCGTGGAAACGGTCGCGCAGATCGCCGAGGGCAAGGCCCCGCGGGCGAAACAAGACGAGACCCGTGCCACCTATGCGAGGAAGATTGCGAAAGAAGATGGTCGCATCGACTGGACGAAGTCCGCCATCAAGATCGAGCGACAGGTTCGCGCGTTCAATCCATGGCCGAGCGCCTACACGCAGTTGGGTGACGTGATGTTGAAAATCTGGAAAGCTGAGGTCGTCGAGAGCGTCACCGGCAACCCCGGCGAAGCCCTTGCTGGTTTCGTCGTCGCGACCAGCCACGGCGGCCTTCGCGTCCTCGAACTTCAACCAGCTAATAGTAAACGCATGGCTGTTGATGCGTTTTTGCGAGGGCACCCGGTCAAGCCAGGGACGGCAATGGAATAGTAGGCGACCCGGTCCTCAGTCCGGTGCCATAACCAGTCGGCTTGCGCATGGGGCTGGGGCGGCTACAATGGCGGGCAATGCAGACCGCTTCGGATCGTGGCGCGTCCACCTGGCTCCGCCCGGAATTCACACGACTTCTCGCCATTCTTTGGGTCGTTGGGCTGACGCTCATCTATTTCGTCCGTTACGAGGGCTGGATTGTCCTGCCACAATTGGCGGGGATAATCGGCGCGTCAATGACGGGGCTTCGCGTCGGTCCGTACTTCCGTGAATTCTGGACCGCGCGTGTGTATGATTTCGGATGCGTTGTCGCCATTGTGGCCGCGTCGTTGGGCTTGGGCGCGACGGTGGCGGGCCGACGGATTGCGCGCCGCGACGTGCTCGGCATGCTGTTCGCGCTGGGGGTTGGTCTGTGGCTTCTGTCGGTGCTCGTGCTCGTCACGGGGGCGCTAGCCGTAGCGAAAGTCCCGTACACATTTCTCACGTTGGCGTGCTGGCTCTTGCCGGCACCGAGGAGGTTTGTGGGGGATTTCCATGTTTCGACGGAACGCACTGACAGTTGGGCGAAATTGATGCTCGCGTGCATCCTCCTTGCCGCGGCACTCAACCTCGTGGGCGCGCTGGCGCCGCCGTTCGAGTACGACGAACTGGAGTATCACCTCGGCGCGCTGGCGGATTACCAGCGCGCGGGTCGTGTTGTGTTTCTGCCGCACAACTTCTACTCCAACATGCCGCAGTTGACCGAAATGCTGTACTTGCTGGCGAAAACCACGACGTCGGATATCGCGGCGAAACTGTTGCATTGGTTGTTCGGCTTGCTGGCTGCGGCAACGGTGTATGGTGTGGCACAACGGCTCTGGTCGAAAGCCGCGGGGCTGACGGCTGCGGCGCTGTTCTATTGCACGCCATTCCTGCAGGACCTTGGCCAAACGGCGCGGATTGATTTGGCGACGGCGTTCTTCGCGACGCTGGCGTTTGGGGCGCTCGTGTTGTGGATGGAGGAAGAAGAGAAGAGAGACCTCCTCTGGCTGTCAGCCCTCGGTGTTGGGGGGGCAGCGGCAACGAAATGGCCCGCGATTGCGGTGGTGTTGCTTCCTGCGGCGGCAGGAGTGATTTTCCGTCGGAAGTATCGTCTACTCGCCGGGTTCTGTTCTGGTGGTGGTCGCCATGGTCGCGCCGTGGCTGGTAAAGAACTGGCTTCTGACAGGCAACCCGGTGTATCCGCTATTGTATCGATTGTTCCCGAACCCGCACTGGACCGCAGAACAGGCGCTGGTATTCTCGGAGAGACACGCACCGACGTTTGGATTTGCAACCATTGGAGAGTTCTTTGCACTGCCGTGGAAATATTCGCTCGTCGAGGCCGGAGCGGTCCCACTGTTGTTGCTGACAATGCCCCTGCTGCTCTTGGTTCCGCATGCGGAACCAGCGGCAAAACGGGCCGGATGGTTGTTCGTGGGCTCGTACGCCGGATGGTTCTGTTTCACGTTTCGACCGTGGCGGTTCTTGTTTCCGGGATTTGGCATGGCAGCAGTCGCCGCCGCCTTTGCCATGGAGAAACTGGGTAAGAATACAATGGTGCGAATCACGATGCGCGCTTCTGTCGGGCTTGTCATGGTTTCGAGCCTGGCAACACTGGCGCTGAATGACCTCGTGGACGTGGGTAATCCGTCGCGAATGCCGCCGCAGATGAGTTTTGCGCAATACGCGCTCGGTCAATTCACCCGTGACGAATTCGTAGCGAGCGCGGGCAAGGGAGTGCTGGAGCCAATCGTCTGGATGAACGAGAACCTGCTGGCCGGTGCCAAAGTGCTCTACGTCGGAGAAGCCCGCGCGTATTATGCAAAGCAGTCGGTCGTGTATACCACGGCGTTCGACCAGAATCCGTTGACAGCGATGTCACGCGTGGCGAAAACGCCCGAAGAACTGCTGGCGGCGTTGCGGGCGCAGGGCATTACGCATGTGTACGTGAATTCTTCGGAGCTGAATCGGCTGCAGCGCGGCTATGATTATATGACGGACGCAAACTGGAGCTTGATTGAAGACATCATGGATCAGAAACAATTTGCGAAGGCGGTTCATACCTCCGGGCGGCGAATTGTGTATGAGTTGGAACGGTAGACAATGAGAATCGGTCATGTTATCACGCGGTTGATCGTCGGTGGGGCGCAGGAGAACACCGTGTCGACGTGTATTGGGCTGCGCAAACTCGGTCACGAGGTGGACCTGGTCATTGGTCCGCAAACGGGACCGGAAGGCTCGCTCTACGATCAGGCGAAAGCTGCGGGTGTGCCAATCACGATCGTGGATGGATTACGACGCACGCCGAATCCGTGGTTGGACGTGAGCGTGTGCCGGGCCTTGCAACGTTTGTTCGCGAGCAAGCGATACGTGGTGGTCCACACGCACAGCGGGAAAGCGGGACTGGCGGGACGGGTGGCGGCGAGGTGGGCGCGTGTGCCAATCATCGTTCACACCATTCACGGCCCGTCCTTTTACCGTTACCAGAATCCAGTAGGGAACTGGGCGTTTCGGTGGGCGGAGCAGATCGCCGGTGCGTGCACGACACAATTCGTGTCCGTCGCCGACGCCATGACCGACCAATACCTCGCGGCCGGAATCGGGACGCCGGACCGATACGTCACAATCCATAGCGGGATGGACATCGGCGCCTTCATGAACGCGCGCCGGGACAAATCCCTGCGCGCATCACTCGGCATTTCGGAAACCGACCTGGTGGTGGGCAAGATTGCGCGGTCTGTTTCGGTTGAAGGGACATGAGTTTCTGTTTGAAGCCGCACCACGGATTGTCGCGGCCGTGCCCCATGTGAAATTCCTATTGGTCGGTGATGGGGTTTACCGCGAACGCTTCGAATGGCAGGTTGCGAAAATGGGGTTGCGGAGTCATTTTGTGTTTGCGGGGCTGGTGGCGCCGCAAGAGATCCCGCGCTACGTCGCGTCGATGGATTTGCTTGTGCACCTGTCATTGCGCGAGGGGTTGCCGCGGGCATTGCCTCAGGCGCTGGCCTGTGGCAAGCCGGTCGTTGCATTCGATGTCGATGGGGCGCGCGAGGTGTGTCTCGACGGCGAAACGGGCTTGCTCGTGCGCGCCGGGGACGCGAACGTGTTGGCCGAAGCGGTGATTCGGTTGTTGCAGGATGCCGCGTTGGCGCATAGAATGGGTGCGCGGGGCAGGGAATTGGTCAAGGAGCGGTTTTCGGAGGCGCGAATGGTGCAACAACTTGACGAGTTGTACCGGCGACTGTGGGCATTGCGGCACTGACATGCATTGGCTGCTCATCTACTTATATGTGTTCGATGTCAGTTTCGTGCTGGCGCTGATACTCACGCCGGGGTTCAAGCGACTTTCCTTCCAATGGAAGTACGTCGACGAACCGGACCGGGAGCGGAAGATTCATACCGAGGCGATGCCGTTGCTGGGCGGCGCCGCGATTTTTTGCGCGTTCGCAGCCAATGTCATCTTCAACTACCTGTTCATCCTTCCGCTGGGAAGCCGGGTGGATTTGCCACTGATCGACATGCCCGACGTGAAGATGTACCTCGACGGTGCGTTCTCGGTCTGGCCGAAGTTGCTGGTGATCGTCTTGGGGGGCGGCCTGATGGTCGCGCTGGGGATGTATGACGACAAGTATGAGTTGAACCCTCGGGCGAAGTTGATCGCGCAGGTGGTCATCGCGTTGTTGGTGGCGTTGGCCGGAATCCGAATCACGGCGTTCATTCACAATCGATTCATCAATTACCTGATGACGGTGTTGTGGATCGTGACCATCACGAACGCGATGAACTTTCTCGATAACATGGACGGACTTTGCGCGGGGATTGGGTTGGTCTGCGCATCATTGTTCGGATTCATTGCCGGGATACAGCATGAATATTTCGTGTGTCTTCTGGCGGTAGCGATAGCGGGCGCGTTGCTGGGGTTTCTGCCGCACAATTTCAAGCCGGCGACGATTTTTCTCGGCGACGCCGGCAGCCATTTTGTTGGTTACATGCTGGCCGTGTTGCCGATTTGCGTGACGTTTTACCACCATGGCAAGACGCCGACTTGGTTGCCCGTGTTGATTCCGTTGCTGGTGCTGGCGGTGCCGCTGTTCGATCTCGTGATGGTGATGTGGATTCGCATTCGGCACGGCCAGCCGGTCTATCGGGGCGACGTGAACCATCTTTCGCACCGTTTGGTGCGGCTTGGCACTGCCGCAGAGCTGGGCGGTGACGCTGATCTACCTCATTACGCTTACCTTGGGTTTGGGCGCGACAATCCTGCTGTGGTCGCAAATGACCGCCGCGTTGATCGTCATTGTCCAGGCGCTCTGTATAGTTTCGATTATCACGTTGCTGGAGAGAATGGGCGGGAAGTGAGACGGTTGACTCGGTAGCGCCAAGCTGCGATGATTTCGCGCCCATGAAATTTTACGTCACGACGCCGATTTATTATGTCAACGACCGCCCGCATATCGGTCATGTATACACGACCACAATTGCGGACATCGCGGCGCGCTTTCATCGACTGTGTGGCGATGAGGTGTTTTTCCTGACGGGCACGGACGAGCATGCGGCGAAGGTGGTGGACTCCGCGGCGGAGCATGGCGTGACGGCGCAACAGTGGGCCGACCAGAACGCGAAGGCATTTCAGGATACATTTGCCAAGCTGGGGATTCGCAACGACGATTTTATCCGCACGAGCCAGGAGCGTCACAAGGTCAAGGTGCAACAGTACGTTGGCGAACTACTGGAGACGGGCGATGTATATCTTGGGGACTACGAAGGCTGGTATGACGCCGGGCAGGAGGAGTATTTGCCCGAAAACAAGGCGAAGGAGTACGAGTTTAAGTCGCCGATCAACGGCAAACCGCTGGTCCGCAAGAAGGAGAAGAATTATTTCTTTCGTCTCAGCAAGTACAGCGACGCACTGCTGAAGCTGCTGGAAGAGCGGCCAGAGTTCGTCCATCCCGACGTGCGGCGCAATGAAGTCCGGAACCGCATTCGCGAGGGTCTCAATGACGTGCCGATTTCGCGCGCGGGTGCGAGTGAATGGGGAATCCGCGTCCCGGGCGACGCACAGCATACGATCTATGTGTGGATCGACGCGCTGTTCAATTACCTCTCGACCGTCGACACGAGACGATCGTCGGAAGTTCTGGCCGGCGGACGTGCATTTGATCGCGAAGGACATCCTTTGGTTCCACGCCGTGATCTGGCCCGCGATGCTCATGGCATTGAAACGCGAGTTGCCGCGGCAGGTGTACGCGCACAGCTTTTGGATCAGCGAAGGCCAGAAGATGAGCAAGAGCCTCGGCAACTTTATCGACATCGAGAAAATCGACCAGTATGTGGCGAACTTCGGGCTCGACGCGCTGCGGTATTTTTTGGCGCGCCATGGTCCGTTGGGGATCAACGATAGCGATTTTGCCGAGGCGAGGTTCAACGAGGTGTACAACGCAGAACTGGCGGACAAGCTGGGAAACCTGGTGAATCGGACGTTGACGATGATCCAGCGGTATCGAAATGGGGCGGTGCCCGAGCCGAACGATAAGGCCCTGCAGGTCGAAGCGGACAAGATGGTGACGACTTATCGTGAGGGGATGGGCCGATTGGATTTTGTCGGAGCGCTGGAAGGGTTGTGGGGCTTCGTGGTGCGGTCGAATCAGTATGTTGAGGAGAGCGCGCCGTGGAAACTGGCGAAGGATCCGGAAAAGGCACGTCAACTGGACGGTGTGCTTTACAATCTCGCGGAATCGGTGCGTTTGATTTCGGTGTTGGTGACGCCGTTCATGCCGACAGTGGCTGGGCAGATACGCGTGCAGCTTGGGGCGGGCGACAAGCTCGGGCTGCTGGCTGAGGAAATGAATTGGGGACGGCTTGCGGCGGGGACAAAGATAGGCCAGGTTGCGCCGTTGTTTCCGAAACGCACATGATCCGTTTCCCCGAGTCGTCCCGATTTCACGTGATCGACGAGACGAAGGTGCTCCCTCGGTTCGGTCATCTCGCGCCGCGGCCGATCTACGTTCATCTTCCCGAAGTGGCGGAGCATGATCATCGACGGCGGTTTCCCGTGTTGTATTGCCACGATGGGCAAAACATATGGGATGATCCACATTGTTGTTATGGACACGGTGGCTGGTTCCTGAATCAGATTGCCGACGAGTTGACGCGTGAGGGGAAAATGGAGCCGATTATTCTGGTCGGCATTCCGAACACGCACGCGCGCTACCGCGAGTACACGCCGGTGAAGACATACGATGATATTCTTTCGCATCCGTACGCGAACTACGTGGTCGATGTTGTGAAGCGATACGTCGACCGGAGATTTCCGACGAAGAAAGATCGCCACCACACGGCGTTGATGGGTTCATCGCTCGGCGGATTGGTCACCTTGTGGATGGCGCATAAACTTCCCGAGACGTTCAGCAAGGCGGCGTGTTTGTCGGGCGCATTTCAAGTCCGCGATCGGCAGAAGAAATCGTTTGTGGAGTTCGTGCGCGAACGTGACCATCAGGACCTTCGTATCTATCTGGACTGCGGCACGATTCAGGACGGGGTGCGGCAATCGCGTCAGGTTCACGAAGCGTATTTGTCACGGGGGTGGCGTGAGCGCGAGGATTTGCTGTATTTCGAGGAAAAGGGTGGCGAACACAACGAGCGGTGCTGGCGCGACCGTGCGTGGCGGGGGCTGACGTTCCTCTTCGGGAGCAGGCGCGACAGGGAATAGACGTCCTACGGGGAAACCCCGAGCGACGCTGCTCAGTATTTTTTACACATTTTACGAAAAGGTGTTGACACGTTTTGGGTGTCGTGTCTAAATGTGGGGCGTTGTGGGGAATGGTGGTTTTCAAGGAGGAATCACGACTCCCAAATGGTTAAGGCACTTACAAGGGCGGTGTTCTTTGGCACGTTTCGGCACGCGGTTGACGACAAGAACCGCGTCGCGATACCGGCAATATGGCGGGCGGCCGCAAGGCGCTCGCGAGAGTTTTACGTGTTGCCCGATCCAAAGAATTGTCTGGTGGTGTTAACGGCATCGGCCATGGAGAAGATGTTGGAGCGCGCCGACGACATTTCGATCGGGGAATACGGGCGACGCGACGTGCTTCGGGTCATCGCCTCTCGGGCGCACGGTACACCGTGCGACAGCCAGGGGCGGATCGGGCTGACGGACCAGTTGCTTCGGCACGCCGGTGTGGGGAAAGAAGCGGTTCTCGTGGGGATGCTGACGCGGTTTGAGATCTGGTCGCCGGAGCGATGGGCCGAGGTTGACCGCAACGCGATGCAGAATTTTTCGGAGGCCGCCAAGCAGGTGGGATTGTGAGAACGCAGATGAGTCGAGAAGGCATCATGAGTTTTTTGAGTGTGAACCGCAGCCTGACGAATCAGGGCGGGGAGATGCGGCAGTTCCGTCTGCCGCGAATGAATCCATTTCCGAAGTTGGACAGTCGGATCGTCCGATCCACTGGTAGTGACGGTGTACAGCGGTTGGCGTCGCGCCCTGTGGCGCGCGGCGCGGTCATCATCGAGGGAGGCTGTGGGTGTTTGCCCGAAATGGCCACTGACGTGATCGATATTTCCGCGAGTTATGCCGTGGAGAACGTGAAGCGCGAACGTTCCAGCAGTACCCCGTGGTCGCGCGTTGGTTTCGGACATTTGATCGGACGAGTGTTGGGCAGTCATCGCGCCGCGCGCTTGTGAGGAGGGAACTGGCAAGCCGATCGTGGTCTTGTGAAGCGGTGACAGCGGGAGGGAAGTCTCCCGCGGGCGGGCAGGGAGGTATGGCAAAGGAGGTCGGGATCGGTGTACGTAAGTAGCAATTTCCTTCCGATCCGGGCTTCTGCATGACCTACCACACACCTGTGCTGCTCAAGGAGGTCGTAAACCAGTTGCAACCGCGCCGCGGCGGGCTGTACGTGGATTGTACGGTCGGCGGCGGCGGGCATGCGCGGGAGATTTTGCGCGCGTGCGGGCCGGAGGGTCAGTTGATTGGTCTGGACTGGGATGATGAGGCCATCGCGGCCAGCCGCGAGCGGCTCAGTGAATTTGGGGCGCGTGTACAATTGGTGCGCGCCAGCTATACGGAGTTGGAGAGAGTGTTGATGAGTCTAGGAGTAACAGTGGTGGATGGGGTTCTGTTCGACCTCGGAGTCAGTTCGCATCAGTTTGACGAGCCGGGGCGCGGGTTTAGCGTCTTGCGAGAAGGTCCTTTGGACATGCGCATGAGTCGCCAACTTGGGGCAACCGCTCGGGACATCCTTCGCACCGCCAGTCTGGAGGAACTGGCAAAGATCTTCCGTGTGTACGGCGAAGAGAAACGTTCCCGAGCGATTGCCCGGAAAATTGTCACTGAACGCGAGCGGGCACCTCTGGAGACCACCGTGCAATTGGCCCGATTGGTGGAACAGGTGTTGGGATCGAAGCGTGGGGTCATCCATCCGGCGACGAGAGTGTTCCAAGGCCTGCGTATCGCGGTCAATAACGAATTGACCAATCTCCGTCAAGGTCTGGACGTGACTACCCGATTTCTGCGAGCCGGGGCGCGGATTGCGGTCATCTCCTTTCATTCGCTGGAAGACCGGATTGTGAAACAGTTTTTTGTGGAAAAGAGCAGCGGTTGTATCTGCCCGACGGAGCTGGCGGTGTGTGGGTGCGGGCGCAAGGAAACGCTGCGGATCGTGACTAGGAAACCCGTTACGGCGGGTGAGACGGAAGTGGGTCTGAACCCACGGGCGCGGAGCGCGAAGTTGCGCGTCGCGGAGAAGATTTAGGAGGAGAAGGTTTGGTTGGGGGTGGGGAACCCCGCGGGGGGTCGGTTCCAAGGAGGACGACCCCCCGGGCAAATTTTTGAGATGAAGCGGAATCGTAAACGCGAGCCATTGAGGTTTGGGACGGTGACCAAGTCGCTGTTTGTGTGCGTGTGTGTGGCCATCAGCGGACTGGGTTACGTGTGGCAGAAGAATGCCATCTATCGTTTGGGCGACGAGCTCAAGAAGCGAGAGGGGCTTCTGTCTTCGGCGCAAAAACGCAATCTGATGCTGGCCGCGCAACTGGCGCATCTGGAATCCCCGGCGGAACTGGAAACAAAATGCCAGGAATACAATCTCAGCCTGGTGGCGCCGAAGGAAAGCCAGGTGGTTCGGTTGTATGAGCCTGGCCCGGAGTGGGATGTGCAGATGGCGAATGCACCTTTGCCCGCGCGGATCCCGGCGCAACAGCAAGTCAAACTGCAATTACGGAACCCACAGCCCCGGGCAATCGTTCAATAGGAATCATGACACTGGCACCGCAACAAGGCAGGGCGTTGATCGTGGTCGGTGCGTTGGCGTCGGTCTTCACCGCGCTCGCATTCCGTCTCTTCGATTTGCATGTCTTGCAGCACAAGGAGCTGCAGTGCGTTGGCGCAGGCAAACCATGAGCAGGTTGTCCATCGGCAAGGCCGACGGGGGTCAATCTTGGATGCCAACGGCAATTTGCTCGCCGACAGTTTGTCGGTGCACATCGTCACGGCCGACGCGACGATTACCGCCCCGCAGGCTTCCGCGATCGCGGAGAAGCTCGCGCCGTTGATCGGGACGGATGTCGACTCACTCACGCAAAAGCTCAGTGGACAGTCCCGCTACGTTCGGCTCAATCCGCGCGTCAAACTTGATGAAGACGCCGTGCAAAAGATTCGGGCGATGAAGTTGAAGGGCATTTACTTTGAGGATCAATTTGTCCGGTCCTATCCGAATGGGCCGCTAGCCAGCCACGTGATCGGGTTCGTCGATGCCGAACACAAGGGGGTGCAGGGCATCGAAGCGGCGATGGAGGATTATTTGCAGGGCCAGGCCGGCTACGAAGTTATCGAACGCGACCGCAAAGGCCGTGAGATTCGAGCCTTGCGCACCGAAGACCTCGGGCCGCAGGACGGTCTTAATGTGGTCCTCACAGTCGACCGGGTGATTGAGCACATCGCCGAGCAGGAACTTGAGAAAGCGATGGTGGAATTCAAGCCGCAATCGGGTGTGATCATTGTGTCGCGTCCGAAGACGGGAGAAATCCTGGCGATGAGTTCACGACCGACGTTTGATCCGACCGAGATGGACGCGTCTTCCGCCGATGCGCGTCGCAATCGGTGCATCAGCAACGTCGCCGAGCCGGGTTCCACCTTCAAGATTGTCGTATGCTCGGGCGCGCTCAACGAGGGCCTCGTGACGCTCGCGGACCAGTTCGACTGCGAGAACGGCGCGTTCATGTATGCGGGCCGTGTGTTGCACGATGCGCATCCATTCGGCGTGTTGAGTGTTGAGGAGATTTTGTTTCATTCCAGCAACATCGGGGCGGCGAAGGTGGGCCTGCGAATGGGGCCGGCGCGGCTGTACGAGTACATCCGGCGGTACGGTTTCGGCCATAAAACCGACATTGCCTTGCCGGGAGAGGTTTCGGGGATTGCCCATCCACTGGCGCGCTGGAACAGCCTTTCCATCACCCGTATTCCGATGGGGCACGAGATTGCGGTGACACCACTGCAGATGCTGATGGCCCTGAACACCATTGCGAATCAGGGGGTGCGGATGAAGCCGATGATCGTCCAGAGCATCGTCAGGGAAGATGGCGCGACCGTATTGCAATATCAGCCGCGAGCGGTCGGGCCGGTTATTTCGCCGCACACCTGCGACTTGATGACGACGGCATTGCGCAAGGTGGTCGGGCCCGAGGGCACGGCGCCGAAGGCGAGCGTGGAGGGTTTCGATGTGGCGGGCAAGACGGGCACGGCCCAGAAAGTTGAAAACGGCCAGTACGTCCGCAAGTACTACTCGTCGTTCATCGGCTATTTCCCGGCGTCGAACCCGGAGATTTCGATTTTGGTCTCGCTGGATGATCCCACGGGTGGGGCGTTTTACGGCGGATCGGTGGCGGGGCCTGTATTCCGAGCCGTGGCGGAGAAAGTCGCCGAGTATCTGGGCATGGTGCCGCAGACTCCACCCACAGAGGTAACGAAAGTATCATGAAACTCGCGGAGATAGTCAAAACGTTCAAGCCGCTGGCGGTCGTGGGTCCGCTGGACCAGGAAATTACCGGCATCGCCTACGATTCGCGCCGCGTGATGCCCGGCCACATGTTTGTGGCAATGCGCGGCGAGCGGACCGACGGACATCGCTTCGTGGAAGCGGCCATCGAACGGGGCGCCTCGGCGATTGTGTTGGAGCGCGACGCCAGCTTCAATCCCCGCGCGACACGCATCCGGGTCAGCGACGCTCGACGGTCAATGGCGCACGCGTCAGCGCAGTTCTACAACCATCCCTCGCAGCAGTTGAAGGTCATCGGGATCACGGGCACCAACGGCAAGACCACAACGGCGTTCATTGTGAAGGCCATCATGGAGGCGGCGGGTGTTTCCTGTGGGCTGCTGGGGACGGTGCATTATGAAATTGGCCAGCGCGTGATTCCAGCATCGCGGACGACACCCGAGTCCGTCGATATCCAGGACATGATGAGCCAGATGTTACGAGCCGGCTGCGGCGGCGTGTCGATGGAGGTCAGTTCCCACGCGATCGACCAATTGCGCGTGGAAGGAGTGGATTTCGACGTCGCCATCTTTACGAATCTTTCGCAGGACCATCTCGATTACCACGGGACGATGGAAGATTATTTCGAGTCAAAAACGAGGCTGTTCAGCGCGTTGGGCACTGTCCGAAAGGCAGGCCGTGCGGTAGTGAATGCGGATAACGCATACGGTTGTGAATTGATCGAGCGTTTGGGTGGGGACCGCGCCGTAGTCAGCTACGGCGTATCAAGCGCGGCGGTCATTCGCGCCGAAGACGTGCGTGTGTCGACGGAGGGAAGCTTCTTCGTCGTCCACACGCCCCAGGGCAGTATCCTGATGTCACTTCCTTTAATTGGACGCTATAACGTGTCCAACGCGCTGGCAGCCATCAGCGCCACCCAGGCCATCGGCATTGATCTGCGGACGGCCGAATCGGCGCTGGCGCAATTGCGTCCGGTGCCGGGGCGCGTCGAGAGGGTGGAAGTTCCAGAGGACTTTAAGGTGTTCGTGGATTACGCGCATACGGCCGACGCGTTGCGCAACGTGCTGGCCACGGTCGCAGAACTGGCGCGGGGTCGGCTAATCGTGGTGTTCGGCTGCGGGGGCGACCGCGACAAGGGCAAACGGAAGGCGATGGGACAGGCGGCCAGCGATTTGGCGGACTTTTCCATCATCACCACCGACAACCCGCGCACGGAAGACCCGTGGGAGATCGTGAAGCAGATCGAAGAAGGCTTCGCGACCAGAAATGGCAACCACCATCAGGTGATCGATGATCGCCGCGAGGCCATCGAACGGGCGCTGGATATTGCGCGGCCGGGCGACGCAGTGGTGATTGCCGGCAAAGGACACGAGACCTGCCAGGAATTTGCAGACACGGTCGTGCCGTTCAGCGACCGTCAAGTGGTCGAAGATTACTTTCGTTTGAGTGGAACACGGTGGAAACCTTGCGTTTAGAACAATTGGCTGAGCTTTGTGAGGCGCGGCTGATTCGCGGCGAGCCGGGTAGGCTCGTCGAGCGGATCAGCATCGACTCGCGCGTGTTGGGCCGGGGCGATTGCTTTGTCGCCCTGCGCGGCCCGCACTTTGACGGACATGAATTCGTACCCGATGTGGCCCGCTTGGGGGCATCGGCGGCGGTAGTCTCGGATCCTACCCGTGCAATGAACTCGCCTAGTGCCTTGGCGCTTCTCCAAGTGCAAGACACCCTCACCGCATTGCACAAACTCGCAACGAACTACCGCCGACTGATGCCCCCAACCACCCGCCTCATTGCCGTCACCGGCTCGAGCGGGAAAACGACCACCAAGCAACTCATCGCCTCGGTACTTGGGGAACGTTTTAATGTAGTGGAATCGTCCGGCAATAACAACAACCGCATTGGCGTGCCACTCAACCTCTTACGACTGGACGCCGCGTATGACTACGGCGTGTTTGAACTGGGGACGAATCGTCCGGGCGAAATCGCGGAGCTGCGTGGAGATGGTTCGGCCCGATATCGGGGTCATCACGAACGTCGGTCTGGGGCACGTTGAGTTTCTCGGGGACGAAGCCGGAGTGGCCCGGGAAAAGGGTTCGCTGTTCGCGGTGTTGCCGCGCAACGGCGACGGTCTCGCTGTGATCAATGCCGACGACAAGTGGTGCCACGAATTGCGCGCACGCACGAACGCCACGGTGGTAACGGTTGGGATCGACAATTTCGCAGACATCCGCGCCAGTGAGATCAAGATCAACGGGGATGTGAAGTTCCGGCTCAACATCGCGAAGAAGCGGGAAGATGTGATCGTGCGGCTCAAGACGCTGGGTCGCCACCAGATTTACAACGCGTTGCAAGCGGCCGCCATTGGCTATTTCGCGGGAATGGACCTGGATGAAATCCGGGTTGGTTTGGAGAACGCGGAGTTTCCGCGCATGCGGATGGAGTCGATCACCGTCGACGGCGTGCGGTTCGTGAATGATTGTTACAACGCCAACGTGGTGTCGATGAAGGCTGCGCTGCAGATGATTCGCGAGACGCCATGTAACGGACGGAAGATTGCTGTTCTCGGCGACATGCTGGAACTTGGCGAATGGACACAGTCGGCGCACAGTGACATCGGGGCGATAGCGGCCAACTGCGGCTTGGCGTTGCTCATAACCGTTGGCCAGTCCGCGCGGCTGATCGCGCAAGCGGCCATCGAAGCGGGTATGGAGACGCACCGGGTATTGCCGCTGGCGACCACGGCGGAGGCGGGAGAGACAATCCGCACGCTGGCGCAGGAAGGTGATTTTGTGTTGGTCAAAGGTTCGAGACGATTGCAGTTGGAACGAATTGTGGAGGGATGCCGAAATCACGTAGTCGTGCCTCTGTAAGGTGCAAACCAGTTGTGCATGGGGACTGCGCCTCCCCAAGGCGCGGCAACACGGGTGTGCGGAAGTGAAGGACCAAGGAGGAGATGTTTTACTATCTGAGCGAGTATACGCAGTGGTTCTCGCCGTTGCGGGTGTTTCAATATGTGACCTTCCGCGCGGTATTTGCCGCGCTCACGGCGCTGTTGATGTGCGTGTTTGTGGGGCCGTGGCTTATTCGCCGTCTGGTCGAGATGAAGCTCCAACAGCCGATCCGCGGCGAAGACGATCTGCGGGAGCTGGCCAAGACCCACGGCCAGAAGACCTGCCCGACGATGGGCGGCATCCTTATCATCTGGGCGGTGGTGGATTCAACCCTGCTGTGGGCGCGTCCGACCAATCAACTCGTCCTGATTTGTCTGGTAACGTTGATCTGGCTCGGCGGGATAGGGTTCCTGGACGACTGGGCGAAGGTACAGGCGCGAAAGTCCGAAGGGATGCGCGCGAAGACAAAGTTTCTGTTTCAAATCGGGCTGGGATTATTTGTGGGGATCTTGCTCCTGACCGATCCGCTGCTCGGGCCGACGGCGAAGAAATTGATGGTGCCCTTCGTAAAAGGGCCACTGATTGCAGACATGGGGTGGTGGGCATTACTGGTGGTCGTGGTGGTGATCGTCGGGGCGTCGAACGCCGTGAACCTGACAGACGGCCTCGACGGTTTGGCGACGGGATGCACCCTGACCGTGGCGCTGACGTACGCCGTGATGTGTTACGTAGCCGGCAATTTCCGATTCGCCACTTACCTACAGGTGCCGTTCGTGTCGGGGGCCGGCGAATTGACGGTGGTGTGCGCCGCGCTCATTGGCGCAAGCCTGGGGTTTTTGTGGTTCAACTGCCATCCCGCGCAGGTGTTCATGGGCGACACCGGGTCGCTGGCGATTGGCGGATTAATCGGCGCCATTGCGGTGATGATCAAACAGGAGTTGGTACTGGTCATCGTCGGTGGAATTTTCGTGATGGAAGCCGCCTCGGTGATTTTGCAGGTTGCCAGCTTCAAGCTCCGCGGCAAGCGGATTTTTGCGATGGCGCCGTTGCACCACCATTTCGAGTTACGCGGCTGGTCGGAAACCAAAGTGACCACGCGATTTTGGGTGTTGTCCGTAATCTTTGCGTTGCTGGGATTGGCGACGCTGAAATTGAGGTGATTGAGAAATGCAGACGATGGAATTGAGGGGCAAGGACGTGGTTGTTCTCGGGCTGGGCCGCAGCGGCATGGCGGCTGCATCCTTGTTGCGTCGCGACGGCGCACGCGTGGTGGTGCGGGATGAATCGGCGGGAGATCAGTTGCAAGAGCGGGCGATGCGGCTGCGTCGGCTGGGTGTGCGAGTGGAACTGGGCAACCAGTTCGACCACTCGACGAGGTTTGACCTCGCGGTCGTCAGCCCGGGCATCGGGCCCGAGCGACCGATCGTGCGGGAGATGTTGACACAGCATACGCCGCTCCTGAGCGAGTTGGAACTGGCCTATCGTTTTTGCTTGTGCCCGATCATTGCGATCACGGGCACGAATGGGAAGACGACGACGACGGAATTGATCGCCGCGATGTTGGCTGGTTGCGGCAAACGCACCACGGCGGCAGGCAATATCGGGAATGCGTTTTCCGATGCGGTGGAGGCCAGCGCGGGATTGGACGCGGTGGTTCTCGAAGTCAGCTCGTTCCAATTGGAGAAGATCGAGCAGTTTCGCGCGAGCATCGCGGTGTTGTTGAACATCACGCCCGACCACCTCGACCGCTACGAATCGATGGACGCCTACGCGGCGGCGAAATCCTTCATTTTCATGAATCAACAGCCGGAAGACACGGCGGTCGTCAGTGTAGAAACATTGGACACACTGCGACGCATGGGCATCGCGATCAAGGCGCGCCCGATCACGTTCAGCGCCTACAACCGCGAAGCGGACGTGTGGCTGGACTGGTTCGACAACGAAACCATTTGGTGTCGGTTGCCGGAATGCCGCGGGATTCTGCTGAAGATGAGTGAGACGAACCTGCGCGGCGTGCACAACGCCGAAAATGTACTGGCAACACTTGCGACCGGGTTGGCCATGGGTCTGCCCGTGTCACAAATGCGCGAAGCGATTTGCTCGTACTGTCCGCAACCGCACCGGTGTGAATTCGTGGCGGAAATTGGTGGAGTGACGTACATCAACGATTCGAAGGCGACCAACGTCGATGCCGTCGAGAAGGCGCTGCGTTCCCTGCCGGGACGCTGCGTGCTGATCGCGGGCGGTCGCGACAAGGGATTGGATTTCACGTCGATGAAGGAGGTGGTTGCCGACAAGGTCAAGCTGGCGGTGTTGATGGGGGAGGCGCAAGGGAAGATATGGCGCGCCTGGTCCAAAGCGGCGCCGTGTGTACGCGCGTTTTCGATGGAAGAGGCCGTCCGCGTGGCGGCCAGTCACGCCCGTCGTGGCGATACGGTGTTGTTGTCGCCGGCGTGTGCCAGCTTTGACATGTTTGAGAATTATGAACATCGCGGTGAGGAGTTCAAGCGGCACGTCTTCAACCTGCCGTGAGGTGACGTAACTGGATTTGCCGAACAACGATCGATCAAAACAACAATACCGAAACGAAAGGAACCAATGAAAGTCTCGAAAGTCGTACTCATCGTCGTAGCATTACACGTCCTGGTGATCGGGGGCATCGTCGTCTTTGAGGGATGCTCCCGGGTCAAGAGCAGCACGCCGGATATGGCGGCTAATGAAAGCCTGCCCGGCCAGCAGCCCGACAGCAACTTGGTGACCTCCATCCCGAATCCACAAGGTCCGGGAGCGGTCAACTCACTGGCGCCGGCGACGTCCATGGCGGGCAATGAAGCGCCAGCTCCGGCACCCACGCCGGTGGCCGTAGCCCAACCCGCGCCAGTCTCGGCGACCGCGCAAGTCTATGTCGTGAAAAAGGGCGATTCCCTGTGGAAGATCGCCAAGGCGGAGAACGTAACCGTCGGCGAGCTCAGTCGTGCGAACAACATGTCGAAGACCAGTGTTCTGAAGGTCGGCCAAAAATTGACTGTGCCCGCGGCGAAGGCGGAGAAGACCAGCGTTGCGACCGCATCCGTGATTCCGACCTCAACGGATGCCAACAGTGTCCCGTCCGGGGCGGCCACGTCAGCGGCTCCGTCAACGGGAAGCGACGACAGTGGCAATCTGTACGTGGTGAAATCCGGGGATTCACTCTGGAAGATCGCGCGACACCAGAACGTCACCATGGCCGCACTCAAGCAGGCGAACAACCTGACTGGTGATTCGCTCAAGGTTGGCCAAAAGCTCCACATTCCGATGGCGACGGCCAAGGCCACGACGGACACGGCTGGCAACACCGTTAGCGCGGGCATCGCGGCCACGTCGTCGGCCGGGTGGCAAGCTCCTGGCACCTACACGGAGAACGGGCAGACAATCCACATCGTGGACTTCAAAGAATCACCGGCGACGATCGCCAAGAAGTATGGCATCAAGACCGACGATCTGCTTAAGGCCAACAACATCACGGATCCGAAGAAGGTCCAGTACGGCCAGCGTCTGGTGATCCCATTGCAGCAGCCGAGCGCGACAGCATCGACCACGACGGCTCCCGCAACGACACCGGTCGCCAACACAACGCCGCCAGCCAGCACGGCAGCAGCGAACGCGACGACCACGGGAACCACAGCCTCAACCACGCCGGCACTGGCGGCACCGGTCGTATCCGCATCGCGTGCGACAGTGCAATAGCGACAGCCATAGATTCGTTTAACCAGAGAATTGGAGGCCTGTGAACAAGGCGGCCATCACGCTACTGACGATCATGCTGGCATTGTTGACCATTGGCGTGGTCATGCTTTTCAGCACGAGCGCCCTGTACGCCAAGGACCGCTACGGTGATCAGCGCTACCTGCTGAAGCGGCAACTGGCGTGGATGCTCGTCGGAGCCGTCGGATGCGTGATGGCTGGCAGCGTTCCCTACCCGAAACTGCGCGGCGTGTGCACGGGTGTGCTCGCCGTCGCCGGAGTCATGCTGGCGCTGGTGTTGGTTCCCCACATCGGGTTGAAGGTGGGCGGTGCGCGCCGCTGGCTCGGATTCGGTCCGATGCGGTTTCAACCATCGGAACTCGGAAAACTGGCGCTGGTGGTGTGGCTGGCGCACTGGCTGGCGAAAGAGAAGCGGCGTCTCGACCGGTTCAGCCGCGGGTTTGCCATTCCCATGGGCGTGGTCGGGATGACGTTGCTGTTGATCCTGGCCGAGCCAGACTTTGGTTCCACGGCGCTGATGGCGTCGGTGAGTTTCGCGATGATGTACGTCGCGGGTGTGCGGCTGCGGTTCCTGGTGCCGACCCTCCTCAGCGGAGTGGCGGGATTTGCCGCGCTCGTCATCCACAACCCGACACGGGCGGCGCGGTTGATGGCGTTCATGGATTTAGAGAAGTACAAGCAAGGCGCCGGCTACCAGGTATGGCAGGCGATCCTCGCGTTTGGCTCGGGTGGATTCAACGGACTGGGCTTGGGCAACAGTTTGCAGAAGATGTTTTACCTACCGGAGGCCCACACGGACTTCATTTTTCCAATTATCGGCGAAGAATTGGGATTGGTCGGGACCCTGGCGATCCTGCTGGCGTTCGCATTGCTGATGGTGTGCGCGGTGATCATCAGCCTGCGGGCGTCGGACTTATTTGGCCAGTACCTCGGGATGGGCATCGCGGTGCTGCTGGCCATGCAGGCGCTGATCAATATCGGCGTTGTCACCGCGTGGCTGCCAACAAAAGGGCTGCCACTGCCGTTTATCAGTTTTGGAGGGTCGAACTTGGTGCTGAACATGGTCGCCGTCGGGTTACTCTTGAACATTCACCGATATAGTTCAGCGGAAGCGGAGAGTGAAGAACAGGAATTCTTCGCACGACGTTCGTCACTCACGTAGGAGGCGCGGCGGCGGTACACATGAATGAAAGTGATGATCGCATGCGGCGGGACGGGCGGACACCTGTTCCCGGGGATGGCGGTCGCGGAGGTCCTGCACGCGCGCCAGCATCAAGTCCGGTTGTTGGTATCCGAAAAGGCCATCGATCAGACGGCCCTGGCAGTATCGACCGGTTGCTCCAACCGTTCCGACGGTATCGCAGTGGAAGCGGTACCGGCCGTGGGGTATGAGGGAGCGGGACAGCTGATCAAGTTTTGCCTGGGCCTGGTAAAGGCGACGCGGGGGTGCGTCGCGGTTTGTGATGAATTTGAGCCGGATGTAGTGCTGGGGATGGGGGGATTCACGTCCGCGCCTGCGATATTCGGGGCGCGATGGTTCCGCAAGCGCGGGACGGCGGCGTTGATCCACGAATCCAATGCCGTGCCTGGCAAAGCGAACCGCTGGGCGGGCCGATTGGCGGATCACGTTGCGGTGGGCTTGGCCGACTGCGCCCGGTATTTTGGGCGCAAGCCGGTGACGGTCACGGGCACACCCATTCGCGAGGCGTTGCGGCGCGGCAAAGTAGCTGACGCGCACGCACGACTTGGTTTGGAGACAGGACGATTGACGGTGTTGGTTGCGGGCGGCAGCCAGGGAGCCCACGCGATCAACGAAAGTGTGGCATTGGCGCTGCCGTGGCTGCAGTCGCGAGCGGGCGCCCTGCAGTTTGTGCATTTAACTGGCGCGAAGGATGAAGAATTCATGCGCGAGATGTACGAGAAGAGCGGATTTCGAGCAACGGTGATGAGTTTTTGCGGTCAGATGGAATTGGCGTACAGCGCGGCGGACGTGGTCGTGGCCCGTTCGGGAGCGGCCACGCTTACCGAGGTCGCGGCGTTCGGTTTGCCCGCGATTCTGGTTCCGTACCCGCACGCAGCGGGCAATCACCAGTGGTACAACGCGCGGGTATTCGAGCGGGCCGGGGCGGCATGGCTGATCGAACAGTCATCATCGGACGGAGAGGTCGCCGAGCGAGGCGAACGTTTCGCGAGAGTTATTGGCGACCTGCTCGACGACGAAGCGCGTCGCCGGAGCATGGCCACAGCCGCGCGGTCGCTGGCCGTGGACGATGCGGCGGATCGCATCGCCGCCCTTTTGGAACAATATGGGAAACAAGCAACAACTCATTGAGTTTCTCGGCAGCCGACCACGTCGGGTGCATTTTGTGGGCATTGGAGGATGCGGGATGAGTGGACTGGCGCGCCTGTTGTTGCAGCAGGGGCACCGCGTCACCGGGTCGGACATGGCGCCCAATGGCGGCATGAAGGAGTTGCAGAAATTGGGGGCGCGAATCCATAGCGGCCATGCGGGCCAGAATATCAGCGAGGGGACGGAGCTGGTGGTCTACACGTCGGCCGTTGGCGGTGAGAACGTGGAACTTCAGGCGGCGGCCGAACTGAAGATTCCGCGGGTGCGGCGCGGGTTGTTGCTGAGCGCCCTGATGAACCACCCCAACAATATCGCGGTGGCCGGAACTCACGGCAAGACGACGACGACCGCGATGATCGCGTACGTGCTCACGCGAAGCGACAGCGCGCCCAGCTATTGCGTTGGGGCGCACGTGCCGGTGCTCGGCACCAACGCGCAGATCGGCGGCGGGAAATACTTTGTGGCCGAAGCCGACGAGAGCGACGGCACGCTGGTTGGCTTCAGCCCGGAATACTCCGTGTGCCTGAACATCGAGCCGGAGCACCTCGACCACTACGGGTCGATGGAAAAGCTTCGCGAAACCTTTGAATCATTTTTCAGCAGCACACACAAGACCGTGTTTCTGTGTGCCGATTGTGCGAACTGCCTGGCGCTCGCGCCCAGGTGCCGGGCGGCGATCACCTTTGGGCTTTCCCCAAAGGCGGATTACCGCGCCCTGAAGGTCGAGCAGACAAAGTGCGGTTCCCGGTTCACGGTCTCCTGCCGGGACCAGGAGATCGGGGCGGTCGAATTGACCATTCCCGGAATGCAAAACGTTACCAATGCGCTGGCGGCGGTCGCGGTGGCCGACGAGTTGGGGGTGCCGTTCGAGAGAATCGCCGATGCGCTCCAGCATTTCACGGGGGCCACGCGACGGTTTGATCGGAAGTATGAGGAGGACGGAATCCTGGTGGTGGATGACTATGCGCATCATCCGACGGAAATCCGCGCGACGATTGCGGCAGCCCGCACGATGCTGGCGAGGGAGAACGGGGCCGGGTATCGGCGGTTGATCGTGGCATTCCAACCGCATCGGTATACGCGCACGCAGGCACTGCTCGAGGAATTTCGCTCGGCGTTCGCTGGCGCCGACAAATTGTTTCTAACGGACATCTACGCCGCGAGCGAGCGGCCGATCGAAGGCGTGAACGGCCGAATGCTTCACCAGACTGTGGTCGCATCCGGGCAGTCGGGGGCCGTGTTTGAAGCGGACCCGGAAATGCTGGTGGTGCGGCTATTTGCGGAAGCGCGGCCCGGCGACCTGGTCCTGACGATGGGCGCGGGAGACGTGTACAAGGTGGCCGAATCGCTGGTGCGCAAGCTCCGCAGTCGCGGACCAAACATTCTCCATCCGGAAAAGCAGCCCATGAAGATGCAGGCGGACTGGGAAGTGTTGCTCTCGGACAAATCCAAGATTCGCCGGAATGAACCGATGGCGCGGCACACCTCGATGCGCGTGGGCGGCCCGGCCGAGTTTTGGGTTGAGCCCGCCGATGAGCGCGACCTCGCGCGTCTCTTGCATTACTGCCACGTTCGCGAGGTTCCCGTGACGGTGATCGGCCGCGGGACGAACCTGCTCGTGCTCGATGGAGGCATCGCGGGTGTGGTCATCAGCCTGGCCAACGATGAATTTACGAAGGTCGACGTGGACGGAGAACGGCTCGTGGCGCGAGCCGGAGCGAGGTTGAAGACAATTGTGACGGTGGCGGCGCGAAACCAACTCAGCGGGCTGGAATTCATGGAAGGGATTCCCGGATCGCTGGGGGGCGCCCTGCGCATGAACGCGGGCGCGATGGGCAAGCAGATATTCGAAGTCGTCGAGTGGGTGCGCTACATCAGTTACGCAGGTGACACGTACGATGCGGAGGCAAAAAGCCTTCCGGTGACGTATCGGAGTTGCCCGGTATTTCACAACCACATCGCGCTATCGGCGATCCTTCGCGGAGTCAAATCGGAGCGCAAGGCAATCGAGAGCCGTCTCAAGGCGTTTGCGCAACGGCGGTGGTCGTCGCAACCGGCGAAGCCGAGCGCGGGCTGCATTTTCAAGAATCCCGAAACGATTCCAGCCGGCAAACTGATTGAGGAGTTGGGAATGAAGGGGATGTCGATTGGCGGGGCGCGCGTTTCCGAAGTGCACGGGAACTTTATTGTGAACGAGGGACGGGCGAAAGCCAGCGACGTGATGGAGTTGATTGCGGCGATCCGCCTGCGGGCGCGCCAGGAGCGCGGCATCGATCTCGAACCCGAGGTGATGATTCTCGGAACGGAAGGACAGTAGAAAGCTGCGACCATGAGGAAATTGAAAATCGCGGTGTTAATGGGAGGGCCGTCGGCAGAGCGGGAGGTGTCGTTGCGGTCCGGCACGGCTGTGGCGAATGCCTTGGCGGCGACCGGTGCCAAGGTTGTGCCCATGGACATTCAGGATGCGACCTTCACGATTCCCGCGGACGTGGACGTGGCGTTCCTCGTGCTTCACGGGACTTTTGGGGAAGATGGTTCCCTCCAGCGCATTCTAGAGGGAAGAGCGGTTGCGTACACGGGATCGGGACCCGAGGCGAGCGCTCTGGCGTTCGACAAGATCGCGGCCAAACAGTCCTTTGCTGGTCGCGGGAATCCCGACGCCAGCGTATGAAGCGTTTGAGAACGGCCAATCGATCAGGACACGACTGGCGCGGCTCGGTTTTCCGGTGGTGGTGAAACCCTCGCGGCAAGGTTCGAGCGTGGGCATCAGCATTGTTCAGCAAGCGGCGGAGCTGCCCGGGGCCTGTGAGCTTGCCGGGCGGTACGACAATCGGTTGCTGGTGGAGCAATTCATCGCGGGCCGCGAGTTGACGGTCGGAATTCTGGATGGCCGGCCCTTACCGGTGGTGGAGATACGCCCGAAGCGCCAGTTCTTTACCTACGAAGCCAAATACACGAAGGGCGAAACCGACTATCTCGTGCCGGCGGTGTTGGACAAGAACATCGAATTTCAAGCGAAGACGCTGGCGTTGCGCGCGCACGATTGCCTCGGCTGTCGGGACTACTCCCGCGTGGACCTGATGTTGTCACAGAACGGCGACCTGTTCGTGTTGGAGGTCAACACCATACCCGGGTTCACCGAGACGAGCCTCCTGCCCAAGGCGGCCTGCGCGTCGGGGATCGAATTTCCGGATCTGTGTGCGCGGTTGGTGCAGTTGGCCCTGGCGCGGAACGGTCACAACGGCGCACGTGTCGCCGGCGAGAAGGAGACGGCTGCCATTTCCCGATGAAACTTGGAAACCGAAGAAAGAAGCGTCCCGAATACTTGCTGGACGTGAAAGTCCAGACGCGGGGGCGCTCGTTGCGGCGGCTGCGGGTGGCAACCGCGCTGTTGGTAGGGCTCGGCATGATCGTGCTGACGGGCTACGGGATATGCTGGCTGGCGAAGACGACGGTTCACCGGTTGGTGTACGAGAACCCGCGTTTTGCGATTCGTCAGATCGTGGTGGACGACGACGGCGTGCTGACGCCGGAGCGGGTGGTCCAATTCGCGGGCGTGCACGTCGGGGAGAACCTCCTGTCCATCGATTTGGACCGAGTGCGCGGCAATTTGGAAATGCTGCCCCTGGTGCGAGCGGTGGAAGTGCGGCGGATGCAGCCGGATCGGTTGTATATCCGTGTAATGGAGCGGACGGCGGTGGCGCGGCTGCGGGTGGCGACCCGCGAGTTGGGGGATGAGACATTTTATATCGACCGCGCGGGGTTTGTAATGAAGGCCATCAAGCTGCCCGACGGGACGGTGCTCCAGCCGCAGACGCCGCGGCCGGCACCCGTGTTGACCGGTGTAACGATGGCCGACGCGCGGGTGGGCCGGCAGGTGGAATCGGAACAGATTTATCGGGCGTTAGAATTGTTGGACAAACTCGACCAGGCGGTGGCGGGTTCACTATTGGAGGTCCAACAAATTGATTTGTCGAGACCGCGGCAATTGGTGTTGACCACGGGCCAGCACACCACGGTGAAAGTGGACGTGGAGGATTTTCCCCAGCAATTGCGACGGCTGGGAGTGATTTTGCGATGGGCGCAGCAGCGGCAGAAAACGGTGCAAATGGTGGATCTGACGGTGAACCGCGGCGTGCCCGTGACATTTGTTAATTAGAAAGGTTCGGTTGGAGACATGTTACCGAAGGAAAAGATCATCGTAGGGTTGGAGGTGGGCACATCCAAGGTATGCGCCGTGGTCGGGGAGGTGCTGGACGACGGCAACATCATGGTCATCGGGGTCGGCCAGGCGAACTGCGAGGGCGTGCGCAAGGGGGAGATCATCAACATCGACGCGACGGTGGAATGCATCCATGCGGCCGTGGCCGACGCCGAGGAGAGCGCCGGTGTGGAGATCCACAATGTGTACGCCAGCGTGAGCGGGGGCCATATTCGTAGCTTCAACAACCGCGGCACGGTGGCGGTGACGAACGATGAGCGCGAGATTTCGGAGGAGGATGTTCGCAACGTCCTGCTCAACGCCAAGGCGGTGAATATTCCGATGGACCACGTGGTGATCCACGCCATTCGCCAGCATTTCTTTGTGGACGGTCACGATGGAATTCAAAATCCCGCGGGGATGATTGGCGCGAAGCTCGAGGCGGACGTGCACGTGATTTACGGCGTGCGCACGCGGCTGCAGAACACGATCAAGTGCATCAAACAGGTGCCATTGGACGTGGCGAACATCGCGGTCAGCAGTTTTGCGTCGGCGCTGGCGGTGCTCACATCGGAACACCAGCAACTGGGGGCGGTGGTGATCGACATGGGCGGGGGTACGACCGATTACATCGTGTACAGCGAAGGGACGATTCAACACAGCGGAGTGTTAGCGGTGGGCGGCGACCATATTACCAACGACGTGGCGATCGGGTTGCGCATCCCGATGAACCGCGCCGAGACGTTGAAGGTCGAGCACGGGTCCGTGGAAGTTCCGCTGGTGGACGAAGTGATCACGCTAAAGCGCGAGGTGGGGCTGCCGGACCGCCAGGTGTCGAAACAGCAACTGTGCCGGGCGATGAACTTGCGCGTCGAGGAGACGCTGACTTTGGTGAAGAAGGAGCTGGAGAAGCACAAGCTACTCGATTACCTCGGGGCTGGGGTATTCATCACCGGTGGTTGCGCGCGATTGAAGGGCATGGAGCCTCTCGCGGCCCAAATCTTCGGGTTGCCGGTTCATATTGGACACAGTTTGACGGTCGGGGGACCGACGTCGGCGATTGAAAGCCCCGAGTATTCGACGGCGATTGGTCTCGTGCGGTACGCGCTCGGTTCGCAGCGCGACCAGCATCAGGCTCCGCCTCCCTGGCAACGGGTGGGCCAGAAATTTCAGCATCTCCTGCAAAAAGTGCGGGCCTTTATGTAAGACGGAGAGCCGTGATGACACCCCGACGCAAAGCAGTCTCGAAATCGGCCGCGGAACCAGCGGTACAACAGGAAGCCACCGAGAACATGGAAAAGAAATCAACGCCCGGGCAGAAGATTCGATTGAAGACTTTTGGTGTGGGAGGCGCTGGTTGTCACGTCATCAGCCAGATTGCGCAATCCCGATCCCAGGCGGACCACCCATTGGAAGGGGTCGATCTGATTGCGATCAACACCGACGTGCAAGCGCTGAACGAAATGACCGGCGCGGAGTTGTTGCAGATTGGCGCGGCGGTGACGCATGGATTAGGCACGGGCGGCGAGCCGGAGATCGGCGCGCGCGCGGCGCAGAACGATGCGGAACGGATTGAGGCGCTGGTGCAGGGCGCGGACGTGGCGTTCATCACCACGGGTTTGGGTGGGGGAACGGGTACGGGGGCCAGCCCGACGATTGCGCGAATCGCAAAAGAGCAGGGAGCATTGGTCTTGGCATTTGTGGCGTTGCCGTTTTCGTTTGAGGGGGACCGGCGCAAGCAGCAGGCGTTGTCGGGGCTGGAGCAGCTCAGGGCGCAGGCGGACGCGGTGATTTGCATCCCGAACGATAAAATTGTGCGCATCGCCGGCGCAGATTCGAGCGTGGTGGATGCGTTCAAACGCGCGGATGAAACGGTCATGGTGGGCGTGCAGGCGATCTGGCAACTCTTGTCGCGCAAAGGACTGATCAATTTGGATTTTGCCGATCTGCGCGCGACGCTCGGATCGAAGCATTGCGACGGGCTGTTCAGCTTCGGCCAGGCCGAGGGAACCAACAGGGCGCGGGACGCCGTGAAAGCCCTGCTCGACAATCCGCTGCTGGACAGCGGCGACGTGTTGGCCAAGGCGGAGGGCGTGTTGGTGAGCATCCTGGGCGGGCCGGATTTGACGCTGGCCGACGTGCAGAAGACGGTCGAACCGATTTCGCGCCTCGCGAACCGGGCGCACGTGATCATGGGCGCGGCGATTGATGAAGCCTATCGCGGAAAGCTGTCGGTGACGGTGATCGCCGCGGCCAACATTCTGCCGCGACGGATTGTTCCTCAGCCCGCAACCGGGCGATCTTCGTTTCCCTCGCGCCCCGTCGAGTCCACACAGCCGCACACTAATACAGCGCGACCTGTATCGACTCCCGCACCACCAGTCCCGGTTTCGTCGGCTCCCAAACCGGCGGTGGAAGAATCGCCGAAACTCGAGCCCGTTGTTGCCCAGAAGCCGACGTCCAAGCCGAAGCAGGAGACACTGCCGCTCGAAGGCGTGAGCCGCGGCCGGTTCGACAAGAGCGAGCCGACGCTCTACAACGGCGAAGACCTCGACGTGCCAACGTTTCTGCGTCGGAGCGTCAGTTTGAAGAGATAAGTTCTCGCCAGTCGTCACAATGTCCAGTTGCGACCTCGGGACCGTGATGGAGCAGGGCGAAGCGGAAGGCGGAGGGCTTATTCAGGTGGCGCAGGCCAGGACATGGCGACTCGCGAATCTACGGGAGATACTTGCGGAGGTACGCTTCGTCCCCTTGGGCGGCGAAGAGGTACGTCTTACCGTCCTGGCTCCAAACCGCGGTCGGGACAGCGTCCACCATCTGCACGCGCGGCGTTGTGCTAGACGGTGCGTTGGGTAGTGCGGCGTTATCCACGACAAACAGCCACAAGCCGCGCCCGCTTTCCCGCAGGCAAGCCAGGTCGACCTTCCGCCCGTTCCACTGGAGCGCACCGCCGCCGACGACCGTGGCATTCTGGAGTGCATCGGGCACGATGAAATCGGTTGGCCAACCCTTCTCGGCCAGCACCTGCCGCAATTCGTCGAAACTCTTGGCTTGCGCGACCATCGGGTACGGACCGGTGACATACCGCACCATGGTCAGTCGGTACGTGCCCAGTCCGTACTGGCTCCTCTGACGGAACGTCCAGTAGCCGACGACACCTAAAACAATGATGGCGGCAGCCGCCGCGACCAGGACGACCTTTCGCCACCCGAAATCCACTCGCACAACCTTGCGCCCGACCAGAATCCGCTCCTTAAGATCGGATGGCACAGGCATGTCACGGAGCCCCCGGCGAATCATCGCGTCCGCATGCTGTTGCTGCTCGAACCAGACCGCCAATTCCGCGTCGTTCTCGACCAGCCGCAACGCCTCGGTGATCCGAGGATCGACCGTGTCATCGCTCCCCGGCTGGTAGCCGAGCAGAATCTCTTTGGCCTGCTCTCTATCCATGAGGCTCCCGTGGTTCATCGGTGGGAAAGGGCGACTTCTCCATCAGAATCTCGTACAGGTGGCACTTGCCCCGCGCGATCCGCGATTGCACCGTGCCCACGGGGACATCGAGGATCTCGGCGATTTCCTTGTACGAATAATCCTCCAGATAAAACAGGGTCAGCGGAGCGCGAAACGCCTCGTTGATCTGCGCGAGCGCGGCCAGCACGGTTGCCGAATCGAGTCGCTCCACGGTCACGGGTGGAACCGACGGAAGTTCGCTGGCGACCGCTTCGAGTTCGTGATGCGGGAAGCGCACGCTCCGGCGTCGTGCCTGCAAAAACTCGCGGTGCAACGTCGTGAACAGCCACGTCTTGGCCTTCGACGGATCACGCAATTGATGACCCTTGTTGGCCCACTTCAAAAACGTCTGCTGCGTCAAGTCGCTGGCCTCCGCCTCGTCGTGCGAAAGGTTGTAGGCGAATTGGTACAATCGTCTGTAATGTTGCTCCACCAGCGCCTCGAAATCCGGCGCAGGCAAAGCGGAGCTTTCCATCTCCTTATCCATAAGAGGCTACGTCGCCGCGTTTTGTTCCGAGCATTCTCGAACTCTCCCATTGTTATGGACGGGACGCACCCCGGCAACCCGAAAAGCAGGGCGATTGCATTTAGAAGTTGAGCAGGGAGGCGAGGTACTGGTGGTCCCAGCCGGCGGCCTTTTGTTTGGCGCGGATGCCGAGTTTGACTCGCTGGTCGCGGCGCAGTTGGTTCAGGCATAAGGCCCGCAGCGTGGCCAGGTTCTGCGCCGCGTTCTGCTGGCGCACGGCGCAGCGGTCTTCGCCCATCTGCACGTCCAGCACCCAGTGCAGGCAATTCTCGATCTCCCAGTGGCCGCGCACCGCCGCCGCAAACCGCTCGACCTGCGCCGGCAGGCTGCTGAGATAGTAGCGCCGCTGCGTCGTCGATTTCCCCTGCACCTCCCGCACTGCTTCGACCATCCCGACGCTGCGTAAGGCTTCCCACTGGGGCCTGTCGGCCAGCCAAGCGATCGCTTCGGTAATCCAATAGCGACGGGTCTCGATGCGCCCGTGATCCTTCTCCAGGGTCTGGGTGAATTGATGGGCGAGGCCAGCAAAACCGCGCGCGTGGGCGTCGTCCAGAAACGCTTGGACTTCGGCGTGCAGCGTGCCCTGATTGCCTTTCAGTGCCAGCACGTAGTCGGCATCGGCCTCGTGAATCTCTTTGGCCACGGTCTTTTGGCAGCCCATCGCGTCCACCGTCACCACACAGCCGGCCAATTCCAGCGCCCGGAGCAGCGGGGGCAGTGCGGTGATCTCGTTGCTGTGGTCGTCTACCTTCAGTTGCCCCAGCACCAAGCGATTCCGGGCCGCCCAGACGTTGACCAGGTGGATCGGCCCGTGCCCGCGCGCCCGACTGTGCCGCAGCGTCTTGCCATCCAACGCCACCAATTCGCCGACGACGACCTGGCGCAGGCTTTGCGTCCACGCCAGGAAACAGTCCCGAAACTTCGCCGGATCAATGAGCCCGAACACGCGGTTGAAGGTGTCGTGCGAGGGAATGCCGTGCGGCAACGCCAGCCAGCTTTTGAACCACTCGGCCTTGCACCGACCGCACTGGGCGATTTCGGTGAAGCCCTCCGCACCGCAGAGCATGGCGCAGACGGCAATCATCAGGATATCCAGCAACTCGTGGCGCTTGGCCGGGCCGACGCGCGGGTCGGGTCGTGGAGCGAAGTGGTCTTTCAAATTGCGGAACGAGGATCGTTGGTTTTGCATCCCCATCTTCCACCACAAATCCCCGGAAACCGGAAGCAAAAACTTGTCGTCGCAAACCGGCTCCACCGGCCCACTTACAAAGAATTCCTTTCGCACCCCCCTGAAGAATCAAAATGCAATCGCCCTGCCGAAAAGCATCCGGGAACAAAATCGACCCTGGTGCATCGCATTTGTTGGGCAGCGGTAGTCACAAAGTTTGGCATGTCAGATCCATTTCCCGGGCGCTGCATCTGGAGCCTTTCGTGTGGAGAAAAATTGGCCCTCGCGGGTCACATTGCCAATCAACGTCGTCCTGAGGGGGACGATCATTCTCCTCGGCACGGACTGCAGCGCTCGGTAAGCAATTTCTACCAGGGGTATCGGCGGGGGTTCGTACAACCCCGCCGACAGGGCTGCACAGAATCGTTCCGCCGCCGTGCCAAAATTGTACCCCGCCCGAATTCCCTGGCCCGGACGCACGCGGCACGTAACAGGGCACATCTCCTGCTCTGCCATCGTGGCGGACGACGAACATGCAAGAACTGCAGTTCAAAATGTACCGAACCGGCAGCGCGGAGGTCATCGAAATGGCCGGGGCAGTCGACGCGTTGGCGTTCACCCAGTTCGCGGCCACGTTGACACGCACGATGCAAGAGGTCACCCCGTGCATCATTCTCGAATGCTCACGGGTCACCTACATCGGCAGCGCCCAGCTCAAGGAGCTGATCGAGTTCGCCCACATGGCCCAGGCCCGCGGCGGCGACCTCAAATGCGTCGGACTTCCCCAAACCATCCAGCAAGTGGCCAATCTCATCGCCATGGGTGATTTGATGGAGTTCTACGACCACCTCGCCGAGGCCCTCCAGTCGTTCCGAACCTCGCCCGAGATCGTCACGCCCCTGGCGGCGCCGTAAACCGAGCCGGACGAAGCCGAGCCCTGCGTTCAACGAAGGGCTCGCCCTGAGCCTGTCGAAGGGGCCCGTCCCGGGTTCGACGAGGGGTTTACCCCCAATTCCACGCCCGGCACCCCCCGCTTGTGGCCTCAACTTGGGTTCGTTTTTGGCTTTCCGTTCACAATTTTCCACGCCGGCTTGCTCAAATTTGGGTTCGTTTGCAATTTTTACTTTTTGTACGGTCTCTCAATCACCCCAACCGGTTGTGGTGCCCCCCTTCATTGTCAAAGAACGTTCCAACCTCAGCGCCCCAGTATATCCTAATGGGATACGAAGTCAATCGCAATACGATGAAGCCGACGAAGCGCAAACCCTCACCCCCCCCGCCTCTCCGATTGTATGGCGGGATGCCGAGAGCCTGCCCTGAGCGAAGTCGAAGGGTCCAGGTATCCCGCCGTTCCCGGTCGCCGTCTCCTGCATTGTAGGGCAGCCGGCCCGGCTGCCGTCGCACCCCTCATCCGTCCTGCCTTCCGTCGTAGCCGCGCTTGCCAAGCGCGGTCCGGTCGCTTTCTTTCCCCACTTTGTCATCTCTGAAAGCGCGCTTTGTCAACACCTCTCGCTGGTTGTTCTTCGGGTCGTTCCCAGTCATCTCTTCGCCCTCATTGGGGCATGAATTTGTTCGAGAGGTGTGTCGCATTCATTCCGCGAGCCGCCGCCCGGGCCGGCTCATGACAACCCCGCGCTTACACCTCCCTGGATCGTCCCGCCGAGTGTGGGCTCTCGATACGGTTCGTTCCGACTCAACACGTGATAGGCGGCCTCTGCCAGATGTCGCGCCACGGCCCCAATGGCCTTGGCGTGGCCCTTGCGTATCTTCAACCGCCGATACAACTCACTGACGTGGCGCTGGGGACAACGGGCGTGATTGACCGCCACCGAATTGGCCGCTTCGACAAACCCCCAGCGCAGATAGCGATTCACATCGGGCCGCAGCCGACCGTAGCGCACCACCCCGCCGCTGGCGTGCACGCGCGGTGTCGTGCCGGCGTAACTGGCCAGCCGTTGGGCGCTGGCAAAGCGCTCCATCGCGCCGATCTCCAGCCAGAGCACCGCCGCCAGGATCACGCCCACGCCCGGTAGGCTCATCAACAAGCGCATCTCGGGGGTGGCTTCGATCAGTTGCTTCAACCGCTGCTCCTGCTCGCGAATCTGGCCCTCAATGAAATCCAATTGGGCCAGCAGCGTGCGCGCGGCCCACTGGGTTTGGGGTGGCAATTGCCCCAGCAAGCCCAGCAACTGCCGTCGCCCCTTTTGGCAGTACGGGTCACTGGCGTCAGTAACGCTCAAACCGTACTTGGCCAGGGTGGAACTGATCCGATTCTTCAGCCGCGTGCGCTGCGCCGCCAACACCATGCGCACCCGGGTCAGCTCCCGCAGGTCGCGCAGGTCCGCAGGCGGAATCCACACCGTCGGCAACGTGCCGTTGCGTTGCAGACGATTGAGCCCGTGCACGTCCAACTGGTCGGTCTTGTTGATCAGGCCCATCATCAGCTTGGCCTTGCGCGGGTGCACCAGCAACGGGCGCAGTCCCGCCTGCTCAATCTCACTGATGATCCAATACCAATTGCCTGTGGCTTCGATGGCCACGGGGGTGCCGGGCTCGCACTCGCGTAACGCTCCGCAAATCGCGCCCGGCGCGTGCTCGATCCGCCGTTGTCTGGCGACGCTGGTCTGTTGATTCTCCCGCTCCATAATCGTGTAGCGTTTGTGACTGTCAAATGCGATATACTCTCTCATGCGTGCCTCCGTTCTGGTTCTCGAACCAGTGCGATTATAAGCGCGAGGCGGACACCGTTCCGCCCGGAGGCGCGCTTTCATATATTCATTCCGTGCTTGTCGAGGAATCTCTGTCGTTTCCCCACCCGCCTTCGTTTCTCTCTTCCCGCCGGTAAAAACTTCTGCCATACTCTGCCGTACGAACTGAAATGAACGGTAAACGCCACGCCAAACAGCAGGCCCGCGTCCTCAAGCAGATTCGGAAGCCGAACGCAGCGAGACGCCGTGCCACGCTCCTTCATGGCAAATGCGTCCGTCACGACTACCTCGACCTTCTCGAGGCCCGCGCCGTCAACGAAGGCAAAGGCACCTACACCGCCAGCCAGGTCAAAGCCCGACTCGGCCTCAAATAACCGGCCCGCGCCAACGCCCCCCCCGCTCATCCCTCCGCCTTCATCCCTCTTCCCTCTCCGCTTTCGTCCCCAACTCCCGTCCCATCCGCCTGCCCTGAGCGAAGTCGAAGGGTCTCACTTGTCCGCCATAGCTCCCCGAGCGGCGGCGGAAGCTCGCGGAGCGAAGGTGGACCCCCCCCGACCCCTGCCGCGCCGACCACACATGCCAACACTCCCCGCCCCGAATGTTTACCCCGATTCCGAGATCGGGGCTTTTCGGGGTTGCCCGTCCCCCGCCAATTTCAAGCGAAGACGATCCGGGCCCGCGTCGGGAAAGACTTAACACCAAGACCTGAATTGTGTTAAGAATGTTGTGTGAAATACGAGGCGGGCATCAACGTCATTCAGAAGACGGATACACCCATTCATGATTGGTATCGCTTTGTATTGTCTTACCCGCCCCATTTGGTTCGCCAGTACATCGATCGGTTCGATTTTCGTGCGCGTGATTTGCTGTGCGACCCGTTTTGCGGAACGGGCACGACGTTGGTCGAGGCGAAGAAGGCTGGTATTCCGAGTGTGGGCTGCGACGCCCACCCATTTGCAGTCTTGGTTTCCCGAGTTGACCTCCTTGAGGATCTGGATGTCCAGGGCTTGGTCGGCCACCAGCCGTTTCAACCGCCGATTCTCGTCCTCCAACTGCTTCAGCCGCTTGGCGTCGCTGAGTTCCATCCCGCCGAACTTACTCTTCCAGCGGTAGTAGGTTTGTTCGCTGATGGCGTACTTGCGGATCAGTTCGGCCACGGCCAGACCGGCCTCGGCCTCCTTCAAGATCGCGATGATCTGCTCTTCACGGAATCGCTTCCCTTTCATCTTGGCTCCTTCCTGGCTCCCGCCAGATTACCCGCCAAGACTCACATAGCAAATGGTCCAGTTTCAGGGGAACAGGTCACAGGTACAATCGATTGGTCGACATCTTCTGCAGATGCGTTGCGTACTCGTTGCAAAACCACTTGCGCACAAAACTCAAAGAGATAGGCCAGATTGAAATCGATGAACTCTATGTCGGGGCCAATAGGCAAGGCCAACACTTTATCATTCCCGTCCAAGTAAAACGCAAAAACGATCGTTTGGGGGTTTCTCAGCTTCTTCAAGACATTGAATATGGTCGCAGGGCTTATCCTGATATGGAGACAAGGCCTATCGGGGCGCAGATGGTGGAGCGCGTCGAAAGCGGCGAACGACAAGAGCTGATTGCACTGTTCGAATTCGAGTGTCGAGATACGGGAGATGACATTCTAATTAGCAAGAGGGCTGAAAGACATTTTTCACTGTTGCCGTATGCGCAGATTACTAGTGTGGTGCGTCCAACGCTTCTTTACATTTGGCGATTTTGGTCATGATTGTTCCGACCGAGGCGCTCCATGCGAAGACTTGAGCGTTCTGGTTGTGGCCGTCGATGTACTGAGTGATGGCCGCGATGAGGTCGGGCACGTTCTGGAACGAACTGCGGCGTAGGCGCTTGTCGGTGAGTTCGCGGAACCATCGTTCGACCAGATTGAGCCAAGAGCTGGATGTGGGGATGAAGTGCAGATGGAACCGAGGGTGACGCTTCAGCCAGGACACGACCCGGGGATGTTTGTGGGTGCCGTAGTTGTCGACGATCAAGTGCAAATCGAGATCGTCGGAGGTCTGCGCGTCGATGCGGTTGAGGAACCGGATGAACTCCTGATGACGGTGGCGTGGCATGCAATCGCCGATGACCTTGCCGTCGAGCATACTCAAGGCGGCGAACAACGTCGTGGTCCCATTGCGCTTGTAGTCGTGGGTCTGACGGGCCGGGACGCCGGGACGCAAGGGCAGCAGAGGCTGAGTGCGGTCGAGGGCCTGGATTTGGCTCTTCTCGTCGACGCACAAGACCAGGGCTTTGTCCGGAGGGTTCAGGTAAAGGCCGACCACATCGCAGAGCTTCTCGATGAATCGCTTGTCGCGACTGAGCTTGAAGGTCTCCACCAAATGAGGCTTGAGCCGGTGCTGGTGCCAGATCCGCCGGACCGTGGCCTCGCTGATGCCTTGCGCCTCGGCCATCGTACGCGTGCTCCAGTGCGTCGCATTCGAAGGTGTCGTGTGCAGTGTCGCCTTGACGACGACGGCGACTTTGCGTGCCGAAATCCGTGGAATTCGTCCCGGACGCGGTGCGTCCTTTTCCAGTCCAGACAGGCGCAACGCCAGAAAGCGTTCACGCCAGAGTTGCACGGTGGGGCGGGAAATGCGCAGCCGTCTCGCGATCACCTGATTCAGAATACCGTCGGCGGCCATTCGAATCAGCTGCGCACGCTGAATCAACCGTAGCGGCAGAGTACGTGCTGTCGCCCATCTATCCAGCGTCGTCCGTTCCTCCGAAGACAGCAGGATCGGTGGTGCTACCCTCATGGAAGAAAAGCATAGGCCCGCTGCCTTATTATGTAAAGCTATTTATGACGCACTACACTATTGAGTCCTGTATAATATAGTGAACGCTATTGGGGGTTGCGGTGTCGAAGGTAGTATGGGACACCTCAAAGGATTGAAGCGCGACTTTGACCAACTCCAACAGCGCCGCTTCCGTGCGGCCAAACTTTTCGCTCGTGGTCTCGGCAAGGCCGCCGTCGCCCGACGCTTGGGTGTCAGCGCCCAATCCAGTGGGCGCTGGTACGCCGTCTGGCAGGCGCAGGGGACCGACGGCCTGAAGAAGGCCGGACGCGCCGGTCGCAAACCCCGACTCGGCTCCGCCCAACTCCACCAGATCGAACTGGCACTCCGTCAGGGACCGCAGGCCCTCGGCTACGACACGCCGTTGTGGACGGCCCCGCGCATCGCCGACCTCATCGAACGGCAAACCGGGGTGCGGTTTCATGCCGATCACGTTTATCGCCTGCTCCAGAAGCTGGGCTGGAGTTGCCAGCGACCCGTCGGTCGCGCCTTGGAACGCAACGAGCCGGCGATCCGCTGCTGGAAGCGCCAGCGCTGGCCGGATATTAAAAAAAAGCGGTCCGCGAAGGCCGGCTGATCGTTTTCATCGACGAGAGCGGGTTGAGCCAACAGCCGCACCGCGTCCGCACCTGGGCACCCCGCGGCTGCACGCCCGTCCTGCAGCACCACTTCAACTGGAAGAAGTTCTCGGTCGTGGCCGGGCTGACCCTGTGGAACTTCTACTTTCAGCTCTTCGACGGCGCCATCAAGAGCCCCCAAGTCATCGAGTTCCTGCGGCATCTGCTGCGCCATCTGCCCGGGCGACTGTTGATTGTCTGGGACGGTGCCGGCATCCACCGCAGTCGGGCGGTCCGTGACTTCATCGGCACGCTGGGCCAGCGCGTCCACTTGGAATACTTACCCGCCTACGCGCCGGAACTGAACCCCGCCGAGTACATCTGGGGCCACCTCAAGCAGCACGAATTGGCGAACTTCTGCGCCCAACACGGCTGGGAACTGAGCCTCATGGCCACCCGGGCGCTGCGCCGGATGCGCCGTCGCCCCGGGCTGATCGCCGCCTTCTGGAAGCAGGCGGAACTGTGGTGAAATACTAACTATATTATGCAGGACTCAATAGTGAGGACTTCGAGACCGCAAATCGCCGAGAAGATGACTGATTCACTAAGTTCAGCCGACCTCGCCGCTTTCCAATTTACAAACAAGAAGACAGACAGCCCCCGCCTGACCCGCCCTCAACCCTGCGTTTCGAATTTCGACGTTCGGATTCCGAGTTTCCCAGCGTATGCGCGGATGCCTCCGCGTGAACCGTTCAACCAATCGCGGTAGAAACCCCAAGCCCTTCACCTCGCGTCGCCCCGACGCCTGCGCACCTCATGATATTTCGCTTAGCGATATATCATGAAGGAGAACCCACCTCATTCGCGGCCATTCGCATCCATTCGCGGTGGACGCTTCGTGCTCGGAGTTTACCCTGAGTCTGTCGAAGGGTGGTGAACATCCGTGTGCAATCTGTGGCTCGCCCCTCCGCCTCGTGCCGCCCATCAACCATCTACCATTTCCCATCCGTCTGCTCACGGCACGTACGTAATCATCTCCAACCACTCTTTGCCGTGCTCGGTCAATACCCAGCCGTCGCCACTCCGCAACCGTTTCACCAATTCGCCGCACGTCCACTGCGACAACTCAGCATCGCTGGCCCGCGCCAGCACGGGCACGCTCCGCTCCAGCAAATGGCGTTGCGATTCGGTGATCTCACCCGCCAACTTCGGCCACACCGCGACCGGCAGACCCCACGCGGTCAGCCCGATCTCGTAGGCGATGGGAGCGCCACCGACCGGTTGAACCTGCTCGGGATGAAGTTTTAGCCAGGGGAACGGTCGCGCACCGACCAGCGCGGTAAACGCAACGGGTTGTTTCGAGACATACTCGGCAAAGTTCAATTGGCGGTTCGCGGCATAGGCCCGCAACAGCGCCGCCGGGTCCATGCCCGCGAGATTTTGGCCGTTGAAATTGCCAAATGGCGGCGCATCCGGCACATGTTTCGGGTACCAAATCGAGAAGTTGGGACTCAGAAGCAGGTCGATCTCGAAATGCAGGTGGGCACGGTCGCGGGAAATGCCCTCGCGCGTGTTCGCGGAGTGGCCCAGCGTCGCAATGACCTGGCCCTTCTTGACGGGTTGACCCACCGAAATCCCCGCGGCAATCTCGCGCAGGTGCGCGTACAACGTGCATACCTGGACCCCGTCCCAGACATGCTGAACCACGATGTAGCGACCGTAATTCGACAGTCCCGGCTTCGCATTAACGAATGCCACTTCGCCATCCGCCGCCACGTGCACCGGATCAATCGGCTCGCCGAACCGGTCCCGCTCCAGGCACTTGATATCAATACCCTTGTGAAGCCGGTGGCCGTGGCTGCGGACGCAACCAAACATGCCGGATTCGGTCGTGCCTTCGACGACAGGTTGGAAAAACTCCGTGTCCGCTCCGGGCCGCAGCAGCGCGTCATTGGCTGTGGGCAGGCCGAGATCGAACGCGCGGGCGCTCGCGGCGACGACGAGGCTGGCGACAATGAGTGTGAGGAATCTCCGCCCACTCATTGCTTGTTCATCTTGCTCAGCTTGTTCAGATCGTCCACGATCTTCTGCGCTTCCTCGTCCGTGAACTCGCCTTCAATGAGGAACTGCCCGTTGATGATGCGCTGGTCCACCCGCCAGGCGCTCACGGGATGGTTGTTGATCATCACCACGATGTATCGGTCCCGCGACCGCGTCGTCATTTCATCGAGCACGATCATCGCCATGTGGATCGAACCGGAGGAAGATCGCCTTGCCGCCCGCCGTGTTGTACAGCTCGGCGGATTGCACGTCCTGTTCTGTGAGCGTGGGGAAGGGGTTGATGGTCAATTTCAGGTCGGTGTGCGGAATCACGGCGGTTTGCACGTTCTCGGCGGGCAATGCGGCGTCGGATTGCTCGTACAGGCGCAACGCTCGTATCCACGTGCCCTTCTTGGACACCCTTGAGACTCGCGATCGCCGCGCAGCCGGCCAAAAGCACGACCGCGAGCGAGCCAAAGCACTGTCATTTTAAGCATTTGCATCAATCCGCATTCTATGGTAGCCTCCGCCCCGTCACAATACAATCATGACAGTCGATCCACGATTCCTTAAGGAGGAAGGGGCCGAGGTCTTCACGGGAAACGAACTGCTCGTCAAGGGCGCACTTGAAGCAGAGGGCGGTACCCATCTCCTTACAGGCTATCCCGGTTCGCCCATTGCGGGCTTTTTCGACGCGATGGAACTTGTCGCGCCCCTCTTCAAGGAAAAGGGCATCCGCGGGTGCATTGCCAACAACGAAGCCCTCGGCGCGGCGATGCTCAACGGCTCCCAAATGGGCCCGATCCGCGCGCATGTGCGCGATGAAATCCGTCGGCCTGCACGTCGCCGCCGACGCGTTGGCTCTCGGAAATCTCGCGGGCGCGCATCCCCAGGGCGGCGCGCTGGTGATCATCGGCGACGATCCGTGGAGTGATTCGACGCAGGTGCCTGCCGACTCCCGCTTCCTCTGCAAACACATCTTCATGCCGGTGATGGAGCCCAGCACCAACCAGGAACTCAAGGACTGGGTCGATCTCGGCTTCCGAATGTCCCGCGAATCGAACCTGTTCATCGGCTACATCGTCACCACCAACCAGGCCGACGGCGGCGGCACGGTGCAATGCCGTCCCAATCATTTTCCCCACGTCAGTACGGTCAACAAGTATCAGCTCGATACCGCGCGGATCGATTTGGAAAATACCGTCCTCCTGCCGCCGCGCACATGGATCAAGGAAGCCAGGCATGCCGCATCGGTTTGCGCGCCTGTTCGAGAGCGCCCGCCGCCACGGCGTCAACCGCATTCTCAACGTCCGCAAAAATCCACGCTGGCGCGCCGAAATCGGGTTCGTGGCCTCCGGCCTTGGGTTCTGCTATCTCGAACACGCCCTCGCCGAACTCGGCGTCGCCGACAAGGTGCCGATCCTCAAGCTCGGCATCAGTTACCCGGTCGACGCGCAATTGGTCGAGGAATTCTCCCGGCAGGTGCGCAGCATCTTCGTCATCGAAGAACGCCGCGGGTTCATGGAGGAGCAGATCGCCGAGATCGTTGGGAAGTGCAACCAGCTCGCGACCGCCGCGAACCGCACCAATGTCTGGGGCAAGGAGTTTCCCGTCGGCTTGAAAGGCATCCCCGCCACCCGCGGCCTCAACCCCAGCATCCTCATCGAGCGCCTCGCGCCGCTCGGCAGGTTCTTTCACGATCCCGATCTTGTTCTCGACCAGGAACGCATCGACTGCGCCGTTGAACTGATCCGCGAGACGGACACGTTCGACGTTCGCATCCCCCTGCGCACGCCGACGTTCTGCCCCGGCTGCCCGCACCGCGATAGCGCCAGCGTCCTCATCGAAGTGAAGAAGCGCTTCCTCGACCCGCGCTACATGAAACAGCATCACCGCCGCGGCCCGGTCGACCTCGTTTTCCACGGCGACACCGGCTGCTACACGATGCTGATGTTCGAGCCCACCAAAGACCTCATGCACAACTACAGCGGCATGGGTCTGGGCGGCGGCACGGGCGCGGGCATCGATCCGTTCATCACCAACAAGCAGGTCGTCTTCATGGGTGACTCCACCTTTTTCCACAGCGGCATGCTCGCCATCTCCAACGCCATCAAACAGGGCCAGGACATCACCTACATCATCCTCGACAACAAGACCACCGCCATGACCGGCCACCAGCCCACGCCGTCCATGGACATCGATATCGTCGGCGAGACCACCTACAAGCAGAACATCGACCGCATCGTCGAAGCCATGCTCGGCCAGTCCGTCCACGTCGTCCGCGCCAATCCGGCCTACCGCGAATCCTGGAAGTCGATGCTCGAAGAAACCATCCTCCGCGACGGCGTGAAAGTCATCGTCGCCGACAAGGAATGCGGCATCACCTATTTCCGGCGCGAATCCCGCGAGGAACGCCGCACCATTCGCGAACACGGGTTCCTCCCCGAGAAACGGTTCGTCAACGTCAACCCCGACGTCTGCGAGAACTGCCTCGAATGCACGCTCGCGACCGGTTGCCCCGGCCTGACATTTGCCGAGACTCCCTTCGGCGCCAAAATCCAGACCGATTTGTCGTGGTGTGTGGCCGACACCGCGTGCACGAAGATCTACGCCTGCCCGTCCTTCGAGGAAATCACCATCGTCCGCACGCAAAAACCGCCCGCGCCCATCGATTCGGTCGATCTCACGAACATTCCCCTGCCCAAGACCGCTGATTTCAAGGACGTCTGGCACTGCTATCTCGCCGGTGTCGGCGGACAGGGCATTGGCGTCAGCACCGCAACCCTCGTCCGCGCGGGATTCAAACAGGGCTACCACGTCTTGTTCTGCGACAAGAAGGGACTGGCGATTCGCAACGGCGGCGTGTTCTCGCAGATCACGTTCACGAAAGGTTCGCGGCACACGTCCAACATCATTCCCTACGGTCACGCGGATTTATTGCTCGGCATCGACCCGCTCGAAGCCACGCGCAGCCTCTCGCCGAGCGGCAACCTGCGCGTCGGCAGCCCCGGTCGCACGGTCGCGGTCGTGAACGCCTACAAGACGCCCACCATCCTCACGCTCCTCGGCAAGGACGACTTCACCGTCGCGGAATTGGAGGACACGCTCCGCCGCTACACCAGATCGGACGAGTATTTCGGCCTGAATGTCGCCGGCATCTCCGAGCATTTCTTCGGCACCAAACTCTACGCCAACGTCGTCCTGCTCGGCATCGCGTTCCAGCGGGGATTGCTGCCGCTTTCGTTGGAAAACATCGAGTGGGGCATCCGCGAGACCATGGGCTCCGCCGCGGACGACAACATCAAGGCCTTCCATCTCGGACGTAAACTCGTTTTCGAGCCGGATCTCGCCCACAAACACGAACTCCGCGAAACGTACAGGGAATTTATCGCCGAACGCGTCGACGTCTTGAAACGAAACCACCGCGCCGGCGAACGCTGGGCGCGCGAATTCGAGGTCCTCATCCGTCGCAGCGAAAACTCCATCCGCCTCGGCGAACAAACCGCGCGCGATATCGTCTGGCGGTTGTACGACCTTCTCGAGTTCGGCGGGACCGGCGCCAGGCGGGCCAGTACCTCGATCTCGTCGAAAAAATCTACGCCAAAGACACCGGCCAATTTGATTTCGCCGCCACGAAGGCTGCCATCTGGAACCTGCACAAGGCGATGGTCATCAAGGACGAAGTATACGTCGCCCACCTGTTGACCAGCGAAGAGAAGACCCGCCGCGATCATCACCGCTACCACGTCGACGAACAACGCGGTGACAAGATTATCTATCACCACCTCAACCGGCCCGAATTCAATGTCCTTGGCCGCGACATCCGCTTCAAGTTCAGCCCGCGGAAATGGCAGCTCAATTTGCTGAAACACCTCCGCTGGCTGCGGCGCGTCATGCCCCAATGGCACCGGCGCGAACGCGAATTCCGCGATTGGTACATCGACGTGGTGGAGAACTTCCATTACGAAGATCGCGCCAGTTACGAACGCTACGTCAAGGCCCTGCGTTGCGTCGAGGAAGTCCGTGGCTATCGCGAGGTCCGCTATCCAAAGATGGACGAAGCCAGACACCGCGCCGAAGGCCTCCTCGCCCAGCCATCCCGCACCTCGCCCGTCACCGTTTCTGTCTAGCCCGCAAGAATTTCAGTTGCCCGGCCGCGTCGTGCGCTTGATACGCGCCCGTGGGGTGTCTTCCAGGCAACGCGCAGCCAGTGCTGTCCAGCCGGTCTGGTGGCTGGCGCCAACGCCGCGGCCATTGTCGCCGTGGAAATATTCATAAAACAACACGAGGTCTTTCCAGTGTGGGTCGGTGGCGTAACGTTCCTCCGCCCCATGGCACGGGCGGCGACCGCTGGCATCGGGCAGGAAAATGCGCGCCAATCGCGCGCGAAGTTCGTCAGCGACCTGTTGCAGGTTCAGCAGGTGGCCCGATCCCGTGGGACACTCAACCTTCAGCGCGTCGCCATAGAAATGGTGATAGCGTTCCAGCGCCTCGATCAACAGGTAATTGACCGGAAACCAGATCGGCCCGCGCCAATTCGAGTTCCCGCCAAACAGACCCGAGTTCGATTCGCCGGGCTCGTAATCGACGCGGTGCTCCGAGCCGTTCACGTGGAATACGTACGGGTTGCGCTCGTGGTATTTGGAGACGGATCGGATGCCGAACGGCGACAGAAACTCGTTCTCGTCAAGCATGTACCGCAGCATCCGCTCCAGTCGCTCGCGCGATGGCATCGCCAGCAACCGATGGCCATGGATTTCTTTCCGGCAATCCGTGGCCATGTAGGTGATTTGTTGCGCCAGGTCCTTGCGATGGCTCAGAAACCACTCCATCCGCTTCCGAAAGCCCGGTAGCTTGTTGATGACCTCGTCTTCGAGTATTTCGACCGCAATCAGCGGCAACAATCCCACCAGGGAACGGACTTTTATCGGGATCGTCCGTCCGTCCAGTGACAGCTGGTCGTAATAGAACCCGTCTTCCTCGTCCCACAATCCCATCCCGCCATGGGTGTTGATCGCATCGGCGATGGCGACGAAATGCTCGAAGAATTTCGATGCCATGTCCTCGGTCGCCGTATTGTCACGGGCCAATTCCAGCGCCATCGACAGCATCGTATTGCAGAAAAACGCCATCCACGCCGTGCCATCGGCTTGTTGGAGCTGCCCACCTGTGGGCAATGGCTTCGAGCGATCGAACACGCCGATGTTGTCGAGGCCGAGAAAGCCGCCGCCGAAAATGTTCTTGCCCCCCGCGTCCTTGCGGTTGACCCACCACGTGAAATTGATCACCAGTTTCTGGAACGTGCGCGACAAAAATACCCGGTCACGCTCGCCGCGCCCACCCGTCATCTTGTACACGCGCCAGCACGACCACGCGTGCACGGGCGGGTTCACGTCGCCAAACGCAAACTCGTAGGCGGGAATCTGCCCGCTGGGATGCGTGTACCACTCCCGCAGAAACAGCACGAGCTGGTCCTTCGCGAACTGAGGGTCGATGTTCGCGAACGTAATCATGTGAAACGCGAGGTCCCACGCCGCAAACCACGGATACTCCCAGTTGTCGGGCATCGAAATGATGTCGCGGGAATAGAGGTGCCGCCATTCGGCGTTGCGGCCGTTCTCGCGCCCTGCGGGAGGCGGCGGCTGTTGGGGATCGCCGTCGAGCCAGTCGTTCACGATGTAGTGGTAGAATTGCTTGCTCCACAGAATACCCGCGTACGCTTGGCGAACAATATTTTGTTCCGTGGCGGAAAGCGTCGCGGGAACGTGGGCGGCGTGAAACTCGTCCGCGTCGCGTATCCGCGCCACGAACGCGTCATCGAACTCCTTGCCCAGACTTTTCTTGGCCGTGAGCGGTTGATTGGACAATCGAAAGCGCAGGACGACTTCCGCGCCCGCGGCGATCTCCAGTTTGTAGTGCGCCGCCACTTTCGTGCCGACCTGCTTCGGATTGACCGCGTCGGTCTGGCCGTGCACGACATACTCGTGAAAGGCGTCTTTGACGTACGGCGTGTAGTTGTCCGTGTCGTGCAACCGTTTCATGTTGGTCTCGTTTTCCGTGAACAACAATTCTGGCGCCTTCTGGTTCGGGTCAGGGCCGGCGACGAAATAGTGTTTTCCGAAATCGACGTGATCGCCTTCCACCGCGGAATCCCCGGCGACCGAGAGTCGCGGTTTGATCCAGCAACCATCATGTCGACAGCCCCAGATCCATGTATTGCGGTACCAGAGGGTCGGAAGTAAATGCACCGTCGCGGTCTCGGGTCCGCGGTTGGCAACGGTGATGCGAATCAGGATGTCGTCAGGGCCGGCCTTTGCGTATTCGGCAAACATATCGAAATAGCGGTTGTCATTGAACACGCCCGTATCGAGCAATTCAAATTCCGGCTGATCCTTGCCGCGGCGACGGTTCTCCTCGACAAGCCAATCGTACGGAAATTCCGCCTGTGGATATTTGTACAGCGCTTTCATGTAGGAGTGCGTGGGCGTCGAGTCGAGATAGTAATAACACTCCTTTACGTCCTCGCCGTGATTGCCTTCCGGCCCGGTCAAGCCAAAGAGTCGCTCCTTCAGGATCGGGTCTTTGCCATTCCACAACGCCACCGCAAAACACAGACGGCACTCGCGGTCGGTGATCCCGAGTAATCCGTCCTCGCCCCAGCGATAGACGCGGCTGCGGGCGTGGTCGTGTGGAAAGTAATCCCAACACTCGCCGGTTTCGGAGTAATCCTCGCGGACCGTCCCCCATTGCCGCTCCGACAAATACGGTCCCCATCGCTTCCAATTCTTCTCCCGCCGCGCGTCCTCACCAAGTCTGATCGCTTCCGGTGTCATGACCGATTGTTCCATTACTAGCCTATGGAGATGACGTTCTTGATGCCGCCCGCCCTGCCCAGCAACAGATCGCGATGGTCCTCCATCGAATACCGTTTGGTAATCAGCAAGCGCACGGCCTCCGGCCATTTCTTCGTGAACACCTGCAGATCGGCAATGGCGGCCTCAAAAGCATCGCGGTTGGCGTTCACAGTCCCATAGACGATCTGATTCTTGAGAACGAGATTGCGCATAATGAGATCGGCGTCCAGTTCAATGGGGCCTTTGCGTCCGGGCACGCCCGTGAAAATGAATACGCCGTTAGTCCCCAGCAATTCCATCAGTTCGAATGACACGCTGGACGCGCCGGTCGCTTCGTATACCAGATCGATGTTGCCAACCAACGCCGCCAGTTGTTCCAGCGATGTATCCTTGCCTGAGACGTACGTGGCACCGATGGCTTCGACCAGGCTGGCCTTGGGACTGGGCTTTGGCTCCTGCGAATAGACGAACGTCCGAAAACCTTCATTGGCGAGCACCATCGCCCCCAGCAACCCGACCGGCCCGGCACCCAGAACGACAGCGTGATGGCAGTACGCGGCCGGCTTGCCCGGCTCCAACGGACACGCCCACGGCAGCCGCATTTGCACCTGCCACAGTTGCGTCAACCCTTTCTCCGCAATCGTCAACGGCTCGGTGAGCACGCCCACATCACGCAACGCCGGCGGCACGACGTTCATGTATTGCTCGTCGTCCACCACGAATTCCGTCATGAACCCGTGCTGCATCTTGATGCCCGCGCTCGGTGAAATCGCCCGTGTAACAGAAGTCCTGCCGTCCGCTTCGGCACGCGAGGCAGCTCTCATGTGGACATGGACGCCGCACCATCGGCACGGCGAGATCGCCGACCTTGACGCGCGAAACCTTGCTGCCGACCTCAACGACTTCACCAAGCGATTCGTGGCCAAGGACGAGATAATCGCAGCCGTCGGGCGGCGTGCCGTACTCGAACGCGCAGATTTCCTTGTCGGTGCCGCACACACCAACGTCAATCATGCGAAGTTTCACGTCGGTGGGCTTCGAAATCTTTGGCTCGGGATGATTGATCAGACGTATTTCATCCGTACCCGGGAAAACGGCAATTGCCTTCATAGCGACCTCCACAATTCGATGACGCCATCACGAATCAGGTTTCCGAATTCACGCCCGCCACAACTCAATCTAGCATTCGCCACCCAATTTGGATACCGTAAACCAAATATGGGCGAAATCAACGAGCGGCTCAACGCGGTAATGCAATTTGGTCGAGTTATGTCGGTTGTCTGTTTTCTTGCGCTATTGCCTCTGTGTGTTCACGGCCAAGTTCCCGCAGCGCTGGATGCCCGGGATGAACAGGCGATTGAGACGGCGTTGCGCGCCATCAAGATGACGCCGCACGATTTGTCGTTCCAAAAGACAAACGTCGAATCGGAACTCATTCTCCAAAAGGCGCGCACATTCCTGCAGCAGCCGCTGACCTTGCCGGCTTACGGGCAATCCGTGGCGTCCAATCTGCAAGCAGTTATCTCACTGCAATCATTGGTGGGGTTCTCCAAACAGCAGCTTGAAGCGGGTGCAATCTCCGATGGGCATGGAGTTTGTACCGGTCAACGTGGATGCGGATTTCATGTCAAACTTGCCGCCGGCAGTGGCCCGCGCTGTCGACGTTATTGGTTTTGGGGCTGGGGCGGCGAAACATATATTGCAGCAAGCGTTTCCGCAAGAGCGGTCGCGGCCCTTTGCAGCCTTCGCGGTTGAGAATCTCGGGTTGGATAAGGATTCGGCAGAGTTAGAGGCGTGGGCGAGACTGGGGCTTGAGCACCAACGAGGTTGCCGGTCTGCTGAGGCGTAATGAGGATTTGGATATCCAGGACGGCGAGCTGGAAACGACGATTCTGGAAGCCAGCGATCATTTCAATCGAGGGTTGTTCTTTGCAGCAGTTGATCACTTGGCCGGAGCGGTGGATAAAGCCATCGCGATTTTGCTGGCGGCGAAGGATGATCCGGCGATGAAGCAGGAATTTCAGGTCGAGACCGACACGCCGCTCGGCAAAATTATCGTCGGCGGCGGTGGGCACCATGTGTACACCAACGAGGCGTTCCTGATCATCGACACGGGTGAGAGTAACACGTACGTCAACAGCGCGGGTGGCGCCAATGGATTGCTGGGACGTCCGATTTCCATCGTGATTGATCTCGGCAGCAATGATCAATTCATCTCGAACCGGAAGTTTCTCGCAGGGGTCCGGCGTGTTCGGCATCGGTATTCTGGCCGCGCTGGGCAGCAATTGCACGTTTCAGGCGAAGCATCTGTCACAGGGCGCGGGCTTCTTCGGTTGCGGGCTGCTGATGACAGGGGAGGGGAACCAGACGTTCGAGGCGGACACGTTTTGCCAGGGAGCTGGCATGTTCGGCGCGGGCATTCTGTGGCAACGCGGCGGGCACTCGCGGTACAAAGCGGCGCAGATGGCGCAGGGGTTTGGCGGGACGAGCGGGATCGGCTTGCTGTTGGATGAGAGCGGCAATAATTCGTATGTGGCGGGCGGGAAATATCCGTGCGGGTGGCTTCCGAACCATTATTTCTCCCTGTCACAAGGCTTCGGGTACGGCATGCGGCCGTATGCGGGCGGTGGAATCGGCATTCTCTGCGATTTGAGGGGGAACAACCACTATGTCGCGGATGTATACGGTCAAGGTGCGAGCTATTGGTACTCGACCGGCTTGCTGCTGGATTTGGGAAGCAATAATACCTACGACGCGTATCAGTATTGCCTGGGCGCGGGCATTCATCTGAGCAGCGGCGAATTGATCGACTGGGGCGGGAACAATACCTATACGGCGGGCCATATTTGCCAGGGCGCAGCACACGATTATGCGGTCGGGATCCTCATTGATCGCGGCGGCCACAACAATTATACGGGCGATACGACCGCCCAGGGCGCGGCGATCAACAACTCATTTGCCATGTTGCTCGATTGCTCGGGCAACGACGTGTACAAAGGCACGGACCCCAAGCAGTCACAAGCCGCCGGTCACGATGGTGACAAGCGTGAGTATGGTTCCATCGCGCTGATGCTCGACCTCGGCGGACACGACAAGTACTCGCAAGGACAAACCAACAACGCGATCTGGCTGAAACCGTTATACGGCGCCGGGTTGGACTGTGAATTCACCAATGTAGCTGCCGGGCAGGCGACCCGCCTGTTGCTCGATGAGTTTACTGCCGGTGGAGCCCCAACTCCTCAGACTCACACGCGTCTCTATCAAATTGCTCCCGTCAACACGCGTCAACCCGTTGAACAACTTCTGCGTCGCGCCATCAGCGACCGGCCGGATGCACAGGCGGCAGCCGACGAACTGAAAAAGCGCGGAGCGGAAGTGTTGCCCTATCTCCTCACACGCATGGACAGTCCCGAGGTGCTGGTGCGGGTCAAGGCCGAGGATATAATCGACCAACTCGGCACGAATGCGGTGCCGTTGTTAATTGACGGTATCGACCGTGCGAAGAACGATGACCTGGCCCGCCTCTGCTGTTATTTCCTGGCCCGTTTCAATGAAAAGGCGCGCGCGGCAATCCCGCACGTGCTGCCATTGATCAATCGCGAGAAAACACGGTCGGTCGCGTTCTATACACTCGGTCATTTGCGTGCCCACGAGGCATTCGCGCCGGCGATGGAAGCCCTCGACAGTCAGCAGGAATTGGTGCGACTTCGTGCCGCGCAGGCGCTGGGCCGTATTGGCGACCGACGCGCGACGCCGAAGTTGATCGGAGCCCTCGGAGACGAGTTGTGGGATGTGCGGTACGCCGCGGAGGATGGACTGGTCGGTTTGGGGAGACGGAGCATCGGGCCGTTGCGCCGGGCATTTGCGAAAGCATCGCCACGCGCGCAGCCACACATTCTGGAAGCTCTGGCAAAGCTTGGCGACTCACAGGCGCTCGCTTGGGCACAGCAATTCTACAAGGACAGCGACCCACTGGTTCGGGTGGCGGTGGAAAAGCAGTTGGCCGGGGAATTGGCGTTGGCAACTCGGAAACGCTGATTCAAACCTCCGTCGGCGCTTCGGCGGAACGGGTCACGATGATTACGACGGCGAGAATGATGGCGGCGGCAGCGAGCAGGGTTCGCGAGGTAACCTGTTCGCCCGCCAGCGCCCAACCGAGAAACACTGCGACGACGGGATTGACGTAGGCATAGGTCGAGACGTGCGCCGGCGAGGCCACTTGCAAGAGCCACACATACGCTGTGAAACCGATCAGCGATCCGAAAGTAACGAGGTAACACCACGCGACCCACGAGTGCGCGGACACATGCGCGGGCGCGAAACGGATCCATTCTCCCGTGACACCACCCGCCAGCATTAGTAACGCCCCGCCTGTGAGCATTTCCATGGCCGCAGCCTGCAACTGGGATGAGGGCAATCGCGCGCGCCGCGAATACAACGAGCCTGCAGCCCACAGAAATGCTGCCAGGAGGAGTACCACCGGCATCGGACAGATTAATGACCGCCCCGTTGCTCCGTCGGCCCGGCGCGACGAGGAAACCGAGTCCAGCAAATCCCACGATTAGCCCGGAAATGATGCCGAGGGTTGGCCGTGGCCCGCGGTGCCAGAGCCATTCCAGCAGGATCATCCACAATGGCACGGAGCCGATAATCAGCGCCGAAACGCCGGACGGGACTCGCTGTTGCGCCCAACTGAGAAGTCCGTTTCCGCCGAGCAACAACAGTCCGCCGACGATGGTCGCGCCCCGCCAATGGGCAAATTCTGGTTTCGCCGCACCGCGCCATCGTGCCCATGCATAAAGGATGGCGCCCGCCGCAATTGCCCGCGAACCCGCCATCGAAAACGGGGGAATGGTCTCGACGGCCAGACGAATCCCGAGATAGGTCGAGCCCCAAATGACATAGACGGCGGCAAATGCGGTTATGATTTGCCACCGCTTGGGGGTCGGCGACTGAATCTGCGATTCGCGCATTGCGCGAGCATAGCACAACCCCTAGAATTCCACGCCATGAAGAACGATCCGCTCTGGATGGCCGATCAGATTACGTACCAGGTTTTCCCGGACCGATTTGCCATCGGTAAGCCACATACTTCTGAGTCCAAGCTGGCGCTGCCGGCGTACCGTGATCCCGCGTATTCGCTACGGCGCTGGGACGAAATGCCGGAGAAGCCCTCACGCGGGAAAGATTTCTTTGGCGGCGATTTGACGGGGATCGCGGACCGTCTTGATTACATCCAGGACATCGGCGTGACCACGTTGTACCTGACCCCGATCTTCATTGCGCCGTCGAACCATAAATACGACACCACCGATTTTTTCACGGTCGATCCGCAATTCGGTGGTGAGAAGGCGCTGAAACAACTGATTCGGGAACTGAAACGGCGCAAGATGCGCCTGATTCTCGACGCGGTGTTCAACCACGTGAGCGACGATCATCCGTGGTTCCACGCGGCGAGGTCCGGCAAGAAGCCGTACAAGGATTTCTTCACGTTCACCGGGAACGGCGAATACGAATGCTGGCGCGGCCATCACCACATGCCCGAACTGAACCTCGCGGGCGAGGCGCTACAGAAGTTGCTGTATCGGGGTAAGGACAGTGTGTTGCAGAAGTATCTCGACATGGGCGTCGATGGCTGGCGGTTCGACGTCGCGGTGGACGTCGGCCTGGGCATTGTGCGTGACATGAGGAAGACCGTGCGCCAGCGTTTCCCCGGTGCCGTCCTGCTCGGAGAAGTCATGTGTTTCGCGGGTGATTGGTGTAACGGCGACAAGGTCTTCCATGGAGTAATGAATTATTATTTCCGCGATGCGGTGCTCGGCTGGTTGTCGGGAGAGATCTCCGCGCGGCAGGTGAATCATGCCGCGGAGGAGTACTGCCGCGGCTACGGCCACGACGGCGCGGTGCGATCGTGGAACATGCTGTCGAGCCACGATACGCCACGATTGCGCTGGACGATTCATGATGCGGCGCAGCGTCGGCTCGCTGTGGTCGCGCAGTTCACCCTGCCCGGCGTGCCGTTTGTGTATTACGGGGAAGAAATCGGCATGGACGGCGGTCACGATCCCGATTGTCGTCGTCCGATGATCTGGGACGAGAATCGGTGGGACAAGGAAACACTCGCGTTCTACAGGAAGATCGTCGGGATTCGACAATCGCGCGCGGCGTTACGTCGCGGTCAGCTCATTGTCCTCGGGCAGAAATTGGACAGTGACGCCCTGGTTTTTCTGCGCCACACGGACAAGATCGACGAAACCGCATTGGTGGCGATCAACAATTCGACGCAGCCGTTGCGGCAGATCATTTTCACGCCGCACTCGCATCTGTATCATGCCTTGCCGATGAAGAATCTGCTGGATCCGTCGCAAGTGGTGAACATGGAAGCGGGCAACCTGCGCCTGGATATTCCCCCGCGTTCGGCCGCCATCTTTGTTCCCGATGACACGCGGCTGAAGAACTACAAATTCTTCAAGCCGCGAAATCTTGCGTGATGAGTTACCCGACGGAGCTGTGTCCGCCGGTGATGTAGCGTTCGAGTTCGCGGATGGTGAACTCGCGTTCGGATATAATCACCTTCACAATGTCGCCGATGGATACAACGCCGGCCAGCTTGCCGTTTTCCATGACCGGCAAATGACGCAGCCGTTTTTCCGTCATCAGCGCCATGCAATTCTCGATGGTGTCGTCGGGACTGACGTACAAAACGTCGGTGGTCATCAACTCCGCGACGGTCGTGGTCTTGGAGGAGCGGCCTTCGAGGATGACCTTGCGGGCGTAATCGCGTTCCGTAAACACGCCCGCCACATCGCCGTGTTCGACGACCACGAGTGAGCCGATATTTTTCGCGGCCATCAACTCCAGCGCGTCGTACACAGTGGCTTCCGGTGCGATGGTCCAAATCTGGTGGCCTTTTTCCCGCAACAGTTCCTTGACCGTATGCATAAGTAGTGACCTCCGTTTCCCGTCTGAGGTTCAGTGTACTCGCATCGCACGGGGCAGGGCAAGCGGATAGGATTGAAAAGTGGTCGGGACGACTGGATTTGAACCAGCGACCTTCCCGAGGCGCTCGCGCTCGGAACGCTCTGATTCAGCCTGGGTTCACGGGACAACGAGGCTTGGAAAAGAACAGGCGATAATTCGGCGTATGCTCGCAGCGCTCTTCTTTGACTTGATGTCATGTTCACATCGGAGAGCTCCGGAACGCGTCACATGAATTTCGTAATATGGCATCCACCACGGGCCACGGTTGCGCGTAGCCAGGTTGGCATCGCGCTGGTGTTCGCGGAACCGTTCGATAAGGTGATCGCATTGGCCGACGTAAGGGCGGCCGGTGCGAATGCTCTGGAGGACGTAGACGAAGCACATGTGAAAAAATGGTCGGGACGACTGGATTTGAACCAGCGACCTCCTGCGCCCAAGGCAGGCGCTCTAATCCAAGCTGAGCTACGTCCCGATCTGCTGCGGAAGTTTAGAACAAACAGAGAAGTTACGCAACCGCCAGCTTCACCACAACCAGTTTGCCGGCTTTGAGAATCTGGCCGTCGCGGATGGCGACGCGAGCCTTGTCGTCGGTGATCTTCTGGCCATCGAGAGTCACTCCGCCCTGTTGGATGACCCTGCGGATGTCACCACGACTCTTGAACTTGCCGGTCTTCTCCACCAGCTCCACAATCCAAATCTCACCGGAAGGCACGGTCAGGCTCTCCGCAACTTCTGAGAGGTCCTTCTTCGAAAACTGCCTTTCGAAATCCTCACGCGCCTGGTCGGCGGCTGCGCTTCCATGGTATTGCGCGACGATGGCGTGGGCGAGGGCCTTCTTCGCCTCCATCGGGTGACCCGTTTTCAACCCGGCAATTTCCGAGGGCGTCTTGAAAAACAGCAGGGCGTACCACTTCCACATCAGGTCATCGCCGATGCTCATGGTTTTGCCGAACATGTCCTTGGGCGTCTCACCGATGCCAATGTAATTGCCCTTGCTCTTGGACATCTTCTCGACGCCATCGAGCCCCTCCAGAATCGGGAGGATCATCACGACCTGCGGCTCCTGGCTAGCATCCCGCTGGAGATCGCGACCCACAAGATTGTTGAACGTCTGGTCGGTCCCACCCAGTTCCACGTCGGCGCGAATCATGACCGAATCATGTCCCTGCATGAGCGGGTAGAGGAACTCGTGGACGCTGATTGGCTCGCCCGCTTTGTGGCGTTTCTCAAACGTGTCACGTTCCAGCATACGGGCGACGGTCATTTTGCTGGCGAGGCGGATCACGTCCGCGAAACTCATTCCCGCCAACCATTCCCCATTGCGCCGAATCTCGAGCTTGTCCGTCGAGGTGTCGAGGATCTTCCCCGCTTGGTCGAAATACGTCTTCGCGTTGCGGTCGATATCGGCGTCGCTGAGCATGGGACGCGTTTTGTTCTGTCCCGTCGGATCGCCGACGAGCGCCGTGTAATCGCCGATGATCAGCACGGCTTTGTGGCCGAGGTCCTGAAACTGCCGCAGCTTGCGCAACACGACGCTGTGGCCAAGATGCAAATCGGGCGCCGTGGGATCGCAACCGAGTTTCACGCGGAGCGGGCGCTGTTGCTCCAGCTTTTTCTTCAGCTCGTCGCGGGTGACAACGGTCTCGCACCCTTGCGCGAGCAGATTCAATTGTTCGTCGGCAGTTTTCATTACGTGTCCAAACAGAAGCCCGGTCCCGAAAACGTTCGGGGCCGGGCTTCTTGTACTAGATTCGGGAGGAAACGGCTACTGGTTTTTCTCTTCCTCGGCCTGCTCGAACGCGTGTTCGAGGTCCACGATCGCCTCGCCCGGCTTGAGCGCGGCTTCGTATTGCTCTTTCTCCGCTTCGAGTTGTTCGCTGCTGTAATTCGCCGCCTTGATGCTCAATCCAATCCGGCGCTCGGGCGCATCCACCTTGATCACGCGCGCGGTGACTTCATCGCCCACCTTGAGCACGTTCTTGATCTTGTCGATGTGCTCCTCGCTGATCTGCGAGATGTGCACGAGGCCCTCGAGCTTGTCGGGCAACTCGATGAACGCGCCAAACGACGCGAGCTTCACCACCTTGCCTTTCACGAGGTCGCCCATCTTGTAGCGTTGCTCGATGGTCTTCCACGGATCGTCCTCAATCTGCTTCATGCCGAGCGAAATCCGCTGGTTGGCGCCATCCACTTCCAGCACCACCGCGTCCACCGTCTGGCCCTTCTTCAACAACTCCGCGGGATTGGTCACCTTGCGCGACCACGACATGTCGGACACGTGCACCATCCCGTCGATGCCTTCCTCGATCTCCACAAACGCGCCAAAATTCGTCAGGTTCCGCACCTTGCCGCTGATCCTCGTGCCCGGCGGATACTTCTTCGGCACATGCGACCACGGGTTGGCCTCCAGCTGGCGAACGCCAAGGGAAATCTTCTGCTCCTCGCGCTTGATCTCCAGCACCAGCGTGTCGATTTCGTCGCCCACCTTCAAGACATCCGACGCGCGCGCCACGCGCTTGGTCCAGGACAACTCGGACACGTGCACCATGCCTTCGACGCCGTCCTCGAGTTGCACAAACGCGCCGTAAGGAACCACGCTGACCACCTTGCCGCGGACCTTGCTGCCGACGGGGTATTTCACCTCGACGTTGTCCCACGGATTGCGATTGCGTTGCTTGAGCCCGAGCGACACGCGCTCTTTTTCGCGGTCCACTTCCAAAATCATCACTTCAATCGTGTCGCCGACCTTCAGCAACTCCGACGGATGATTGATCCGGCCCCAACTCATGTCCGTGATATGGAGCAATCCGTCGAGACCATCGAGGTCGATGAACGCGCCGAAGTCCGTCAGGTTCTTCACGAGGCCGGAGCGAATCTGGCCGACCTGCATGCTGGTCATTAGGTTGCGACGCTTGTCTTCGCGTTCCTGCTCGATCAATTCGCGGCGCGACAACACGATGTTGTGGCGTTCCTGGTTGATCTTGACCACCTTGAACTTGAAAGTCTTGCCGAGATAATCGTCGAGGTTGCGGGGAGGGATCACATCAATCTGCGAGGCGGGCAGGAAAGCGTCGACACCGATGTTGACCATCAGCCCGCCCTTCACCTTGCCGCGGACCTTGCCCTCGATGGTGCCGCCCTCGGTACAAATGGTCACGATGTGGTCCCAGTTCTTCTTCTGCTCGGCCCGGGCGTAGGACAACACGACCATCCCGTCGTCGTCCTCAATCTGCTCCAACAGCACCTCGATCTCGTCGCCCAATTTCACGGCATCGGGCTCCTCAAATTCCGAGAGCGAAATCGCCCCCTCCGACTTGTAACCTATGTCCACCAACACTTCATTCGGGCGCACCTCGATGATGCGTCCCTTGACCAGCATTCCCTCGGTGAATTCCTTCACCTCAGAAAAGAGTTTCTCCATGGCATTCTGCATTACAGTGATTTATCTCCTGCCCTTGGCAAGGCACAACGATGGTGCGGTATGCTGAAAAGGCGTAGCAGTATAGGTCTTCCCACCGGGGATTGGCAAGCCCTTTCTAACCAACCCATTTCACGTGTCCCGGACACGGCAACTCGAGTTCGTCCTCGCGGCAAATTGGCTTCGTCCAAGGGGGACGAACCCAACGAGTTTCGACTGTGAATCTCCATCCTAAGCCTCAGAGGATCAAGTTGTTGGCGCTGAAAAACGCGCGAAAAAAGTTTGGGTTCGTTTCGCAAGACACACCTTTTTGCTTCCCTCTTCTCTGGCCATGGTCACAACAATAACGTCGATCATTCGGAGAATCCTCCCAAATGACCCCACATCCTCCAAGAAGCCATCCATCAGACGGCTCCTTTACGATTTCAATGGGCGGCGGTTCTCAATCACCCGGTCCATCCAACGCCAATCAACAATCCTTTCATCACGCGGCAAGTCTATCGCAGGCCGATGTAAAAGTCAACTCAAAAATCGCGAAACGATTCCACCTCACGCAACAGGGGCGAGTGCCGGGGTGCGTGAATCAACGGCAGAGGCTTACCCGCCAGTCAAATCACGCTTCAGGGGAGCTTTGGTGTTCCGTCGCCTTCATGGCGATGGATTTCGTCGTGGTGAACGTTGCAGAGAGTGCGAAGGTTCTCTGCCGTGTTCGGTCCACGATCCCTATGCTTTAGGACATGGTGAAGTTCTAGATAGCGCCTTGGGTCAGAAGGGGTTTTCCACGGCAAGCGTCTCCCAGTTTGCATGAAACTCATTCCAGATGGCTCTGTCCGCCTTGCTCGCGCGAGTCAACCCGGTGATGCCCTGTGCTTTAAGGGCGGGATCGAAGAATCCGAAATTGCCAAGTTTCACAGCCATCCCATAGGGTTTTGAAAAAAGCTGGAATGTCTCGTGTAGCCCTGCCACACGGCAGGGATGAAAAAGCACAACAAGAACATTCCAGCCGCCGCAAAATTGAACCTCCTGCGGCAGATTTGCAACTTCATTCCTGACTTCCTGGTACCCAAGCTGGCGCGGGCTACCGGGGTCCAAGACAAAGCCCGCACCTTCAGCCCCTGGAGTCATCTGGTCGCCCTGATGTATGCCCAACTCACTCACAGCATCGGCCTCAACGATGTCTGCGACGCGCTGGGTTTGCACTCGGGGCCACTGTCCAGTCTGCGTGGGGCCACCCCGCCCAACCGCAATACTCTCTCCCACGCCAACAAGGTGCGCCCGGCACAAATGGCCGAGCAACTCTTCTGGTCGGTGTTGGAACATTTGGGCAACCAGTCTCCGGGCTTCGTCAGCGGTCGGGCGGGCCAGCGGTTTGCCCGGAAGTTCAAGCGCACGATTCATCTGGTGGATTCAACCACCATCCCCTTGATCGCCTCGTGCCTGGATTGGGCCAAGCATCGCCGACGCAAGGCCGCCGCCAAGTGTCATCTGCGATTGGACCTGCAAAGTTTCCTGCCGCTCTTTGCCATCGTGGACACCGCCCGGCACAACGACGCCAAACGGGCACGGGAACTGTGTGCGGGCGTCAAAGCGGGTGAAATCGTCATATTTGACAAGGCGTACGTGGACTTCGAGCATCTGGCCGACCTGTCCATGCGCGAGGTGTTTTGGGTCACCCGCGCCAAGGAGAACTTGAGTTTCCTGGTGGTGCGGTGTTTTCAGCACGGTGCGGCGGGCAAAATCCTGCGCGATGACTTGATCCAACTACAAACGCCCACCACCTTGGCCGACTACCCGGTGGAGCTGCGGCGGATTATCGCGCTCGTCGAGGTGGACGGTCGGGAAGTGGAAATGGAATTCCTGACCAACAACCTGGAATGGAGCGCCACCAGCATTGTCGAGTTGTATCGCTGCCGTTGGCAGATCGAAGTGTTCTTCAAGCAGATCAAGCAGACGTTGCAATTGGCCGATTTCCTCGGCACCAGCGCCAACGCCGTGCGCTGGCAGGTGTGGACCGCGCTGCTGGTCTATCTACTCCTGCGCTATCTGGCCTTTCTGGCGGATTGGAGCCACAGCTTCAGCCGCCTCTTCACCTTGATCCGCGCCGCCCTGTGGAAAAAATGGGATGTGCTGAGTTTACTGCGCTGCTATGGGACAGCCAACGGTCACTTCCGCTACCTGGCCCAGCCAGAACAAGCCTATCTGCCGGGTTTGAGATAGATCTATGGGACAGCCCAGCAAACGAACCCTAATTGTTGAACGCCGCGCCATGTGAATTAAACCCAAAAGTCTTAACGCGTCAGACCGGCCAACACCTCAAATGTCGAGGGAAATCATCCCATTTGCCTAAATTCCACACCTTGTGTGACGCGTGTGGCCAAGTTTCATGGCCACAGCAGCAGGTGAGCGCCCAATGACGCTGGCGACTTCAATGACTGACGGGTTGTTTGCCTTTGTCTTGGCAAATGGAATGCGACAGTACAGGTTAAATGTAACTAGCAGCTGCTCTCGTGACCAATCCGTCGACATCTAACATGACCTCAGTTCGTTAAATCCTCCTGCAACTGGAACAGTGAGCAGAGCCTTCGATCGAAAAGACGCTTGCCCCACCAGGAGGACTAGTGTAGTGTCCAATAAGTGATTGATATTATTGTCGGACGGGGTAAACTCCCGTCATGCCGCGTTGCGCTCAACCACTGGTATTGACCGTCCTAGAACAGAAACAACTGACCGACCGTGTGCGGGATCGCCGTTCGACACAGCAGACCGCGTTGCGGGCCCGTATCATCCTGCTGGCCGCCCAAGATTGGGAGAACCGAGAGATTGCCGCGGAACTGGAAACGACCCCACACACCGTGGGAGTCTGGCGGCGGCGGTTTGCGCGCGAGCGACTGGCAGGGCTCGAAGATGCGCTACGGTCAGGGCAACCCGTGTCGTTGGCGACGGCGACGGTGACCAAGGTGCTCACGACGGCGACCCGACCGCCCAAAGGGCGATCCCGCTGGAGTGTGCGCAGCATGGCCCGCAGCGCCGGGCTGTCCAAGAGTCGCGTACAGCAACTCTGGCAGGCTAACGACCTCAAACCGCACCGGGTGCGCACCTTCAAACTCTCGCGGGATCCGCAGTTCGAGGCGAAGTTCTGGGATGTCATCGGGCTGTATCTGCAACCGCCGCAGAAGGCGCTGGTGCTGTGCTGCGATGAGAAGAGCCAGTGTCAGGCTTTGGAACGCAGCCAGCCGGGCTTGCCCCTTGGCGTGGGCCACATTCGCACTCGTACCCATGACTACGTGCGCCACGGCACCACGACACTGTTTGCCGCACTGAGCACGCTGGACGGCCGGGTGATTGCACGCACGGAGACCCGCCACACCCATCTGGAATGGCTGCGGTTCCTACGCCAGATTGAGCGGGAGACGCCGCCCGCACTGACGCTGCACCTGATCGTGGACAACTATGCCACGCACAAGCACCCGGCGGTCCGCGCGTGGCTGGCCCGGCATCCACGCGTGCGGCAGCACTTCACTCCCACGAGCAGCCGTGGCTGAATCTGGTCGAACGCTTCTTCCGTGACCTGACCGAGGAGGTCGTTCGGGAGGGCAGCTTTCGCAGTGTGCGCGAACTGGTGCGCACGATCGAAGTCTGGTTGGCAGAACGCAATCGCCAACCCCAGCGCTATGTGTGGCACGCCAAGGGTACCGCCATCCTGGAGAAAATCATCCGCGCCCGCGCTAAACTCGAAGAAATAAAGGCAGACACTTCAAGGACACTACACTAGCCAGGAGCATGGGACACCGTCGTATTGAACCCTATACATTGCGCAATGTACTCATGACGGGAACGCCTCGGCCCGCCAGCGCAGGATGTCGAAGTAAAGTTCGTCAAGCGGACAGACGCTGGCACAGTACTGGGTGTGATTCTTCATGGTCGGGTCGTCGAAACTCGGTATCCTGTCATGGCTGGTAGAGCGTACTTCCCGCAGGGAAGCTCGAAACTCGTCTACATCCTTAGCGAGTCGTGGGTCATCGGTTGAGGCGTGCTTCCTAATCAGATAGACACGAGTTGTGTAGCTCTCCAAAATTCTCCGGGTCGCTTTCGATTCAGCGCAGGAAACACCGAGTTCTGAGGTGCCACCGCTGTGTACGTTTGCATCTTCGGTCACACAGACATACTTCATGTTGGAACTCGTGCGAATTGCCAATCCCCAGAAGGCAACCTCGGTGTGTCGAGCGTGGAACGACACTTTGCAGCTAATGATTCCCAAGACACGCCACTTCTTCGCGTCCCTGTACACTACGAATAGATCAGTGTCGGGATAGTCGGAGATTTGCTTCTGGTCACAGGGGCGCTTTACGGGAAGGCGAGCATTGTATACGGCCTCCTCGTTGAGCCCATAAGCCAAAGCGTTCTCGCGGACTGAAGACCGACGCGGTCTTCCCTTGGGGAAATACCGAGCCTTCGCCTTGCTCGCGGGTCGGGTCTTAACTCTTATCACGTCTACTTCATTAACCCAAGATGGGCACCACAATCAAGTGCGCGGTACCAAAGTCTCACAATTTACAGCAAAGGGCGCCAGCGCACATTCCTGACACCGTCACGAACACCGTCGGCACGACGACCAACCACCTCGACACCGGCGCGGCGACCAATGTCCCCGCCCGCTTCTATCGCGTCCGGCTTGTCCCGTAGGGACTGGTGTCCTGGCAGAAATGATCGGGTATCTGGTGTGACGGACGGAGAAGTTGGCTGACATTTCCAGCCCTGGGACCGCCAGGCGGATCGGCCCTTCCCGGAATTCTCGTCCGATGCTGGATTGAGGGGAAATCTCTGGTACTCTTGAATCGGGAAGTTTCGTGGTTTCGGTACTTGTAGAGAGCGCGTGAACCAAACGAGGACAGCGAAGTGAACGACAAGTCATTCATGCCGCGCCCGGCATCTCGACGGCAGTCGACGCTCAACATCGTCGGCGTGACCGTGCTGGTGCTGGGGCTCAGCATCGCCAGCATCGTGCTGGTGGTCGGCGCACGCCGGTCGAAGGCGCCAGACGCCGCGGACACGTCGGGCGACTGGCAGGATAACAGTCTGTCGATCGAGGACTCGAAGGCGGCCTCTCACGACCTGGAAATGTATGACGGTAAACTGGGGACGTTGGCGCTCAAATTGTCGGATGCGTTTCATCAGCCCGAATCGTTGGCCATGATCATCGCCGCGGCTTCCAGCCTGGTTGCGGTGGGCTGTTTCTTTGTGTCGCACCGGTTGTACTCCGACCGGCCGTCTGAGGACGACGATCTTCTCCCGTGACAGCCAGGAATGGCAAGGCGCGACATGCTTCACGTGACAAACGCCGCATCGTGATTTATTCTTTCACGCGCAAACATGGACACCGCACTCGTCACAGTTGAGACCGCGCCGCGACGGCGGTTGCCGGAATGGATTCGGCAGCGCGTCCGCGGCGGCGAACGCTACGCCTACCTGAAAAACGTCCTGCGCGAGTTCAAGCTCCACACCGTTTGCGAAGAGGCCAGGTGCCCGAACATGGGCGAGTGCTGGGAACATGGCGCGGCGACGTTCATGCTCATGGGCGACGTCTGTACGCGGCGCTGCAACTTCTGCGCGGTCGATAAGGGCAAACCCGGCTACCTCGATCCAGCGGAGCCGGACCACGTGGCGACGGTCGTCGCGGCGATGCGGCTCGACTACTGCGTGCTCACGTCGGTCACGCGCGATGATTTGCCCGATCAGGGCGCCGACCACATCGCGCGCACGATTGAGGCAATTCATGAGCGGTTGCCGTCGTGCAAACTCGAAATGCTCATCCCCGATTTTCGCGGGGACGCCGCGTGCCTCGAACGCGTCGTGAACACGCCGCTCGCCGTGCTCGCGCACAACATGGAAACCGTTCCGCGCCTCTACAAGCCGGTCCGGCCCGGCGCGGTGTACGACCGTTCGTTGCGCGTGCTGGAAATGGCCAAGGAATTTCGCCGCGACATCCTGACGAAGTCCGGCCTGATGCTCGGGTTGGGCGAGACACGCGAAGAATTACAGCAGGTCTTCCGCGATCTGCGCCAGCACGGCTGCGACATCCTTACGCTCGGCCAATACTTGCAGCCGACCGCGGAACAATTGACGGTGGTCCGTTACATTCCACCCGAAACGTTTGCCGAATTGCGTGAGGACGCCTTGCGGCTCGGGTTCCGCCACGTCGAATCCGGCCCCCTGGTCCGCAGTTCCTATCACGCCTGGGAACACGTCAAATAACAGGCAGGCGGCGAGCCGCCAGTCGTTGGCAAGTCACGTCTCAGGTGGACGGAGATTTTACCGGGAAGGCAGCAGCACAACTTTCAAGGCGTTCAACATGAACTGCATCGCCACAGCCGCCAGAAGCAGCCCCATCAGACGCGTCGCGATTTTCATTGCGAGGGGACTGATCCATCGTACCCCGTGGGCCGAGATGCGCAGGATGAGGTAACTGATCGCACACACCGCGACGATGCAGACATACAACGCAATGTGCTGGGCCAGTCCTTCGGCCTGATTCTGCATCAAAATGGCCGTCGTGATCGCGCCGGGCCCGGCCAGCATCGGAACCGCCAGTGGCGTAATGGCGATGTCCTCCTTGTCGGCGCCGGCGGCGGTTTCCTCGCTCGTTTCGCGAACCTCGGAGCGACGGGCCCGGAGCATGTCCAGGGCGACCAGCAGCAACACGATGCTGCCGCCCATCTGGAATGCCGGGAGGGTGATGCCGAGTAACCGGAAAACCCAATTCCCTGTCGCGGCGCAGACGATCAACACACCGCCCGCCACGCAGCAGGCCAGCCGCGCCATCCGGATCCGGCTCGCGGGCGAATCCGTGGGCGTCATCGCCAGGAACGCGGGCAGCGTGGCAATCGGGTCGACGATGATGAACAGCGAACTGAACGCGAGCAGTATGTATGCGTGAAGATTCATCGCTCTCTCTGAAGCATTGACCATCGCAAACTCCGACCCGCAACGCAAGCCGCCGTGCTGGCAGGTAGTATCCAATTTGAAATTGTGGGTTAACCGGGTCCCGCTTTGGCACTGGCGGGACTGGTGCAGTGGGGACCGGTATCTTCTGCGGTGAGGGTCGGCGTTTGGACTCCGTTTGACCACGGAGGGCAATGCTGGTAAGGTGTCATTGTGAGCCGATTCGCCAGGGCGGTGATTCTCATCACGGGCTTGCTACTGATTGCCGGCTGTGCCGATGTGGCACCCAGCAACAACAAGTCGCAGCAGGACTCGTCAGGATTCACGTATGACGAACGCACCAGCAGCGGTCATGTCGGACCGATCTATGACCGCTTCCCCGATCAGCCGTAATGCTTTGGTTTTCTGTCTTCGTGCTGTCAGGCCTCCAGCGGCGACAATCTGCTAGCGCTCGATCTTGTGGGGAAGGTTTGTGCAGGTGAGGGCACACGGCCCACAACGACCCGCCGGGCGGTTTGACTTTTATGATGTTCGGACTCAGGATATTAGGAGCTATTGGGCGCAACGATATGAGTTTGGACGAGATCAGGCGGTGGCTGGGCGGCGCGGGCGCGACGGAAGGCGGGCCGCGCATGGCATTTCCGCCGGATGCCGAGGAGCGGCGGCGGTGGGTGCTGGCAGGGATCGGGTTGGCGCTGATTTTCTACGCGTATTTCGTGAGCAAGACGTGCGCGTCGGGGGTGCACGCGCTGTCGTTGTTCGCGTGGCTGTGGGTGTATTGGGGGCGGGGAGCGGATTACGCGCATGGGTATGTGGTGCCGGTGATCGCGGCGGGTTTGTTTGTGTGGAAGTGGCGGAAGGGACTGCATCGGGTGCCGCTGAGCACGGCGAATTGGGGGCTGGCGGTGATCGTGGCGGCGATGACGATTTATTGGGCGGGTGTGAAGGCGGCGAATGCGCGGTTGGTGGCGGGGTCGCTGGTGGTGCTGATTTTTGGGCTGGTACTGTACCTGACGGGATGGGCGTGGGCGAAGGAGTTGTGGTTCCCGTGCGCGTTTTTGTTTTTCATGATCCCGCTGAACTTTTTGGATGCGTATTTGTCGTTCCCGCTGCGGCTGTTTGTGGCGCATGTGGCGACGGTGGTGTTGAACCTGATCGGGGTGGAGGTGTACCAGCAAGGGACGGGGATTTATTCGAAGCTGAACCGGTTCATGCCGCTGGAGGTGGCCGACCCGTGCAGCGGGATACGGTCGCTGGTGGCGTTGATCGCGCTGACGTCGCTCTATGGGTATGTGACGATGAACGGCGCATGGAAGAAGTGGGTGCTGTTCATATCGAGCATACCGTTGGCGGTGGTGGGGAACCTGGCGCGGATCACGACGGTAGCGCTTGTGGCGCAGGGGTTTGGGCAGGATTTGGCGATGAAAGTGTACCACGATTATTCGGGGTACATTGTGTTTAGCCTCGCGATTTTGTGCATGATCGGCCTCGGCGCGACGCTGAACATTGATTATCAGGACATGCTTCACCACTGGACAGAGGAAGACGTCCGCCCGACGCCTCCGCCACGCCCACCGAAAAAGCGGTAACCGAAGCTTCTTTTGGTAACCGCAGGCGCGCAAATACATACGCAGGCGGGCTCTTTTTAATTTACAGGGTTGGCCCCGCCCGATACGATGGGCACGGTTGATGCAACACACCTTCGCCGCATCGAGTAACAGGGATGAAACCGCACCATAGACTTCTGAGGAGTGTTGCACTTATTTCCCTGACTGGGTCGGTGATCGGGGCATGTGGCGTGGCACAGGCCCAGAACTTCAAGTGGGGCCCATTGCAATTGACGGGCGGCTTCACGGCGGGCGCGGATTTCCGCGATAACGCCAACACCAGCCCGAATCACCCGAAAGCCGACGTGTTGCTGACGCTGGGCCCGACCCTCAACGGAGGCATCTACGTGCCGTTTGCTGGTGGGGAGCAATTTACGCTGACCATGGCGGCGACGTACACCCAGTCCCTGACTGGCGTGACGCCGGACAGTTTCGGGGCGCCGTTGACCGCGTCGTTGCAGCTGCCGATGTACGTGGCGGAATGGACCGTGCAGGTGTTCGACACCTTCAATTTTACAAACGATCCGCTGGAGAACACCTTTGCCGTCAACCGCACCCGCGTCGAGGAGTATCTGAATCTGGTAGGCGGGAGCGCCACGCGCCAATTCGGGAAGTTCTCGACGACGTTCGCGGTCCAGCGCACCGACTACATTTATCCCAGCGACTCGACCCAGGAGGAAACGGATTATCAGTTTTCGTTTACGCCATCGTTCATGCTGGCGGAAGGCTATTCCGTGTTTGTGCGCACGTCGTATGGATTGACCTATCTGGCCGACCCGACCCTGCAGGATTCCGCCGGTTACTCGGTCGATGCCGGCGTCAATGGCCAGATCACGCCGAGTCTCAACGGCACCATCAGCCTGGGCTTTACCCACGAGCAGTTGGCGGCCAGCGGGACCAACACCGTGCACAATATTGACGGCGTGGATTCGAACGTCACGCTGAGTTACACCCACCCGCTGCGCCCGAACACGACGCACAGCATCTCGTTCTACCGCAACCCCGGCGTCGCGCTCTTGCTCCGGAGTTCCAGCATCACGCAAGCCACCGGCGTCAACTACATCATTTCACATCGGCTGAACCGATACCTCACACTCTCGCCCCAGGTCGGCTGGATGCATCTGGTGTCTCTCTACAGCACTGGCGAAGTCGCCGACCTCATCCAAGTCGGGTTCGGCCTGCAACGGACGTTTACCAAACACCTGACCGGGTCGTTTAGCTATATGCGCCAGATGCGAGAGTCGAACATCCCGCAAAACGCCTACAACGTCGATGACGTCTCGGTCAGCGCGAACTACACGTTTTAGTCTTCCCGCGCCGGCGAACGAAAGTCTTTGAAATCGCGGCGAACTCTGCGATATTGCCGCGAAAACCAGTTGCGGTTTCGTGCGTCGATGAACCGTCGAAGGTCACGTCGGAAGCAGTGTGTCGCGCTCGTGAAAGCGTCCTGCCGAGTTGTTGTGCTCATCCCGGAGGGAGGTCATTATGGTCACTCATGCTGAGGTGGATCGCTTGCTGCAGTTCCGCAACAATGATGAGTATCTCATCACCAGTTGTTACCTCAATCTCGACCGCACGAAATGGCTGCCGCAGGTGTTGAAGATTCGCGTCAAAGACCTGCTCCAGTCCGCTCAGCAGGAGTTGTCGGCGAAGACCGGCGGGCACGCCCAGCGGGAGTCCTTGCGCGCTGATTTGGCCCGGATCGAGGAATTTGTCCTGCAGGAAATCGGGACGAATCATCACAAAGGTTTGGCCGTGTTCTCCTGCTCGGCGCAGAAGTTCTGGCAGACGTACGCTCTGCCCCGGATCGGCCGCAACATCCTCATCGCCGATCTGTACCCCTACATCCGACCGCTCGTCGCGATCCTGGCGGAATACCACCGGTACGGTGTCGTGTTGGTCGATCGCGTGATGGGACAGGTGTTTGAAGTCTACATGGGCGAGATTGTCGAGCGCGCCGATGTCATCGCCGACATCCCCCGTCGCGTCAAGAAAGGCGGCCTCGGCGGGCGCGACGAACGAAACATCGAACGTCACCACGCGCAGGCGGTTCACCAACATTTCCAGGCTGTGGCGGACGAAACGTTCGGCTTGTTCCAGCGGGACAAGTTCGACTACCTGGTTCTCGGGGGCCATCGCGAACTGTTGCGCGAGTTCCAGGAACATCTGCATCCGTATTTGAAGGAGAGATGGGTCGGCGATTTCCACGCGGAGCCATGCAAAACGTCCCCCGCCGAAGTGTTGGCGCGGGCGTTGGAGATCGAAGACGAGACCGAGTGGGAAAATGAAAAGCGGATGGCCGAGGAGTTGGTGCGGAAAGCGGGGCCGGCCAACGCGCCGTGAGCGGGGTGGGCGCCACGCTCGGGGCGTTAACGCGGGGCGAGGCGCAGATGCTGCTGGTCGAAGATGGCTTCGAGATGCCCGGCTTCGTTTGTCATCGCTGCCATTACACGAGCCTGGGCGGAGATCCGTGTCCGCAATGCCATCAGGCGCTCAACCCGTGTCCCGATATCGTGGACGAGGCCATTGAGTTGGCGCTGCGCAAGAATTGCCAGATCGAGCATGTTCGCGGGCCGACCGCGCTACGCGACGCCGGCCGCATGGGCGCCATCCTGCGATTTCAAGCGTGAGGCGCGCGGATAAAAGGGTTATGCCGTGCCCGGGTGCTACTCCCGTCGGCGGCAAATGTCAAAAGTCAATGACCCCACCCTTCGATCTGACCCTTCGATTTAGCGCTCACGTGCTGCCCAACAGAACGCTATTTTGGACAAGGTTGCTATCATTCGCGGCGCGCAAACACTCTGCGGAAATGGTACCGTAAATTGTACACCGCGGTGGGATCAGAGAGAATCATCTTCAGTAGCCGTGCCCCTCGTCGCCGACAGGCGAGAAGGAAAAGCTTAAGCGCAATCAAGGTCTGAATTACGACCGAGTGGCGCTCATTGAAATCCATCATTCGCGGGGACAGAAGGGCACTCAGCGTAAACCTCGGCAGGGAACCCATTCGCCGCGGCGTGCTCTTTCCCTCCATCAGAAAGAGCAAACCATTAAGGTACAGATTCTTCCGTTTCCAGCGATGGCCTTCATAGTGCAGCCCGCCGAGAAAATCCAGTTCATAGCCGCTATCGAGTTTGCCCCCGATCAACCCATCCCGAACTGCCCGTTCATGGAGCGCACTACCGGGAAAGAACACCAGATTAAAGGTCAGCAAATAGTAGCCGAGAGGGAGGCTTTCCATGAACCGCACTGTTGCCGTTACGTCGGCCCGCTCCTCATACGGATTGGTAATGATGACAAAATAGTAGGGAACCACCTGCGGATATGTCCGGATGATTTCGGCCGCCCTGGTCATCGCCTGGTTGGTGACGTGGCGGTCATAGATCTCCCGTCTGGTGCGCTCACTGCCTGTCTCGATGCCCATGCGAATGCGCCAAAGGCCCGCTTTCACCAACAGGTCCATTTTCGGTTGCGTGACCCACAACGCGTGGGTGAAACACTCGAAGGGAAGGCCAACCTTTTGAGGAAACTCTTCGGACAACTGAGTCAATTCATCGACGCTCCGTGCCGCGAAGTCATCGTCGACAAAGAAGAAGTATTTGGCGCGCGGGAACGCTTTGCGAAGGGCCTGGGAGTGTTCGATGAGTTTGGTGACGCTCATTCTGCGGCCATAGCGGCCGATTCCCGAATAAAGTTCCTGGAGTTTCCTGTTGCAGCAGTAGGTGCAGTGAAATGGGCAGCCCCGCGAGGTGGTGAAGAGAATCTCGCCGCCTTCAGCAAATCCCCTCAGATTGGAAACGGCAACGAAGCCTTTATCTGTAAGATGGAACTCGTTTTCGAAGGAGAAATCAGGCAAGGGCAGTTCGTCCAGATTGGCAACAAGAGGACGAAGGCTATTCATTATCACCTGCCCATTGTCCGCATAGGCTGCGTTTTGGATATGCTTCCAGTCTTTGCCCTGCTCGAGGCACTCCAGCAATTCGAGCATCATTCCCTCCCCTTCGCCCCGGCAGACAATATCCGCCCACTGCACGCACTCGGTTGCGTAAAGGGAGGCGTGCAAACCGCCCCAGACAGTCAGCTTCTTCAGAGGCCGCAGAGCTTCCAGGACCTGCTTGGTTCGTTCCGACCCGCGGGCAAGGCAACTGAAGCCGATGACATCCGCGTCGCGGATAAGATCCAGGGCTTCATCCATCGTGCGCTTTGCGTAACCCCTGCGGTCGGATTGCATGAATAACAGGCGGGTGCGGTGGCCGGCCGCTTTCAAAACAGCCGATACGCTCCTCATTCCAAGCGCCCAAGGATCCTTATCCGTGGAGAGAAAGGCGACATGCATAGCTACTGATAGGAAATCAACTCGTTCCGCACTCCATACAATGGCTCACCCTCAGCAAGACACGCCGCGATTGTGGCATAGTGGAGCCGGGGGTTCAACCCGCAAGTTTTGCTGGCTTTCACCCCGATCTTGACGCCTCTTTCCAAAGACTGCGGTCCAACACAATCTGATCTTGGATCAGCAGTGCCATCGGGCGCTCGACCCGTGTCCCGATATCGTGGACGAGGCCATTGAATTGGCGCTCCGCAAGAATTGCCAGATCGAGCATGTTCGCGGGCCGACCGCGCTACGCGACGACGGCCGCATGGGCGCCATCCTGCGATTTCAAGCCTGAAACGCAACTGGTTGTGATTCCAGTGGTTGCGGGATGAGAATGCTATTGAAACCGCCTGTGGCTCTGGTATAGTGGTTGTGGTCACGGAGAGTGGGGAACATGGCAGTATTTACCAATCGCTATTCCGACAACGTGCTTGGGAAGTTCTACGTGGACGACCAGTGCATCGATTGCGATCTGTGCCGCGAGACGGCGCCGGACAATTTTACGCGCAATGAAGACGGCGGCTACAGCTTCGTCTACAAACAACCGACGTCGCCGGACGAGGAGACCCTCTGCAAGGAAGCCATGGAGGGTTGTCCTGTCGAAGCCATTGGCCATGATGGCGCGCAGGTTTCCGCTGAAACCACCGCCGCCCCCGCGCAACCAGCTCCGCAACCGCGGGCCTGATGACGCCCGCGTTGCGAGCCCGGGTGCTTCGCGAATGGCAGCCGTTCGGCATCAGTCCGAACATCCCGACCGGCAGTCCCGCCAGCCAGCTCGTCCCGCAGGTAATGAAAAAGCTGGGACTCGAACAACGCCTCCAGCAATCACAGGTATTTTTTCTCTGGCCCGAAATCGTCGGGTCGGATATCGCGCGCCATGCCCAGCCCGTCAGCCTGCGCAACGGGTTGCTGGTGGTGACGGTCGATCATCCGGTCTGGTTGCAGGAACTATCGCGGTACCACAAGCCGCTGATGTTGCAGAAAGTCCAGGAGCGCATCGGCAAGAAGGCCGTCCGCGACATATGTTTCCGCATCGGATGATGCGCCGCGCCGGTCTCCTGTTCCTGTGTGCGTTCGTTTGTATTCCTCGCGTCACGCTCGCCGCCGATGATGTCCTCAAGGTCCCGTTTATCGCGCAGAAACCGAATTATTGCGGGCCGGCGGCGTTGGCGATGCTGGCGAACTATTACGGCCATCCCGTGTCGCAGGACGAAATTGCCAGCGCGATTTATCTGCCGGATATCGGCGGCACGATTACGAGCGAACTGGGCGAGTATGCGCGCCGGTTCCATCTGTGGGTGCGGCAGTATCACGGGTCGCTCGATGATCTCCGGGAAAAGCTGGCGGCGGGCGTGCCGCTGCTGGTGCTCGGCCGGTTCGACGAGCAGCCGCATTATTTCGTGGTGCTGGGTTGGGACAGTTTTCGCCAGATCGTGACCGTCCATTCGGACGCGCGCGCGCGGTTCGAGATGCGGCTGGAGGATTTTCAGCGGCATTGGGACCGGGCCGGCAACTGGACGCTGCTGGTCTGTCCGCCGGAGAAAGCGACATGGCGGTTGTCGGCGGAGGAACGCAACGATCTCGGCGTGTTCTTCGAGCGGGCGGGCGAACTGGAATCGGCGACGCAGCAGTACATCGCCGCCACGCAAATGAATCCACAGAACTCGTATTTTCGGATGAATCTCGGCAACGCGCTGCTCAAGCAGCATCGCCTGGCCGAGGCGGCGAAGGCGTTTGCGCGGGCGGTCGAAATCGATCCGCAAAACGCCGATGCCATGAACAATCTGGCGTACACGTTATAGCGAGATGGGAGAGAACCTCGATGAGGCGGCGAAGTTGTGCCATCGGGCGGTGGAATTGTTCCCGGCCCGCAAGGCGTATTTCCTCGACACACTCGGGACCGTCTACCTCAAACAGGGCAAGCGCCCGGAAGCTGTCACGGCGTTCAGCGACGCTTTGGCCGCCACGACCGACCGCGAACAGTCCCTGCGCAACGCCATCCAGGAGCATCTCGCCGGCATCCGCACCCGCTGACCGGCCGCCGGCAGATGCGGCGCCGACGGAATAGGAGCAGGTCCTGGGTTTCCTTCATCGCTTCATGATTGGACAATCGGCGGTTCTGTCGTAGATTCACGACGGCGAAGTTAAAATTCAGGAGGACTTTTATGCAGAATACCAAAGGCTATGCCGCGCTGAGCGCAAAGACGCCGCTTGTACCGTTTTCCTTTCACCGTCGCGATCCCGAGCCGGAAGAAATTGAAATCCAGATCCAGTATTGCGGGGTGTGCCACTCCGATGTGCACCAAGCGCGCAACGAATGGGCGGGCACGACGTTCCCGTGCGTGCCTGGACATGAAATTGTCGGGCGCGTGGTGAAGGCGGGCTCGAAGGTGCGCAAGTTCAAGGAAGGCGAACTGGCGGCGGTGGGCTGCATGGTGGATTCGTGCCGCGAGTGCGAGATGTGCAAGTCGGGCGAGGAACAACTGTGCGATTCGGGCCGGTGTGGACGTACAACAGCGAGGACCGACGGCACGGCGGGATGACCTATGGCGGCTACTCCAACGAGCGATCGTGCTGAACGAAGCGTTTGCGTTGCGGTTGCCCAAGGGACTCGATCTGGCGGCGTCGGCGCCGTTGCTGTGCGCGGGGATCACGACGTATTCGCCGTTGCGCCATTGGAAGGTGGGCAAAGGCCAGAAGGTGGGCATCGTCGGCCTCGGCGGTCTCGGGCACATGGGCGTGAAACTGGCGAATGCGTTCGGCGCGCGGGTGGTGTTGTTTACGACATCGCCGGGCAAGACGAAGGATGCGATCCGTCTCGGCGCGAAGGAAGTGGTGATTTCCAAGAACGAAGCCGAGATGAAGAAACACGTGAACAGTTTCGATTTCATTCTCGACACGGTGGCCGCGCCGCACGACATCAACGCCTACTTGGATTGTTGAAGCACGACGCCACGCTGACGCTGGTGGGCGTGCCCGAGAAGCCGCATGCGGTGCAACCGTTCAGCCTCATCGGCAAACGCCGTCAACTAGCGGGTTCGCTGATCGGCGGGATCCGCGAGACGCAGGAGATGCTGGATTTTTGCGGCGAACGCGGCATCACGTCGGACATTGAGATGATTCCCATCCAAAAGATCAACGAAGCCTACGACCGGATGGTCAAGAGCGATGTGAAATACCGGTTCGTGATCGACATGAAGTCGCTGGTGTGAGGTGGGAACTGGCGCAATGGGCGCTCGGGCGGCTTGACCAATCTCATGGGTTGCTGGGACCGGTCACGGTCTTGGGCTCGTAATAGGCGCGGTCTGCCCGGTAAAGTTCCAACCGCATCTCGATTCTATTGACCAACTGAGTTTGCGCGGTGGAATCAGCCACTTGGATGGCCTTCTGTGCCGTGCCGACGGCATCGCCGAATCGGCTGGCGGCGGCATAGGCAGCGGCCAACGTGTCAAGGTATGTGGCCACTCGATTGTCAGTGAGTTGGCATGCCCGTTCGGCCAGCGTCACCGCCCGAACAGGATCTGCGCCGTCCGTTGTGCCTGCGTTGCCAGCATCCACGCGAGATCGTTCAGCGCATCAGGATAATCGTGATTGATCCGCAGCGCCTCCTCGTAGTGCCACGCGGCCTCGGGAGCTTTACCGATCCTCTTTAGCGCGAGGCCCAGACCCTTGTATGCCACAGCGGAATTGGGGTTGAGCCGGAGCGCTTGTTCGTAATGTCCAATGGCTTCCTGTGCCCTGCCTGCCTGTAACAGGGCATTTCCGAGATTGTTGTGCGCGGCGGCGTAATCGGGTTTGTTTTGCAGCGCCTGCTCGTACTGGGTGATGGCTTCCTCGATTTTGCCCTCCTGCAAGAAGACATCTCCCAGATTGTAGTGCGCCTCAGCATGCCTGGGGTTAATCTGCAGCGACTGCTCGTAGTGCTCCTTCGCCTCGCTGACCTTGCCCGACCTGTACAGATCAAGGCCCAGATTGTTGTGCGCCATCCAGCTGTTCGGGTTTTTCGCCAGCGTATCGCGCCAGAG
>CAVQMY010000023.1:0-40721 GCA_963713705.1 uncultured Verrucomicrobiae bacterium
CGGTCGCGCGCGTGGGGCTGGTCGGTTTGGCGATCGGCCAACTGGGTGCGTTAGGAATCCGAACGCGTGACGTGATACCGGATTGGCACGATCAGGAAACGCTCGGACACGTGGCCGTGACGGAATCACCAGATTCAGAAATGTTAAACCGAGGCGTGGCGATGTTCCTGCTGGATCAAGGCAGGGCCGGTGAGGCGCTCCAATACGCGCAACGAGATGTCGAAATCGCGCCGCAGCTGTGGCTGTCGCATATGACACTGGGGCGTGTACTGGGTCGGTTGGGCCGCCGACAGGAGGCCATCGCGGAGGACGAGCAAGCGCTGCGAATGAATCCCGATTCCGCCGAGGCGCACTACAATTTTGGAGTGGCCATGATGGAGTTGGGCAAGGCGCCCGAGGCGGTGGAACATTTCGAGCAGGCGTTCCGGATCAAGCCCGATTACGCCGAGGCGCACTACAGTTTTGGAGTGGCCTTGATGGAGCTGGGCAAGGTGCCCGAGGCGGTGGAACACTTCGAGCAGGCGCTCCGGATCAAGCCCGATTACGCGGATGCGCACAACGATCTCGGGACCGCTTGGCGCAAACGGGTAAGATCGAGGAAGCCATCGCCCAGTACGAGCAGGCCTTGCGGATCGACCCGGATTACGCCGAGGCGCACTCCAATCTGGGAAATGTTTTCTTGCTGGAGGGGAAGGTCAGCAAGGCCATCGGGCATTATGAAGAGGCGTTGCGGATCAGGCCCGATTACGCGGATGCGCACTACAATCTGGGGAACGCGCTGGCGCAGGTGGGCCGGGTGCAGGAGGCGATGGCCCAGTACGAGCAGACGCTGAAGCTCCAGCCGGATTTCACCGCCGCAAGTAACGCCCTCGTGCGCCTTCGGGCGGGTCGGTGAGTCGCGTGCGCCCGCGAGTCGGCGGCCCATGTGGATTATTCAAATAATGTTTTGCTACTAATGCGTTTTGGGTGATATGGCAGGGATATTTTCGGCGGCGGACCACGTTTCCGAGCGATCGGGCGTTGACCTTTTCCTCGATTCGTTTTCCTCATCCCCAGGGCATTTTTTTACACGTCCTTTACGTGCCATTCGAGGGGTATAGGGATACTATTACGCATGCACAAGGACACAGTCCTGTGCGAAACATACGGAGGAACAAACAATGAAACACAGAAACAAAGACAGGACGGGTTTACCCTGATTGAGTTGCTGGTGGTGATCGCGATCATCGGGATTCTGGCGGCGATGCTGCTGCCCGCGCTGAACCAAGCCCGCGAAAAGGCGCGTCGGGCCAACTGCCTGAGCAACCTCAAGCAGATCGGTTTGGGCATTGCCATGTACGCTGATAATTACAACGGCCGAATGCCGCTGACGACGCTGGCCCAAACCGCTGTGCTCGTCTTTCAACCTGTTGAGCAATGTCGTCACATCGGCGAAGATTTTCGCCTGTCCGAGTGACAGTGCCGCGAAAGCGCAAACGGGCTACGGGCTGACCAAAAATACCCTGGCCTGCAGTTACACCTACTGCGCCGGTCTATTCTGGAGGATCAGCCGGATCCGATCATTGCCCTGGACCGGATGGGCGACAATGTGGGGCCCAGAGCTACACCATCGGGGCGCGTTGGTCGGGTTCGGGCAATATCACCGATCGCCCCGCACAAGGATCAGGGAGGAAATATCCTGTTCAATGACGGGCATGTGTCGTGGCAGAATTCGTTGCCATTCACGTGTGGCACCAACGACGCGCCGAATACGAACAGCGTATGGTCGCGGAAAACCCCGTCGTATTAGCGGATCAACATCCGTACATTCGCGTACCAGCCTCTGCCGCCCTCGCGCGGGGGCTCGTTCCCTGTGTTGACGCAAGGCGTCGGCTCTGTCGGGAACCCGTAGCAACTTGCGGACGGGTTGGCGGGAGGGTACTGTCCTGTAAACAGCGGTCGCGAGGTTTACACAAGCAACGGAGGGTACCATGCAACTGAATGCCTATTTATCATTCAATGGCCAATGTGAGGCGGCGTTCAAGTTTTATGAACGGTGTCTGGGCGGCAAGATCGCGGTGATGATGACCTATGCGGAAACGCCCATGGCGAACGAGTTGTCGGCGGACTGGCAGAAAAAGATCGTCCATAGCCGGGGTGGTGGGCGATCAGGTGCTGATGGGGGGCGATCCGCCGCCGGAGCATTATGAGAAGCCGAAGGGTTCTCCGTGTCAATCAACGTCGACGATCGGGGAGGCCGAGCGAATTTTTCGGGCGCTGTCGGAGAAGGGTACGGTCTACATGCCGATCCAAGAGACGTTTTGGGCGCTACGGTTTGGGATATTGACCGATCAATTCGGCACGCCGTGGATGATTAACTGCGAGAAACCGGATAGGCAAGTGATCACATGCCGACTTGTCGGCAATCCGCCCAGGCTAAAGCCAGGGTGGACGAGCAGGCATCGATGAGGTAATATCTGTGGAGCGAGCGTGGTGGCCAGTGGTAGCCACGTTGAACAGGTTCCAAATGCGAGAGCGAAGCGGTCAAAATGCCATCGGGACTGTGAACCTCAAGAAATTACTACTCGGTGTTGGATTGTCACTGCTGTTGGTTGAGCAGACAGTCCACGGCCAGCAAGGGGAAGTTGTCGACCGCAACCGGCTCGCCGCACTTCGCGCCAACGCGGAACGTGGCGGCGCCAAGGTCCAGAATGAATTGGGTCTCCGCCTCGCCAAAGGCCAGGGCTTGACGACGGATGTGGTGGAGGCGGTGAAGTGGTTTCGCAGGGCTGCCCGGAGAATTTCGCCGCGGCAGAATTTAATCTGGGCGTCTCTTACGCCACTGGCCAGGGCGTGACGAAAAATGAGACGGAAGCGGTCAAATGGTTTCGCAAGGCCGCCGGGCAGAATTTCGCCAAGGCTCAATTCAATTTGGGCCTGTGCTACGAGGGGGGCCACGGCGTGACGAAGGACGTGGTGGAGGCGGCGAAGTGGTTTCGCCAAGCCGCCGATCAGAATCTCGACGTGGCACAATACATCCTGGGCGACTGTTACGCCAAGGGCCAGGGCGTGGCCAAGGATGAGGCGGAAGCGGTGAAATGGATCGCCCTGGCGGCGGCGCAAGGCATGGAGGAGGCAACGGCCGACATTCCCTGGATTAAGAACAACGTGCCGGAGACGCAAATTGCGGAAGGGAAACGGCGGGCGATTGATTGGCTCGAACAGCGGAAGCGGGCGATTAATGCGAGCGATTCGTACCCTTGACGCATTCCCGCTGCCGCTGGTCCGCGACAATCGGGGGAGAGGGTGGAGTTCGCATTCTTAAGGTCACATTTCTGTTTCCTGTGAAGCCACCACGTACTTCCGTCCCGCTATCCTCTGCGGCTTGCCATCTTTGCGAGTTGTTTCGCCACCTCTGGCAATTTGGAGGGGTCGACATACGGCTTAATGATTGCCGTTATTTCCTGGACCAAGGCCGCTGGCAGCTTGTGCCGCTTCGCGATGGACATCCGTACCGGTAGTCGTTGCTCGATCCGATGGCTCTTGACGTGGGCGGTCGACGGCGCGTATCCCGCCTTCAGTGCCGCCGCGTGAGGGTTGAGGCCGCGGGCTCGCCATTCGACGTAGGCGCGCTCCTTTTCTGTTAATTCTCTGCTGCGTCCCATGGGATGCTAACCGAATGCTAACCCACCACGGCAGCTCCGCGTGTGACAGGGGTGCGGTACTGGGACCTCTTTCAATTGTCCGCCCTTTTGAATCGATGGATCCGGGTTACTTGTGATATGGCACTGTCTCCGGAACATTTGGCAGGCTCTTGACGTAATTGGAAAACTTAGCCGAAAGGTTTTTCGGGCAATACCTCACTGTGCCGAGCCTCATTCGACGGAGCAACGACCGGTGTAATTCGGCGCCTTCTTCAACGTACCGGTGCCGGAACAGGTCGATCCGCACATGTCGGACTCCCGCTGGGTCGGGTCGTCCAAACTTTGGAACAAATTCGGCGATCCACCACTTCCAGGTCAAGGACTCATGCTGGCGATTGGCCCAACACGGAATCTGGATCGGTGTCCGCTTCAGGATTTTGCGGACTTTCTGACGTTCGGACGATCAGTCCGGCCCTTCATGGACTCCCGGAGCATCCACAGGAACGGTGTTCGCCACAAACCGCCTTCCTGCTCGGGATACCCGCCCCCGACATCAGAATGCACACCGGCGAACCACACTTCCCAGACGTTCTGTACATCCTCCTCGCGCTTCAGCCAGCGGTTTTGGCGGAAGAACGCGCGATGTTCGTCCAACGAAACGGCGTGGCGGACGATGTCAATGCTGGGATTCCGCGTGGTGTAGGGAAAGTGAACCGGTTTCCAGATCCACCCGACGGATGACACCGTGTCCCACACTCCAAGAAAGTGAATCCTGACCGTACGTGAGGGGGGTTGCGGCGAAGTGTTGATCCGCGCGAATGTTGCCCGAAACTCGGCAGAGATTTTCCAGTAGTCGCTTGTTTTCTGCACCGTCGCGCCGTCCAAGGCATTGATCGCTTTTGCGTAGCGCAACACGTAAGGGATCAGGTTGTAGCCGCCGGCCGGTAACAGGCCAAACTGGTACAAGACTCCGGTGAGGGCGCGCACCGTGTACGAGCCGCGGCTGAATCCATAGAGGTAGATTTGGTCGCCGGGCTCGTAATTATCCATCAGGAACGTGTAGGCTTCTCCAATCTTTCGGGACAGGCCGTGCCGAACCCCAGCCCGAATACCTTGGAAATCCACTTCCCGGCGGGGGTAACATATCCGGGTTCGGGCATCGTCCCGACACCGGGATCGTAATACACGAGTTGTCGTTGCGGATCACGGTCGAGAGCCTGAACCAGCCGGACCACGTTTGTGTTCTCCGGGCCAAACTGATTGTTCGTGCCGTCACAACAGATTACGAGATTCTTGGGCATGGGCATCTCCTTCCTCATTACCACTTCGTTAGAAGAATCGATTGCCGACGACGAGGCGGCGGGACCGGTCTTGTTTTGCGAATCTGGCGCGTTTATACGCGCTTTCGACATGCCGCACAAGCTTCCGGAGAGAGGCGCGGCGGACAGGGTGGCGTGGCTGCATTAAGGAGGGTGGGCGTGAGAGCCCACCCCTGCGGAAACGGCGGGTGGGCGAGGACGGGAGGCGAACGCAGAACGGATGACCTGAGGCAAGAGGCATATGCTAACCGAATGCTAACCCACCACGGCACCTCCGCGTGTGACAGAGTTGCAGTGAGGATGTCGAGGAGGTTTCCGGGGGGAGGGGAGGGGCGAGGCGTTGGGCTTGATTCGGCGACTAGACGTAACCGCAATTTCAGACTACTCACTCTTGAAGCTTCGCCTCGAGTAACAGGGGGATGCGGTCGGGAAACAGCAACGAAGCGATTGTACAAAGCGCTACGCCTTCGTCGTAAACTCCTACAGCCGCAGGTTTGAGGCTCTCTGTGATTGCTAGTCTGATGTCCCATAATTAACGTGACAATGGTGCGTTCCGTGGTATTCTCTGGGTATGTTCAAACCCGCTCGGCCGCTCCACCTCGATTCGACCCAACAGAAACGGCTCCAGTCACTCGTGCGCTCAGGCAAGACATCACAGAAGATTGTCCTGCGGGCGAGCATCATCTTAGCCGCGGCGGCTGGGACACCCAACCATGCCATCGCCCAAGAACTCCACACCAGTCGTCCAACCGTGTTACGCTGGCGCGCTCGGTTTCGCCGCTTCGGTGTGCCGGGTTTGATGAAAGATGCCACGCGCGCCGGACGCAAACCGTCGCTTTCCGCCGAGCGCATCCAAGAGATCGTCGAGGCCACCTTGCACACGACCGGCCCAGGCTACACAGTGGAGCGTCCGCACGATGGCCAAGGCGCAAGGGCTTTCCCGCATGACGGTCCAGCGGATCTGGCACGCGCACCGGTTGCAGCCCCACCGGGTGGAGACGTTCAAGCTGTCGCGGGATCCGCACTTTGTCGAGAAGCTGCGGGATATCGTGGGGCTGTATTTGAATCCGCCGGACAAGGCGTTGGTCTTGGCGGTGGACGAGAAGAGCCAGATCCAAGCGTTGGATCGGACGGCACCCTTACTGCCGTTGCGACCGGGGATTCCGGCCCGCCAGACCCATGATTACAAGCGCCACGGCACCACCACGTTGTTCGCCGCGCTGAGCCTGTTGGACGGCAGCGTCATCGGCGAATGTTTACCGCGACATCGGGGGCGCGAGTTCATTCGCTTTCTGGAGCGCATCGACCGCGAGACCCGGGAGGATCTCGACCTGCATCTGATCGTGGACAACTACAGCACGCACAAGACTCCGCAGGTGCAGCGCTGGCTCAAGCGTCACCGGCGCTTTCATCTGCATTTCACCCCGACGAGCAGTTCCTGGCTGAACTTGGTCGAACGATGGTTTGGCGAGATTACGCGGCGACGGATTCGGCGCGGCAGCTTTCGCAGCGTCAACGAACTGATTGCGGCGATCAACGCGTACTTGGAAGAACACAATCGGGAACCCAAGCGGTTCACTTGGACCAAGGATGCAAAAACGATCCTGCGCAAAATCCAGCATTGTAACGAAGCGTTAGGGACAGCACACTAGTGTGCTGTCCCTAACGCTTCGTTACAATGAATCGCTTCATTTTGACCAGATGGACATTGGAAAGGCATTTCAGTGACACCACACTAGATCAAACTCCTTCTTAAAGTCCGAGACTGTCCATACACCGAATCCAATGCGGTGCGAGTAGTTCATACCTTCTTCGATCACGGTACGACCAAATTGTCGGTAATCAGATGGGATGAAGAACGTCGAGAATTTCCGGTCAAGCGTCCGCAGGTCCCACATGCTGCCTAACAGCCCATTAAAGAACTCACTGATTTCGCGAGTGGCGTGAACCGCGGATCGCAGCCGCCACTCGGCGTGGAGGGCAGCCCAAGGACAAGCGGTTGAGTCAAGCAGCCGCCCAGTTGCTCCCACAACCAATGGAGCAAGGCCCAAAGCGCCCGCAGCCTATCGGCCAAGCTGCGCGGTTTGCTCAGGCCCCACACTTTGCGCAGCAGCAGCCCCAAGTTATAAGCCGCGCACTTCAGAGTGTAGGCTTTGCGGACGTTGACCAGACCGCGCAGCCAACTCCGTCGTCCTCCGCCAGTCTCGCACACGTGGGCGAAACTGCGCTCGGCGCGTTCACTGCGCCACCGATTCAACCGCCGACCTTTCGCGCTGCGCACCCGCCGTCGATTGGCCCGAAACGCCACTTCATGTTCCACCGGCTTGTTGGTCCAGCACCGACTCTTTTGACGGCGTTCGGGAATGTAGGTCCGTACCCCTCGCTGCGCGCACTCGCTGAGCAATCCATTATCGTGATAGCCCTTGTCCATCACCGCCTCCCGCACCGAAGGGGCGCGGTCCGCCTGCGGGCTGGCCAGCACCAAGTTGGCTTGCGCCAGCGTCAACGTCAGCGGCGCGCTGTCGGCATCGGCGCGATCGGCGTGCGTCACCAGCGGCGCCACAATCGCCTCGCTCTCCAAGTCCACCGCATGCTCGGCTTTGTACGCCAGGTGGGTGCGCCCGTCCTTCATCTTGGCAATCCGACTGTCCGGGTCGGTGCGGCTTTGCCACTGGTCATTGGAAACTTTCTTGTCCTTACGTCCACGATCCAGCCGACGCAGGTTTTCTTCGGTCGGTTCCTCGATCCCCTCGGCCTGCGCCAGCCGACGCAAGTACTGCTTCCAGTCCTCCGCCGTGTCCTTGCGCACGATGCTCTTCATCGCCGCATTGGCTTCCAACGTCGTGGCATCAATGGCCAGCGTCTTACCGCGCAACAGACCTTTCTGTTCCAGCAGCCCCAGCACGAAGCGAAACACGTTGTCGAAGACCTTCTCGTCCAGCCGCTGGCGGATCATGGTCATCGACGCGTGTACCGGCGTCGTCGCGGTGGGAGCCACTCCCAGAAAGGCCCGCAACGCCAGGCTGTCCGCACAACGCCACGCAATGCCGCGTTGACTGTCCAAACCCTCGAAGTAACCGATCAACACCATGCGAAAGTAAACGCCCGGCGGGATGCTGGGGCGGCCACCGTCTTTATAATAAGGAGCGCAGAGCTTCTCGACGAACGGGTCGAAATCCGCCTCACCCAGAACTTCATTGAGCTTGCCGTAGAACGGATGGCCGGGTCCTTGCACGAGTTGATTGGACGGGATGAACAACTCCGATTGCTGAATCTTGCGTTTGCCGAGTGCCATGTCTCCGTGTAGCGGACTCGCCCTCACGGTTCAATAATCAAAGAGACTTTCTCGGACTTTTTTAACGGGCTGCTAAGCCAAGTTTAGCACCAAGCAGTAACAATACGGGAAGTAGGAGGGTCGCATTTACGGGGCGCCACTCCTTCGGCCTGTACTCATCTGGACCTATCGACAAGATGTATTGAAAGGCCCAAGCTCCATCAATAGCACGCTGCAGTACCTGTTTGTAGTCGGATGTGAAACAGTGGCCGGCCGTGAGGAAGCCCCGATCTCGAAGTCAGGCTAAACGCCGTACCCGGCGCAGGTATAAGGCTGAATTTTCGATTTGACAGGCTATCGGAGTGGTGATATACGATAGGGGATAATGAAGATGGATAGGAGATGCGAGATGGGGAGGGAACCCGGACGATGGAAAACGGCTGACGAGGGAGGAGAGACGGGGGATGAGTGGGGGGCAGTTGTAAATAGTGTTTTTGGCAAAACGAACCCAAGGATTCTTGACAAATGATGTGCTGTGCGGTTGTTGATGGAGAATGGGTTAGGAAGGAGGAATGCGATTTTTATGCGTTGGCTTCGTTTGTCAAAAAATGGCTTCGTTTTGGGGGTCCGGAGTTAAGCGGAGGGGTGTTTGGGGGTGAAAAGGACATCAGATGGAGCCGGGAGGGGGAAAATTGCGACCGAGGATACTACGTGGTCGCTTCCCCACACGACGGGGGATTACCAAGAGGGGTAAAACTGCGAAACGAACCCAATTGGCTTCGCTCAGGCCCCTTCGCTACGCCCTACGGGCCTCGAAACGGCACGACGCCATCTCGGCGCGACCCTTGGCGCCTCGGTCTTATTCAAGCCGGCGTGGAAATCTTCCGGTCGGAAAGCCAAAAACGAAGCCAATATCAGGCGGAACGGAGGGGGGATGGGGGCAGAATTCAGAAGTGAGGTGCGTGCGGGGTCGGGAGACCGGCGCACAGCGAGGGCACGCGCGCCCTAAAGGGTGCGGCTACAGCTGGCAGGACCGCGGTCAGCGCCCGCGGCGACAGGACGACGAGACGAAAGCCTGCATTGACCTATGGGACGGGATTGTGTACAAAGTGGCGTGGGGAAGGTGGGGCGAGTCTGATGGCTTCTTCGAACATTCATTCTACCGCAATCGTTGATGCGCGCGCGCAGGTCGGGCCTGGGTGCGAGGTGGGGCCGTATTGCGTGGTCGGGCCGAACGTGACGTTGGGGGAAGGGTGTCGGCTGCATTCGCATGTGGTGGTGGATGGGCTGACGACGATTGGGGCGCGGTGCGAGTTTTATCCGTTTGCGTGTATCGGGTTGAAGACGCAGGATTTGAAATATTCTGGCGGGAAGTGCTATTTGGAGATCGGGTCGGACAACGTGTTTCGGGAGCATGTGACGGTGCATACGGCGACGGGGGACGGGCTGAAGACGCAGATCGGGTCGCACAACAGTTTTCTGGCGTATTCGCATGTGGCGCATGACTGCGTGGTGGGGAGCCACGTGGTATTCAGCAACAACGGGACGTTGGCGGGACATGTTGTGGTGGAAGACTTTGCAATTGTGGGCGGGCTGGCGGCGATCCATCAATTTTGTCGGATTGGGACGATGGCGATCATTGGGGGATGCGCGAAGGTGGTACAGGATATCCCGCCATATATGATCGGGGATGGGAACCCGGCGGAGACGCGGGGGGTGAACAAGGTGGGGTTGGAGCGCAACGGGGTGTCCGAGGAGGTGCATCGGAGCCTGCGGGAGGCGTTTAAGATAATGTGTCGAGCGGGGTTGACAGTTGGCAATGCATTGGATAGGATACAGTCAGAACTTCCGCCGAGCCCGGAGCTCGAACATTTCATCGACTTCTGTCGCAAGTCTGAACGCGGAATAGCCCGATAAGTTTTAGTAGGTGATACCCATTCAATGGCGAAGTTGAATCGTAAGCCGATTCAAGATTTAGAGCGCATCGTCGAGTTTGATCTCGTGCGAGCCACAGAAGCCGCGGCGTTACATGCGGCGCAGTGGTTGGGCAAGGGCAACAAGAATGCGGCGGACCAGGCGGCGTGCGACGCGATCCGGGGGATGTTTGACCTGTTGCCGTGTTGCGCGGAGGTGGTGATCGGCGAGGGGATCAAGGATGAGGCGCCGGGGATATTTTTGGGCGAGCATCTCGGGACGTGGGAGCCGGGGTCGATACCGTTGGACATCGCGGTCGATCCGTTGGACGGGACCACGAACATCTCGAAGGGGTTGCCGAATGTGATTTCGGTGTTGGCGGCGGGGAGCGCCTTTGACGGATTGGGGCAGTCGCTACGGAATTTGCCGAGTTTTTATTGCGAGAAGCTGGCGTACGGGCCGCGGGTGCGGAATTACATGCTCAAGAAGGGCGTGGAGCAGGTGAAGCTGGAAGCGCCGATCGAGGAGAACGTGCTCTTGATCGCGAAGATTCTCAACACGCCCGTGCACGATCTGACGGTCACGGTGCTGGACCGGCCGCGGCACGAGGAGTTGGTAAGCCGCGTCCGCAAGGTCGGGGCGCGGCTGCGAATGATTGGAGACGGCGACGTGGCGGGGGCGATTGCGCCGAGCCTGCCGGACAGCGGCACGGACCTGTACGCGGGAGTGGGCGGTTCGCCCGAGGCCGTGCTGGCGGCGTCGGCGTTGCGGTGCCTGGGTGGCGATATGCAGGCAAAGATGTGGCCGCGTGACGAAGCCGAGCGAAAGAAGTTGGAAAAAGAGGGAGTGAAAGAGGAACTAAACCAGGTGTACTACGCGGAGGATCTGGCGCGGGGAAGCGGGATCGTATTCTGCGCCACGGGAATCAGCGACAGTCCGTTGCTGCCCGGCGTGCGCTTCATCGGGCACACCGCCACCACGCACTCGATCGTCATGCGCGCCAAGACACGGACGGTCCGCTACATCAAGTCGGTGCACGACCTGACAACGAAAACCATACGCCTGCGCTCGACGCGGGCGGAGCAAGAATTGTGAACGAGACACAACAGCCGCAAACACAACCACAGCCTCCACCACAGCAACCAACCGAGAGCCTGGTCCGTGGCGTCTTGGAAGTTGGCGAGAAGGGGTTCGGTTTTCTCCGCAACCCCGCCCGCAGCTTCCAGATCAGCCCGAACGACATTTACGTGTCGCCGGACATCATCCGCAAGTTCAGGTTGCGGCCCGGTCTCGAAATCGAGGGACGGGCCGTGCCGCCGAAGAAGGGCAGTCCGCAGTTGGCCGAGATTTTCAAGATGAACGGCCAACCGCCCGAGAAATGGGCGAGCCTCAAGAAGTTTGACGACCTGACCAGCCTGAACCCGAATGAGCGGTTCTTCCTCGAAACGGTCCCCGACCGCTACACGACGCGCATCGTGGATCTCATCGCGCCCGTCGGAAAAGGCACGCGCGGCCTGATTGTGGCCGCGCCGCGCACGGGCAAGACCACGTTGCTGCATCACATTGCCGATGCTGTGATCTCGAACCATCCGGACGTTCATACGATGGTGCTCCTGGTGGATGAGCGTCCGGAGGAAACGACGGATTTCCGCCGTTCCGTCAAGGGCGGCGAGGTCATCGCCTCGACCAACGACCAGACCATCGACGAGCATGTCCGCACGGCCAAGATGGCCATCGAACGCGCGAAGCGCATGGTGGAATTCGGCCGGGACGTCTTCATCGTGTTGGACTCGATCACGCGTCTGGCGCGGGCGTTTAACAATTACATCGGCTCGACCGGTCGCACCATGACGGGTGGTCTCGACGCCCGCGCGATGGAACAACCGCGCCGCATTTTCGCATCGGCGCGCAAGGCGGAAGAGGGCGGCTCTCTCACGATCATCGCCACGGCATTGGTCGAGACGGGCTCACGGATGGATGAGTTGATCTTCCAGGAGTTCAAGGGCACGGGCAACTCGGAGTTGGTACTGGACCGCAAGATCGCCGAGCAACGCTACTGGCCGGCGGTGGATATCAATGCGTCCGGCACGCGGCGCGAGGAATTGCTGCTGGCGCCGAAGGATTTGGAGGCCATTACGCGGCTGCGTCGCGCGCTGAGTGGTGCGCCACCGGTAGAAGCCCTCCAGAGACTTTTGACGGGTATGTCCAAATTCAAGACCAACAAGGAATTCCTCAAGGCGATGGCCTGAGGTGGGCGGGTGCCGGTTGTCACGACGGGCACTCTGTGCGATAACTTCCCCGTATGGGACGCGTTCGTGATTATCGCGAGATCGTACAACGACTGCAGGCGTTGCCGAAGCGCGAGTGGCGCGTCGAGCCGGTGGGCCACGTGTGGGGTTACCCATTCTACCGCGTCCGGCGGCAAATCGATCAGCGGGCACCAACGATTCTGGTCACGGCGGGAATCCACGGCGAGGAACCGGGCAGTGTGGAAGGCGCGCTCCGCTGGATGGAGGGCGGTGAGTGGGCGAAGTGGCGCGTGAACTGGTTCATCCTGCCGTGCCTCAACCCCTATGGTTGGGAGCGCAACCAGCGACGTAACGCGCAGGGCCGCGACATCAATCGCCAGTTTCGCAACCCCGCCGTTTGTCCCGAAGCGGAGTTGGTGAGACGGCTGGTGAAAGGCCGTCGGTTTCTCCTCGTTGTCGATCTCCATGAGGACGTGGATTCTCCCGGGTATTATCTGTACGAACTTCGTCAGGAACCGCCGTTTATTGGCGAGCGAATCGTCGCTGCGGTTGGGAAAGTGATTCCCATCAATCGTCACCGGTTGATTGATGGCAACCACGCCACGGGCCTTGGGCTGATCCGCCGAGAAGGCAATCTGTCCCGCCTGAGGCAACGCCTTCGCTGGCCGATGGCGTATCATTTGTTTCTCAACGGCTCCGAGCACATCGTTGGCAGTGAGACTCCCGTGCATCTTCCACTGCCACAACGCGCCCGGGCACACAACGTGGCGCTCCGAACGGCATTATCCGCGCTGAGTGATCCTCGCCGCCCGGGGCATTTTCCTTGTTCGGCCCCGCGCGAGCGTGTTAACGTGATTCCATGCGGCGATTGATCGTTTTTGCATTTCTGGCGGCCCTTTTGGCCGTACCCTCGGGTGTCCGCGCCCAGATCTCCGTGCAGGTGAAGCTGGAACGTGACACGCTCATCTTGTTTGAATCCATTCCTGCCGTCGTCACCATCCGCAATTTCTCCGGCCGTACCATTGAGCTGGGCAACCAGGGTGAGACTCATTGGCTCAACTTTCTCATTACGGACGAAGCAGGCGCGAGCCTGTCTCCCGTGGGAGATGCGTTCACGACGGGGCCGATCCAGATCGAACCTGGCCGCACGCAAAGCATTTCCGTGAACCTCTTGACGCATTTCGATCTACGGCAGCGGGGCGTCTTTACCGCGCGAGCGATGGTCGATGCGGACGGAGTGCATGCGGTATCGCCGCCAGTCAGCTTCACCATTATCAACGGTCGCGAGATTTGGCGGCAAACGGTTGGGCTGCCGCTGGCGGAGGGTGAAACCAACCAACAGTATCGCACCTATTCACTGTTGTTGCGGCGAAACGCGTACGACGAGGTGCTGTACGCCGGGGTGCAGGATGAGCCGCATAATCTGGTGTACGGCATGATTCCATTGGGCGATTTTATCGCCTTGGGAAATCCCACCGCCAAAATGGACGGCGTCGGTCATCTCCATGTGTTGTATCGTAGTGGGCCGCGTTCCATCAGCTACGACGAAATCGATCCCGACGCGAAGCTCGTGAAGCGCCTGATCTACTCGGACGTCATGTCCGTCCCGCAACTTGTAGCCCAAGATGGCGGCGTGATAACGGTGCAGGGCGGCGAGCAGGTCTATCCGCGCGTTGAGCGGGTCATGACGGACGCGGATCTCCAGCCGGCGCCATCGGTGATTCCGAAGCCAAAACAACGCAAACACTGGTGGTGGCCGTTCGGCCCAAAGAATGCGCAACCGGCAACGACCAACAGTGTGTCGACAGCGGCGACGAGCAACGCCCCCGCCACGACTGTCGGGCCGGGCAGTTGATCGTCTGTGCTGGAGGCGGGAGTCAGTTCTAGGCAGCGGCTCGCGCTTGCGGACAAATCTCCAGCGCTTGAATGGCACGCTCGTCGTCGGTGGTCTTAAAGACCGCGATCGACTGGTCGCCCCCCAACCATGAGGCGTAGGAGTAAAGAATCTCGACCCCCGACAGTCCGAGATGGGCGCCGATGATTGCCGCTGAACCGAGCGCGTGCGACGCGCCGACCAGCACAACCGAATTCGCCTTGCAGGAAAAGCCCGCGCTTTGGAGCGCATCCTTCGCGATCAACGCGTTGTCCATGACCAGAAGAATCACCAGATCATCGCGTTCCGTGTAGGTGCAGTAAGCCAGAACGTTCAGACCGCGGGCGGTCAAGGTCGACAACACTTCCTGCACGGCCATAGGCCTGTTACCAACACGTACCGCAATCTCGACCTCTTTACGTGCCTTCACCAGAGATTCCCTCTCGCGCTGGCGGTAGTATACGTCGATTTGAGAGTTTTGCAAACAAAATGCATTGCACCGCAAATGGTTACAAGTGCGCGGCTGAGAGTCTTGACTTACTTGACCTGCGCGCTTGCAGCCGCATAGGTCTCAACGGGAAGGCACGTGCACACAATGTGGCGGTCGCCATAAACGTTGTCAACGCGACCGACGGCAGGCCAGAACTTGTGCTCCCGCGACCACGGCGCAGGAAAGGCGGCCTGCTCGCGACTGTAGGGACGGTCCCACGCGTCAGCGGTAACTGTTTGCGCGGTATGGGGCGCGTTCTTTAACGGGTTATTGGATTTGTCCAGCGCGCCGGATTCGATGGCCTTGATTTCCGCGTGAATGGCAATCATCGCGTCGCAGAACCGGTCGAGTTCGGCCTTGGACTCGCTTTCGGTCGGTTCAATCATCAGCGCGCCCGGCACCGGCCACGACATCGTCGGCGCATGGAAGCCGAAATCCATGAGACGCTTCGCAATATCCTCGATCTCAACGCCCGTGGCGGCTTTGAATTGTCGACAATCGACAATGCATTCATGGGCGACAAGGCCGCCGTGGCCCTTGTAGAGCGTCGGGAAGTACGGCGCCAGTCGATGGGCCATGTAGTTCGCGTTGAGAATGGCGATCTTGCTGGCCTCCGCCAATCCGTCCGCACCCATCAGTTTGATGTACATCCACGGGATGACCAGAATGCTGGCGCTGCCCCACGGCGCGGCGGACACGGGGCCGATTCCTTTCGAGGCACCAACCCGGGTCACAGGATGCCCCGGCAGAAACGGAGCCAGATGAGGAGCGACCGCAATTGGTCCCATACCAGGACCGCCTCCGCCGTGTGGTATACAGAAGGTCTTATGCAGGTTGAGGTGGCAGACGTCCGCCCCCATGTCTCCCGGTCGGCATAATCCGACCTGCGCATTCATGTTGGCGCCGTCCATGTAAACCTGCCCGCCGTTCTCATGAACAATCTGGCAAATTCGCGAATGGCTTCCTCGAAGACGCCATGAGTGGATGGGTAGGTCACCATCAAAGCGCTGAGATCGTCGCGGTGCTCCTGTACTTTCGCGCGAAGATCCGCAACGTCGATGTCGCCCCCGGCTTCGCAAGCGACGGGAACCACGCGGAACCCGGCCATCACAGCGCTCGCCGGGTTGGTTCCGTGCGCGGAGACGGGAATCAGACAAACATCGCGTCGTTCTTGTCCGCGCTGCTGGTGATACTTTCGAATGACCAGCAAGCCTGTATACTCGCCTTGCGAACCGGCGTTCGGTTGCAGAGAAACCGTGTTGAGACCGGTGATCTCCGCAAACCAAGTTTCCAGGTTCTGGAAAAGAACCTGATACCCCTGAGTCTGCTCTTTCGGTGCGAAGGGATGCAGTTTGCTCACCTCGGGCCAGCTTACCGGCAGCATTTCAGCCGTCGCGTTCAATTTCATCGTGCATGATCCGAGAGGAATCATCGACGTGGTGAGCGAGAGGTCTTTCGCTTCGAGTTGCTTGATGTACCGCAGCATTTCGTGCTCGGTATGATGCCGATTGAAAACGGGATGGGTAAGAAACGATGTGGTGCGAGTGAACAAGCCGAGTCCCGGCTCGGAGACGTTCTCGACAGGCCGTCCAATAAGGCGGCGTAAGTCCTCTGCTGAGGTGGTCTCGTCGATGGACACACCCCACGATCCATCGGAATACTCGCGAACATTCACCCCCTCAGGCCTTGGCGCCTTGTGAAACCGCAACGTGTCGAAGAAGGGTCCGTTCTGTGGTTCGCCAAGCGCGGCTGACAGGGTTGAGGCCAGCGCGCGGATTCGTTTGGCGATTCGCCGCAATCCCTCGGGCCCATGGTACACGGCGTACATGGATGCCATCACCGCCAGCAGCACCTGCGCGGTGCATATGTTACTGGTCGCCTTGTCTCGTCGGATATGTTGTTCCCGTGTCTGAAGCGCCAGCCGTAGGGCTGGCCGGCCCTGGGCATCTTTCGAGACGCCGACCAACCGGCCGGGCATGTGCCGCTTGAATGCATCGCGCGTGGCGAAGAACGCCGCATGCGGCCCGCCGTATCCCATCGGCACACCGAACCGTTGGGCGCTGCCGACGGCCACGTCCGCGCCGAACTCGCCGGGCGGCTTCAACAGCGTAAGGGCGAGTAGGTCGGTTGCCACGACCGCCAATGCTTTCTGCTGATGGACCTCGCGGATGAATGCCTCGTAATCCACAATCGCACCGTCTGTCGCAGGATATTGGAGCAACACGCCGAACACCCTTTCGTTCAGCGGAAATTCGGCGTGGTTGCCAATGACGACGTCAATCCCCAACGGCTCGACGTGCGTCTGGACCACCGCAATGGTTTGGGGATGACAAGTCTCAGAAACGAAGAAGGTGTTCCGCCCCTCGCCACCTTGCAGCCCATGACACATGGCCATCGCTTCCGCAGCGGCCGTCGCTTCATCCAGAAGAGACGCGTTGGCGATTTCCAAACCCGTCAGGTCGGACACCATGGTCTGGAAATTTAACAACGCTCCAAGCCGTCCCTGGGAAATCTCCGCTTGATACGGTGTGTATTGCGTATACCAGCCGGGGTTTTCCAGAATGTTGCGCTGGATGACAGGCGGGGTGATGCAGTCGTAATACCCCATGCCAATAAACGAGCGGCACACCTCGTTTTTCGAGACGATCTCCTTCAATTCGGCGAGCACCTCGTGCTCGCTGCCCGCTGGCGGGAGTGAAAGTGGTTTTGCCAATCGGATCTGCGGCGGGACCGCCGCATCGATCATGGCGTCGAGCGTGGGAAACCCGATAACGCGCAGCATCTCGTGAACTTCTTCCGGGCTGCTGCCGATATGTCGGTCGGCAAACCGATCTGCGTCTTGCATGGTCAGGCGCCGATGTGGTGGGCGTAATCCTCCGGGCTGAGCAATTCGTTTAGTTCGCCCGCGTCACTGATCGTGATGGTAAACATCCACCCCTTGCCGTAGGGATCCTGATTGAGCAACTCCGGCGCGCTGGCGAGTTCTTCGTTCACTGCGGCAACGTCACCGGACACGGGCGCATAAATGTCACTGGCCGATTTCACGCTTTCGACCACCGCACACTGTTTGCCCGCTTCCACACGCACCCCCACGGCAGGCACCTCAACGTAAACAACATCGGTCAATTCATCCTGGGCGTGGTCGGTAATGCCCACGACCGCCGTATTGCCATCGATCCGCACCCATTCATGGGATTTTGTGTATTTCAGATTTTTCGGAACGTTCATTGGCCTCTTTTCAGGATTGGTTTCTTCTCGATGACGGCTCGAAATCTCCGGTGAGCGAATCTCGATCTCGATGGCAGTGCCTGTCTTTGCGTCGGATGTCTGGACGTAGCCCAAACCGATGCCCGTGCCGAGCGTGGGCGACTGTGTGCCACTGGTGACCTCCCCAACTTCCCGACCATTCGCCAACATTGCGTAGTGTGACCGCGGAGGCGGAGATTTCTCCGTCATTTTGAATGCCATCAATTTGCGGCGAACACCATGCTCTTTCTGCTCAACCAGGACATCTCGACCGACAAACGATTTCTTGTCAAACGCGACAAATTTCGTGAGGCCGGCCTCAATCGGTGAAGTCTCTTCCGTAATGTCGTTGCCATGGAGTGGATAACACATCTCCAATCGCAGCGTGTCGCGCGCACCCAGCCCGCACGGCTTGATGCCCGAACTGCTCCCCCCAACCGAGCAACAGTCGCCAGAGGTGGGGCGCGTCGGTCGCCTCGCAAAACAGCTCGAACCCGTCCTCACCCGTGTACCCCGTCCTCCCCACCCAGCATTCCTTGCCGAAGACTTCCTGGCGCTGAATATGAAAGTGAGGAAGCGCCGCCGAGAAGTCGAAGAACTTGCTCGCCGCCGGACCTTGAAGCGCGAGACCCGCAAAGCGATCGCTCAGGTTCTCGATGACCGCGGACACGGTGGCGTTGGTGTTCATCCACACAAAGTCATTCTCAAGGTTGCCAGCGTTCACAATCACGAGATAAACGCTTGGTTCCAGCCGATACACAATCAGGTCATCAATGATGCCGCCTTGCGGATTGCATAGCAACGTGTATTGAGCCTGGCCAACCGCGATCTTATGTACGTCGTTCGTGGTCAAGTCATTCAACGCGCGCTCCGCGTTTGGTCCGGCGACGAGAAACTCGCCCATGTGCGAGATATCGAACAGCCCGACCCGCTCGCGGACCGCTGCATGCTCCTCCAGGATCCCCGAGTATTGCAGCGGCATTTCCCAACCGCCGAACGGCACCATTTTCGCACCCCATTCGAGGTGCGCGGCGTACAACGGTGTGCGTTTGAGCAACTCGGTGCCGTTCATGGCGGGGTTACGTTAACGGGGGGGTGAAACCGTGTCAATTTAGGAATGACGTGCGGCATCTTGCGGAAGGGGCTGCATCATCTGGAGGCTGCATGCGGATGCAAGTCGGCCAGTTGGTTTTTTGGTTGAGTCTCCGGATTGAACTTACTACCGTACGGCCCATGAGTGAGAAAATCCCTGTCGAGGCGGTCGTCGTGGAAAAGACATTCGTGGGAAAGGTGAAATTTCCCGCCTCCGTGCCCGAGCGTTTCTTCGAGCTGGTACAGTTTCCCGAGGATTTGTACGAGCATGTGGAAAAGATGGGGCTTAACCAGCGGACCGTGAAATTTTTGCTTGCGGCGTTGAACGGGAAGCGGGCGCTCAAGCCAAGGATTGATCTTCAAGATATTGCCATCAAGACAGCCATGCAGTATTCGGAGATGGACACGATCATCCGCGATTTAATTGAGAAGAATTACGCCCGTCTGGACGACCATCTCGACCTCTACCGTTTCTGGGTGGTGCTGCTGCACGTCAAAGGCGTCCGTTTCGAAACAGCCCGCGATTGAACGCACCGCGTTTGCCTTCCGCAACGGTTACTGGTATCATTCATCCAGTCGTCATGAGTGATAAATCCCAGATGCCGTCGGTCCACTTCAATTCGATTGAGGAATGCCTGGAAGACATTCGCCAGGGGCGAATCATCGTCGTCACCGACGACGAAGACCGCGAAAACGAAGGCGATCTCATCATGGCCGCGGAGAAGGTCACCCCGGAGGCGGTCAATTTCATGACGAAATATGGGCGGGGGCTGATCTGTGTCCCGACGACGGAATCACGCCTCAAGGTGCTCGGAATCGGCCGCATGGTTGCGGAGAACCGGGAGAGTTTTAAGACCGATTTCATGGTCAGTGTCGACGCGCGCGACGGCGTCACGACGGGCATCAGCGCCCACGACCGCGCCCGCAGCATTCGCGTGTTGGCCGATCCAAATGCGACGCCCGAACAGCTGGTGTCGCCAGGCCACATCTTCCCGCTCCAGGCGCGCGAAGGCGGCGTACTCCGTCGGGCCGGGCACACCGAAGCGTCGGTGGACCTGGTGAAAATGGCCGGACTGTTTCCGGTGGCCGCGCTTTGCGAGATCCTGAACGAAGACGGCACGATGGCGCGATTGCCCGACTTGATGAAGTTCAAGGAACAATTCGGCCTGAAGATGTGCACGATTCGCGACTTCATCCAGTATCGGCGGATGCGGGAGAAACTGGTTGCAAAAGAGCAGGAAGTATCGCTACCGACGGCGCACGGCGAGTTCAAGCTGCATCTCTACCGCTCCCTCGTGGACGGCCAGCATCATGCGGCGCTCGTGATGGGGGAGGTGCGGGGCAAAGAGAACGTCCTCGTCCGCGTTCACAGCGAATGCCTGACGGGTGACGTGTTCGGCTCGCTGCGGTGCGATTGCGGGCCGCAACTGCACGACGCGTTGAAGCGTATTGCGCAAGAAGGTGAAGGCGTTCTCGTGTACATGCGGCAGGAGGGGCGGGGGATCGGGTTCGCCAACAAGATTCACGCCTACGCTCTGCAGGAAAAAGGCCTTGATACGGTCGAGGCCAATGAGAAGCTCGGGTTCAAACCCGATTTGCGCGAGTACGGCCTCGGGGCGCAAATCCTCGTCGATCTCGGTCTGCACAGCATTCGCTTGCTCACGAACAATCCGAAGAAGGTTGTCGGCTTGGAGGGCTTCAACCTCAAGATTGTCGAACAGGTCCCCATTCGCGCCACGCCCACGGCGCACAACGCGAAGTATCTGGAAACCAAGAAATCGAAAATGGGGCACACGCTGTAACCATGCTTCGCGCCCGCAAAACCGAGCGACATCTTTCCGCGAGCGGGTTGCGATTTGGGATTGCCGCAGCGCGGTACAACACCGACCTGGCCGACGCGTTGCTGGCGAACTGCCTCGATACGCTGGCCAAGGCGGGCGCGGACATGCGCAACATCAAAGTGTTGAAAGTGCCGGGCAGCTTCGAGGTCACCGCGGCCGCAGCGAAACTGGCCCGAGGCGGCAAATGCGATTGCGTGATCGGGTTGGGCGTCCTGTTACAGGGCGAAACGCGACATGCGCAGCATATCGGTGACGCGGTCGCGCACGGTCTGACGAACATTTCGATTCTCCTGGGCGTCCCAACCGTTTTTGGCATCGTCACCGCCGAAACGGTGAAGCAGGCGCGAGTGCGTTGCGTCGGCAAGGAACACAATCGCGGTCGCGAGGCGGCATTGACCGCGATCGAAATGGCACGGGTATGGAAAAGTCAGTAAAGCCATACGTCACACGTCGAGCGGTCCGTGAACTGGCTGTGCAGTTCCTTTACCAGTTTGACATGAATGGCGGTAAATTGGATGAGGCGTTGGCGTTGTTCTGGGAGACGCAAGGGGAAGTGGGAGAGATGGGCCACAAGTTCGCCGAGGAACTGGTGGGTGGCGTCCTCGAGAAACGCGCTGCGATCGACGAGAAGATAGCCAAGTACACCGAAAACTGGGACCTGCCGCGCATGGCGGCGGTCGACCGCAACATTCTCCGGCTCGCCATTTACGAAATGCTGTTCCGCGATGATATCCCGCCGATCGTCAGCATCAATGAAGCGGTCGATATCGCCAAGAAATTTTCCACGCGCGAGTCCGGCGCGTTCGTCAACGGGATTCTCGACCGTCTGAAGGCCGATCTGACTCGTCCGTCGCGCACTTCCACGTCCACGCGATGAGTTCGGCCGCGCAACCATCGCGGTTTGCGGATCTGCACCTGCACACGCGCTACTCCGACGGCTCGTTCACGCCGCGCGAGTTGGTGCAACACGCCGCGCGACTTGGGTTCACCGCGATCGCCGTCACCGACCACGACACGATCAATGGAATCCCCGATGCGTTGGCGGCGGGCCAGGAACTGGGCGTTGAGGTGATCCCCGGGGTTGAGATTACCAGCCGTTGCGGGGTGCAGGAGCTTCACATGCTGGCGTATTTGTTCGGCAACTCATGGCGTGACCCGAACTTGCGCGCCGTGTTGAACCATGCCACGCGCGTGCGTGAAGAGCGCGCCGAGGAGTTCGTCAAGAAACTGAATGCGCTGGGTGTCGCGCTGACGATTGAGGATGTTCGCGCCTGCGCGGAGTCGGGCACCGTTGGTCGGCCGCATGTGGCGATGGCGCTGGTGAAACGCGGGCATGTGTCGAGCGTGGATGAGGCGTTTGCGCGGTTTCTCAAGCGGGGCAAGCCGGCATACGTCGAACGGTATCGCATGGAAGCGGCGGAGACCATCGGCCACGTCACGCGCGCCGGCGGCGTCGCGGTGATGGCCCATCCGGGATTGAACACACTCGACGAACGCATCCATGACATGGTCGCCCAAGGGATGGCGGGGATTGAGGTGTGGCATTCGCGCCACTCGCCCGCGCAGACCGAGCGTTACTTGAAAATGTCCGAGACGTTGGGCGTGTGTGCCACGGGCGGCAGCGATTGTCACGGTTCCTCCGGCCGCGACGGCATGATTCTCGGCAAAATCAAAGTGCCGTATGAACGAGTCGAGGCCCTTAAAGGACTTCTCGGGACGAAAGCCTGATGGGTCTATTCCAAAAATTTCGAGACGGACTGCGCAAGACGCAGGAGAAACTCACGACCGAAATCAAACGGATCGTTACGCGCGGGCCGAAACTGGATGCCGAGTCGCTGGAAGAACTCGAAGCCACGCTGATCTCGACGGACATCGGAGTCGACACGGCGGTGAAGATCGTCGGGTTGACCAAGGAAGCCGCGAAACAATCCGGTGAGGTGGATGTGTTTGCGATTGCGCGCGCGGAGATTGAGAGGGAGCTGGGCGTAGTCACGCCGGAACTGGTGAAAGCGCCACAACCGCCGACGGTGATTTTGCTCGCGGGTGCCAATGGCACGGGCAAGACGACGTCCACCGCCAAACTGGCGCATTTGTTGAAAGAGCAGGGGAATACGGTGCTATTGGCGGCGTGCGATACGTTTCGGGCGGCGGCCATCGAACAGTTGAAGATTTGGGGTCAGCGCGTCGGGTGCGAGGTGATTGCGGGCCAGTACGGTGCGGATTCCGCGGCGATTGCGTATGACGCGTTGGAAGCGGCGATCAATCGAAAGGTTGATTACCTGATCATTGATACCGCGGGACGGCTGCATACGAAGAAAAACCTGATGGAAGAAATGAAGAAGATGCACCGCTCGCTCCGGAAGAAGGCGCCGACTGCGCCACACGAGGTCCTGCTTGTACTCGATTCCACGACGGGCACGAATGCTCTGAGCCAGGCCCGCGAGTTTCACCAGGCGCTCGGTGTCACCGGTTTGATCGTCACCAAGCTGGATGGCACGGCCAAAGGCGGCATCGTCGTCGCCATTGCCCGCGAACTGAAAATCCCGGTCAAATTTATTGGTTTGGGCGAGCAGGTGGATGATTTGCAGCCATTCGAGCCGAAGCAGTTCGCCGAGGCGTTGTTCGCTGAAAGCCCAGAGACGCGCCGGGGGTGAAGCCTTGCCGCGCACCGCGGCCGGTGTTACCGTGTCGATGCCGTAGCCGAAGGAAGAAACCGCGATGAAAGTCATCCGTGTTGCAGTCCTGCTGTTTGTGTTTGCTGCTGCCGCATCGTTTGCTGAGGACACGAACACGTTGCCCACGACGATCACGGTTGACGGCATCACTTATTCCAACGTCACGTGGCGCACCGAGACCTCAGCGTCGGTTACGATCTTTCACGCGACCGGCGTGGCGTCGATTCCGCTGGAAAAACTTCCGCCGGAGCTTCAGCGGCGATTCGGTTACGACCCGCAGAAGGCCGCGGCTTACCGGGCGCAAGAGTCGGCGGCGGTACTACAGCACATGGTCGAGATGCAAGCCAGGGAACGGCTCCGGGAACAGCACGCGGCTGAGGCGTTGGCGGCCGCGCACAAGCAGCAGCAAGCCCAGGAGGAACTGGCGAAGGAACAGCTACGGGCCAACCAGATGGCCAACGCAAATAATGTGGAGGTGATTCCGGTGTTCCACATCGATGGCGCGATCAACCCTCTCCCGACGGGGGGCTATGTCGCGCAGCTGGCGCTGACCAATCATACGATCGTCTGCGCCCACTTTGACGAGGATGGCCGACGATACCTGGAGGACGCGAGTCGAAAGTATGCGGAATGGAATGCGCAACAGGATCCACTGGAACAACAACTCCAAGTGCAGGTCCAACCGGGGACGATCATACTTACTGGCGGGAAGGGTGGCGCACGAGTGGTTGGCGGTGGTGGTCTGGCCTACGCAATGGGTGGTACGCAGCAGCCAACTCCCACGGCTTCGGCGCCGGTTTCCACCATTTATGCGGTCCATGAGGAGAACTCTTCTTGTTACTTCCTGAAAGGCAGCCGGGAAGCCGGGCAAACGGGAGGTATCAAGCAGTATTCGTGGCCGTGATGAGGCAGGGGGCGCGTGATGATTCGGGAGGCGCTGTTTGCCGAAAGCCTACTGCCGTGACGCGGTTGATTTGATGGGTGCGGCTCAGCGTTTCCGAGAGGATAGGTGTTGGGACAGGGCGATTGCATTTAGAAGTTGAGCAGGGAGGCGAGGTACTGGTGGTCCCAGCCGGCGGCCTTTTGTTTGGCGCGGATGCCGAGTTTGACTCGCTGGTCGCGGCGCAGTTGGTTCAGGCATAAGGCCCGCAGCGTGGCCAGGTTCTGCGCCGCGTTCTGCTGGCGCACGGCGCAGCGGTCTTCGCCCATCTGCACGTCCAGCACCCAGTGCAGGCAATTCTCGATCTCCCAGTGGCCGCGCACCGCCGCCGCAAACCGCTCGACCTGCGCCGGCAGGCTGCTGAGATAGTAGCGCCGCTGCGTCGTCGATTTCCCCTGCACCTCCCGCACTGCTTCGACCATCCCGACGCTGCGTAAGGCTTCCCACTGGGGCCTGTCGGCCAGCCAAGCGATCGCTTCGGTAATCCAATAGCGACGGGTCTCGATGCGCCCGTGATCCTTCTCCAGGGTCTGGGTGAATTGATGGGCGAGGCCAGCAAAACCGCGCGCGTGGGCGTCGTCCAGAAACGCTTGGACTTCGGCGTGCAGCGTGCCCTGATTGCCTTTCAGTGCCAGCACGTAGTCGGCATCGGCCTCGTGAATCTCTTTGGCCACGGTCTTTTGGCAGCCCATCGCGTCCACCGTCACCACACAGCCGGCCAATTCCAGCGCCCGGAGCAGCGGGGGCAGTGCGGTGATCTCGTTGCTGTGGTCGTCTACCTTCAGTTGCCCCAGCACCAAGCGATTCCGGGCCGCCCAGACGTTGACCAGGTGGATCGGCCCGTGCCCGCGCGCCCGACTGTGCCGCAGCGTCTTGCCATCCAACGCCACCAATTCGCCGACGACGACCTGGCGCAGGCTTTGCGTCCACGCCAGGAAACAGTCCCGAAACTTCGCCGGATCAATGAGCCCGAACACGCGGTTGAAGGTGTCGTGCGAGGGAATGCCGTGCGGCAACGCCAGCCAGCTTTTGAACCACTCGGCCTTGCACCGACCGCACTGGGCGATTTCGGTGAAGCCCTCCGCACCGCAGAGCATGGCGCAGACGGCGATCATCAGGATATCCAGCAACTCGTGGCGCTTGGCCGGGCCGACGCGCGGGTCGGGTCGTGGAGCGAAGTGGTCTTTCAAATTGCGGAACGAGGATCGTTGGTTTTGCATCCCCATCTTCCACCACAAATCCCCGGAAACCGGAAGCAAAAACTTGTCGTCGCAAACCGGCTCCACCGGCCCACTTACAAAGAATTCCTTTCGCACCCCCCTTAAGAATCAAAATGCAATCGCCCTGGGTGTTGGGGAGTGGCTCCTTGACAAGGATTCTGGTGTTGGCCAGAATCGGGGCGATGATGGCGATTGGTTTGATCAGGTCGACCCTGGCTGAAACGGCTGGGAAGTTTTCAGACGCGATGCATATATTGAAGTCCTTCATTACCAGTCTGGTTCTTCTGGCCTTTCTTGCCAGCGGCTGCGGCAAGACACAGACTGCGGTTCCTCCTTCGAAGACTGCACAGGATACCGGTCAGACGGAGAACGCTGAGTCGGGTCTGGCCATGCGTTCGGGATCGAAGGTTGAGGGGGCAGGCCCGGCGATCAGTGACAATTCCAACGTGGTCGAGCAGCAAATCTCCGCAGACAGTCCGACACAGGCGGAGGCGTTGGCGAGTGACATCGCGGTGCAGAACCTGGATTCCAGGTTGCAGGACTTGCTCCGCAATTTCCACACGACAGGGAACCGGGCCCAACGGTCGGACATGGCCACTGAGATGGGCAAGCTGGCAGATGCCGGGGTTCCCAAACCGCAGATTGCCAGCGCCTTGGGCTATCTATTTCGGGACGAGAACAGCACGGAGGTCAAAACGGATATCCTGAACGAACTGGGCGATTTGGAAGATCCATCGGCCTACGATCAGATTGTCCAGGGGCTGGACCAACGACAGCCAGATGAGGTCCGGGTCGCTGCCATTGAGGCGCTCGATTCGCTGGGTGATAAACGGGCACTTCCGATATTGCAACCCCTTCTGACGGATCGGGACGAGGATGTCCGCGACGCTGCCCAATCCGCCACCGATTCGCTGAAGAATCAATAAATGGCTCATGGCGCGGGAGATGCGCCGCCCGCATCTTGACGAAGCGCAAGCCGTAAGACGAACTGTCTGGCTGCTAATGATGTAGGAAAAAATCCCACGGGTCTGCCCCTCTTGGCACCCTGGGTTTCCGCAGGACGTTGGCCGGTAGCGAAATACGGCACCCATAGAAAGTCTTGACGCCACCAAGGCCTTGTGAAAGTATTGCACTAAGTTGAGGCGCTTGTGAACTGGAACCTGTTGCTGGGACGCAGCGATGGTGGTGCTGTGCACACGCTTAAGCTTGTTCACCAGCAAAAACCATAATAAGGAGACGCAATATGAAGAAAAGTCCTTGGATTGTCTGCTCGCTGGCTGCGTTGTTTCTCGGACAGATCGCCGCGTTCGGTCAGACAACCACCGCGGTTTATACTGTAGACGCAACCATCTCGTACAAGGTCGGCAAAACAACCGGCTCGCTCGGATCAGTATCAGGAACGGCTGTCTTTCTGAGCGACGGAAGCTTTAGTCTGATTGGCGGCGGTACCAACGGACTTAACTTCGCGGGTACATACTCTGTGGCGAAGAACGGCAAGACGGCCAAAGTCACCTCGAGTAAGAGCGAGACGGCGACGATGGAGAGTTACATCGCCAGCCTAATTGAAACCGACCTGTACGGGGTTACAGCTACCGTCAAGAGCCTTAAGTGGTCCAAGCTTTCCCTCAGCGATGGAGCGCCGGTCAGCGCGACGGTTAAAGGTGGTGGGAAAGGCTGTGAGGGGAAACACTGCAAGAGTTTCACCTTCACGGTGACGGCGACGTACGGGGCGTGCCAAGGCACGTGCTCGAGCCTTTGATCGAGAACAAGAGTCTCTCTTGGCAGGGGGTAATCTAGCCGCGGCAAGTCGTATCCGCGCGGATAACCCGCGCGCAGAAAACATAGAACGAGGCGGAGAGGGTTTTGCAAACCCTCTCCGCCTTTTGTTCGTTTGCTTGCGATTACGGTATCAAGGGCAGTTGAAAAGCGCGGCGGTCGGGGGGGTGCCTCGCGGAATTTGCCGAATAAGTCGACGGACGACTGGCCGCCATTCGACCCAAAACCGTTCGGTGAGGAGGGGTTTGCTGAAGGCCTGGAGACGCGCAGGTGGCGACGGGGTGACGGGGAGGCAACAGCGATCAATGCCGCGTGACCGACAACCACACGCAACCGTTCCGACCGCCTCCCCGCTTGGACGATTTGCGAACCGGGCGGTTTGAACTTCCGTGAGTCGCCGTTGCGCCGTCGGGAAATCCTCGGCGCGTTTGCGCCACCAGCAAGTCTGTGGCGCGTCTCGTCTGACTCGGTTGATGACGCTCACGCCCGTTCGGGTCGATTGCGCCGGAGGCACGTATTCGGCGCGTCTCGAGGACTCGGCTTTCGGGTGCCGCAACGACACGGCCTCGTCTCAGCGCTACCCTCGCGCTTCGGCTTACTGGCGAGCTTGCAGTTGTGCAAGAGCGTTCTGTGCCAGGGTGTAATCGGGATTGATCCGCAGCGCCTGCTCGTAGTGTTCGACTGCCTCCCGCACCCGGCCCGCTTGCTCCAAGGCGGACCCAAGGTTGTAGTGCACAACAGAGTCGTCGGGTTTCAGACGCAGCGATTCCTCCCACTGCTGCATTGCCTCCTGCATCCTGCCTGCATTGGCCAGGGCGCTTGCCAGATTGTTGTGCGCCTCGTAGAAATCGGGCTTGAGACGCAGCGCCTGCTCGAAATGTGCAATCGCTTCCGGCACCTGGCCGACACGCAGCAAGGCGCCCCCCAGATTGCAGTGCGCCTCGGTGTACTCGGGGTTGATACGTAGCGCCTGCTGGTACTGCACAATCGCCTCTGGCAGTCTGTCGAGCTGCACCAACGCATTCCCCAGGCTCTCGTGCACCTTGGCGTAATCCGGATTAATCCGCAGCGCCTGCGCGTAGTGTCCGAATGCTTCAGAAACTTTGCCTGCATGGAACAGTTGATTGCCCAAGGCGGTCTGTACCTCGGCATAATACTCAAGGCCCGACAACAGGTTGAACGCCATCGAGAAACCCAACAACAGGCCCCAACCCCAGCGCAGCGCACGCCGCCGAGCCGGCCGGTCAGCCTGCCCCGACTCCGAGGTCGGGGCTAGGGCGCGCTCCAACCCAAGGATGCCAACCACAGCCAACAGCAGCAAGGCAGGCAAGAACTCCACTTCAAAGCGACTGGCAGTGCAGTAATAGAACCCCAGCGTCAGTGCCTCAATCCCGAAGAGCAAGGCCACCGCCGTCACAAACCAACGCAAGACTCGACCCACCTGCTCGGATCGATCCCGCCATGCCAGCGGCACCGCCAGCGCCAGCCATACCAACGGAATGTTACTCATCACGCCGAAAGGGTGTTCCACATTGCCATGATTGGGCGGGATGGGCGGCATGACGATTTCCTTCACGAACGGAGAGCGAACCGTCCAGCGCACCGGCTCCAGAAAATACACCCGGAAATTGAACCAGAGATCATGCAGACTGAAGAATTGCCGCGCCATCCGCCGCTCGTCGCTCAACTGGTAGTGCAATCCGAATTCGAATGGATTGCCGAAGCGCCGCGTATTGTAAAGCATCAATCCCAACCCGATGAGCACGATTGGGCCGGTCGCTGCGAAGAGCGGAGCGCCCACCGGCCGCCCCTCACCGCGAGCTTGTGCCACAGGCACCAAGAGAATGATCGCGCCCAACAACAGCGAGGGCCGCGCGCCAACCGCCAGCCCGTAGGCCACGCTCGCCGCCATCAACCACCGGCACCTTCGCTCCGGCTCGTGCGACGCGCACCAGACCGCCCCCAGCGCCAGCATCGTCAGCATATACCCGCAACTGATCGGTACTTCCCATACATCGGACCGCGCCAACAGCACTGGCACGCCCGTCGCCAAGCCCAGCGCCAGCACGCAGGCCAGAACCACCCCGAGGCTCACTTCCGTAAAATAGCGCCGCCACATCGCGCGCAGCAGGCCCACGCTGGCCAGAAAACCCATGGCACAGAAGATCACCACTGCTTGCCGGTGAAACAAGTAGTGACCGGTCAACGCGGCGAATGGCCAGAATAATATTAACGCGGGCGTAACCCCAAAATACAGGTAGAGACGGCCCTTGTAGTAGCTCAGATCGAGCAGCCGGTTTCGCAAGACCTCATAGGTAGCAGTGGCGGTCGGATCATAGGGGTCAGCGAGTTGCGCGAACCCGGGCGGCACCTGTTTTGTCACGCTGAGCTGGCCGGCGCGAAAGCCCTGCACCAACAAATTGTAGTAAGCGTCCGCCGCATTCAAACTCCCCAGTTCCAGGATGCCCGGTTGGACCACATACGCGTAGACCCCGACGACCAGCGCGCACATGGCGGCCAGTGAGATCCATGCCTTTTTCATTGTGCCCCACCGACCTGCTCCGTGTAATGCTGTCGCGAAAACATCATCTGCCTGACGTTATTTTATACACTTCTCCAGTCGAATACACGCGCTTTGTCGAGCGAGAAGCGGCAACACTTGGGGCACCAGGTAGAAAGCGGTAAAACCCCGTCGTCACCCTCCACTTGCCGCGAGGTATCGGCGGGCCCCCCCGGTGACAGGGCACCAGATTCTTCGGTGCGTTCGGGATGGTAAACTGGTAAAGTCGGAGTCATGGCTTTCGGTAAACAGGATGAACGGTTCATGCGGCGGGCGCTGGCGCTGGCGCGGCGCGGGTTGGGAAAGACCAGCCCGAATCCGGCGGTCGGTGCGGTGCTCGTTTGGAAGGGACGCGTTGTTGGCGAGGGGTGGCACAAGCGGGCGGGTGGACCGCACGCGGAGGTGTTTGCGCTGCGCGGCGTAAACGCGCGGGGCGCGACGCTGTATGTGACGCTCGAACCGTGCAGCACGTGGGGCCGGACGCCGCCGTGCACGGAGGCGATTGTCGCGGCGGGTGTGAGACGGGTCGTGGTTGCGGCGCGTGATCCGAATCCGAAACACAACGGACGCGGATTGAAAGTGTTGCGGGGTGCCGGGATTCATGTCGAGGCGGGGTTGCTGGCCGAAGAAGCGGCGGCGATGAATGAGGGGTTCAATCAATGGATCATGACGGGGATGCCGTTGGTGATCGCCAAAGCGGGCATGAGCCTCGACGGGAAGATCGCCACGCGAACGGGCGATGCGAAGTGGATCACGGGCGAGGCGGCACGCCGCGAAGGGCACCGGTTGCGGGCGCGGGTCGATGCCATTCTCGTGGGGACGAACACGGTGGTGCGCGACGACCCGGAGTTGACCGTGCGGCATGGGGTCCGCGGCCAACAACCGTGGCGGGTGGTGATCGATGCACGAGGACGCGTGTCGAGGACGGCGAAGGTTTTCCGGGACGAGCGGCGGCGGCACGCGTTGGTTCTCACGACGAGCCTGTCGTCGGCTGCGTGGCGACGATATTTGTCGCGGATGGGCGTCGAGGCGATCGTCTTGCCGCACAAGAGCGGGCGGGTTGATCTGCGAGCGGCATTGAAGGCCCTCGGGAAGCGGGACATAACGAGCGTGCTGGTGGAGGGCGGCGGCGAATTGCTTGGGTCGCTCTTCGATGCACGGCTGGTGGACAGGGTGGCGCTGTTCTATGCGCCGATTATCATTGGCGGACGCGGCGCGGTCGCGGCGGTCGCGGGCGAAGGCGTTGCCAAGATCGGGAACGCTGTGCGACTTCGGGATTGTCGTTGGCGGCGGGTCGGCAAGGACGAGATGCTGCTGGAAGCGAGCGTGACGCGATGATTCTCGTCGTCGGTTTGTCACCCGCGTGGCAACGGACGCTCGCGTTTAGAGAACTCGCTCTCGGAAAAGTCAACCGCGCGACGCACGTCGAGGAAACCGCGTCCGGCAAGGGAGTGAATGTTGCGCGGGTGGCGTCGATTCTCAGCGCGGACGTGCGGCTATTGACGGTGGCCGGTGGCGCTCGGGGAAGGTTGTTACGGGCGAAACTGGAACAGCAACGATTCGGGACGCGCATCGTGGCGGTTGAGGCTGAGACGCGGGTTTGCCAGACATTGCTGGGTGGCGATGGCGCCACGGAGTTGGTGGAAGAATCGGGGGCGTTGACGTCGGTCGAGGTGAGGAACGTGCGGCGCGCGTTTGGGGCGGAGGCGCGGAAGGCGAGGTTGATCGTCCTGACGGGAACCGTGCCCGAAGGTTGCGGGGAAGACTTCTATGCGCGGTTGGTCGCCGAGGCTCAACGGTTGGGCGTTCCCGTGCTGGTCGACGCGCAGAAGGCGCAACTCGTGAATGCGTTGAAGCGCCGACCGTTTCTCGTGAAGATCAATTGCGATGAATTGGCGGCGGCAACGCGAGTAAATTGCCAGCGAAAGTCTGCCATGACGCGCGCGCTGCGCAAGTTGGTGAGGGAAGGGCCACAATATGCCGTGATCACCGATGGCGCGAAGAGCGTGTATGCATCCGAGAAGCCCGGGCGCGCGGTGACGATGTGGAAGCCCCCGCGCGTGAAGGTGAAGAACCCGATCGGTTCCGGCGACGCGATGATGGCCGGGATTGCGGCCGGGTTGGAGCGAGGCGAGTCGATGGCGGAAGCCGTCCGTCTCGGGATCGCCTGTGGCGTGGCGAACGCCATGACCGTGGAGCCGGGTTTTGTGCGACTCGCGGATGTGAAAAGACTTTGCTCGACACACCAGAAACGCGTCCCTATCGTTTGAACCATGTTTACAGGAATCGTTGAAGAAGCGGGCATCGTGGAGAAGATCCACGCGGGCAAGCGGTCGACAGAATTGACCATTCGCGCGCCGACGATTGGCCGGTCGCTGCGCGTCGGAAACAGCGTGGCGGTCAATGGCGCGTGCCTGACCGTCGTTGGATCGCATGGCGGCGTTTTGAAGTTCGATGTGCTCACCGAGACGCTCCGGCGGACAAACCTCGAATCCGTCCGACGCGGGTCCTTGGTTAATCTGGAGCGGCCGCTACGCGCCGATGCGCGGTTGGATGGGCATTTTGTGCTCGGCCACGTGGATGGACGGGGCAAGGTGCGGCGGTTTGAACAGGATGGCAAAGACTACGTACTGGATGTCGGAGCGCCGCCAGCGGTGATGCGGTATGTGGTGGAGAAGGGGTCGATCGCGGTCGACGGCATCAGCCTGACTGTGGCGGGGGTCAATCGCAACTGGTTCCGCATCTGGATTATCCCGCACACGCGGGAGGTCACGAACCTGCGGGCGTGCGGGGAAGGTGATCTGGTGAACCTGGAGGCGGACATCTTGGGCAAATACGTCGACCAACTCATGGGAAAGCGGGGCCGGGCACGGCGTTGACACATTGCGCGCGGCCCTTTACACTGATTATGAATGTCATGCTGCCAGCTGTTGAAAAACTCCTGTTAGTGCAGGACCGTGACCGGCGGATTGCGCAACTCAAGATGGAACGGATGCGCATTCCCGAACAGGTCGCGGCGGCTGAACAACGCCTGCAGGCGGAGGCAGGTCGTCTGGAGGGGTTGCGAGACGAGGCGAAGCACATTGAGGCCGAGCGCAAGAAATGGGAGATCGACGCCGAGTCCAAGCGCACCCAGATTGCCAAATACCGGACACAGCTTTCCCAGATCAAGTCGAACACCGAATACCAGGCGTTGCTCAAGGAAATCGCCAAGGTCGAAGAGGAAATCGACGAGATTGAGACGCACGAGCTGGAAGTGATGGAGAAGGGCGACCAACTTCAGCCCTCGGTAAAGACGGAGCAGATGACCCTGAAAGAGATCACGGCCAAAGTGGAGGTCGAGCGGGCCGATCTTCAGAAACGCATTGCCATTATCGACCAGGAATTGAAGCAGGTGGTGGCCGAGCGACAACAACTCGCGCAGGAAATCGATCCGGATGCGTTGAACCGCTATGAACGGTTGATGCGCAGCAAGAGCGATTTCGCGATTGTGCCAATCCGCAATGGGAATTGTGGTGGATGCCATCTGAATATCCCACCGCAATTGGTCCATAACGCCAAGCACGGCACCGAGTTGACCAGTTGCGATTACTGCGGGCGCATCTTATATTGGCAGCCGGAATGATGGATGGCCGGCGTGTTGTTTGATTTGAATTCGATTTGGAAGGGCGGATAGCCGCTGAGCCTGAAAGGGCTTGGAGGAAAGTCCAGACTCCCCAGGGCGCGATGCCCCTCGCAAGCGGGGGCAGCCCGATGTAACGTCGGGTTGACGGAGAGTGCCACAGAAAATAAACCGCCCGCCTCGTCAGCTTCTGGGGCGGGTAAGGGTGAAATGGCGGGGTAAGAGCCCACCGCGTCGATAGTGATATCGGCGGCACGGAAAACCCCATCGGGAGCAAGACCAAATAGGCGGCGAGATGTGGCCCGCATCAGCGCCTCGAAGTAATTCGGGGCGAAAGCCGCGGGTACCGGTCGCATAGATAAATGGCTATCAGAAACAGAATCTGGCTTACGGCCCTTCCAATGAACGGATGGCGGGGGTGACTACCAAGTCATCCCCGCTGCCACTTTCTTCGATGCACTATCCACTGTTTCTCGATCTCGCGGACCAACCCGTCGTCGTCATTGGCGCGGGAGGTGTCGCAGCACGTAAAGTTCGCTCGTTGCTGGCCGCCAAAGCGCGAGTGACCGTTATCAGTCCCGAAGCCAAGGCCACGATCCGCCAACTTGTGCGAAGCAAGCGGATTCGGTGGGTACGTCGACCGTACCGACGGGGCGACCTCCGCGGCGCGTCCCTCGCAATTGCCGCGACGAGCGATCTGGCAATCAACGAGTCGGTGTGCGCCGAAGCGAAGCGGCTCCGTGTGCTGGTCAACTGTATTGCCCCGCCGTCGGCTGGCAATTTCATTGTCCCGTCTCACGTGCGTCGCGGCGGAATTTCTCTCGCAATTTCGACGGGAGGCGCCAGTCCGGCGTTTGCCAAGCGGTTGCGTCGCGATCTTGAATGCTTTCTCGGTCACGGGTATCCTGGGCTGCTCAGACGGATGAGCGCGGCCCGCCGCGTGAAGAAACGGGCATCATGACCGACCGAATATTTTTGTGGCTGGCGCTGGTGTTTTACGCGGCCAGTTGCTTTGTCACCCTCCGACGCCTGCGATCGGCCGGTGGTGGACCGGGCTTGCAACAAGCAAATTACGCCGCCATGGCCGCCGGGTTTGCGTTGCATACGGTTTTCCTGTACCTGCGCGGCCGCGCACTTGGTCGTTGCCCATTGACGAACCTCTTCGAGACACAGGTGTTCGTTACTTGGGCGGCCGTGCTTTTTTTTCTGCTGATTGGCCCATCGTACCGGGTTTCGTTCCTCGGTGCGTTCACCGCGCCGCTGGTGTTGGTAATCTGCCTGGCGGCGCTGGTTCTGCCCGTGGATGTGGTGCGCGCCCAGCCGCCAACGCACAGTGCATGGATTGAGTTTCATGCCGCGATTGCCGTGCTGGCGTGCGGCGCGTTTGCCCTGGCATTTGTCACGGGCGCCATGTACCTGTTTCAAGAACGTCAACTCAAGACGCGACGGCTCACTTCCTCGTTTCTCCTCCTGCCGTCGATTGAACAACTCGACGTCATCCATTTCCGGTTGTTGATCATGGGGTTTACGATGCTGACCGTGGGTATGGTGGGTGGCATGGTCTCGTATCATATCGTGGGTCACTGGACGATCCCGAAGATTATCTGGGCCTCGTCGGTGTGGGTGCTCTACGGCGCACTCGTTGCCGCACGGGGGTTGTGGACGTTGCGGGGGCGAAAGGTTGCGGTGGCATCGATGGTGTCCTTTGCACTGATGCTTATCGGATTCTGGGGAGTGAATCTGCTTCAGCCATGAACCTGATTGTCATCGGCTTGAATCATCGAAGCGCGCCCGTGGAAGTGCGCGAGCAACTGGCGTTTGCCAAGACGAGCCTCGGTGACGCGCACACCCGGTTGCTTGCCGCCAGCCCCCTGCACGAGACCGTGATCCTCTCGACGTGCAACCGGGTGGAAGTGTACGCTCTCGCGGAAAACGTCAGTGAAGCCGCCCGCTCCGTACGGGAATTTCTCCACGACCATCACCGCTTGACGGATCTCATGGACGCCCATTTTTACGAGCACCATGACGACTCGTGCATCCAACACCTGCTCGAAGTCGCCTGCGGGCTCGATTCCATGGTGCTCGGCGAGACCGAGATCTTTGGCCAGGTGAAAGACGCGTACTCCGTCGCACAAGTCGCCGGTACAACGGGGGTGGTCCTCAATCGTGTTTTCCAGAAGGCGTTCTCCGCCGCCAAGCACATCCGGTCCACCACCGCCATTACGCGCGGCTCAACTTCCGTCGGCACGGTTGCGGTCGATCTTGCAGAAAAGATTTTTGGCAAACTCGGCAAATGCACGGTGATGGTCATCGGCGCCGGAGAGATGAGTACCGCGACAGCGCGCGCCCTTCAGAGTCGCGGGGCGGGCGCAATTCTGGTCTGCAGCCGAACGAACGAACGGGCGGAAGCCCTGGCCGGTCAACTTCAGGGACGGGCAATCTCCTACGACCAGTGGCCCGGTGAATTTCCCGAGGTTGACATCGTCATCAGTTCGACTGCGGCGCCACACCCGATCCTTACCAAGGAGAAGCTTGCTCCATTGATGAGGATACGGCGGCAGCGCCCGCTGTTTCTCATCGATATCGCGGTGCCCCGTGACATCGAACGCGCGTGCGACGAATTGGACGGCGTGTACCTGTACGACATTGATGATCTTCAACAGATCGCGCGGGAGAACATGGCGGCCCGCGAACGCGAGATCGCCGCGTGCCAGGTGCTGATTGCCCAGCACGTGCGTCGTCTCGCGGACTGGCTGGAGAGCAACCGTGGCACTGTCGAAGACCGATACCACCGTCGCGCCGCCGAAGCGCCGGTGCGCAATCCCGCCCGCCCCCAGGTGTCATGAAGCCGTTAATCATTGGCACACGTGGGAGCCCGCTGGCGTTGGCGCAGGCGGAGATCATCCGCGGGCTTTTGCAGAAGGCGAACCCGGCGCTCCGGGCGGAAACAAAGGTCATTAAGACCAGCGGTGATAACTTCGTGAATCTTTCGCTCATTGCCGGTGGTGGTAAAGGGTTGTTTACCAAGGAAATCGAGGAACAGCTTCTCAATGGCGATATCCACGTGGCCGTGCATAGCATGAAAGACCTGCCGACCATCTTGCCTGACGGGTTGACGCTCGGCGCCGTGCCATCGCGTGAAGATGCTCACGACGTGTTCATATCGAAAGTGTTCCAATCAATTTCGGAGTTGCCAAACGGTGCACGCGTCGCCACCAGCAGCATCCGGCGTCGCGCACAGCTATTAGTGCAACGGCCTGACCTGCAAATCGAGGAAATCCGCGGCAACGTGGAAACACGCCTGCGCAAGCTGGCCGAGAACGATTTGCTGGATGCGCTCATCCTCGCCGCCGCTGGCCTGCGACGGCTAGGACTCTGGAAGCACTTTGGAAGCTTTCACTGGCAGGAGATCGGCTTCGACATAATGATTCCGGCAGTGGGGCAGGGTGCCATCGCGTGTGAGGTTCGCGAGGCGGATACCGAGACACGCACGGCGTTGGCGGGCATTAACGACGCGAACACGGCGGCTTGTGTAACCGCCGAACGAGCTTTCCTGCGGGCATTGGGCGGTGGTTGCCAAGTGCCGTACGCCGCTCATGCCAGGCCCGAAGGCGAGCGTTTGCGCTTGATCGGTGCGACGTTCAGTCCCGAGGGCAAGGACATCCATCGCGTGGATATTGCCGGACCGATGAGTAACCCGGGAGATTTGGGCGAGCGGGCCGCGAAGCAGGTTCTCACATGACGAGACAAGGCAAAGTGTATCTGGTGGGAGCCGGACCCGGCGACGCCGGCTTGATCACCGCGCGTGGCCTGGAGTGCATCCAACTCGCCGAGGTGATCGTCTACGACAATTTGGTGAATCCGTCGCTCCTGAAACATGCGCGACCAGATGCGGAAATTGTCTTCGCGGGCAAAACGTCCAAACAACACACTCTCACTCAGGATGAGATCAATGCACTGCTTGTCGAGAAGGCGCGCGAAGGGAAAGTTGTGACGCGGCTGAAAGGCGGTGATCCATTTGTTTTCGGGCGGGGCGGCGAAGAGGCAGAAGAGCTGCGCAAGGCCGGCCTCAAATTCGAGATTGTGCCAGGGATCAGTTCGTCGATAGCCGCGCCAGCCTACGCGGGAATCCCGGTGACCCATCGGGCGGTCGCGACAGCGTTTATGGTCATTACGGGACACGAGGACCCGACAAAGGAAGAAACCCAAGTGGATTGGGCGGGCGTGGCAAAGTTCTTCGGAACACGTGTCATCCTCATGGGGGTGGAACGTATCGGCACCATTGCCGAGGAATTGATCCGGCACGGCGCGTCGCCGGAAACTCCGGTCGCCATGGTCCGTTGGGGCACCACAGGAAGGCAACAAACCATTCAAGGTACGCTGGCCACAATTGCCGACATCGCTTCCAAAGCGGATTTCAAGCCACCGGCCGTCACGGTCGTAGGCGAGGTGGTTCGTTTACGCGAGAACCTGAACTGGTTCGAGCAGCGCCCCCTGTTCGGTCGGCGAATTGTCGTCACGCGCAGCCGCGAGCAGGCGAGCGAACTGGTGCGTCAACTCAGCGAGCTGGGTGCGGACGTATTGGAGATTCCCACGATCCGCATCAAACCGCCCCAGAGTCTTGCGCCTTTGCGGGAAGCTGTTGAGGGCCTGGGCGAATATGATTGGTTGGTCTTCACCAGTCCCAACGGCGTGGACGCGTTCTTTCGAGAGTTCTTTGTACGCCACAAGGATATTCGCGAGATGGGTCCGTTGAAGATTGCCGCCATCGGCGCCGTGACGACGCAGAAGCTTGCCGAGTTGCACTTGGAGGTGGATTTGCAGCCCAACGAGTTCACGACCGAGGCATTGCTGGCGGAATTCAAGAAATCGGTAAGTTGTGAGAACCTAAAGATGCTCATGCCCCGTGCCGACCTGGCGGACCAACGGCTGGCGCGTGGGTTGGAGGACCTCGGGGCCATTGTGGACGATCTCGATGCGTATCAAACCGTGCCCGACACCGAGGATCGCAACGGTCATCGCGCGCGATTGCTCAGCGAAGGCGCCGACATCGTGACGTTCACCAGTTCGTCTACGGTGGTAAATTTCTGCAACCTGGTGGATGTTCCGGCGCTGGTGAAACAGTATCCGCAAATGCGATTCGTCAGTATTGGGCCTCAAACATCACTGGCCGCGCGCGAAAAGGGACTGGATGTCGCCATTGAAGCGAAGGTTCATACCGTGCCGGGCTTGGTGGAAGCAATTCTGACTCTGGTGACAAAGAAATGATCGGAGCGATTCCCATCCTTGCCGAGAAGCCAAAACAAGCCGCGCCAACGCATCGAAGACCATGACAAAAGAAGAGCATTACGACCAGGGCATGGCGGAATTCGCGATGGCGGAATATGACAAAGCCATCGAGTGTTACCGGAAAGCCGTCGAACTCGATCCATCATATTTCGATGCCTGGCACGCGCTGGGGATGGCCTACCTGCGCGCGAACAAAATCCCCGACGCGATCGCGGCCGGCAAACGCGCGATCGAGATCAATCCCAACGACATGCTCGCGCACACAAGCCTGTCGATGTATTACATGCGGGCCGGCGACAAGGCCATGGCCGAGAAGGAAAAGGGCCTGGCCACGGTTCTTTCGTGGGGCGGAAAAATCGATCAGCTCAAAGACGAACCGAAGTCGTAGTCAGGTTCAGTGAAACATGTACGACGGCAGGAAATACATGTGTCCCGCCTGCAACTTGAGCACATCCGGCGTCAACTGAATCTGGATTTTCGCGTTGTCGTTCTTGCCCATGAACCGAAGCAGGTTGCGCAGATTGAACGGCTGCACATACCGTATCACCCGCGCCTTCTTGATCGATGCCAACTCCTCCGCCTTGTCGATGGCGTCGTCGAAATACCCGAGGCCGTCCACAAAACCCGCGTCCATCGCCTGTTTGCCCGACAGGATCCGCCCATCGGCCAGTCCGTTCTTCAAATCATCCACCTTCATGTCGCGTTCCTGCGCCACGATGCCGACGAACTTGTCATACACTTCCATCACCATCCCCTGCACAAGCGCCTTCTCGTCCTCCGTCGGTTCCCGCGTCGGGTTCAGGATGTCTTTGTACTTGCCCGATTTGAACGTGTAAAATTTGATCCCCACCTTGTCCGCGAGTCCGCTGAACGTAAAACTCTCCATGATCACCCCGATACTTCCCGTGATGCTCAACTCATTCGCCACAATGTAGTCCGCCCCGACCGCCACATAGTACGCCCCCGACGCGCCCATCGTGTCGATGTCGGCGACCACCGGCTTCTTCTCGCGCGCCGCCACCACCGCCTGATAAATCGTATCCGACGCCACCACCTCGCCGCCCGGCGAGTCGATCCGCAAAATAATGGCCTTCACATGTTTGTCATCGACCGCCTGTTGCAGCTGGTCTTCGATGTCCGCCACCATGCCCTCTTCGCTCGCGTAACCGTCCTCCGACGAACTGATCACTCCCTGCACGTAAATAACCGCGATCTTGTCCTTCGCGTCCTCTTCGCCTTCCAAATAACGTTCCTCGTATCGCCCCCGATGGGTTGCGGTGATCGCATCGGCTCCACCCGACCCATACGCTGCGGCAAACAACACCAGATTCGCCAGCACGCTCAAAAACAGGAAAAATGTCACAATCACGGCATACACAACCCACCCCGTCCGCCTCGGCGGCGGCGGTGGCGGCTGGTTGACTAGATAGGGCGGCACCGAGTTCATGGTTCAGTACATTGCACGACGATCCACACCGTCGCAAGAGCAAAAGCGGGACTGTCTTTTGACTTGGTCGGCGCTCCCGTTTATCGTACCGTCACGCGCATGCTGCTGGTCATCGACAATTACGACAGCTTTACGTACAACCTCGTCCAATACCTCGGCGAGTTGGGCGTGGAAATGAAAATTTTCCGCAACGACGAGATCACGCTCGACCAGATCCGCGCCCTCAACCCGTCCCGCATCCTCATCTCGCCCGGCCCCTGTTCGCCCCGCG
>CAVQMY010000024.1:0-119471 GCA_963713705.1 uncultured Verrucomicrobiae bacterium
GGTTAATGTTATGGTCACGCCTGACTCCAGTTAGTGCCTTGCTCTTCACGCGCACGGTCGTCCGAGCGCGAGATAACAGGCGCTACGGCAACTGAACCATCCGCTGCGCGATTTGACGTAGCCTTCCTTGGCGACGCTCCACTCGCCCTTGGAGCGGCTCAAATACTCGCGATAGGTCCACGGGTCCGGCAGATGCTCGGACGGCTCGATGATCTGCCAGCCTTTCTGCTGAAGCATTTCCGTGGGACGTTTCATGCCCGGCCCCATGCCCATGGCAATTTCGAACTTCTGCGTGGTCCGCTGCGGGAGGTCGAGAAATTTGAGGAACTCCAGGTCTTTCTGTCCCCATGTTTCGCCATTGTATTCGCAATTCTTGTAGGAAACCCAGTTCATCACCGTGGTGAATACGTCGCGGGGCATTGCCGCTGTGTCCACATTCCACCAGTCGAGCACCACCGGTTGACGCGTCGGAATCCAGTGGAACCCGGCATGGGGAACCCGGCAGTCACAGGCACCGATGTTTTCGGCGAACGTAAAGTGACGGTCGTGCGCACGGATCCGGTCGAACACGTCCCGGTCGCCGGCCGCGAGCGCCACCTGCGTGAACATCGGGTCGGAATCGAGAAACGCCTTGTGGGGGATCAAGAGATATTCGGGCCGCAGCCAGCCGCAACCTGAGACATTCAGGAAGAAGTCGGCCGTGGCGCAAATCTCTTTCGCTTCCGCTTCGGTACGGCCGTGATAACTCGCATCGGGCGCGCTCCGATACATCCAGCGATCAGCCAGCCCGAGTTTTTCCATCACGCCGCGGAGGTAGTTGACGTTGTAGGTGCAATCCTCGCTGATGGTGTTCTGGATCGGGTCATACGGCCACATCTCGGTGTCTTCGAGGTAAAACACATCGTGGCCCAGTTGGCGGAACCCCTCGACGAACTGCAGGTAGTCCCACGCCACGCCCCCGAAAGCATATTGGCCGACCAATCCCGTGACGATGATGCGCACAGCGGGAAGTTATAGTGGCTGCTCGCCCAAGAGACAACCTTGGCGAGCCGCGTCGTTGTCGCGTATCCGTCTGACGCAGCACATTGTTGAGATTGGTTCCCAAGCGGACGGCTTACACGAGGACGGCAGCGCCAAGGGCAAAATCAGCTAACCGGGTGCTGTGTCAACACCTCCGATGGCCTTGGAAGGCCCGAATTTGCTTGATTTCATGGGCTTAACTTGCTTTACTTCGCCTTTAATGGAGAGGTGAAGAGGCTGGCGCCTCGTTTCGCGTTTGCTGTTCTCACCGTTTCAGGATGATAGGGTAGATTGACGTTAACGGCATCGCGCGGGTCGTACCGTAAAGCGGTTCATCAGGCCGCAAATCTCGTCGTCTACCCGCACAACGGTCCCAAGCTCCTGGCGCGATCGAAGAAGAACCAACACATGAAGTCGAGAATCCTCACCGCCATTGCCCTCACCGCTGCATTGGGTTTTCGATCCGCGGCCTTCGCTACGAGCATCATCACCACCACCACGATTGACAGCGGCGGATTGCGTACGTCGAGCGCCAATTACACGATGGACAGTAGTATTGGCGGCATCGGCGGCATCTCCAGCGCCTCGGCCGACACGGCGAAAGATGGGTACATCGGCCAACTCTCGGAAGTGGTCGGCGTCGTGGTTACAGCCCAGCCGAATCCGGTCGGCGTCGGGAGCACGACGCTACTCAGCGGCACCGCTACGCTCGACGACAGCACGGTGGCCAGTTTGTCCGGTTCCGATGTCGCGTGGAGCAGTCCCAACGAGCCATACCCGGTCGCGTCGATCAGCGGCGGCGGAGTTCTCAGCCCTGCGGACGTGTACGCCGTGACGCCCGCCTTTGTGCCCGCCATCGTGGATGGGTATTATCTCGGCGCCACCAGCAACACGACCTTGGAAGTGTTTGCTCCCGATAGCATCGGCGACGGCATCCCGGATTGGTGGCGGCAGACGTATTTCGACGTCGCGACACCGACCAACAACTCCGACTGCGCGACCTGCGATGCTGACGGGACAGGCCAGGACAACCTGTTCAAATTCGTGGCAGGATTGAACCCGACGAATCCAGCCTCTGTGTTCGTCCTGAAGGTCGCCCCAGTGGCGGGTCAGCCGACGCAGAAGACGTTGACGTACAACCCGATCCTGATTGGATTTGGGCAGACTTACACGGTGCAATACCGCACCAACCTGACGGGCGGCGCCGCGTACGCGACGCTCACGACCACCAGCGCGCTGACGACCAACGTCCCGCAGGCGCAGGTCGCTGTCACCGATCTGAGCGCGACCCAACCGCAGAAGTTCTATCGGGTCAATATCAGTTTGCCGTAAGAGGAAATGCCCGCTCAGACTTCAGCCGATTCGCTCACGCGTAAGTCAGACGGCTAGGGGATGGTGCCTTCGAGGTGGATCTCGTCGAAGGCGTCGCGGATCTGAATTATCCTACCCGATAGATCGCGGACGGTGGGGGCTACGAAACGGCAGCGTCTCCCTCTTGCGGGTGTCACAAATGTAGCTGGCATTCCTTCGGCGCTGGAGACTCCCGGGTTGCCCGTTGTGCGCCGATGCGAAGCTTGGCGTTTTCTTGCGGAGTGACAGTGGCGAGGGGCGCGCCCATGAAATGCACATCGTGCAAGAATCTGCACTTACGGGATCACGCCTTGCAGATAAATGAGATTGTCTTCGTCTTCAATCATCAGAAGGTGATTCGACAGATCATCGGCATACTCGAATTGCAGTGGGAGGGAATCCCCGACTTTGGTGTCCCGCACATACTGGCCACCACTCCCCGAGATGGATAGCGTCAGTTGATCAAGATTGGTTAGACAGGAAGACACGCTATTCGTGATGCAAGCCGGATACGCAGGATCGTCGACGGTTGTGAGTGTCATCCAAACCGAATAGCTGTGGCCACCGAGAAGATTCTCGGCGTTCACTTCGATGAATGATTGTCCAGTGAGCCCTGAATAGCGCAGATTGATCTTCCCGCGTGCATTCGGAGCCGGCACCCACAGCTGCCCGTTGATCACGGGAGGAACGGGAAGAGCCAACAACGCATGTTTGTTGAAGCTTGTCTTGCCCGGCGCGGGCAGAAGCGCTGGAATGGGAGCCCACAGAACACAGTCAACAACGACATTGGTTGTTCCGATCATCGTCGGAGATCCGATGCAAATAGCGTGGTTCGCCAAGTCATTCAGATCTGGTATACTGACTGCGAGAAATTGAGGTGCTGTGTTCAATGCTTCCTGTGTCGCTACATACTGTTCTCCCGTCGAAACCAGACGATTCAACTGACAAAGCAGACTAACTGGATCATTGGTGCGAAAGGTCGAGTTCAGATCCAACCAAACGCCCCAGCCGGCGTTGGAGGAACTCAGCGAAGAAGAAAGATTGCGTACATCCACGTCAAAAATCTGCTTGATCCCCTGCTTCCGCAAGGTGACCCTTCCGCTTGGTTTCACCACGGCAACGGCGTTGGAACCAGCTGCGCTAACGTGCGCGCTCTCGATGGTCTCCCGCAACATGCTGATGGAAGCCGAATTCTGCGCACGAACTTCGCCGGGCAGAATTGCTATCGCGGCTGCGACCGCTACTCCCGCGAGCGCGATTGGAATCGTGCGACAAAATATGTTCAACATGACGACTGCCTCCTCACTTGCCCGTTTTCTTCTACGCTTCCGAACGACACTGATTACAGCAGAAATTGCGCTAGGCATACCAATCCAATGGCGTCTGTCACTTTGCCCGCACGGATGCGATGACTGTGTCACTCAGCGAGGGTACACTGACGGATCGCACAGTTACCGGCACACTATTCGTCATTCCTTGGAGCACGTTGATGGCTTGGATATCCATACGGATCATCGCGTTCTTCGCTGTAATGGCGCCGGCCGCCAGGGGCGAAGTCGTATATGTTCCTCCCACAACAGCATCCGTAATGTCCGCGGCTTTCTGCGTGGATCCAAGGTAGTACTTCACCGCAAACTGCGAAGTGCTTCCCGCGCCCGAAACAACGAAAGAATCAGGCTGCGAGCCCAGGTTCTGGATCGCAATGTAAAAGACTTCCTTCTTGCCGTTACCAATCGTCGTGGAGAGTGTTTCTGACAATCCCGTGGGATCCAGCACGTTTTTGCCGATGAATTTCTTCAGGTTGGTGGAGGTGCCGATTAAAGCGTCCGGCAAGGCTGTCATCGAGTTTCCGTTGAGTGCTATCGTCTGTGGGCTGCCAGCGGCACTGTCGAAAACCATCAACGACGCCGTGGAGGCGCTGGCGCTGGTAGGCGTGAACCGCACCGAAACGGAGCAGATTCCTCCCGTGGGCACACTGCTGCACGTATTCCCGACGACAGAAAACTGAGCGGCATCGGTCCCGGTAAGCGTCACATTCGTGATCGACAGTGCCACGGTGCCACAATTGGTAACCGTCAGCGTTTGTACGTCGTTGCTACCGGTACGCACGTTTCCGAAGGTGAGGGAATTGGCCGAGTAACAGATGTCCGTAGTCGAGATTATTCCCGTGCCAGAGAATCCAATGGAGTGCGGATTGCCCACGGCGTTGTCGTACAACGTCAACGTCGCGGCACGAGCACCACCACCGGTTGGCGCGAACGAGACACTAACCGTGCAGATCCCGCCAGTCGGAATCGATCCACTTTGGCAGTCATAACCAACCAGTGTGAAGTCGGCAGAATTGGCGCCGGAGAACACGTTGTTCGTCACCAGCAACGCCGCGGAACCGCAATTCGATACCACGACACTCTGCACAAGGCTTGTGGTTCCCACGTACTGATTGCCAAATGTCAGACTCCCCGCGCTCAAGCACACCAATGGGGTTGGCAGTAGGCCAATGCCGCTCAACGGCAAGGACTGCGACGCTCCGGTCGTGTCCGACAGAAGCTGCAGGACGGCGGTTCGCGTTCCCGTCGCCGTTGGCTGAAACACCAACTCGATCTGACAGATGCCGCCGGGTGGCACGGTCGCCCCGGAGCATTGGTTCGCAACAATTTGGAAGTCGTCAGGATTGGCGCCCGCCAACGAAATATCGTTGACGTTCACGGCGAGCGTCGATCCGTTCGTGTAAGTCACGATCTGCGGAGCCGTTGCGGTGAAAGGATACGCTGTGCCAAAGTCGAGACCGGCGGGAAGAAATTCAATGGCAGGAACCTGGGCATTGGCATTTACCACCAGATGGCCGGTGGCTCCCCCCAGGCCTTCAGCCACGATGTAGTACGTGGCATTGGTGTCCGTCACCGTCCACGAAACCGATGGCGGCACTGGCGGAATCGTGAGGCTGGGGGCGGCCGAGGCGCGTTCAAACAATGCCCCGCATTGTCCCTCCCAGATTGACACTTCCGTGGGAAAGCCGCTGCCGATGGTGTCGGCGCTGATGATCGTTCCTGGTATGGGGCGGACGATCTGGAAAAACTCCTTTAGCCCGCCCGGTCCTGCGGAAGGACTCGGATAGGCATTGACATAAACGGGTGACACCAACGTGTTGGTCCACGAGAATGGGAAGTCAGAGATTTGGATGGCGGTCTGGCAGGTGTCGTTTGTCTGTCCCGTTGAAACGTCCGACGCATTGGTGCCGTTGTACACCACCAGGGCGAAGTCTTGGTTAACGAGCGACTCTTTCACGTTTGGCACCGCGGCACCGGCGATATCCTGCGCCTGCACCACCACGCTCCACGTGCCGGTCTGCCCGGCGGGCAGGAACACGCTCTCCATGTTGTTGACCTGGTCCAAAACGCCACCGGGCACGGAGTTCGGCCCCGCAAACACGTTGCCCAGATACAACTGCCCACCGATTGTCACCTTCAGATTGAGACCGTTCACCAGTTGTTTGAACGCTGCCGGATTACCCGGCGCATCCGTCCACGCCAGCGTGACACGAAACGGCTGTGTGGGGTCCGCCACGGTGCCGCTCAATTCGTACGTTTGCCCGGATTGCGAGAAGAACGTCTGTTGCGACACCGCATTGGTGCCCAGGAGCGGTGTGTCAATGGCTCGCGGCGTGGTCTCATCGCGCAGCACGCGAGACACGCCGTCGAACATCCGCGCCAAATCCATCCGACCCATGCCTTGCGCGATCGATGGCAGGGTGTCCTGTGCTCCCGTGAGCGGGTCGGTGATTTGCAGATAAAGCGCCGAGTTGCAAAGGTACGCTTTCAACATGGCCGGACTGGGGGGCAGCATATCGAGGTGATGCTGGAAGTACCACCACAACAGTTGCGCTCCGCCCGACACCGCCGGAGCCGAAAAGCTCGTGCCATCGTAGGCCGTGAGGCCATTATCGACGTCGCTGTATAAACGCGTAATGACCGCATTGGTCACAACGTCGGGTGAACAGGCTGGCGGACTGGGATTGTTTGGATCGCAACCATCACACTGCGGATGAATGTACGTCGCCTGTGATGTTGCTCCCAGAATACCCTCGCCGGGCGCGACAATGTCCGGCTTGAAGCGACCGTCTTCGCAGGGACCGAAGGAACTGAACGAAGACATCCCATTACTCAACGTGCTCGATCCCACCGCGATGACATTCTTCGCGGTGGCCGGGGGCGTCACGATAACATCCCCGAATCCGCCCACTGTCGAATCGGCCCCGTTGGCATTACCGCCGGCAAAAACATAGAAAAGCTCCTGGTTAACGGGCGAGTTACCCGGGGTGGGAGGATTCGTCGACCCGGTTTGCACGGCGTCGCGGACGAGACTGTCATACGCTTGCGAGTTGGCGTCGTACACGCCGCCGTTGACACCCATGCTCAGAACCTCACCCCAACTGTTGTTGCTGATTCGCGCTCCGTTAAGATAAGCGCGTAAGCCCGCCGTAAGCGCGCCCGGATAGTCGCTCTGGGCGCCGCCAGGACTGGAGCCGATGCGGCCATAGGGTGAAATTCCCAGCCCGCATTGCAGCGACCCGAAGCGGTGGAAGATCGTGACCGGGAATGGCGGGTTTGGGATGTCCGTGACAACGGCACAAACGGTATCTTGAGTAACGTTGGTGACACCCGCAACAATGTTGGTAACATCCACAATGTCGTTGCTCTGGGTATAGCAATGGATCGTTTCGTTGGGGTCCGTGTCGAAACCGGCCGCCACCGACGCGACAATCGTGCCATGCCCGTCTGTGTCGTCATCGGTCCTGTACACAACGCGACTAAGCGTGAGGTCACCACATTGGGCATCAGGAGATACCGGAAACGCTGGGTCATAGAAACAGGGATGCCACGTATTAATCGTTCCAGAGCCTGAGAGAAGCGGTGCTGGATTGGTCGTATCCAATCCTGTGTCGGCAATATCCAAAATGGGGTATTGCGACGGGTCGTTGGGAAAACCGACTGCGTTTAGAAAATCAAGATATCGTGCGGGTGACGGACCGGTACTACCGGTGGCCAGCACAATGGCTTGATTTTCGTCCATGCGCTGCATCGGCACGACCTGCTGAACCCACAAAACATCCGGCAGTCGCACCACCGGCAACAGCGCCGTCGCCGGCAACGTTGCCCGAATCTGGATTCGACCATCAAGCTGTATCGGCTCGCCGCTCTTGCCACCATGGCACAGCCCTCGAATCCGGCCAAGGCTCTGCGGTAACTGGGGTGTATCAACCAATTCAACAGTCACCTCGACCGTCGGATTGGTCGTCTGCAGCAGCGAAGATTTCGCCTTGTAAAACGGATGATAGGCGCCGATCCACTGAACGGGTCCATTCGAGACAATCAGACTGTGCAGATTGGACTCAGCCGCTGCATCAGCCCACACCACGTACGCATTGTTCGGCACGTAACTCACAATCTTGACGTCCCCAACGCTCTGGAGTTGCTCCAACCACTGGGGTTTCACCGGTCCCTTGAATTGGACGAGCCGAAGACGATTGCCCGAGGTGGTGCTTTCACGCAGACTGTCAGGAATGTCCGAAGGTTCCCCCTGAGTCGCATCGATCTCACAAACGTTCAGCTCGATGCGGTTCATGTAGTCGGCCTTCATGACGCGCTTGCCATACTTGGCCTTTACCGATGCCACCTGGTCATCGGTCGCCTCCACCAGCCAGTAGGAGCCGTAATTGATGACGTGGCTGATTCCAAGCCCTTGCATCTGTGAAATCGGTTCGTTTGCCGATGGATAAATGACGATCTTGCTCCTGTGACTGCTCGCCAACTGCCCCAAGACAACTGTGCTAGTTGACAACACGGACACACCTAGAATCCACACCGCAAGAAAACGAAAACAAGACGAATTCTTCATCGGGTCCTCTTCTATTCTGTACTTAAACAGGGCATTCTTCCGCCATCAGAAGCCCATGTGAAAAGCAATTCTTGTTCCAAGTACGCTATAAACACGTGGCATACCGCCCGGCATTGTCATGACTTGCCTGGTGTCGCACCGATTTCCGCGTTGAGGATCAGGAGGCGGCGGTATTATCGCGTGTCCAACCTGTAAGCCTTCCTCGACGGAGCGAGCCAAGCGAAGCCGATCTCAGTTCGCCGGCTGGGACGCGCCGAGGGTGCTTGCGGCGAAACCCGACAACAACGCTACGGCCAAAGCAAATGCCCCCGGCGAACCAAGTGGTTTTTGTTTCATATTTTGGTTCTTTCGCTCAATCCATCGCCTCCGGTGAGGCGCTCAGGTGTTGCTTTATATGCAACGGTTGTGCCGGAGTAACGGATTTCACCGACTCAGTTCCCATCCGCAAGTGATGAAGGAGCAATCGGTTACAAAACTGTCCACCCCGTCTTAGCGTGGATTGGTGGCGAGTACCTTTTGCGCTGGACACTGGCGTTGGTGCATTTCAGAGTGCGCGGGATGCGGAACGAAAAATGGTTCGTGGCCGTTTCCCTGGTCCTCGGCGCCTTCGCTTTTGCCGTCGTGCTGGCCGACCACCACGCCATCGATGGCGATCTGTGGGCGCGTCTGGCAGTCGGCGCACACGTGTGGAAGACGGGTACGGTGATGCGCCACGACGTGTTTGCATTCACACCGACGCTACCGCAATGGATTGACCACGAATGGGGCGCAGGGTTGCTGTTTTTTGCGATGCTGAATTGGTTTGGGCCGGCATCACTGATGGTGTTCAAGATCAGCATCGCGCTGGGCGCTCTCGCCGTGTGCATCGCCGCCTCGCATGCCAGCGGGACAACGTGGGCTGGCGTGCTGATTCTGGCCGTGCCGTGCGCGCTAGCGGTATTGCCCGGTTATATGCCCGTGGTGCGCAGCCATGTGCTCACGTATTTTTTCTTCGCTTTAACGCTGTGGTGGCTGGAACTGATGCGGGGCGGGCGGCGTTGGGCGTCGTTCGCCATCGTGGCACTGATGCTCGTATGGGCCAACGTCCACGGCGGATTCATCGTGGGCCTCGCGGCAATGGCCGTGTACGCGGCATGGTTAAGGACGCGCGCCGCCTTGGCCACGCTGCTGGCCGCCCTGGCGGTCACGTGCGTGAATCCGTATGGATTGAGTTTTTGGACATATCTCGTGCCCGCGTGGCTGCATCCGCGCGCCGATATTGCGGAATGGGGACGAATGCCGCTGTGGGGATTTGATTCGTATTTTGGCTTTCGGCTGCTGTTCGTGGTCGTCCTCGGCGCCGTTGCCTGGGGATGGAAACGCCGCACCGGGAGCGGGCTGACCATGCTGGCGCTGACGGCAGCAGCGGCGGGGTTGCACCGGCGACACGCGCCGTTTTTCGGCCTGGCCGCGCTCGTGTACGTCGGGCCGTACCTCGACGGAAAGCGGTTGCGAGTGGAGGCCGTCGCGGCGGCGTACGTGGTGATCGCGGCGGTGGCGGCGTGGAGGTTTTTGCCGCAAGCGGCGCTGCAACCGTCGGAACTGGCCAAATTCTTCTATCCCGTACGCACGGTGGACATCCTCGATTTGGCCCATGCGGAAGGAAATCTGGCCGTGCCGTTTCGCTGGGGCAGTTACGCATCCTGGCGGCTGGCCCCACGAATCAAGGTGTCGATGGATGGACGTTACGAAGAGACCTATCCCGACAAGACGTTCGAAATGAACCACGCGTTGTTCTACAAGGACGGCGCGAATTGGGATGAATTGCTGCGGCGATATCGCGTGGATTTCATCATTGTTGAATTGCGGACGACGCTGTTGCAGCCCAACGATCTTTTGTCGCGTGGCTACGAGGCGGTATGGTCGGATGATACCTCGGCGTTGTTGGCCCGTCGTGAACTCGCGCCGGGACTACGCCGCGCCGCCGCCAATCTTCCCCCGACGACACCCGAGCCCCTCGACCCGCATCTGGCCGATCGGTGGCTGCCCGGGGGCAGGTAAGAGGGCTACAGTGATTGGAGCATCTCGGCGGGCGGTTTCGCGATTTTGTCGATGCGGAGCTTTTGCGGGGTGGTTTCGCCGGCGGCTTCAACCGTGTCGCCGACCTTTTTATTCAGCAGCGTCTGCGCGAGGGCGGCGGGGTAACTGATGATGCCGCGCGCCGGATCGCCGTCCCACGCGCCGAGGATGTGATAGGTCTGCGACCGGTTGGCGCTGAGGTCCGTCACGGTGACACTGGTGCCGATACTGACGACATCGGTCTTGGTGTCGGCGAAGTCGGTCGGCTGGGCGCGCGATAAGAGGATTTCCAGTTCGGCGCGTCGGCGCATGAGAAGCTTCTGCATGTCCTTGGCGGCTTTAAATTCGAAATTCTCGCGCAGATCGCCGTAACTGCGGGCCAGCCCGATCTCTTTGCTGTTCTGCGGGATCTTTTTCTGGATGATGTCGTCGAGTTCGGCGCGGCGCTTGTTGTAGCTGCCCCACGAGACGATGAGCGGCTGCTCCTTGACGGTTTTGGTGACGAGAAACTCCTGCACGAACGGATGCTCTTTGACGACGCGCGCGAGGAGCGAGCGGCGATCCAGTTCTTCGAAGGCCGAGGTGGAGAGAATCAGGCGGGCAATCTTGCGCACGGTCTCGGTGTCGGCCTCAACCAAAAGATCGGCCATGAGTTCCTCTTCCCCGAAGAGCACATCGCGCAGCTTCTTGCTCACGGACTTGTTGGGGGCGGACTCGATCGACTCGATGACGGCGAACAGCAGCCCGGGAGTTTGCAGTCCATCCAGCCACGGATGCGCCTTGCGGGAAGCGGGAGTTGAGATGTTCCGGCAAATCCAGCACAATAATTCCGTTCCGGCAGTTTGATTGTGGACCCATTGCTCAATCGCGTCGGCTCTCTGGGCAAGCACGTCCGGAATCTCATCGAGGGACTTGGTGGACAACCGGTTCAGTTCCCGCACCAAGCGGTCAGGATCGGCGGTCTTGAGGACAGCCAGCGCCCGCCTTTGAGTCGACGTGCCCAACTCGTCCAACACCGTCGACAGATTCGGGGTTGTCGACAGGAAGCTGGCAAGCAAGGCCGTGGTGTCCTCAGCGGGCGCCTTCTGGTGCTCGCGTAGTTCTTCAAGAACGACGATAGCTTCGATGCGCTCAACGTACCGGCTCGCCGGAGTTTTCTGGAGCGTTTCGAGCAGCGTGTCCTGAAACTCCTCGATCAAAAGCTCGGCGTTTTCGAGTTCGTCCACGAGCTTGAGGAACTGGCGGGCCACCTCGATCTGCTGGGTGAGCCCTTTGGCATCGTGGAAAGCCTCGAGAAGTTCGTCCTGCTGTGAAACCGGCGCGGTGCGCAGAACGACGGGACCGGTTTTCTTCGCCGGGAGATCAAAGTGGGAGTCTTTCTTCAACAGCTTGCGCGTGTTCTCCCACCATTTTTTCCATTGGTCGGCGGGAATGACCGTGCCCACGAGCAACGCTTCAATCCGCTCGGTCGTGGCCGCGCGGTGCTGGCTGAGAAGCACGAGACGGAGCAGCGCGACGGGGTCTGCGGCGGCGAGCCGCTTCAGGCCATCGACGTCGGTAAGCTTGCGGACTTCGATGTGGTCGTTGCTGACGGGCGTGAGGCTGTCGGCGGCGTAGGCCAGCTGCATGGAGTGGGATGGATTGTGGGCGAAGCCGACGACGATCTGGCCGAGTGTCGTGTCGAAGGATTTCACACGGCCGACCCCCCAACTCTTGTGCTGGCCGTAGGTCCCTGCTTGAAGGGCGAGCAAAGTTTCAATCCGGGCAATTGCGGTGGGCAGAGGTGTACGATTTTGATCAAGCTCCGCGACGGCGAGGATGGTCTTCAGGCGGGGGTCGGACTCGTGGAGCTGGCTAAAGGCCATGACAAGCTCGGCCCGGAGCTGCTTGTCAGTTGGCTTCGCTTCTGCTTGCAGCTTAAGGGCATAGAGCCATTCGTGATGTTTGCCGTCGGATTTGATGCTCTCGGTGATCAGTGAGGCCAGTTCGGCGGCCATTTCGGTCTGTCCGGCGTCGGCAAATTCTTTCACGAGTAGGAGCAGAAACTCGGGTTGGTCAGAGAATTGCTCTGCTAGCTCCAGCCAAAGGGCTTGGGCGCCGTCCCAGTCGGATCGGGACAGGAGGTCTTTAAGTTGCTGATGATGTTGTTGTGTTGAACTCATTTGATATCAGGGAGATTCTGTGTTTGCGACAAAGACGATAGCGAACGACAAACCGCTGGTCCGCCAGCTTGACGATGCTGGTGGCCAGAGATACGATAAAATACTCATGAGGTGGATTTCCACGTTTGGTGCACTTTGGCTATTGCTTGCCGCCGGGTGCCAGTCTAACCAAAATGTACAGGTCTTGTCTCCAGAGAAATTTGCTGCCACAACCGGCGGTGGAGCCTACAGCACCGTCGACACGAATGCAACGACCGGAACCAACACCAAGCCGCGGGTGATTGTCCCCGGCGTCAGCATCAGCGTGACCGTGGACCAGGATCACAGTCTCGATCACGTCTACGTGGTGCCGATCAGCGGGGCGATTGACTTTGTGCCGCTCGGTCGTGTGCCGGCGGAGGGACTGACGGCCGATGAGGTGGCGCAGAAGATCAAGGAAGGCTTGGAGAAAGACTATTTCCAGAAGGCCACGGTAACCGTGGCCATCGAGTCCGCCCTCGCCACGGGTGGCGGCGGTGCGGGGGGCGTCATCTACGTGATCGGGAACGTGAATCGGCCCGGTCCGTTGTTGCTGCCGAAGGACGAACGTTTCACGGTGACCAAGGCGATCATCGCGGCGGGCAACTTCGCGACGTTTGCCAATGGCGGCAAAGTGCAACTGATCCGCTACGACAAACTGGGAAAAAAATACCTCACGTACATCGATGTGGATCGAATCATGAAGCGCGGTGAGTTTGAAAAGGACATCCAGGTCCAGGACGGCGACTGGATCATCGTGCCGGAGAAGTTGATCAACTTTTAGCCATGGGGGGCCAGGACGCCAAACGGGAGTTGCCTATGATGAACCAAAACGCCGCGGAACCCAGGTCCGAGAGCGTCGACATCAAGGAGTACGTCGTCGTACTGCTGAAGCGGAAGTGGCTTGTGCTGATTTGCTTTCTGCTCAGCATGGCCGGCACCACGGCGTTCCTGTTTACCCGACAACAAATTTACGAAGCGGATGCCAAGTTGCTGGTGACCACCGCCGGCGGATCGGTGCCGGTTTCCGAAGTGACGCGCGAGGACGAGAGCCGGTTCTATGCCACGCAGATTGAGATTCTCACCGAGCAAACCATGTTGCATCGCGTCCAGTTGCGGATGCGGAAGACCCAGGACGAAATCCGGGAAAACCTCGCGGACCTGAAAGTCGAGCCCGTTCGTGGCGCGGCGGTCCTGATGGTCCGCGTGCAAAGTCCCTCGACGGATTTTGCGAAGGATTTCGACAACACGCTCTGCGAGGAATACATGCATTTTCGTGACGAGCAGCGCGCGCAAAGTTCCGAGTCCGCGCTGCTGATGTTGACGCGGGAAATCAAGCGTCTCGGGGAAGAAAAGCAGGCGGCGACCGAGAAGATGCTGGACTATGCCAAGCGGAACCACGTGGATCCGATGGGCAGCGTGGGGTTCGCCTGGTACAAGCGGTTCAACATGCTGAACTACGGTTATGCCACGGCCGCCAAAGCCTACAACGAGGCCAAGACGCGCAAGGAATTGCTCGACAGCCGGCCGGATACCTCGACGGTGCTGGCCCTGCTGGCAGCGGAACGCGAGGAGGGGATCGATTCGTTCGCGCAAGGGGCAGCCAGCTCCAATGAAGCCCAGCGGGTTATCTCCAAGGGGATGCAACTGGACATCTTTGTGGAAGAAGATCCCTCCCTGAACACACAGCTGCAGGTTGGGATGGACGGCACCATTAACTATCCCGGCATCGGCGCCATACCGGCCGATGGTCTCACAGCGCAGGCTCTTGCCGAAAATATCAAGCAGGGACTGTTGGGCAACAAACTGGTCAAACCCAAGGAATGGGGTGACCGCGGTGGGATCGTTTACACGGATGAGATGCAGAAGGTCATGACGGCCACGGTGAGAATCATGGTCGAAGATCCGAACGCCCCTCCCGTCGGCGACGTTCAAGCGAAAGCCTCGGACGAATTGGGCCGGTACTCTTTTGGCGCATTGAATGAAACGGTATCCAAACAACTCTTTGAACTGGAGAGACGGAAGCGGGAATTGGAGGTCAAGCTGGATGGAATGCGCAAGATCTACAAACCGCGACATCCGGCGCTGATGGAAGTTGAGCAACAACTGACCGAGACAACCTCACAGATTAATGGGGAGATCGAGTTTATCCGGCAGAAGGCGGACGCGGATCTGGTGGTCGCCAAGAAAAACTTTGATGAAATGTCGGCCTTGGGCAAGCAACTGGACGACGCCGTGTATATCGACGGTGAAAAGGCGACCGAATGGAAGACGTTGAAGGATGACGTTGACCAAATCCAAAGCCTCTACAATGCACTTCTGTCCCAGTTGATGAAAATTGATGTGTCGCAGGGATTCAATTCGCGGACCGTGTCCGTATTGGAGCCCGCCCTTCTACAACCCGAGCCCGTCTACCCCAAGAAGATGAAGATCTTGCTGATGGCAGCGTTCTTTGGCCTGGGCATGGGATTGGCACTGGCGTTCTTCATCGAGTACATCGACGATTCCATCAAGTTGGCGGAGGAGGTCGAGCGTGATCTGCAACTGCCGTTCCTCGGGATGATCCCGGCCGCGCAATGGAACCCCGACGATCTTAGCGCCCATCGGCTGGACCGGCTGAAACAACAGGGCGGCGTCGCTGAATCGTATCGCGTCGTCCGCTCGGCAATCATCTTCTCCACGCCGCGCGAGAAACTTCGTTCGATTCTGGTCACCAGCGCGGTGCCGCGCGAAGGCAAGACCACCACGTGCGTGAATCTCGCCATCGGGTTCTCGCAGGTCGAGGACCGGGTGTTGCTGGTCGATGCGGATCTCCGTCGCGGCGAGACCCACAAGTATTTTGGCTTTGAAAAAGAAAAAGGGTTGGCCGATGTGCTGCTCGGGGAAGCGACGCCCGAAGAAGTCATCAAGCGCGGTGATGTTGCCAAACTGGACGTCATCACTTGCGGCGCCTATCCGGCGAACCCGGCGGAGTTGCTGCTCGGATGGCGGTTGAAGGAGTTCCTCGAGTGGGCCTACAAACAGTACGACCGGGTGGTCGTGGATTGCCCGCCCGTGATGGGCATCGCGGACAGTGCCATTCTCGGCTCGGCCGTTGACGGCGTCCTGTTCATCATCTGGGCTGGTCGCACCTCGCGCCGGTATGTCCGCGTGGCGAAGATGACCGCGGTCAGCCGCGGGGCGAAGGTGTTTGGTTTCGTGCTCAACAACCTTGAACCCGGCCGTGTCGGCTACTACCATTACTACCCATACTACTACAGCTACTACTCGCGCGGGTATTACTACGCCCACAAAGAAGACGAGGGCAAGGGTGGCGATATCAAGGGCATCGAGGTCCCCTCGCAGCAAGACGGCAAAGACGAAATCGACGACGTGTATTGACCGCCGTTTTCGCGGGGGACTCCTAGTGTAGTGTCCAATAAGTGATTGATATTATTGTCGGACGGGGTAAACTCCCGTCATGCCGCGTTGCGCTCAACCACTGGTATTGACCGTCCTAGAACAGAAACAACTGACCGACCGTGTGCGGGATCGCCGTTCGACACAGCAGACCGCGTTGCGGGCCCGTATCATCCTGCTGGCCGCCCAAGATTGGGAGAACCGAGAGATTGCCGCGGAACTGGAAACGACCCCACACACCGTGGGAGTCTGGCGGCGGCGGTTTGCGCGCGAGCGACTGGCAGGGCTCGAAGATGCGCTACGGTCAGGGCAACCCGTGTCGTTGGCGACGGCGACGGTGACCAAGGTGCTCACGACGGCGACCCGACCGCCCAAAGGGCGATCCCGCTGGAGTGTGCGCAGCATGGCCCGCAGCGCCGGGCTGTCCAAGAGTCGCGTACAGCAACTCTGGCAGGCTAACGACCTCAAACCGCACCGGGTGCGCACCTTCAAACTCTCGCGGGATCCGCAGTTCGAGGCGAAGTTCTGGGATGTCATCGGGCTGTATCTGCAACCGCCGCAGAAGGCGCTGGTGCTGTGCTGCGATGAGAAGAGCCAGTGTCAGGCTTTGGAACGCAGCCAGCCGGGCTTGCCCCTTGGCGTGGGCCACATTCGCACTCGTACCCATGACTACGTGCGCCACGGCACCACGACACTGTTTGCCGCACTGAGCACGCTGGACGGCCGGGTGATTGCACGCACGGAGACCCGCCACACCCATCTGGAATGGCTGCGGTTCCTACGCCAGATTGAGCGGGAGACGCCGCCCGCACTGACGCTGCACCTGATCGTGGACAACTATGCCACGCACAAGCACCCGGCGGTCCGCGCGTGGCTGGCCCGGCATCCACGCGTGCGGCAGCACTTCACTCCCACGAGCAGCTCGTGGCTGAATCTGGTCGAACGCTTCTTCCGTGACCTGACCGAGGAGGTCGTTCGGGAGGGCAGCTTTCGCAGTGTGCGCGAACTGGTGCGCACGATCGAAGTCTGGTTGGCAGAACGCAATCGCCAACCCCAGCGCTATGTGTGGCACGCCAAGGGTACCGCCATCCTGGAGAAAATCATCCGCGCCCGCGCTAAACTCGAAGAAATAAAGGCAGACACTTCAAGGACACTACACTAGCAGGCTACTAAAGAAGTCTGCATTACGGCAGTGGTTTGGGTGATGGCGGTTTGGGAGGGCTGTAACGATGCCCTGTCCTGAGTGTCGTGCGGGTTGAGCCAACAGTTCGACATAATCGGTCGGTTCATGAACTGGTCTCCAAACGAACCAGTCGCACCAAGTTGTACGCGCTGACCATCACCAGGACCTCTTGGGCAATCTTCCACCGACCTACGAAGCGGGTTCGGGCCAGCCGGCCCACCGTCTTGCACCAGCCGAAGATTTCTTCGACCCGTTTGCGGAGGCGTTGGCTGACCCGGTAGCGCGCCGTGCGCATCCGCTGCCGTGCTCGGTGGCGGGCCCGCCCGGCCGCATCCCGGGCCACGAGGCGCCCCCGGCGAATCGGCACGTGCGGTTCGATCCCGGTGCGCTCCAACTGCGCCAGAAACTTGCCGTCCTGGTAACCGCCATCCAGGCCCAGCGTTCGCGGATGCAGTCGCTGTCGACGTTTGGCGCGTCGCACCAACGCCCGCGCTTGCCGCCGCTCGGCGTGTCCGTCCGCGGCATCCACGGCGACGCCGACGCACAGACCGTGACGGTTCTCCATTAACACGTGCGCGCTGTGGCACAACTGCGCCTCCTTGCCCAGGCCCTTGCGCGCCAAGCGGGCTTGGGGATCGGTGGCACTCTGGTGGGTGTCGTTGGTGCGACGCTGCCCATGAAAGTTCACCGTCGGATTGCCCGGATCGTCGGGCGGTTCGCTGGACGCGGCGCCGTCCTTGGGCTGCACGCTCTTCAGGCTGGCCCACGAGCGTAGCAACGTGCCGTCCACCGTAAAGTGTTCGTCACTGACGTAGCCTTCCAGCATCGCTTGGCGCACCAGCGCATCGAAGAACGCCTGCACCAATCCATGCTCGGCAAAACGCTCACGGTTGACGCTGAACACTTCCGGCGTCCACGCGCGTTGCTCCAACGGCAAGTCCACGAACCACCGATACAGTTGGTTGAACTCGATATGCTCCATCAGGGCGATCTCACTACGGATCGAGTACAGCGCTTGCAGCAGCAGGGCTTTGAGCAATTGCTCCGGCGGAATGGAGGGCCGCCCCAGCGAACTATAGGCGCGGGTAAACTGCCGATTCATCTGGGCCAACAGTTCGTCACAGCGGCGCTTGATGGGCCGCAATGGATGGTTCGGGGGCACCCGCTGCTCCAACGAAACGACCACAAACAACGACTCTTGCCGATCAATCTGTCCACGCATGCGAAACCCTCCCTGTTCGCCACGTAGTATAACCGGCCCGTCAACCCGACTTCTTTAGTACCCTGCTAGACATCGAAAATCACTACCGCGCGCCACGAGCCGTCGGGCTGTGATTCTACGCGGAGTTGATGGTAGGTGACGGCTTTGATTTCTTCGTTGGTCTGCGACCGCGCGAAGTCGATCGGGCCGCCGCGGAGCGTGGCCTTGACACGATGGGGCGTTAATTCGTGAAACTGAAAGTCGTCGTATAAAATGTGGTTCGCCTCGATTTCATACAGGAGATCGGCGAGCCAGTCATGCAACAGATCTTCCGCTGATTCGGCATGGAGTTCGACGGATTTGTGGAGGTTGCTTTCCGGTTTGTACAATCGCCCGAGCGCCTCGTGCATGGCGCGGGCGGCGTTTTCGAACAATTCGGCGAGGCTGTTGCCATAGACGCGGACGCCGATGTCCACCGTGTGGTCGAAGAATTCGAACCGATCAGTCACTCTTGTAGTTTGCCCACTTCGCTTTGCGATCCGCAACCAGTTTGTCGAATCTTTCAAGCTGGTCGGGCCGCAACACGACGCGGGCCTTGGCATAGAAATCATCCAACGCCGCCAGGACCTTCGGCTGGCACTGACTGCGCGCGTCCGTGATCTGCACGTGCGCAGCCTGAACGAGTGTGAGCACCTGCTCCCGCTGTGCTGCATCGAGGCGTAGTTGCCGGGACCACCACCGGGTGATCTCCTCCGCAGTAAACGCGGTTTGACCGTGCAACACACGTTGGAGACGCCTGGCCGCCGCGTCGCGCATCAGAAACGCGCCGGTGGTCATTCCCAGCAGGAACACCACTACCACTCCGAGGATCGCCTTCCAGTTCTTCATACTATTCACCACCAATCAGGCCCGCCAGGGCCGTTTCGCCTCCCGCTCCGAGCGCGGCCTCCGTGCCCGTTTGGGATTGCACATTGTAGGACCATGCGCCGGTGACGACGACAATGGTTGCAAACACGGGCATGAGTCGCCACGTGAGAGCCGCCCACGGCGTCGGCTGTTCCCGGTCTTCTCGCAGGGCCGCCAGCAGCCGCGTCTCGAAGCCGTACTCGGCGCGCGAGGTGTCGGGACGCGACCCACGTGCGGTCTGAAACAGTTGGTTCAGTTGTTCATCGTTCATGGCTCGTCTCCAGAATCTTCTTGAGCACCTGTCGCGCGCGAAACGCGCGCACTTTTACGTTCGACTCACTCCAGCCGGTCAGCTTCGCCGTTTCGCGCACCGGCCGTTCCTCCAGTTCCAGCAACGTAATCACGAGTCTCTGGTCAGGGGTGAGCCTGGTCAAGGCCCATTGCAGCAGCTCGCGGGCATGCTCAACGTTGCCGCTGGGTTGCGTGCCGATTTCAATCCCGTCAAGCGGTACGCTTTCCCGATCGTGGCGCGTCGCGCGCAGGAAGTCATAGCAGGAGCGCACCGCGATGCGCGACACCCAATGCTCGAAGGGCGCGTCGCCGCGAAAACTCTTCAACCTTCGATAGGCCTTCACGAAAATCTCCTGGCAAATGTCCTGCAGTTCGGCGTCGTTATGGGCGAACCGCGCCGCGATACCGAACACTTTTCGCTTGTGCCGGGCCACCAAGGCCCCGAACGCCTCATCGTCGCCCGCGAGGGTGGACTCAATGAGGCGTTGATCTGTCGGTTCATCGATCGGGGCGCTCATCGCGCCGCTATTATTAGTCGGTCGCGATGCGATTGGCAATGTGTTGCAGCAACCCATCAAAACGGGCGTCCGCGTCCATCTGCATGGCCTTCAGTTTCTGGATTTGCTCGGGCGTGAGCACGGCGCGAATGTCGTGGGCAACGTGTGCGCGTTGCACGGCCAGATCCGCTTCGAGGGACGCGACCTTGGCGGCCTCCGCGCGGATGGCCGTTTCATCAATCGTTTGCGCGCGGACGGTGTCGCGCAACGCGCGCCGCTCGGTTACGACCTCTTTCACCAACGGCCCGACCGTTGGCTGATAACCGCGCAAAATGGTTTTCACTTGCGCCCTCTGCGAGTCAGTGAGACCAAGTTGGGCCAGTCTTCGCCCGAACCGGCCGTTGGCAGTGCCGACCGCGTTGGTATCGGCATGCGCCAGGAAGGCGAAGAAGCCCCCGACGGTCATGGCGGCCACGATCCCCGCACCAATCAAAGCTTTCGTATGTGTTTGCATAAAGTTGTTACATCCCTTTCACCAACACTAGACGCGGGACGGCGCGCAAAGGTTACGATCTTTCGTGCTGGAGACGGAGTTGTCCACACGCGGCATTGATGTCGGTGCCCTTTTCCATGCGGAGGGTGCTGGTGACGTCGTGGGACTGGAGGGTATGCTGGAACATCTTGCAGCGGTCGCGGTCGGGACGCTTCCACGGCAGGCCCTCGACGGGATTGTAGGGAATAAGGTTTACCTTGGCGCGGAGACGCCTGGCGATAGCGCCGAGCTTGTGCGCCTGTTCGAGTGAGTCGTTGACGCCGTCGATGAGGATGTATTCGAACGTCATCATCCGTTTCTTGGTGTTCGCGTAGTAATCGCAGGCGGCGAGAAGTTCTTTGAGTGGATATTTCCTGTTCACGGGCATGATTTTCTCGCGTACCTCGTCGGTCGCGCCGTGCAACGAGACGGCGAGACGAATCTGCATCGGCTCATCGGCGAGCTGCTTGATGCGTGGAACGAGGCCGACGGTGGACACCGTGATCTTGCGCGCGCCGATGCCGAGACCCCACGGCGCATTGATGATCTTCAGGGCACGCAAGAGGTTATCGTAATTGGCCAGAGGTTCGCCCATGCCCATGACGACGATGTTGTTGACCTTCTCGCCGCTGAGCTTCTGGACCTGCAACACCTGATCCACGATCTCGGCCGCCGTAAGATTGCGTTTCACACCGTCCAGGCCGCTCGCGCAGAATTTACACGCGAAGGCGCATCCGACCTGCGTCGAAACGCAAACGGTGTGTCGGTCGCTGCTGCTGGTGAGACCCGGTGTGGCTGGAATCAGCACGGTCTCGATGAGCGAGTGGTCACGGAGTTGGAAGAGGAATTTCTCCGTTGTGTCGGTGGCGTTGCGTGTCTTGAGCGCGTGGACGGCATTCAGGTCGAAGCTGACGGCGAGTTTTTCGCGCAGAGCCGCGGGCAGATTGCTCATCTGGTCGAACGACTCCACCGGCTTCTGGTAAATCCACTGCAAGACCTGGTCGGCACGGTACGCGGGTTGGCCCAACGCCGCGAAGCGCGAGACAAGTTCCTCGCGAGAGAGCGACTTGATGTCTTCCTTGGCGTTCATACCTTGTTGGCCTTGAGTTCCGTCAGCGAATAGTGCGTGCCGCGCCAGTTGATACCGTCATTTCGCAATGTCTTCAGCGTGGCTCGCCAAATAATGTACTGAAACAATAGTGCCGTAACGGGGAGGCCCACGCAATGCCAGCGTTGGGAGCCGTGGCAGTGCGCGGTGTCCATGTAGAGGGCGGCGAGCAGTCCGATGATGGTGACGTTGAGCCACCACGTCGTGCCGCTCGTGAGTGCGAGAGCCACGATAGGCCAGACGAAGACCACTAGTTGGGCGGCGGATGCGGCCGCAACCGCAGCAAGGTTGTATTCGACGCCCGCGAACGAGTTTTTCTCCAGGCCGCGAATCACTTCGCCAATCGAGCTATACCATTCGACCGCGATCAGTCCGTCGCTGATGACCATCTCCTGACGGAACCCGTGCTTCTTGATGAGTTTGCCGAGTTTCATATCGTCGTCCGGGCGCATGGCGATGGCGCGGTGACCACCGACAGCGCGGTACACCTCGGCGCGCACGAGGTTAAACGCGCCGATGCCGATATGCCGCGGGCTTTTCGGGTCGCGCGCTTTCCATGGTTTGGCGTAGAGGCCGAAGAACAACGCGAACGCCCCGGCGAACATGCTCAACAATGTGCCGGGCATCTGCAATTGCGGCGTGATGGCGAGATGGTCGATCTGGTGGCGGAGGAGGTAACCGACGGCGCGGCTGATCGCTGAACGCTCCATCACCACATCCGCGTCGGTAAACAAGAGCAGTTCGCCCGTGGCTCGTTTCGCGCCGAAGTTGAGGGCATGAGTTTTCCCGAGCCAGCCACCGGGTAGGTCGGTGACGTGCGCGACGTGCAAGCGCGGTTCCGCGCCGGCAATCCGGTCGAGAATGCCAGCCGGTTTCATCCGTAGAGCGGTCGTCGACAGCAATGAACTCGATGTTCGGGTAATCCTGCGCGAGGACTGTTTGCAATCCTTGCTCGATGGTGCGGGCTTCGTTCCGCGCCGCGATGATCACCGAAACTTTCGGAGCAGGACTGCTTGTAAATGGCGGGAGACCTCCGAGGCGGGACAGGGACCGGTTCCCAATGGCAAACTCAATGGTGGTTGCCAACACGAGCAGGAGCGTCACCACCGCGAGCCAGAATAGAAACGTTGCCATGTGTGGAATGTTATCAGAAGGACACCAGCTTGTGTCGAGAACAGGACGGAGATAATAAGGACAATATCGTCGCGAGGTGACGAATTACAGATCCGAACTCAGCAGACGGCGCTTACCTGGCGGGCGTCACTGGGGACACTAAGTTCCGCATCTCCAGTGAAGCCCGCAACTGCGGCGCTAACGTTTCTTCTTCTTGCCGCCCTTCTTCTTCTTACCTTTTTTCTTCGCTGCCATTCTGCCTCACCCCCGTTTCCGCTCCGTGAAGAGCTGTCACTTGCTCACCATGAACCTGTCGGGGGTACTACGCCAGCACAAAGAGACACAGAACATTCTCTGCTCTTGGTGTGCTGCGCGGTGAAAGTCAGGATTTCTTCGTGTCTTCAACGACCTCCGCCGCTTCTTCCTGTTGCTCGCTGATGACGCGGGCGATGGCGACGAGTTTGTCGCCTTCGTTGAGGTCGATGAGTTTGACGCCCTGGGTGTTGCGGCCGGCGATGCGGATGTCTTTGCAGTTGGTACGAACGGTCTGGCCCTGGGAAGTCGTGAGCATGATCTCGTCAGAATCAGTGACGCTGAGAGCGCCGACGACGCTGCCGACCTTGTCGGTGGTCTTCATGGTGATGATGCCTTTGCCGCCGCGGGATTGGACGCGGTATTCGTCAAATGGGGTGCGTTTGCCGATGCCGTGTTCGCCGGCGACGAGGAGCGTGGCGTTGACGTCGACGATTTCGACGCCGATGACATAATCACCCTTGTCCGGGCGGATGCCCCAGTTGCCGACGGAGGCGCGGCCCATGTCGCGAGCCTGTTCCTCGTGGAAGCGGATGCTCATACCGTCCTTGGTGACGAGGACGATTTCGTTGTTGCCGTTGGTGAGCTTGACGCCGATGAGGCGGTCGCCTTGTTCGATCTTGATGCCGATGACGCCGCCTTTGCGCGGGTTGGCATATTCGCCGAGATTGGTCTTCTTGACGATGCCCGACCTTCGTCGCCATGAAGAGATACTGCTTGTCGGTAAATTCCTTCACGCGAATAAGTGCGGAAACCTTTTCTTCGGGACGGAGTTGAAGGAAGTTCGCGAGACTCTTGCCTTTCGCCGCACGGCCCATCTCCGGAAGTTCATAGACCTTCTCGACGTAGACGCGGCCTTCCTCCGTAAAGAACATGATGTAATCGTGCGTGGAGCAGGTGAAGAGATGTTCGATGAAATCCTCTTCGCGCTGTTCCATGCCGATCACGCCCTTGCCGCCGCGACGTTGCGAACGGTAAGCGCTGACGGCGGTGCGCTTGATGTACCCTTGGTGCGAAATGGTGACGATACAGGCCTCGTTGGCGATGAGGTCTTCGATATTGATCTCGCCTTCATCGGCCACGATGTCAGTGCGACGCGTGTCGCCGTACTTCTCTTTGACGTTCGAGCAACTCGGTCTTCACGACGCCCATGAGCTTCTTCTCGCTCGCCAGGAGGCTCTTGAGGTACTCGATGCGCTTGATGAGTTCGAGATACTCTTCCTCGATCTTGTCGCGTTCGAGGCCCGTGAGCTGGTAGAGGCGCATTTCGAGGATGGCGTTGCATTGAAGCTCGGACAACTTGAATTTGGCCATCAACTTCTTCTTTGCGTCCTCGCGGTCGTCGGCGTTCCGGATGATCTTGACGACGGCGTCGATGTTGTCGAGCGCGATGCGGAAGCCTTCGAGGATGTGGGCGCGTTCCTCGGCCTTTTGCAGCTCGAACTTCGTGCGCCGGGTGATGACTTCTTTGCGGTGCGCGATGTAGCATTCGATCATCTGCTTGATGTTCATCGTGCGCGGGCGACCGTGATCGATCGCGAGCATGATGACGCCGAAGGTGTCTTCGAGCTGCGTGTACTTGTAGAGGTTGTTGATGACGACCTTCGGAATGGCATCGCGTTTCAACTCGATCACCACGCGGATGCCGTCCTTGTTGGACTCGTCACGGATATCGCTGATGTCGTCGAGCTTCTTCTCGTTGACGAGTTCCGCCATGCGTTCGATCAGCGTGGCCTTGTTGACGTTGTACGGGACCTCCGAGATGATCAGGCGTTCCTTGCCGCCTTTGACCTCCTCGATGCCGATGCGGCCGCGCATCTTGAGGCTGCCGCGGCCGCTGAGCAGGTAATCCTTGATGCCCTGCTTGCCGCAGATCATGCCACCCGTCGGGAAGTCGGCGCCTTTGATAAACTTCGCAACGTCTTTGACGTCAGTCTCCGGATCGTCAATCAACGCGCAACAGGCGTCGATGACTTCGGAAAGATTGTGCGGAGGGATATTCGTGGCCATGCCGACCGCGATGCCGGTGCTGCCGTTGACAAGGAGGTTCGGGATGCGCGCCGGCAGGACCACCGGTTCCCGTTCCTTCTCGTCGAAATTGGGCTGGAAATCGACCGTATCCTTGTCGAGGTCGGCGAGTAGTTCCTCGGCGATTTCGAGAAGACGACACTCTGTGTAGCGGTAGGCGGCGGCCGGATCGCCATCGATGGAGCCGAAATTGCCCTGGCCGTCGATAAGCGGGTAGCGCATGGCAAAATCCTGCGCCATGCGCACGAGCGTGTCGTACACGCTGGTGTCGCCATGCGGGTGGTATTTGCCGAGGACTTCGCCAACGACCTTGGCGCATTTCGAGTAGGAGCGGTTGTGCAACAGGCCGAGTTCACGCATCGCATACAGGACACGGCGATTCGACGGCTTCAGGCCGTCGCGGACATCTGGCAGCGCCCGCCCGACGATGACCGACATCGAGTAGTCGATGTACGCCTGCTCCATCTGCTTGCTGATGTTGACCAGTGTCACGGGATACTTGTCTTGCATAATCTGTCAGGCTCCTATCAGCACAACCGTTATCAATCCATCCGCGGCTACTGTTTCCCCACGAACAGCTTGGTTGTTGTTACAAAATTCTCGGCGTCAGCGATCAATTCCTTCATCCGCTGGCAATCCGGCGGCGCTTGCGGGCCGATGCCCGGCATCCTCGTGCAACTGCGTCGCCCTCTTGAAGCGCTCCCCAATCTCACGCGGCATCAAACCTGTCTTCACAAATTCCTGATGAAACTTCGCGGCCACATTTCCATCGCGGGACGGCCCGAACTCCTTCGTCGCCAACAGCGCGCACGCGCAATAAAACATCGTGAAATGCACCCGGTCCATCGCGCCCCGGCACATCTTCTGATCGATCAGCAGACGCGCCTCGTTCAAGCTCTCGGCAGCCTGCGTGAGCCGTAGATTGATCAAGTCCTGGGCTTCGGGCGTCACGGCGCGAATTAGATGTCGAGGTTGCGGACGTTGAGCGCGTTGTCCTCGATGAACTGGCGGCGCGGCGCGACCTCATCGCCCATCAGCACCGTGAACATATCGTCCGCCTTGGCTGCGTCTTCGATGGCAACTCTCAACATCTTGCGGCGGTCGGGATCCATCGTGGTCTCCCAGAGTTGCTCGGGGTTCATTTCGCCCAAGCCTTTGTACCGCTGGATCGTCAGGCCGCGTTTGCCGGTCTCCTTGATCTGCTCCAAAATCTGCGGGATGGAATGGATCTCGGAACGTCGTTCCTCGGCCCTGGCTTTGGACTTCTTGGCGTCGGGTTTCGCTTCGGGCTTCTTCGACTCGGCGTCGGCGGTTGTATTCTCGCCCTCAGCGGGCTCGGGAGCGGCGACACTCCCTTCCACCAATTCAAAGAGAGGTTTCTCCTGAGCGGCGTAGTGGTCGAGGTTGAATCCCTTCTTCTCAAGTGTTTCGATGGTGGACTGGATGCTGTTGGACTCGGTCAACTCCAGCGGCCTGGCTTGGGGAGCCTTGTCTTTGTCGCCGTTCTTGGCTTCGGGAACAGCCGGCTCGTCAAGGTCGACGTTGTACTTGTCACAAAGCTTCGACCATTCCTTGTCCGTGCGCGCAAACTCGAAGTTGACCACGCCATTCTCCTTGATCCGCATGGCATAGGACGGAAACCCGCCGGACTTCTCGTCGCGCGCGGCGAGGTAATCCTCGAATTTAATGCCCCGACGCTCGATGGTGTCGACGAGCTTCTCCAATTCTTGCAAGGATTCGAGGACGGAGACCAATTGTTGCCCGGAGAATTCCTTCTTGTCCCGGAGACGAAACAGGCGCGAATCTTCGGAACCGAGTTCGATCAGGATGCGGCTCATCTGGTCGTCGTTCTCGATGTACTCTTCTCGTTTCTTGCGTTTGATTTTGTAGAGCGGCGGCTGGGCGATGTAGACGTACTGGCCTTTTATGAGTTCCGGCATTTTGCGGTAAAAGAACGTCAGTAATAGCGTGCGGATGTGCGAGCCGTCCACGTCAGCATCGGTCATGATGACGATCTTGTGGTAACGCAACTTGTCGAGATTGAACGCGCCCTCACCCTCGCCGGTGCCGAAACCGGTGCCGATGGCGGTGATCATCGTGCGGATTTCATTGTTGTTCAGAATCTGATCCAAGCGCGCCTTTTCCACATTGAGCAGCTTGCCGCGGATCGGGAGGACGGCCTGGAATTGGCGGTTGCGGCCCTGTTTCGCCGAACCACCGGCCGAATCACCTTCGACGATGTATAGCTCGCACTCCTCCGGGCTTTTCTCCGAACAATCAGCCAGCTTGCCGGGCAAACCACCGCCGGTCAGCGCGCCTTTACGGACGGCTTCACGGGCTCTGCGGGCGGCTTCCCGCGCGCGGGCGGCCGTGAGAGATTTGTCCACAATGCGGCGCCCGATGGGCGGGTTCTGCTCCAGAAAGGTCATCAGACCTTCGTACACGATCGACGAAACGATACCCTCGACTTCACCGTTACCGAGCTTGGTTTTGGTTTGTCCCTCGAACTGCGGGTTGGGAACCTTGACGCTGATGACGGCGGTGAGACCTTCACGCAAATCGTCACCGGAGAGCGTCGGATCCTTTTCCTTTAGCAGGCTGTTGGATTTGGCGTACTGATTGATGGCCTTCGTCAGGGCGGAGCGGAAGCCGCTGAGGTGTGTGCCACCTTCGATGGTGTTGATGTTGTTGGCGTAGCTGTAGACGGACTCGTTGTAGCCTTCGTTGTATTGCAGCGCGACCTCGGCGGCGATGCCGTCCTTCTCCTTGGACACATAAATGACCTTCGGATGAAGCGGTTCCTTGGCGCGGTTGATGTGCTTGATGAATTCTTCAATGCCGCCATTGAACTTGAAGAGGTCTTCGCGCTTGTTGCGCTCGTCCTTGAGCGAGATTTCGATGCCGCGATTCAAGAACGCGAGTTCGCGCAGACGATTGGCGAGGATGTCGTATTTATATTCGATGACGGGAAAGATCTCGCTGTCGGCTTTGAATGTGATCTTTGTGCCCGTGCCCTTGGCCTTGCCGATGACTTCGAGCTTCGACGCGGTCTTGCCGCGTTTGAAGCGCATATGATGGACCTTGCTGTCGCGCTTCACTTCGACTTCGAGCCATTCACTCAAGGCATTGACACAGGTCACGCCGACGCCGTGGAGACCGCCCGATACCGTGTAAGACTTCTTATCAAATTTGCCACCAGCGTGAAGAATGGTCAGTACCACTTCGACGGCGGGTTTCTTTTCCGTCTTGTGCATGTCGACGGGAATACCACGGCCGTCGTCAACGACGGTGATGGAGTTGTCGACATGGATCGTGACATCGATGTGTTTGCAAAAACCCGCGAGGGCTTCGTCGATGGAGTTGTCGACCACCTCGTAAACAAGGTGGTGAAGGCCGCGTTCGCCGGTATCCCCGATGTACATCGCGGGGCGCTTGCGCACCGCCTCAACGCCCTCGAGTTTTTGAATTTTGTCAGCGGTGTAATCGCTGGCACCGAGGGTTTGGACCGCCCGATCTCGTTCCTTTGAAAGTGATTTTTCCACAATACGTGTCTTTTCCAGAAGCTTGCTGGACATTAGCAACCCCCTCCTCCTTTGATGCAAAAAATATAGCTTATGTTCAGATAATTCTGCAACGATATTCGTGCAAAATACAGCACTTTTTTTTCATGTATAAGTGGCGATGGGCGAGAAAGTTCTACAGGATTCTTTCGGGTCATAAATAGGGGATTGACAAGACATGGATTCATGGTAAAATAAAGCAACATTGGTAAGATACTTAGGATTACATGAAAGCATCGGTCAAGAGTGATTACGCGTGTCGGGCGGTGGAAGCCTTGGCGCTTCATCATCCGAGCGTGAGGCCGCTGCGGATTGAGGAAATTGCATCAAGTGAGGCGATCCCGGCGAACTATCTCGTGCAAATCCTAATCGAGTTGAAGAGCAAGGGGCTTATCCAGAGCCGGCGGGGCAAGGCTGGCGGGTATGCACTGGCCAAGACGCCCCGGGAGATTACGGTTGGGGACGTTCTCCGGGCGGTGCAGGGGGATGTGCTGGAGATGCCATTACTGAGGGAGGCACGGTGTCCGGAAGAGATCAAGCGTGCGTGGCGGCGGATCAAGGAGGCCGCCGAACGCGCGGCGGACGATGTGACCTTCGAGCAGTTGTGCATGGAGGCAAAGAGTCGCCCGGAGATGTACTACATCTAGGGCATTGACAGGCAATTGTTCTTTGATATAGTCCCTCAGTTGTCCCGCCATGGGCGGAACAGCAAACTCATCAAGAGCGGTCGAGGGACTGGCCCGTAGAAACCGCGGCAACCGTTCCGTCACCAGAGGGTGGCGGAAGACAAGGTGCCAATTCCAGCTCCGAGGCCCGACGCGAGTCGGGAGCGGGGGAAGATGAGGGAGAGCAATCAGGTTGTTTGGATGCCTCTTCATCGTCGCCCGCCATTGGGGATGCTGAAGAGGTTGTTTTTTGTGTCTCTGGGCGTGGTGGCCGCCACTTGGTGAAGAAAGCGAGATGCGATGAAGGCAAAACATGGATTCTTCACCAGTTTAAAGTGTCGCGAGTGCGGACGGCATTACCCGAAGGAGGCGCTGCATGTCTGCGAGTTCTGCTTCGGGCCGCTGGAAGTGGATTACGACTACGGCTTGATCAAGACCGTGTTGACACGCGCGAAGATTGCTTCGCGCCCCACGAACATGTGGCGATACCGCGAACTGCTTCCGATCGAGGGCGAACCGACGATCGGTTTCCAGGTTGGTTTTACACCACTGGTGAGGGCGGATCGCCTCGCCAAACGGCTGGGCCTGCGGGAGGTCTGGATCAAGAACGACACGGTCAATTATCCGACGTTGTCGTTCAAAGACCGGGTGGTCAGCGTGGCGTTGTCGCGAGCGCGGGAATTGGGGTTTGAGATCGTCGCGTGCGCGTCGACGGGCAACCTGGCGAACTCCGTGGCGGCAAACGCCGCAAGCGGCGGCCTGAAAAGCTACGTGTTCATCCCCGCGGACCTGGAGACGGGGAAGGTGCTCGGTTCGCTGGTATATGGAACAACCGTCATCGGCATCCGCGGCACGTACGACCAAGTGAACCGTCTGTGCAGCGAGATCGCCGGGAAATACGGCTGGGCGTTTGTGAACGTCAACATCCGGCCCTACTACGCCGAAGGCTCGAAAGCCATGGGCTACGAGATCATCGAGCAATTGGGGTGGCGGTTGCCGGACCATGTGGTGGTGCCGATGGCGGGGGCTCGCTCATCACGAAAATCCACAAGTCCTTCAAAGAGTTTGTGAAACTGGGTCTGGTGGACGAGCATCCATGTTCCATTCATGGCGCCCAGGCCGAAGGGTGCGCGCCGATTGTGAACGCGATGAAGGCCGGTGCGGACATCATCAAGCCGGTGAACAAACCGCAAACGATCGTGAAATCGCTGGCGATCGGCAACCCGGCGGACGGGTTTTACTCGATCCAGACGATGAGACAGACGGGCGGCTGGGCGGAGAACCCCAACGACGAGGAGGTCGTGGCGGGAATCCGATTGCTGGCGGAAACGGAAGGGATTTTTGCGGAGACCGCGGGGGGCACGACCGTCGCGGCGACCCAGCGGCTGGTGGATGCGGGCCGGATCAGGCCGGGCGAATCGCTGGTGTTGTGCATTACGGGCCATGGGCTGAAGACGCAGGAAGCCGTGAGCGGCAAATGTGGCGAGGCGCGCGTGATCGGGCCGCATCTGCACGAGTTTTCAGCCTTGTTGGACGAGAAGAATTGATCAGGAGAAGGAGAACGAACCATGCCGATAAATGTGCGGATTCCGACGCCGTTGCGGAAATTGACGAAGGACAAGGACATCGTGCAAGCCTCGGGCGCGACGATCCAGGACATTATTGACAGTTTGGAGAAGCAGTACCCGGGGTTGAAGGAGCGGATTTGTGATGAGCGCGGCGAGCTGCGCCGGTTTGTGAACGTGTATCTGAACGACGAGGACATTCGATTTGCCCAGGGCAAGGGCACGCCGGTGAAAGACGGGGACGAGATTTCCGTCATACCGGCCATTGCGGGTGGCTAAACCAAGGTCGCGACCAAGGAAGACATGGCAAAAAAGACAAAAGCTGCGAAGGCGGCGAAGGAGACAAAACGTCTCTGGCTGACCTATCCGAAAAAGGTTATCCGGCAGCCGGCCATTTATGAGTTGGGTCACAAGTTCCAGGTAGTGACCAACATTCGACAGGCCAGCGTGACGGAAGAGGTCGGGATCGTCTCGCTGGAGTTGCTCGGCACCCGGGATGAGATCAAGAAGGCCATCAAATGGCTGGAAGGTCTCGGCATCAAGGTCGAGCCGGTCGAGATCAACGTGATTGAGGGTTAGCAAGCGGCGTGAAGTTCACAGCGGAAGAGATTCAGAATCTGGCGGCGGAGTTCGAGGGTCGGGCTCCGCGCGAGATTCTGCAGTGGGCGACGGACAGTTTCGGTCCGCGCGTCGCCATTTCCTCCGCGTTTGGTCCCGAAGGGCTGGTGGTGATCGACATCGTGATGCGCCAGGTCACGCCGCGCATTCCGGTATTCACAATCGACACGGGATTCTTTTTCAAGGAGACGGTGGAACTGATTCACCGGATCGAACAGGAATACGGGATCACGATCGAGCGGCTGCACCCCGAGTTGACGCCTGAGCAACAGGGTGAGAAATACGGCGCCGAGCTGTACAAACGCGAGCCGGACAAGTGCTGCTACATGCGCAAGGTCCTTCCGCTGCAAGAGAAACTGCCCGAACTCGACGGGTTGATCACGGGATTGCGTCGCAGTCAGGGGGAGAGCCGCAAGGGGGCGAAGATCCTGCAATTGCAGGAGTCGCCCCAGGGCCACCGCTATCTCAAGATCAATCCGTTGGCGTCGTGGACCAAGGAAGAGGTCTGGTGGTATATCATCAGCCACCAACTTCATTACAACCCGCTGCACGACCAGGGTTACCCGAGCATCGGTTGCTGGCCCGAGTGCTGCACGCGCCCGGTGAAGGACGGCGAGGGCGAGCGCGCGGGCCGCTGGGCGGGATCGGACAAGAAGGAGTGCGGCCTGCACACGTTCGCCGCGAATATTTGACCGCGCGGCGCCGGGATTTTTGATTATGGATCATCTCGACAAGCTGGAGAACCAGAGCATTTTCATCATCCGCGAGGCGTTCAACAAGATTGAGCGGCTGGCGATGCTGTGGAGCGTGGGCAAGGATTCGCAAACGATCCTCTGGCTGGCGCGCAAGGCGTTTTTTGGCCACGTGCCGTTCCCGTGCGTGTTCATGGAGACAAGTTTCGACATGCCCGAGTTGATGGAGTTGCGGGACCGGCTGGCGAAGGAATGGAAGCTGAACCTTGTGATCGCGCGCAACGACGAAGCGCTGGCGCAAGGGATGAACCACACACGCGGGCGGGTCAATTGCTGCTCGGCATTGCTCAAGGAGAATCTCAAGAAGATCGTCGACCGCGAGAGGTACGGCGGGCTGATCGTCGGCGTGCGGCGCGACGAGGAGCCCACGCGGGCCAAGGAGCGTTATTTCAGCCCGCGCGACAAGAACATGGAATGGAACGTCGAGGACCAGCCGCCGGAATTGTGGGACCAGTTCAAGACGGACCTGGCGGGCGGCACGCATATCCGCATGCATCCGTTGCTGCACTGGACGGAGATGAACATTTGGGAGTACATCGAGCGCGAGAAAATCCCGAACGTGTCGCTGTATTTCGCCAACGAACGGGGAGCGCTATCGGAGCCTCGGTTGCGCCCCCTGCACGTTCCCGATCAAGTCGAACGCAGACACGTATGAGAAGATTCGGGAAGAACTGCGCACGACCAAACGGAGCGAGCGCTGCGTCCGCGCCCAGGACAAGGAGAGCGAAGATGCGTTCGAGAAATTGCGGCGCGATGGGTACATGTAGGCCGCGGCGGTGGATTTGGTTATGCAACAGAGTGAACAACTGAAGATTGTCATTGTCGGCCACGTCGACCACGGCAAGTCGACGTTTGTGGGACGGTTGTTTCATGACACCGGATCGCTGCCGGAAGGCAAGTTCGAGCAGATCCAGACGGCGTGCGAGAAGCGCGGCGTGCCGTTCGAGTGGGCGAATCTGATGGACGCCCTGCAGGCCGAGCGCGACCAGAACATCACCATTGACACCGCGCAAATCTGGTTTCGCACGCCGAAGCGGCAATACGTCATCATCGACGCGCCCGGCCACAAGGAATTTCTCAAGAACATGGTCACGGGCGCGGCCAGCGCCGAGGCGGCGTTGCTGCTGATCGACGCCAGCGAAGGCGTACAGGAGCAATCCCGGCGCCACGGATTCCTTCTCTCGTTGCTGGGCATCCGCCAGATCGCGGTGCTGGTGAACAAGATGGATCTGCGCAATTACAGCGACAAGGTGTTCAAATCGATTGAGGACGAGTATCGCGCGTTTCTCAAGCAGGTCGGCGTCGAGCCGAGACTATTCATCCCCATCGCGGCCGCCAAGGGCGACAATGTCGCGACGAAATCGTCGCACATGCCGTGGTGGAACGGCCCGACGGTCCTGGAAGCGCTCGACCGTTTTCAGGTTGCCGACCCACCGCAAAACCTTCCCCTGCGGTTTCCCATCCAGGATGTCTACCGATTCGACCACCGCCGCATTCTGGCCGGGCGCGTGGAATCCGGCACGCTACGCGTGGGGGACAAGATTCTGTTCTCGCCGCGCAACAAGGTCAGCACGATCAAATCGATCGAGAGCTGGCCACACGGTTCGCGCGAGATCGCGCGCGTGGGCGAGTCGGTTGGGGTTACGTTGACCGAACAGATTTTCGTGGAGCGCGGCCAGATCGGGTCCGGCGAAGAGGGTGCGCCGATTGAAACCGACGTGTTCAATGCGAAACTATTCTGGCTCGGGCGCCAGAACCTGGAAGTGGGCCGCCGGATCAAGCTGAAGCTGACCACCCAAGAAGTCGAGTGCCAGATCCAGTCCATCGAAAAACTGATTGATGCCTCGACGTTGGCGGAGATCGATACGAAGTCGCGTCCGTACATCGCCCGCAACGACGTGGCGGAGGTGACGATCCGCACGAAACGGCCGATCGCCCTCGACACCGCCGATCGGATCGTCAACACGGGACGGTTCGTGTTGATCGACCACTATCAGGTGTGCGGCGGCGGTGTGATTTCGAAGGGCGAGTATCCGGACCGTCGGCAGGTATTGTCGGGCGTGAAGAGCCAGAATATCTTCTGGTCGGACGGTAAGGTTACCCGCGAGGCGCGCGAGCGGCGCAATCGGCACAAGGGCGCGATCGTCTGGCTCACGGGCTTGTCCGGGGCGGGCAAATCGACCGTGGCCGCGGAGTTGGAGCGCGAATTGTTCGTGAAGGGGCTGCACACGTACATTCTTGATGGCGACAACATCCGCCACGGCCTGAGCGCCAACCTCGGTTTTTCTCCCGAAGGACCGCACGGAGAACATCCGGCGCGTCGCGGAGGTGGCGAGGTTGCTGATGGACGCGGGGGTGATTGGTCATCACCGCGTTCATCTCGCCGTATCGTGATGACCGCGGGCTGGCGCGGTCATTGGTGGAAGAAGGCGAGTTTATCGAGGTGTTCGTCGATGCGCCGCTGGCGGTGTGTGAGGAGCGCGACCCGAAGGGCCTGTACAAGAAGGCGCGCGCCGGGGAGATTGCCAACTTCACCGGTGTGTCCGCGCCCTACGAGCCGCCGGTCGCCGCCGAGATTGTGGTGCACACGGACCAGCAGACTCCGTCCGAGTGCGTGGCGCAGATCATTGACTTCTTGAAGCAGCGGTACATCGACCAGCAGGATTGGGTCATTTGACCGGCGAGGATTTGCTTCTGGCCGGAACCGCGATACGTTAGAATTGTTCTAGTCCACGAAAGGATGACATGGCGAAATCGGGGTCGAAGATCAACGAGTCATTGCAACAGCCGCTGGTTCGGCAGTTCTCGGTATTTCTGGAGAACAAGGTCGGAGCGCTCCTCGATCTCGACGCGGACGTTGAGCGAGTCGAACGTCCACGTCTGCGGCATCTCGGTCGTGGACACGGCGGACGCGTCGGTGGTGCGGATCGTGGTGGACGATCCCGAGAGCGTGCCATGAGGCGCTGGGCAAGGCCGGGATACCGGTCAACGAGTCCAACGCTTGTGGTGGTGGAACTGCCGCGCGGGCCGGAGAAACTGGACACGGTGTTGCGCGGGCTGGTGGCGGCGGAAGTGAACATCCAGTACACGTATTCGCTGATGGTCCGGCCGCACGACAAGGCGTTGCTGGCGCTGCACTGTGAAGACTCGGAGTTTGCCCGGGACGTGTTGGTGAAAGAGGGCTACAGCGTACTCAGCCAGAAGGATATTTCCCGCTGATGATCGACAAGCCCAGCCCCATTGGTTTGGCGCTCGTGATCTGCGACCAGATCATCGAGGACAAGCTTACCAATAAGAAATCCCTGATCGGGGTCTTCAACCAGATCGGCGCGCAGACGTTTCCCGTGCCGTCATCCGCAAGTTTGCGTTTTCATCGCGCTCACCGATGGCCACGGACAATCCGCGGCGCGACTGCGGATCGTACACGACGAGAGCGACCACGTGGTGGCGGAGGTGAATGGCCAGATCCAGTTTCCCGACGTTCACACCGTGGTCGAATTGAATTTTGGTCTTGGTGGGTCTCGCGTTTCCGGACCCGGTGCGTATGCCATCGAGTTTTATTGCGACGATGCGCTGGTGTTGGAACGCCGGTTCCACGTCTCCACATCAAACCCCCGCAAGGCCCGCCCGCCGCGGAGATGTAGGGCGAAGGCACGCTGAGGACTTGCTGGCTCGTGGTTTCCCGCTTGTTGCACGCCGTTCGCGGTGTCAGCATGCATGGCCAAGGAAAGGGCTGGTTATGACGATGAAAAGCAGGAGTGTTGTTCGTGTGGCCGGGCTGGTGTTGCTCGCCGCAAGCCTCCACGTCATTGTTTACGCGGCGGGACCTGTCGCCAATATCACTGCGGACGAGGCGCTGGCGCGGTTGAAGGCGGGGAACGAACGATTTGTCACGGGGCAGGTTATCCATCCCAATGCGGGTGCGGAGCGCCGCGCCGAGGTCGCCAAGGGACAGAAGCCGTACGCCATCGTGGTCGGTTGTTCCGACTCGCGGGTCGGGCCCGAGGTGGTGTTCGACCAAGGGCTGGGCGATCTGTTCGTGGTCCGCACAGCGGGCAACGTGGTGGATGATGTCGCGCTGGGGAGCATCGAGTACGCCGCCGAACATTTTGGCGTGCCGGTGATTTTCGTGCTGGGACACACGCGTTGCGGGGCGGTGGCGGCGGCGGTGGCCGGCGGCGAGGCGCCCGGGCACGTCGGGTCGGTCGTCGAGAAGATCAAGCCTGCGGTCGAGGAAACCAAAGGCAAGGAAGGCGACGCCGTGGACAACGCGGTCCGCGCCAACGTGCGCAATGTGGTCAATCAACTGCGCGGTGCCGGGCCGATTCTTTCGGGACTGGTCAAGTCCGGCAAGTTGCGAGTAGTGGGCGGGTGCTACGATTTGGACACGGGCCGGGTCGGGATGTTGGAGTAGAGGCCGGCAGCGCGGGTCGAAGCGGAAGGCACGCGGCCTACAGATTTCGAGCCGATGGCAAGCGGGCCGCTCGCCCTACAAGGTTTTCAGCAATTCCTCCAACTCTTCGCGGGGGGTGTCGTGGTGTTGGGCGATGGCGAGTTTTAGGGCGTGTTCGAGGGTGGGCTTGGCTTCGGGCGAACGGCCGAGGGCGATGAGTGATTTGCCGAGCTGGATGTGGACGACCATCCAATCTGGTTTCTTGTCGCACAGGGCGCGGAGATGTTCGATGGCGTTGGCGAACTCGTTCGCGTCGCAGTACGCCTGAGCGAGATTGAATCGGGACAAATCGTTGTCGGGGAAACGTTGCCAGAGGTCGCGGGCTTTGGCGATTCGGTCGTTGCTCATCGTGGGTCTTCTAGCTAGGCTGGCGCGCCGTGGAAAGCAAATTCTACCAGGCCGACGAGCACCGCGCGGAGAAGGTGCAGAAGTTGTTTGCCACGATTGCGCGGCGGTACGACCTGCTCAACGACATCATGAGCGCGGGGCTGCATCGGCGGTGGAAACGGCGGTTGGTGGAGTTGGCAGGCGGAAAGCGGAGAGCGAAGAGCGGAGAGCGGGAAGCTGACGGCGAGAAACGGATGCGGGTGCTCGATTTGTGCTGCGGGACGGGGGACATCGCGTTGGCGTTCGCGCGGGCGGGGGCGGATGTGACGGGCGCGGATTTTACGGAAGAGATGTTGCGCGTGGCGGAGGCGCGGACGGAGGCGGTGCGCTGGGTGCGGGCCGACGCGCTGGGGCTGCCGTTTCCCGACAACTCATTTGACGTGGTGAGCGTGGGATACGGGTTGCGGAACCTGGCGGACATCGAACGCGGGTTGCGCGAGATTTTGCGCGTGCTGAAGCCGGGCGGGAAATTCCTGTCGCTGGATTTTGGGAAACCGGAGTCGAAGCCGTTTCGGGCGCTGTATTTTGGTTATTTGCGGGTCGTGTTGCCGATTCTCGGACGCGTCTTCTGCGGCGATCCCGACACGCACGGGTATATCCTGGCGTCGCTGCAAAACTACCCGGCGCAACGGGGGATCCAAAAGCTGATGGAGACGTGCGGGTATCGGGAATGCGGGTTCGAGGAATTTTGGTTGGGGTCGATGGCGATCAACTACGGCGCGAAGCCGGGGTGATGGTGGAGACCTGTCGGTCGATAGACACGGCGCGGTCAGGAGACCGGCGCCGAACGGCGAATCTACGCCACGCCAACGCGGAACAGGGTTTTCTGTTTATACGTTTGGCCGGGACGCAGGATGACGGATGGGAAGTTCGGTTGGTTGACGGAATCGGGGAGATGCTGGGTTTCGAGGCAGAAGCCACTGTGCTGCGGGTAAGCGACGCCGTGTTTGCCGGTGATGGAGGCGTCGAGGAAATTCCCCGTATACAATTGGACGCCCGGCTCGGTCGTGTGCACCTCGAGGACACGGCCCGATTGCGGATCGCGCACGCGGGCGGCAAGCTTGATTTCATTTCCGTTTCCGTCCAGCACAAACGTGTGATCGTAGCCGACGGGGTCGCCTTTGACCTGGTTGATGCGTTGGCCGATCGGGGTGGGCCTGGTAAAATCCATGGGCGTGCCCGTGACGGGTTTGATTTCGCCGGTGGGAATCAGCGTGTCGTTCACGGGGACGAACCGCATGGAGGGAATCATCACCTCGTGGCCGAGGATGGTCCCCGAGCCAGCGAGATTGAAGTAGGTGTGATTGGTCAGGTTGACCGGCGTGGGTTTGTCGGTCGTGGCGGTGTAGTCGATGACGAGTTCGTTGTCATCCGTGAGCGTGTAGACAACCGCGACGTTGAGGTTGCCGGGATAACCTTCTTCGCCATCGGGACTCTGGCGGGTGAATTTGACGGACGGGTTTTTGCCGTCAGCCGCTTCAGCCTGCCACCAGGCCTTGTCGAAACCTTTGTTTCCGCCATGCAAATGATGGGGACCGTTGTTGGTGGCGAGGCGGTATTCTCGGCCGTCCAGATGGAAGCGTCCGTAGGCGATGCGGTTGGTGCAGCGTCCGACGATGCAACCGAAATAGGGGCTGTTGCGCTGGACGTAACCGTCGAGGTTATCGAAGCCGAGGGTGATGTCGCCGGGGTGGCCGTCGCGGTCGGGGGCTTCCAGGGAGACGAGAGTCGCGCCGTAGTTCATCACGGAAGCGGCCACGCCGTGTTGGTTGCTGAGGGAGAACAAGGTGACGACGGAATGATCGGGGAGTTTCCCGAATGACTTTGTGCGCAGGCTCATATTCCTTTCCCGACGGTCACGCCATCGACGAGACTACAGACGTGGACGGCATATTTGTCGGCGAGATGAGGATAGCGGGGCGGATACTGAGTGTCCACGGCGATCTTGAGGGCATCAACGCTCTCGGGGCGCACGAGCGCACCCGCCGCGCCCTTGTCGCCGCCGCCGAGCATGCGTTCGCCGAGCACGCCGGGGACGGTGCGGGCGATCTCGCACATCGTTTCCAATTCGGGGCCGGAAATCTGGTAATCGTCGCGCAACCCGATGCCATCCTCACGAAAGATCGCCCCGACGGTCTCGATGTCGCCGGATTTCCACGCGTCGAGCATCCTGCCGAAGCGCTGCTGCGCGTGAAAAATGTATTTCAGGCGCGCGCAAAGATGGGGATGCGACGCACCGTATCGCGCGGTCACGCGGTTGTACAGGTGTTGGTCCCGAATATCAGCGAGATGGGAGAAGCCGAATTCCTTGCCGGCGAGGGCGACGAGTTCCTCGCATTCGGCGCGGCGAATCCGGTACGTGGATTTTTCCAAGCCGGGCCGCACGGTGCCGGTATCAAGACTGACGAAGCGAAAATCGACGGTGGGACGACCGAGGGGCACGTGACGGACGACGCCGTCGGCCGGATTGTAATGGGTGCCCATGCCGGCACGGGCGAAATAGATCATGAGCGGGTCAAGTTTTCCGCAAGGCGAGCCGATGTAGTCGTTTTCGACGGCCTGCGCCATGTCGACGATTTTCATGCCGTCGGGGAGGGGGATGGTATTAGCATCGAGGAACGTGAGCAACAGGTTGATGTTAAGGGATGCGGAGCGGGACATGCCGCCGCCGGGGATGTTGCCGAAGAGGACGGCATCGAAGCCGCGGGTCAATCGGAATCCTTCCCGGCGCAGGATGAAGTCGACTCCGAACGGAAAGCGCGCCCAAGTGTCGGCGATGGCCGTGGACCTGGGCGGCGGGACGTTGCCGAGTTGGAAGTCGACGATGCCGTCGCGCGGAAAGTTGGCGCTGAAGAGGCGGACACGATTGGTGTCATTTGGTTTGCCGGCGAGCCAGAGGAAACGGTCGGTACCGACGCCAAAGAGCGCGGTGTCGTTGTAGTCGCCGTGTTCGATACCGAGACAGAATCGCGACGACGTCTGCCGAACCGTCCCGCCCCGGACATCAAGACTGGTGTCCGCGGCGGCGCGGGCGAGAATTTCTCGCGCGTGGAGGTCGGAGTCGTGATCGTTCATCCTGTGCCTGACGAACGCGCAGGTTATCACAAGCGCCGCACGATGGTCGAGCGCTCGGACGAGAATGGGGCATTCGAGGTTTTTTGCTTGATGAATGGGGATGCGCGGAGCGAAGATGGCGGTCGAGATTGTTTTTCTAGTTTGACGAGAAGTGTGCCGTGAAAGAAGCATTTTGACTGGAGGATTTTGCGTGAAAGCGATGAGACTCCCGAGAAGCGTTGGTTTGATCTTGCTGGGTTTGCTGATGGCGGGTTGTCCTGAGTCAAAGCAAGAAGCGGATACCGCGGTGGAAGCGCGGAAGGTGGGAGAGGGAGCAAAGGTTGTGATCCGGGGATCCAACACGATCGGGGAAGAGTTGGGGCCGCGGCTCATTGCCGAATACAAGAAGAACCATCCCGCCGCCGATTTCGACCTGGCACCCAAGGCGACCGGATATGGCATGGCGGCGTTGATCGCGGGACAATGTGACATCGCCGGGGCATCTCGACTGCCGATCTCCGAGGAACAGGAGTTGGCGAGTATGCGCGGCATCGAGCTGGCTGATCACGTCGTCGGCGCGTACGGCGTGGCGGTGGTGGAAAACGCCAGCAACCCGGTCGGGAACCTGACGACGAGTCAGGTCCGCGATATCTTCACGGGAGTCATCCAGAATTGGAAGGACATGGGTGGGCCCGATGCCCCGATTCACTTGTACGTTCGCGATCCAGTTTCCGGCACGTATCTGGGCTTTCGCGAACTGGCCATGGAAAACAAGCCTTACGGCCACGCGCAAATGCTGTTTACCAATTATGCGGCCATCGTGCAGGCTGTTGGTGAAGATCCGAGCGGGATTGGTTATTCAAGCCTGGGCCTTGCCAAGGGAAGTGGGGTCAAGGCGGTCTCCATTGGCGGAGTGGAGCCAAGCTTCGATGCCGTGAACAATCACAAGTATCCGTATGCGCGCGCCCTGCACCTGTATACCAATCGGAACCAGGAAGCGCCCACAGCACACGACTTCATCCTGTTCGTGGTATCGCCCCACGGCCAGGAAATCGTCCAGCAAATGGGCTTCGTGCCGCGTTCCTGATACGTTTCGGCGCAGCGATCCAACCCATTCAGCCGGATTTATCCTGTCCTCGACACGGTGGCGATGAGGAACTGAGTGACGGACCACAGAAAATCGTAATCGAGGATGTGCAGCATGTCGGTGGCCTGATGGTAGTGGTGATTGCGGAACTCCGAGGTATCGGTCCACATCACGGCAGGAATGCCGGCCTTCCGAAACGGTGCGTGATCGCTCTGCAGGAGCACCGGCAGGAGTTGCTCGATACCGACGTAGACCTTGAGACTCCGCACCGGTGCTGCGGCTTGGGCCGTTATTTTATTCTGCGGCAGGAGGGCTGGGCGCCTGCCAGACCACGCCCATGAAGTATTTCAACGGAATGAACGCGGCACCGGGCAGGGCTGCCGCATAGACGTCGCGAAACCGGGCCCGGGAAGGGATCTGGTCGCTGTTCACATGATCGAGCCAGTGGCGCGACGAGTAAAATCGGAAAATCCGCCAGGCGGAACGAGGCCCGTGTCGGAACAGATTCGGCGCGAATTTCAGACAGGCTTTGGCGGTCGACGTACAGGCATTGCGAGGAATCAGGGGCCAACGGCAGGCGTTGTCGATCAGGATGAGTCGGCCACGTGGTTCGAGGGAAGCTTTCAGTGTGCGCAAGGTTTCCGAAACATCCTCCAGATGGTGGAAGGTGGTGTGGCTGACGATGCAGTCGAACGTTTGGTTCAGTGCGAGGTGGTTCGCATCTTCACGCCGATAGTCAATGTTTGGGGCGGCCCGTCGAGCGCGGGCAATGGCGAGCATGGGTTCCGAGATATCGATGGCCACGACGGAAGCAAAATGACGGGAAAGTTCGTGCGCCAGAATGCCGGTTCCGCAACCGACATCGAGGATCCGCTGGTGACGTTCGGGAAGATGGTTCAGAAAGAACGCGGAACTTCGCTCCCATGTGGCGACAAAATCGTATTCTTCGGCCATATGGTCGAAGGAGCGGGGGTTATAGATTTTCGGGCCAGCGGCCTGCCCGGAGGCTGATGTGTTGGCGGAGGATTGTGTGAGCATGGTCGCTGGCCGATGGTAGGATGGAGGATGGCTGGACGCGACTGAATTCGCGCACGCGGTGCCGCCGGCGGCTTGACCCGGGCGATGCCGGGCACTAGTGTTAGTGCGATTCGCGGGAGAAACACGGGCGGGATTCGGGGTCAGTGTCGGCGCCCACAGTCGCGAACGGAGAGGTGGCAGAGTGGTCGAATGCGGCGGTCTTGAAAACCGTTAGACGCGCAAGCGTCTCGGGGGTTCGAATCCCTCCCTCTCCGCCAATTCAGTTTTGCTAGGAAAATCGCTGTTTTTGTCGCAGGGCGGCCAAAGTCATAAACGAAAGTCATAAAACGTCATTCGCATTCGCCCTTGTCCGCTGGCGTTTAAGAGCGGTTGCGGTGAGGTCTGACGAAAGGCGTTGCCGGGGGCGTAGCAGTGGCGCGGATCGCCAGCAGTAGGAGATTTCCCCATTCAGGTTGTCCGCAAGAATGCCCTATGTCGCGCACAGGACGCCCGCCAACTCGGTGGCCCTTCCGTTGGCCATCACGACACATCAGCTTCCATTTGAGCGGTCAGGTAGTCGCGGACAGATTGCAGGTGGATCAAACGGCAGCCAGTTTTCGCACCGGGTTTTCTCAGGCAAACAGATTTGACCTTGCCGCTATTGATGAGTTGGTAGGTGAAGCCACGTTTCAGCCCGAACAACCGTTGAACGTCCGCGAGCCGTCCGAACTCAGGAAGTACCGCGCCGCAACTACCGGGCGCAATCGGTGCCACGGTGGTTTCCGCGCCCGTGGTGCGCGCTGGTGTTGGTTGGTTGTTCAGCCCGTTTACCCGGGTGCAGAAGACCCTCTATTGTTTTGGATACTTCGCGCTGTTCGAGTACTGCTTGATCGCGCGGGAATACGTCTGGATCGTGCTGTTGCTATTCAGTTTGTGCGCCGTGCGCGAGCGGCGAAAGGACAGCTTCGTTGCCCAAGCGGTCATCCTGTTCCTGCTCTCCAACATCAACGCGTTGGCGACGATCATCGCCTTCTCGTTTGTCGCGGCGGCCGCGTTGGAGCACATTCGTCGCCGAGACGTGGGAAAGTTGTGGGCCACGCGGAAACGAGCATTGATCCTGAGTGGCGTGATTCTGTGCGCGGCCCTGATCGGCGACGCGGTTCAGTCGATCAAGCCGCCCAAAGACGCGACGGCCTTCCAAAGTTGGCCGCGCCACATGAGCGGCTCAACTTTTGTCGTAGCGCTCTGCGACGTGTGGCGCGGCTATGTCCCGATCCCCATGAAATTCCCTCATTTGCTGACGCAGGTTGGGGGATCGCCTCATTTTCGGCAGCTGAGGTGGGGATCGAATTTCCTGTTGGATCCTGCACCTCAAAACCTGGCATTGGGTGCGACCTTGTCTGTCGGCTTGCTGGCGCTGTCGGCTTGGACGCTTCGGCGGAGCCCGATGGCCGTGGCGTGGTACTTGTTCGGGACCGGCCTGATGCTGTTGTTTCATTTCGTGATCTCCGAGGCCTCGGTGCGGCATGACGGCCTTTATTTTATCCTGTACCTTGCGTGCTTATGGTGCAGGTTCACAACGGGTGACGGCCAGAAGCTGCGGTCATCCTCAGCAACTCTACCCGATTGCGCCAAGGCATTCCCGAGGTTGTTGTGGGCCACCCAATTGCCGCGGGTCACATCCAGAGCATGCCGAAACAGTGTCTCAGAGTCCCTCCAGTACCCGACCTGAACCCTGGACAACGCCGCACAAACTGCAACCACTGCTGCCGCAGCGACCCGGGCAATCGCTTTCAGATCCCACCGCTCCATCACGCGGGACGGCACGCTCCAGCACAGCATGATGAACAACCCGATCAACGGCAGATACGTAAACCGGTCCGCCATGGACTGGCTCCCGACCTGCACCAATCCAATCACCGGCACCGATACCCCGATAAACCAGAACCACCCCACGACCAGATGCGGTTTGCGCAGCGCTTTCCGAATCACCACGCCCGACACCGCCACCAAGATCGCGCCCGCCGCAATCACCGCCCCCGTCGGCCACGCCCGATGCGGATAAAAAACCGCCAGTCCACTCGGCCACACGGCCTTCTCCATGTACCGCACATACGACACCGCCGCGTTGGCGATCCGCAGCCCCACCGGCAGCCGCTCCAACGAACTGATCGCTCCTCCCCTGTGCTGCGCCCAGATGGTCACGCCAGATGACACCGCCGCCAGCGCAAACAACGGAACCTTCTCCCAGACCAACTCACCGAAGCGCAACGGAGCGTTGTTACCGACAACTGACCGCCTCCACCGCGTCCTCCCCAGCGGCCAATAATCCAGCAGCAGCAGCACACACGGCAGCGTGACCACCATCGGCTTGGCCATCAATCCCATCGCGTACCATCCCACCACCACCGCATACTGCCCCCGCGTCGGCCGCTCCACATACCGCACGTACCCCCACATCGCCAGCATCCAGAACAACCCGCTCAACACATCCTTGCGCTCCGCCACCCACGCCACCGACTCCACATGCAGCGGATGCACCCCGAACAACGCGGCCACGCACGCGCTCCGCCACGTCGCGCCTGTCATCCGCCGCAACACCAAGAACAACAGCAGCGTATTGGCTACGTGCAACAACACGTTCACCGCATGATGTCCGCCCGCGTTCATCCCGAAGCATTCGCAGTCCAACGCGTGCGACAGCCACGTCAATGGATGCTAGTATCCTGCGCGAACTGCGGTGAACGCCCACACCACGTCCGGAGCCGTCAATCCCCCCAAGACATGCGGGTTCGCAGTCACATACGCATCGTCATCGAAGTTGACAAACCCGGCCTGCCTCAGCGGCCAGTACACGGCGGCGATCAACACCGCCAGACACACGCAGATCAAGATGGCCTGCTGCCGTTGACGAGGTGCACTCATTGGGTCGGCTGGCTTCTTCGTGCTCACGATGTCAGTCTACCGCCAACGAAAGAGTGTTGACAATCCTGAGGGACGCAACGAGGCGGCCCGCGGCTACGGTTGGCAGGCAGGCGAGGGATGGTACCCGCTGATGGTTCGGTTCGCAGGGAGGCGGGGCGCGCGGTAAGCGGCAGCTGTCGGCCGCTCGCGGAGCGTTCTCAATTGCGTGTGGGCGGGGCGTGTGGTTGGATTTGGGGGAAGCGGACGGATAGCCCTGAATTGCGTGAAGATCAGCCGGACAACATTGGTGGGAGTGGCGCTGGCGATTATGGCCGGCACGGTCTGGTTGTATTGGCCGAGCGTCCACGGCGGATTTCTTCATCGTATGGACGATGACGAGTATTTGCGACAGTCGGTGCGGCTGAACGGCCTGACGTGGAACGCCGTGACGTGGGCGTTCACGACCGCACACCCCTACTATCATCCGCTGCCGCGGCTGTCGCACGTCCTCGACTACCAGATGTGGGGGACAAGTCCCGTGGGACATCACGCAACCAGTATCGTCGTGCATGCGCTGAACGCGGCACTCGTGTTCGGCTTCGTGTGGGCGTTGCTGGGGGCAGTGGGCCTGACGACCGGCGAACGGCTGGCGATGGCCATGGCTGTCGCGGTGGCGTTCGCGATTCATCCGCTGCAAGTCGAGTCGGTGGCCTGGATGTCGGGGCGGACACAATTGCTGTGCATGACGTTCGGAATCGGCTGCTTGTGGGCGTACATGGCGGGCACGCGCCGGTGGGTGGTGTGGGGGCTCTATGTGTGCGCGTTGCTGAGCAAGCCGATGGGGGTGTCGCTGCCGTTCGTGATGCTGGTGATCGATTACTATCCGTTGCGGCGATACGAACGGTTTGGTTGGGGTCGGTTGTTGCGGGAAAAAGCGGCAGCCTTCGCTCTGGCGGTTGTGGTGGCCGTGGCCACGACGATCACCGAAGCGCGGGCGGGCGGGTTGATCGTTTCCGCGGAAATGCTACCGCTGCCACAACGGGTGTACTCGATGTTCCAGAGCCTGGTGTTTTATCCGTGGCGGCTGGTGTGTCCGGTGCATTTGTCGCCATTCTATCCGTTGCTGTTCGGGCGTCCGATGGACTGGCCAACGCTGGCGTCGATGCTGGTGGTTGGCGTGGTGACCGGCCTGGTCTGGTGGGACCGGCGACGGATGCCGGCGGCCGCCGCCGGCTGGGCGGCGTATGTGGTGTTGGTGCTGCCCGTGTCGGGGCTGATGCAAACGGGTCTGTCGGCGGTGGCACAGCGGTACGCGTACATGGCGATGGTGCCGCTGCTGTTGTTGGCGGGTGGAGCGGTCGTGTGGTTATGGCGGCGATCGGCGAGCATCGCGCGTCTTGGGCTCGTCGCCTTGCTGGCGTGCGAGATGTGCGTCTTTGGAGTGCGAACCCGCAGCCTGATACCGGTGTGGCACGACGATGAGACGTTGTGGGGAACCGTGCTGACGGAATACCCCGACTCGGTGGTGGCCAATAACGCCATGGTGCTGATTCTGTTCGGTCGCCACAGGCTGCCCGAAGCACTGGCGTGCGCCCAACGATATGAGGAACTGATGCCGAAATTGGGCGACGCGCATAATAATCTCGGGTTTATACTGGCGGCGATGGACCGTGTGCCGGAGGCGATGGCGGAGTTCGAGCAGGCGTTACGCCTCAAGCCGAATTATGCCGAGGCCCACAACAACTTCGCCAATACGCTGATGCAAGTGGGCCAGGTGGAGGCCGCGATGCGGCATTACGAGCGGGCCTTGCAGATCAAGCCGCATTACGTGGATGCGCACCTCGGCCTGGGGTGGGCGCTGCTCGATCTGGGCCGACGCGCCGAGGCCAGGCGACATTACGAGCAGGCATTGGAGTTCGACCCGGATTCGGTCATCGCCAGCAACATGCTGGCTCGTCTGCAAGGCAGTCAATAGGCTGGCGGCAGGACGGCATCTTGATAATTGTAACCGTGCGACGTAATGGTGCGTCATTAGAAACTGAGGGGAGACGAACCGCGTCGCCGCCTTTCGGCGTAGATGGTGAGACCGCCAGCGGGGCAGAGAATGTGTCCGGCATGATGTGGGTGGAGAGGAATAATTGCGATTTTAAGGTGTGGTGCTGGTAAAGTCCCCCTGTGGCGCGTCAAATGTTCGAGGAATGGTCGGTATGGAGGTTGATGGCATAATGAAAATTTCTCGTGTTGTACTGACAATCATCCTGGTGGCGTGGCTGGGGCAACCCGGCCGGGCGAGTGCCGCAGACACCATCAAGACCTTGCACACGTTTGCCGGCAGCCCTAAAGACGGAGCCCAGCCATACGGGGGACTGATCCAAGGCCGCGACGGCAATTTTTATGGGACGACGTACTCGGGAGGCGGGAGCGACTTGGGCACGGTGTTCTCGATCACCGGGGCCGGTGTATTGTCGAACGTTTACAATTTCGGTGGGAGCAGTGACGGGAAGAACCCGGAAGCCGGACTGATCCAGGGCAGCGATGGGTTTCTGTACGGGACGACGTACGGCGGCGGCACGGGCGGGGCGGGCACGGTATTCAAGGTCGGCACGACGGGCGGGCTGACGACGCTGCATTATTTCACGGGCGTCGCGGACGGCGGTTATCCGCAAGCCGGGATCGTTCAGGGCAGCGACAGCAATTACTACGGGACGACGTCTGGCGGGGGGGCAAGCGGCGCGGGCACGCTGTTCGTGGTTTTTCCGGCGGGTTTCATCTCGGAGTATAGCTTCACGGGCGGCACGAACGGCGTTAATCCAAAAGCCGGGCTGGTTCAAGGCACGGACGGTAGTTTTTACGGGACGACGTACAGCGGGGGCGTGAGCAACGCCGGTGCCGTATTCCGTTACAGTTTGGGCAATGGGTTGACACCCCTGTACAATTTCACGGGCGGGGAAGACGGTGCGAATCCGCAGGGCGCGTTGGTGGAAGGCATCGACAGCAATTTTTACGGGACGACGTTTGGTGGGGCATACGGCTATGGCACGGTGTTTCGGATCAGCTCGGCGGGCACGTTGACCGTGCTGTGGATTTTCGGTGACGGATCGGACGGCGGCAATCCCGAGGGTGGGCTGATCCTGGGTCAGGACGATAATTTCTACGGGACGACCTCCACCGGGGGAACTAGCGGCGCCGGCACGGTATTCAAGATCAAGGTGACGAAGAATAGCGCGTCACTGACGACGCTGTATAATTTCGCCGGCGGCAATGATGGAGCCGTGCCCCAGGCGGGTTTGCTCCAGGCCTCCGCCACGAATTTCCTTGGGACAACCTCCGCGGCCGGGGCTGATTCGCTGGGAACGGTTTTCAGCCTGATACAGCCGTGCACATTCTCAGTCTCGCCGTCGCACGTGACGCTCATCGGGCTTGCCAATGGCGGCACGTTTACGGTCACCAGCAGCGGCACGGGTTGCGTTTGGACGGCGACGAGCAACGCGGATTGGATCTCCGTCACCTCGAGCAACAGCGGCATCGGTGATGGGACGGTGGCGTATTCAGTGACGGTCAACAGCAACAGCAACTCACGCGTCGGTACCATCACGGTCGGTGGAAAAAACTTCACGATCTCGCAACAGGGAGAAGTGTTTGGGGCATTTCTTCCCGGAAGCTACAACGGCCTGGTCATGATAACGAACGCTCCCGCGCAAGCCAGTTCCGGGTTGATCACGGTGGTTCTCAGCAAGACAGGATCGTTTGCGGCGGACCTGACCGTGGGCGGTGTGAAGTCCACGTTCAAAGGACAATTTGACAGTTCGGGCAACTCGACGAACACGGTGACGCCCAAGAACCAGAGTCCGCTGACCGTCATTCTCGAGGCGGCGGCCGTGAGCAACGCGACGGACGAGATTGTGGGGACGGTGTCCGATGGCGGCGCATTTACGGCGCAGTTGGTGGCCGACCTGGCGGTCTTTAGCGCGGTCAACACGAGTCCGTGGGTGGGCGCGTTCACGTTTGCGCTGGCGCCGGCGGACAGCAGTGATACGACGGTGCCGCAGGGATACGGGTACGGGACATTGACCGTGACGAGCCTCGGCAGCGGATCGCTGAAAGGGGTGCTGGGCGATGGAACGAAGATCAGCGGCAAGTTTCCCGTCTCGGGCTACGGGACATGGCCGCTATACGATTCGCTGTACAAGAATACCGGCGCGTGCATCGGTTGGGTGACGTTCAACGAGGACAATACCATCAGCGGGACGGTGTACTGGTTCAAGGAACCCGGGGCAGCCGGTGCGCTTTACACGAATGGGTTCTCAACGACGAATTCGCTGACCGGAGACATTTACGTTCCGCCTGCGGCCGCCGCGACCGGGCAATTGACGCTGGGCGGCGGCAATTTGACGAGCAATATCGTCATCAGCATGTCGATCAGCGCGAAGGGAACGGGCACGGCATCGCCTGTCGACAGCAATGACCTGAAGTTGAAGGTGGCGCCGACAACGGGGGCATTGAGCGGCAGCTTCCTCGATCCGACCGTCGGCAAGGCGGTCAAGTTCGATGGCCTGCTGTTGCAGAGCAGCGGCGCCGCGTTTGGAAACTTCCTGGGCACGAGCGAGAGCGGGTTCGTCACGTTTGTGCCGGATTCGGAGTGAGGACGGGGTGCGAATAGGCCAGCCAGAGAGGTCTTGACAGAAGGGTGGGGGTTTGGTAGAAAGTGAGGCGTACGACGTTGAGACTGTGTTATTTGTACGTGCTGTTGTGAGAGAATCTGGAGGAATGCAGTCAGATGTGACCGTGCGCGCCCGGGCTGGGTAGGCACGGCCTTTTTATTTATCCCGCCAAAATAGGATTTTCCATCAAGCAATGTCCTCAAATGTCCTTATTGATTCCTGAGGAGGTGAGCAACATATGGCACGCGGAACAGTGAAGTGGTTCAACGAGAAGAAGGGGTTCGGGTTTATCCAGCAGGAGGGTGGGCCGGACGTGTTTGTGCATTTCTCGGCTATCAAGGGTGAGGGGTTCAAGACGCTGGCTGAGGGGCAAGCGGTGGAGTTTGAAATCATCCAGGACGAGAAAGGCGCCAAGGCCCAGAATGTGATGCGGGTGTAGGGCGTTGGGCGTGGGATGATGCGCACCGTGAGGGGTGCGTAGCTGGAAAATAGACGGGATTGGCAACTCCAGTGCGACGGGGTGATGGTGTGTGCGCACCCACGGCTTGGCCGGAACGGCCTAGTTTATGCTTTATTTTGGGGTTTGGCCGATTGCGGCAGTTGGCTTGCCGGGCAGGGATTGCAAGGGTTTTGAGTGGAACGGTGCCAGCTTCTTGACATCTTTGAAAATAGTTCTTGCATACGGGGCGGCGGATCGGTAGTTTGGCCGTCCTTTCATGGGAACCGTTGTTGCGGGAACGCGGCAACGATTTATCGGTGAGGGGCTTGACAGGCGCCCGAAGTGCGGGTACATAGTTAATGCTTGCGAGGGGATGTAGCAGCACGGATGGTTCTTTAGGAGTTCGGCAAAACTCGAAACTCGATGACGGTGGTTTTGTCGTCTGAAGACGGGGCGGCGATCAGCAGTTAGACATCAGTGTTCAGCCCGATGGCTGAACGTTGATTATCTGAAAGCAGATTGCACGCATCCTGAGAGAATCGGGGTGCGTCGCGTTCTTTGAAAATTGAAATGTGCGATACGTGAGAGCCCACGTTCCCTGACGCAGGTCAGGGGACTTTGAGTAATATGTAGTAACACGACCAGTTCGGTTAGCCCCGGCTGGTCGCCCTCGAAGCAATTCGGGGGTGAACTCACGTGGAATCGGTTGGATCAGTCATGGCCCCGAAAGGGTCATGGCGAGCCTCGGAGCAATTCGGGGCAGGTCTGGTTGATTATTTTACGGAGAGTTTGATTCTGGCTCAGAACGAACGCTGGCGGCGTGGATAAGACATGCAAGTCGAACGAGAATTCATTTATAGCAATATGAGTGGATTTTAGTGGCGAAAGGGTGCGTAACACGTAGCTATCTACCTCGAAGTGGGGGATATCTCCGAGAAATCGGAGTTAATACCGCATGTGACCGCAAGGTCAAAGCTGGGGATCGTAAGACCTGGCGCTTTGAGATGAGGCTGCGGCCTATCAGGTAGTTGGCGGGGTAATGGCCCACCAAGCCTAAGACGGGTAGCTGGTCTGAGAGGACGACCAGCCACACTGGAACTGAGACACGGTCCAGACACCTACGGGTGGCAGCAGTCGAGGATTTTTCTCAATGGGGGAAACCCTGAAGGAGCGACGCCGCGTGAGGGATGAAGGTCTTCGGATTGTAAACCTCTGTCATCTGGGAACAATGTGATCTACCCAACACGTGGATTATTGATAGTACCGGAAGAGGAAGCCGTGGCTAACTCTGTGCCAGCAGCCGCGGTAATACAGAGACGGCGAGCGTTGTTCGGATTCATTGGGCGTAAAGGGTGCGCAGGCGGTTCGTTAAGTCGGATGTGAAATCTCACAGCCTAACTGTGATAGGTCATTCGAAACTGGCGGACTTGAGGACTGGAGAGGAGACTGGAATAGTCGGTGTAGCGGTGAAATGCGTAGAGATCGACTAGAACACCGGTGGCGAAGGCGGGTCTCTGGACAGTTCCTGACGCTCATGCACGAAAGCCAGGGGAGCAAACGGGATTAGATACCCCGGTAGTCCTGGCCCTAAACGGTGTTCACTTGGTGTGGGGGGAGTCGACCCCCTCCGTGCCGAAGCTAACGCGATAAGTGAACCGCCTGGGAAGTACGGCCGCAAGGCTAAAACTCAAAGAAATTGACGGGGGCCCGCACAAGCGGTGGAGCATGTGGCTTAATTCGATGCAACGCGAAGAACCTTACCTGGCCTTGACATGCTGGTAGTAGGAGCCTGAAAGGGTAACGACTCATCGTAAGATGAGAGCCAGCACAGGTGCTGCATGGTTGTCGTCAGCTCGTGTCGTGAGATGTTGGCTTAAGTGCCGCAACGAGCGCAACCCTTGTGTTTAGTTGCCTGCGCAAGCGGGATCTCTAAACAGACTGCCTCGCTTTAAACGAGGAGGAAGGTGGGGATGACGTCAAATCAGTATGGCCCTTACGGCCAGGGCTGCACACGTGCTACAATGCATGGTACAGAGGGACGCAAGACCGCGAGGTGGAGCAAATCCCATAAAACCATGCCCAGTTCAGATTGAAGGCTGCAACTCGCCTTCATGAAGCCGGAATCGCTAGTAATGGCGCATCAGCTACGGCGCCGTGAATACGTTCCCGGGCCTTGTACACACCGCCCGTCACATCATGGAAGCTGTCTGCACCCGAAGTCGCCGTGTTAACCGCAAGGAGACAGGCGCCGAAGGTATGGATAGTGACTGGGATGAAGTCGTAACAAGGTAGCCGTAGGGGAACCTGCGGCTGGATCACCTCCTTTCTAAGGAGACCTTGATTCGAGACTTCGGTCCCGAATCGGATCCTAGGTCGAATCCTGGAGAAATCCGGGAAGCTTGATCGTATCGCACAATTCAGTTTTTGAGGAACGTCATGTTCTTTGCCAACGTGAGTACTGGAGAGAAGACCTTCTGGGGCAGAAGCAGCCGCCCAGCAACGCCCTGCGGGGCCGTAGCTCAGCTGGGAGAGCGCCTGCTTTGCAAGCAGGAGGTCACGAGTTCGATCCTCGTCGGCTCCACCAGTTTCCGGCGCGACGCGCCGCGTGGGCGCGTAGCTCAGCTGGTTAGAGCATGCGCTTGATAAGCGCAGGGTCATAGGTTCGAATCCTATCGCGCCCACCAGTTTTCACGACGGGACAATTTCCGCCGGGCAGAGGCCGGGTGGATGTTCTTTGACAATTGCATACAGTGTAGTGGGTAAAAACTACAATAAATGCTGAGAATATGTCAGTCTGGAACTCAGAGTTGAGAACCGGACGGATAGTTTGTGATCAAGCTACTAAGAGCGCAGGGCGGATGCCTTGGCGACGATAGGCGATGAAGGACGTAGTAAGTTGCGATAAGCCACGGGAAGCGGCAAGCACGCGTTGATCCGTGGATGTCCGAATGGGGGAACCCATCCAGAGTAATATCTGGATACAGTGGTCTGAATACAATAGGACCATATGAGCCATACCCGGTGAAGTGAAACATCTCAGTAACCGGAGGAACAGAAAGAGCACATCGATTCCCTGAGTAGTGGCGAGCGAAACGGGAACAGCCTAAACCGAGGTACTTGTACTTCGGGGTTGCGGGACCTCAATGTGGTACGCAGAGAGTTAGCCGAAGTCCGTGGAAACGGACCCCATAGGGTGTGATAGGCACGTAAGCGAAAACTCAAAGCGACCTAGAGGTATCCCAAGTAAGACGGCACACGTGAAACGTTGTCTGAATCCGCGCCGACCACGGCGCAAGGCTAAATACTCATCGTCGACCGATAGTGAACTAGTACCGTGAGGGAAAGGTGAAAAGAACCCCTTTGAGGGGAGTAAAAAGAACCTGAAACCCTGTGCTTACAAAGTGTCATAGCCCCGCTCATTCTGGGGCCAGGACCCATGAACTACGTGTATGTGTTGAAGAATCCGAAGAGCCAGGCGATTTACATCGGTTTCAGTGCGGATCTGCGACAGCGGATCCAGCAGCATGAACCGGTGAGCATCGCGGATGGGAACTCGTTTACTACGAGGCCTATCGTGACGAAAGTGAGGCGCGGTTGCGGGAGCGGAAGCTCAAGCAGTACGGCGCGGCACTTGGACATCTGAAAACACGTATCCGAAAGAGTTTGGGTTCGCGGGCTTTGGAATGAGCGGGGTGATGGCCTGCCTTTTGCATAATGAGTCTGCGAGTTATTGTCAGTGGCAAGGCTAACCCCGGTCAGACGGGGGCAGCCGCAGCGAAAGCGAGTCTGAACAGGGCGACCAGTCGCTGGCAATAGACCCGAAGCGGAGGTGATCTACGCATGGTCAGGGTGAAATCTGGGTAACACCAGATGGAGGCCCGAACGGGTGAATGTTGAAAAATTCTCCGATGAACTGTGCGTAGGAGCGAAAGACTAAACAAACCCCGTCATAGCTGGTTCTCCCCGAAATATATTGAGGTATAGCGTCCGGCCACTAGCGCGCGGAGGTAGAGCACTGGATGGGATAGGAGCCTTACCGGGCTACCGAATCCAACCAAACTCCGAATACCGCGTTGCACTACCCGGGCAGTCAGACGGTGGGGGATAAGCTTCATCGTCGAGAGTGAAACATAAACAGACTATCAGCTAAGGTGCCTAAACTACGTTTAGTGGAAAGGATGTGAGGTTGCTAAGACAGTGAGGATGTTGGCTTAGAGGCAGCCACCATTTAAACAGTGCGTAACAGCTGACTCATCGAGCGATCTCGCGCCGAAAATGATTGGCGATCAAACGTAGTACCGAAGCTATGGATTCACCAGGTCCTCGGACCTGGTGAGTGGTAGGGGAGCGTTCCAAGCGCAACGAAGGTGGAAGGTGACTGAAACTGGAGTGCTTGGAAGTGAGAATGCAGACACGAGTAGCGATAAAGTCGGTTAAATTCCGACTCGCCGTAAACCCAAGGTTTCCTGGGGAAGGTTCGTCCGCCCAGGGTTAGTCGGGACCTAAGTCGAGGCCGTAAGGCGTAGATGATGGACAGTTGGTTAATATTCCAACACCACCTTGGTTTAAGCTGTCAGGAACCCAGAAGGGAATGCGAGCCACCGGTTGAAAGTGGTGGTCAATACCGTCGGAAGGCGGCGTTGGACGCGGAGACTACGGTCGAAGCGGATTCGTTAATACCACGCTGGCGAGAAAAGCCTGGCAGTGTTCACCAGGGTGCCCGTACCGTAATCCGACACAGGTGGGTGAGATGAGTATTCTCAGGCGCGCGAGTGAAATCTCTCTAAGGAACTCGGCACATTAGCCCCGTAACTTCGGAAGAAGGGGCGCCCCGGACGGTCAGATTATATCAAAGCCATCTGGGGCCGCAGTGAAAGGCGCTCTGCGACTGTTTAACAAAAACACAGCTCTGTGCGAACTCGCAAGAGACGGTATACAGAGTGACAAGTGACCAATGCGGAAAGATTAAGGCAAGGGGTCAAGGCGCAAGCCTGAAGCTCTGAACTTAAGTCCCCGTGAATGTCGGCCGTAACTATAACGGTCCTAAGGTAGCGAAATTCCTTGTCGGGTAAGTTCCGACCTGCACGAATCTTGTAACGAAAGAGCGACTGTCTCGGAGAGAGGCTCGGCGAAACTGTAGTTGCGGTGAAGATGCCGCATACCCGCAGTAGGACGGAAAGACCCCGTGCACCTTTACTGTAAGCTGATATTGGACTTTGATGTGTGATACGTAGCGTAGGTGGGACCCTTCGAAACCGGGCTCTCGGGCCCGGTGGAGGGAACAATGAAACACCACTTTTCGCTCATTAAGGTTCTAACCACGCGCCGTTAACCGGCCGCGGGACCGTGTCAGCGGGTCAGTTTGACTGGGGCGGTTTCCTCCCAAAGAGTAACGGAGGAGTACGATGCTTGGCTCAACCTGGTTGGCAATCAGGTGTTGAGGATATGGCTAAAAGCCAGGCTCACTGTGAGACCTACAAGTCGAGCAGACGCGAAAGCGGGTCCAAGTGATCCGGTGGTTGAATGTGGAATCGCCATCGCTCATCGGACAAAAGGTACGCCGGGGATAACAGGCTTATCGGTTCCAAGAGTTCACATCGACGAACCGGTTTGGCACCTCGATGTCGGCTCATCGCATCCTGGGGCTGGAGAAGGTCCCAAGGGTCCGGCTGTTCGCCGGTTAAAGCGGTACGCGAGCTGGGTTCAGAACGTCGTGAGACAGTTCGGTCCTTATCCACTGTGGGCGCAGCAGACGTGAGGGATTTGTTCCTTAGTACGAGAGGACCGGGAACAACGCACCTCCAGTATTCCGGTTATTCTGTCAAGAGTAGCGCCGGGTAGCTGTGTGCGGAAACGATAAGCGCTGAAAGCATCTAAGCGCCAAGCGCCTCCCAAGATTACGTCTGACGGTCGCAAGACCCTAAAGGCTCGGGGAAGACTACCCCGTTGATAGGCCGGGTGTGTAAACGTAGCAATACGTGAGCTGACCGGTACTAATCAGCCGTGAGGCTTGATCACTTAAACTTTTCCTCGCAAGAGGGAGGGTCAGTGATTTAAACAAACCTCAGCCATTGTAGCCCCGCTTACTGTATGCAATTATCAGAGAACACTGTTCTTTTGACATGATACAGAGAAGTTGTCGGTTGTTGGCCCTCCGTGCCGCTTCGGCGGGAGTGGAGACGCCGATCGCCGACGGCTTCGAAGATTTCCCGGTGGTTTTGCCGCAGTGGTCCCACCCGTTCCCATTCCGAACACGGTCGTGAAACGCTGCAGGGCCGATGGTAGTGCCTGTATAGCTTGCGCGAGAGTAGGTCGCTGCCGGGGTAATTTCACAACAGCCCGCATTCAGAAATGAGTGCGGGCTTTTTGTTGTCTTGGAGAATCAGGTTCGGGAGGACGGCGAAGCATATTCGCCGACAGACTGATCGAGCAGGGACCACACGCCCCAGTCTTGGTTTACGGCACGGAGGTTTTCGTGAGCTTGACGAGGGTCTTCCACATTTGTTCGGGTGTGTCGCAGTCGAGTAATTCCTTGCGGGCGTCGGTGGACTCGAACGTGCGCACCAGCCCGGCCAGCAAGCGGAGATAGAATGCGGTGGCCGCCGTCGGGATCACGATAAAGAAGAAGATCTTGCTCAGGTGATCTTCGTGCGCGCCGAATTTGATGCCCTTTTCTTTCATGCCGACGGCGAAGGTCAGGCCGCCGCCTTCCACGTCGCGAACATGCGGGAAGGCGAGCCCATGTTCCACGGCGGTGCTGACAATCGCTTCACGGCGCAGCGCCAACTCGGTCAATGTCGCGGGTTCTTCCACAAACCCACCGTCACCCAGCGCCTTCGCCAGCTCGCCGATAACGCCTTCGAGGGTCGATGCCTCGAGCTTTGGCACCATCAGGTTTGCTGCTGAGAAGCGCGCGATGCCGACCTCGACCGGCCGCTTCGTATCCGGTTTTTTCTTCGGCTGGCGGGCCACCGTGTCGGGGAAGAAGAGGAACCGGCCGCAATGCGGGCAATACTGCAATTGGTCGCCGGCCTTGGCGGCGTTGACCACCGCGATGGGCACGGCCAGGCCGCACCGCGAACAATTTCCATTCGCGAGCGGGACCACCGCCAGCGGGTAGTGCTTCTGCAGGCGATCGTAGCGCTCGGCCACCTCGGGCGGCAACTGCGCGCGGATCTTGGCAATGGATTTTTCCAACTGCCCGAGGGGCATTTGGGAATTGGAGGCCTTTTGTTCTTCCTTGGCAAAGTTGAGTTCCTGCAACTGGATCAATTGATTCAAGATGTTATTCATGGATGTGCTGGATTGTCGGACAATCACAACTGACTGTAGAACCTTTGCCCCCGGACGCCAATGAAAAACTTTCGCCCGGGCAAGGAATCGCTTCCCCTCCGCCCTGCGGCAGGGTACCATGCTGGGCGTGGCCGAGTCGCAGAGAGAGCCTGGTAAATTTACGCTTGGGGACACGGCGCGCGTCGTTGGTGTCGTGTCGCAACCGGGCACGCTGGCCCGGTTGGCGGCCCGCGCCGAGCGCGATTGCGATATTGTGGAAGTGCGCGTCGACCTGATCGGGCCGTACGCGCCGCACTCGCCCCGGGCGGAACCGGTCTGGCTCCAGCACGCGCAAGCCATCGAAGCGCGCGGCTTGCCGGTGGTGGTGACGGTTCGTCTCGACGCCGAGGGCGGGAAATGGAAGCAACCCGATGAATTGCGCCTGCCGCTGTTCGAGGAAGCATTGCGCCATCTGGCGGCAGCGGACATCGAATTGCGCAGTCCGATTATTGAGCAGGTATCGGCGCTGGCGCGGGAGCACAAGCGCGCGCTGATCGTGTCGCACCACGATTTCGGACGGACGCCGCCGCTGGAGGATCTCCGGGTGATCGTCGACAAGGCCTCCCGCTACGGCACGGTGGCTAAGATCGTCACGATGGTCAGGACCGAGGAGGATCTCGCCATCTTGCGGGCGCTGCTCGCCGAGAAACGTCCCACACCGTTGTGCGTGCTCGGAATGGGGCCGCTCGGCCCGCAGACACGCGTTGATTTCCCGAGGCTCGGTTCGTGCCTGACGTACGGCTACCTCGATACACCCGTGGCGCCCGGGCAGGTGTCCGCGCGCGAATTGATGCGGCAGTTGTACGGCCGATGATGGGTCAGGCGGATACCTGCGCCAACCGTTTCATCGCGATCTGGCAGTACTTCTTCGAAACGTCGACGTGGATGAAATGCCGTCCCGTCTTCTTCGCCACGACGGCCACGGTTCCCGTCCCGCCAAACGGATCGAGCACCATGTTGCCCCGGTAGCTGTAGAATTTAATCAGGCGGTAGATCAACTCTTCGGGAAATGGGGCGGGATGTCCGTCTCGGTCTGGTTGGGCGGTTTTCGTTCCACGGCGTGTCGGATACAAGCTTTTCAAAAACGGCTGACGGCCTTTCGTTTCCGGCCCGATCCGCCAGAACCCGTCGGAGAACTTGATGAACTCCCCGCCATCGATATCGGCGAGCTTCTTGTCGCCCTCGAGCGTCCACGAACCTTTGGAAAAGACGAGTACGTACTCCCAACTGGGAATGATATGCGGATTGCGCGGACTTTTCCACGAACCCCAGGCGGTCCGGCGGCGCATGGTCTGTTTGTACCAAATGATCTCGGTGCGCATGATGAAGCCCAGGTCGCGGAGTTGCGCGGCGATGTCGTAGTGGATCGGCTTGAAATCTTTGATACTGGTCGGCGCGATGTTGAGGGCGAACCGCCCGCCATCGACGAGGACGCGGTGAAGTTCGCGCCACACCGGCAACAGCCAGGCGAGATACTCGGCGTACGACATGCGGTCGATGTGGCCGTCGTAGTCGAGTCCGACGTTGTACGGCGGCGATGTGATGGCCAGATGCACGGATTCCTTGGGCATCTCGCGCAGCACATCACGGCAATCACCGCGGATCAGACGGTCTTTCCAGCCGGGCTTTTTCACATGCTTCTTATAGCGCAACACCTTGCTCGCCGGAAGCGGAATCTGTTGGTACAATCAACCACGATGAAAAACCTGGTGTTGGTTGGATTCATGGGCAGCGGCAAGACGGACGCGGGCAAGGTCGCCGCTGCGCGGCTCGGGATGAAGTTTGTGGACATGGATGGGATTATCGAACAGCGCCATAACCAGACGGTCTCACAGATTTTCGAGACGAAGGGCGAGGCCCATTTTCGTCAGCAGGAACGGGCGCTGGTTCGCGAACTGGCTTCCGGAGAAGGTCGGGTGATCGCCACCGGCGGTGGTGTCGTGCTGGATCCGAACAATCTTCGAGATTTCGGCCGCACGAGCGTCGTCATTTGCTGTTGGGTGGACCCCGACGTTGCTTACAAACGCACCAAGGATGCCAAGCATCGGCCCTTGTTGGAAGAAGCTGATGCCGATCGCCGCACGCGGATTGAGACGTTGTTGCGTGACCGCGAACAGTTGTACAAAGCCATTCCACTGCGAATCGACACCTCGGCGATGACCGTGGAGCAACAAGCCGGTGAAATTGTCCGCATCTACAAAGAGCAAACCGGATTGTAGCGGCCCGCCTTCGCCAAGCCCGCCACAGCGGGTAAAGCTTCCGCCTGCGCCGAGGCTACGGCGGACAAGTCGGCGGGCAGGGACGCCCCGACCTCGGAGTCGGGGTAAACTCGCTCGACAAATCAAGGAGAAGGCCCGCGCGATCGGTTTCGATCTCGTCGGCATCTCAAACGCGCAGCCGCAGCACACGCAGGAATTCCGGCAGTGGCTCACGGCAGGTTTTCACGGTGAGATGGGCTACATGGCCAGGAACGCGGAGAAGCGCGTCGATCCATCCAAAATTCTGGCCGGCGTGCAATCCGTGGTGGTTGTTGGATTGAATTACAATGCCGAGACGCCGCGACAGCCCCGCTCGGAGCGGGGTAAAGGGACGCGGCCTACAACGGCTCGGATTGCGCGGTACGCATGGGGGGCGCGCGACTACCACGACGTGATGTCCGAAAAGTTGAAGCAACTCGCGGCGGCCATCGATGAATGTGGCGGACCGGGCACGCGTTCGCTCTGGTATGTGGACACCGGCCCGATTCTCGAACGAGACCTGGCGCAGCGCGCGGGGATCGGATTCATCGGCAAACACACGAACCTCATCAGCCGTCGGCTGGGCAATTGGATTTTCGTGGGCGAGGTGCTGACGAATCTCGAATTGCCGCCGGATAAGCCCGAGCGCGAATACTGCGGCACGTGCCGGCGGTGCATCAACGTGTGTCCCACGCGCGCGATCGTCGCGCCGTACCAACTCGACGCGCGGTTGTGTATCAGCTATCTGACGATCGAGTTGAAGGGCGCGATTCCCGTCGAGTTGCGGCCGCTCGTCGGCGACCATGTGTTCGGCTGCGATGATTGCCTCGACGTATGCCCGTGGAACCGGTTCGCGAAGCTCTCGCCCGCGCGCGAGTTTCAGCGGCGCGAGACGCCGCCGCTGACCGAGTTTCTCTCGTGGGACGAGCAACAGTTTCGCGATTTCTTCCATGGCACCCCGATCCTCCGCATCAAGCGCCGCGGCTTCCTCCGCAACGTCTGCGTCGTGCTCGGCAACATCGGCGACGCCTCCGCCCTGCCTGCGTTGGAGCGGGCATTGGCTGACCCCGAACCGCTCGTGCGAGAGCACGCGGCGTGGGCCATTGACCAGATTCAGAGCCGCTGTTTGGGCATAAAGTCTGCTGTTTAATGGCCGTTTTGGGGGGCAAATCGATGTTGATCGTTTATGGCATAACCATATTTACGGGCGCCGCGCTGCTATTTGTCGTGCAGCCGATGGTCGGGCGGATGGTATTGCCGTTGCTGGGCGGTTCGCCCGCGGTGTGGAACACGGCGATGGTTTTTTATCAGGCGGTGTTACTGGCCGGATACGCCTACGCGCATTTCACGATCCGATGGCTGGGCGTGCGTCGCCAGGCCGCACTGCACGCCGTGCTGCTCGTGCTCCCGTTCCTGGCGATGCCGGTGGTGATCCCACTCGGTTGGGTGCCACCCACGACGCACAATCCGATTCCATGGTTGCTGGCGGTGCTGGCGATGACGGTTGGCGTGCCGTTCTTCGTCGTGTCGGCCACGAGTCCGCTGTTGCAGCGCTGGTTTTCCGCGAGTGGACATCGCGACGCGACCGACCCGTACTTTCTGTATGCGGCGAGCAACTGCGGCAGCCTACTCGCGCTGGTGTGCTATCCCGCGTTCATCGAGCCGCACCTGCGATTGAGTCAACAGAGCCAGTGGTGGACGGTCGGGTACGATTTGCTGGCGGGGCTCACCGCGGTGTGCGGATTGTGGATCACGCGCAAGCTTCGCCTGGCCGGCGTGGCGGAGATTTCTTCCCGCGAGGCGTCGTCGGAGGCTTCTCCCGAAAAACTGACCGCGCGTCGTCGGTGGCGGTGGGTGGTGCTGGCGTTCGTGCCGTGCAGCCTGATGTTGAGCGTGACGACGTACATCACGTCGGAGGTCGCGCCGATCCCGTTGTTGTGGGTGATTCCATTGGGGATCTACCTGCTGGCGTTCATTCTCGTGTTTGCCCGGCGACGAGTGCTGCCGCGTCGCTGGATGGCGTGTGCGTTGCCGGTGGCGGTAGCCGCGGTGGTGGCCACGCTGATCGCGCGGGTGGTGCACCCGATTGGGTTGCTGATCGGGTTGCATCTGGCGTGTTTGTTCATCGTGTCGATGGTATGCCTCGGTGAACTGGCGGACGACCGGCCGTCCACAGCGCACCTGACGGAATTTTATCTGTGGCTGTCGGCGGGCGGCGTGCTCGGCGGGATATTCAACGCCATGCTGGCGCCGGTGATTTTTTCGACGGTGGTGGAATACCCGCTGACGCTCGTGCTGACATGCGCGCTGATGCCGAATTGGACGAAGGCGCCGGCGACGCGGCGGCAGCGAGTCGTCGATTTCGCGTTGCCGCTGATCATCGGATTGTTCGCGGCGAATCTCCTGGAAGTGTTGCGTGGTGGGACGAGGTGGCCGGTGTCGGTCACGATGATGGTGATGTACGGCGTACCGACGGTGCTGTGCCTGTTGTTTGTACGACGACCGCTGCGGTTTGCGTTGGGGTTGGCGGGCGTGCTTGTGGCCTGCGCGTTTGTGCCAGGGTATGCGGACCGCACGCTGCTGGTGGAGCGCAACTTTTTCGGCATCCACCGGATCAGCCTGGACCCGGCGGGACGATATCATTGGTTGATGCACGGGAACACGATCCACGGCATCCAACACGTCGATCGGCGCGAGCGCGACGAGCCATTGGCCTATTTTACAACTTGGGGACCGTTCGGGCAGGCATTCGCGACGCTGGACGATTCGTTGAAGAAACGCGTGGGCGTGATCGGGCTGGGGGCGGGATCGCTGGCGGGATACGGGCGGCGCGGCGAGCGCTGGACGTTTTACGAGATCGACCCGGCAGTGGAAGAGATTGCGGAGGACCCGCGGTACTTTACGTATTTGCACGATTGCCCGGTGGACGTGGATGTGGTGATGGGCGACGCGCGGCTGTCGTTGCAGCAGGCGCCGGACGGTCAATACGGGGTGCTGGTGCTGGACGCGTACACGTCAGACACGATCCCGCTGCATTTGATCACGCGAGAGGCGTTGGCGCTGTATTTACGGAAGCTGGCGCCGGATGGGGTGCTGATTTTCCACATCTCGAACCGTCATCTGCGGCTGGAGCGCGTGTTGGGCGTGCTGGCGCAGAACGCGGGGCTGGCATGCGTGATCCAGAACGAATCGGGAGGCGGCGAGGGCGAATTGCTGGCGACGGGAAAGATTTCGTCGAAATGGGTGGTCATGGCGCGGCGCCCGGAAGCGTTGGCGGGATTGATCCGCGATCCGCGCTGGCAACGTCCGCCACCCCATCTGCAAGCGCGTTTGTGGACCGACGACTACGCGAGCGTGTTCAGCGTGTTCATCTGGCGGTGAACGGGCGTCACGGCTATCCCTTTACAGGGTAGTCATCTTTCCGTAGTCTGTGGGCAGGTTCCCTACAAATGAATTCTTGTCGGCGGCACTCATGGCAGCTCACGCTCGTGTGGCTTGGTCTGTTGGGACTGGCGGTGGCGCTACGGGCCTATCATCTGACGGGGTTTACCTTCAACTACGACGAGGCGCACTGGCTGCTGTATGAGTTGGACAAACGACTGCTGTTCGAAGCGTTGCGAAGTTCGCGACCGCGGCCTGACCTTTTGTTTCCGCTGATTGCCAGCGTTCCTGTCAGAGCGTTTGGGCCCAACGAACTGGCGTTGCGCTTGTGGTCCGTGCTGGCGGGATCGTTTTCCATTTTCCCGTTGGGGGCACTGATTTTTCGGCTGACCGGAAAGCGCGGGGTCGCGTTGATTGGCGCGGCATTCCTCACGGTGCTACCCTTGCATGTCTACTATTCGGCGCACGGGATTCCGGATGTGACCGCGTTGTTCTTCGGTCTGTGCGCGCTGGCGTTGCTGATCCGCGCGCGGGAGACGAACTCACTGGCGAGCTTCGTCGGGATGGGGATTTTTCTGGCGTTGGCCCTGCTCACGAAAGCAACGGCGCTGTACGGCTGGGGATTCCTCGTGGTCGCCGGGTACTTCCTATTCGAGAATTCACGTCAACGCCGCACGTTCTACGCGGCGCTCGGTCTGTCGATCATTCCGCTGGCGTTGGTGACGTCGGTGATTCTGCTGCGGGGCCAGCCCATGACGTTTCTTCACGAACCGGGTGTTACTCGCCAGTTCGGGCCGTCGCTGACCCGACTCGGGTTGCATTTGCGGTCCGTAATTGGCTTTTACGGCGTGTTGCTTCTGGTGGCCGGGATCGGCGCGGCGGTGGTGGCCGTTCGCGCCGCGGGAGGCTCAGTGGCGGACCGTCGGCTTTTGGTCTGGCTTCTGCCTGTGGTCAATCTGGTCGTGACGCCGTTCTTTCGAGATGGACACGTGGAGTTGCTCTGGCTGATTCCGAGTGTGTGTCTGTTTGCCGCGGTGGCGCTGACGGCGTTGCGGGGCGGGTGGAAGTGGCTGGGTACTTGGTCGGTATGCGCGATCCTGCTGATGCGTTCACTGAACGGAGTGTCGCTGCCCGATCCGGGGCCGGGGCTGGCGGCGAGCGATTACACGACCGCGGTGCTGGATCGACCGGTCGGCTGGCCATCGCGGGACGCGGCGCGCTGGCTGACGTCGCACTCCACGGCGGACGACACGATGTTGTTCACGGCGTACACGTTCACCGATCCGTTGCTACTGGAGCTGAGCCGGGTTCGCCACGTGATTCCCAACGGCGGCGAGAGCTGGGAACTGTTGCGTGATTCCACCAATCGGGTGCGATACGTGGTGTTCACGCATGACTACCACGCGTATGTGCCGTCGCTGGCGCGGTACGCCGACACGCATTTTGCGCAGCCCGCCGATGCGCGGTTTCCGGGTTATGGCATCTACGACTGCCAGAAGGGGGGCGAGTTCGTCGCGTACGCGGATGCCTACAACAGCAGCGCCCGTTACGTGCAGGAGGGGATCGAGTTACTGCATCGGCATCAATTGGAGAGTGCCGTGGTGGCGTTCGAGACGGCGCAGAAGATGAATCCAGACGAGGCGGTGACCGGTGTGAACCTGGCGTTGTTGTACTACGAACTGGGCCGTGACGCGGACGGCATCACACAGTGCGAGCGCAACATACGCTCCGGTATCGAGCCGGCCATCAGCTACGGTGTGTTGGGGCAAATTCGGGAACGGCAGGGCGACCTGGCGGCGGCACAGGCCGCTTACGACCAATCGCTGATCGTCGATCCGCACAACCAGACGACCATCGAGTTGTTGGCGAATTTGAAGGCGCGGCGGCCTGCGAAGTGACCAAGCAGACCGCCGGTTGGCACAAAAAGTGCCGATAAACTTTGACAGGCCCGGTGGTCACGACTAATGTGCCCGGGCCATTATGAATCCAAGCTTCCGCAGTTTCTGTCGTACAGGCGTCGTCGCGCTGCTGGGAATCGGTGCGCTGACGGGTCGTGCGGCCTTTGGCGACACGAACCTGGTGAACGAAAAGTTCTGGGTGGTTGATGGCACGGATGATTCGGCGACGAACGCGAGCAGTATGGCCGTGTCGTTGAAGGGTCATGAGGTGGGCACATTCACCGAGTTGCTGTTTTCCTACAACATTGACGGGACGAATGTGGTGCCGGTGTGTGTGATCAAGGGAAGCGGGGAAATCCAGATGGCGCTGCCGTACGGGCCATTTGGCGGGTCGTTTTTCCTGACGGGCTATTGGGATTGCAATGCGGGGTATGTGCCGACGATGGCGATCAGCGACCTGGACATCCGGTTGAAGGGCGGGAAGGCGCCGATGGTGTTGTTGAAGGGGGAGATTTCCAATCAGGTGTCGATGGCGGCGAAGGATTTTCAGGTGATGATGTTTGCGCCGAAACCGCAGTTGATGGAGGCGGAACTGCATTACACGTTGATGGCGACGGCGGATTTTTGCGTGGACGAGGTCGTCCACACGAACGAGGACAATTTTCAGGTGGTGCGGATGGCGTCGAACTATCTTTCGCCCGATACGAACGAGAACGACGTGGCGCGGTTTGAGAAAGTCACGAGCCAGACCTGCGTGCTGGGGTATTGTGACACGGTACAGAAATCGTTTTGTTATGGGCTGGCGAACGATGACAGCCTGGTGGTGACGAACCGCCCACCGCAGCTCGGCGGGAGCCGGATCTCGTTGGTCAACACCGGGAGTTCGTCCAACAACACACCGACATTGCAGGTGCGGCTCATGGCGCCACCGCCGTCGCATCTGCGGCCGCAAGGGGTGGAGTTCGCGACGGCGGACCCGACCGCGGAGAACGTGAGTTATTGGGGGAACCTGGCGGGCGTGAAGGGGACGTATCGCGCCAAGAAGAGGGTGGCGAAGATGCGGTACATGTTGCAGGTCAGTTCACCCGGGGCGCTGTCGTGCGATTATAGTTACTAGAGGGGCTCCCGCATCCTGACCTTCTCCGTCAAACGGGGAGAAGGGAATCCCGATGCAGAGCGATTCCGCTTGTTCGGCGCATGTCTCCCGATGGTGCCGTTTACCACTTAACCGTATGGTTTCTTGCCGCCCGGATTGCGAGAGATCTTCGCACAGCCGGAAAACGGCGAGTCACTCAGCCCCGTCATATTAGCTGCGGGCGTCACGGCTCGCGGCGGTTGCGCGATTTTTCGCCGAGGTTGGAAGACATGAATTCCTTGTGGAAAATCTCGCGGTGGGTGCGTTTGGAGGCGCGACGGACGAGGAGCATGTCCCAGAAGGCGATGATGATGGCGGCAAGGGTGAGCAGGGTGCACCAGGTCCAATAGAGGAGGAACTGCGGGCCTTGGAGTTGTGGGGTGAGGATGGTTGAGCCGAGAACGACCATGAGCGCACAGACGGTAAGCAAGACCGCGCCGACGATGCGGAGCGCGATTTGCCAGCGGGAGAGGGGCAGCTTGTCGCGATTGTCGTTCATGTCCTCGGAGCGGATCGGCAGGCGTCGACCCGTCACGCACTCCACAAACGGTTATACGATGACCTGCTCGGTCTGGGAATCGAAGAAATGGCACTTGCGCATGTCGAACGCCATATCGAGCTTCTGGCCGACCTCGGCCTTTTCATGCGGGTTGACGCGCGCGACGAAGCTGTGTCGTCCGGTGTTGAGGTAGAGGTAGATTTCCGCGCCCATCGGCTCGACGACTTCGACGGTGGCGGCCGCGGCCTGGTCGGGATTGGCGAACGACGCGTGCTGCTTGTCGTTGATGTCCTCGGGACGCGAGCCGAACACGACGCTTTTGCCGGCGTAGCCTCCGGCGGCGAGTTTCCTGGCCATATCGTCGTTGATACGAATCTCGAATCCCTTCGCCGTCCCGGCGGCTTGCTCGACGAACCAGAGTCCGCCCGGCCGTTGCTCGATGGCGCCCTTGAAGAAATTCATCGGCGGCGACCCGATGAAGCCGGCCACGAACATGTTCCTGGGGTTATCGTAGAGGCCAAGGGGATCCGCGACCTGCTGGATGACGCCGTCTTTCATGACCACGATGCGGTCGCCCATGGTCATGGCTTCGACCTGATCGTGGGTGACGTAGATCATGGTGGACTTGAGGCGGTCGTGGAGCTTGGAAATTTCGGCGCGCATCTGCACGCGCATTTTGGCGTCGAGGTTCGAGAGCGGTTCGTCGAAGAGAAAGGCTTTCGGTTTGCGGACGATGGCGCGGCCGACGGCGACGCGCTGGCGTTGGCCGCCGGAGAGGGCCTTGGGTTTGCGCTGGAGCTGTTCGTCGGTGATGCCGAGGATTTGGGCGGCTTCGCGGACGCGCTGATCGATCTCGGGTTTCGGGTACTTGCGCAACATCAGGCCGAACGCCATGTTTTTGTAGACGGTCATGTGCGGATAGAGCGCGTAGTTCTGGAAGACCATGGCGATGTCGCGGTCTTTGGGCGGAACGTCGTTGACGCGCTTGCCATCGATGAAAATGTTGCCGCTGGAGATTTCCTCGAGGCCCGCGACCATGCGGAGCGTGGTGGATTTGCCGCAGCCGGAGGGGCCGACGAGCACGACGAATTCCTGGTCACCGATTTCGAGGTTGGCGGTATCGACGGCTTTGACGCCGCCGGGGTAGACCTTGGAGACGTTTTCGAGGAGAACCTTTGCCATAGTGAGTCGTTTTCGATTTCGGATTCGGACTGAACACTCAGTGGGGCAGTTTGTAGCAAAGCCCGCACGGTGGTGTCAAACCAACATTCCGCGCGGATTCACTCGGTAGGACGAGACCCTTCGACAGGCTCAGGGTGACACCGCAAATCCCTTTGGATTTGCGATGTCACATTCCCGTTCACGATGGCGGGGGCGGGTGGTATACTGCGTGGTTGATGGATCAATCGCGGGATAATTGGGCGCTCTACAAGCGGCTGTTTGTATACGTGAAACCGTACCGCGCGCGTCTCATTGGCGGCATTGTTTTTGGTGTGTTGTACGGGCCGGCGAACGGGGCGGTGCTGCAGGTGGTACGAAAGGCGTGGGCCTGGGCGTTTGAGAGCAACTGGTCGTACCCGTGGTGGCAGATGGTGGGAATCGCGGTGTTGTTGCCCGTGGCGATGATCGCGCGCGGGACGTTCGATTTTCTGGGGACGTACCTCCTGAACTGGGTGGGCCTGCGCGTGGTGATGGACATGCGGGTGCGCCTCTTCGAGCATTTGGAATCAATGTCGCTGGATTTTTTCACCGAGGCGCAGACAGGCGAATTGATTTCGCGGGTCACCAACGACGTCGGGCTCGTGCAACAATCCATTTCCACGGTGGTGGAGGACGTTGTCAAGCAGCCCGTGGCACTGATCTCGGTGCTGGCGTGGTTATTGTACACCGATTGGAGGCTGACGGCGGCGGCGCTGGTTCTGTTCCCGATTTGCCTGATACCGATCACGATTTTTGGACGCAAAACGCGCAAGGCCAGCCGCGCGTCGCAGGAAAATCAGGCGTCGCTGTTGGCGGTGTTGCACGAAGCGATCGTCGGTTTGCGGGTCATCAAAGCCTTCAGCATGGAGGAACGCGAGGCGGCCGATTTTCGGAAGCTCTGCCGCGACGTGTTTACCCAGCGGATGCGAGTGATTCGGGCCCGCGCGTTATCGTCCCCGGTGATTGAAGTGGTGTCGGGATTTGGGGGTATGGCGGCGTTCCTGTACGCGTACCATGTGCAGGTGAAGGGCAGCGAGCTGGTGAGCATGGGGCTGGGCCTGTTCATGTTGTACGAACCCGTGAAGAAGCTCAGCCGCGTGCATTTGCAAATCGAGGAAAGCATGGGTGGAACGGAACGGATATTCCAGTTGCTGGACACGAAACCGACGGTGGTCGAATCGCCCCGGGCGCGCGTGTTGCCGCCGTTGCGGCAATCGATCCGGTTCGAGAACGTAAGTTTCTCCTACGGGGAGAACGGCGCGGCGCTGGAATCGGTGAATCTGGAGGTGCTGGCGGGCACGGTGGTAGCGGTGGTGGGCGCGAGCGGCGCGGGCAAGACCACGTTGTTCAATTTGGTGCCGCGATTTTACGATCCGACGAGCGGCACGGTGAAGATCGACGGCGTGGACATTCGGGAGGGGACGTTCAAATCGTTGCGGGACCAGATCGGGCTGGTGACGCAGGAGACGTTTTTGTTCAATGATACGGTGGCCATCAATATTGCGTACGGGAAACCCGGCGCGACGCAAGAGGAGATCATCAACGCGGCCAAGCGGGCGCACGCGGACGAGTTCATCATGCAGACGCCGCACGGGTACGACACGGTGATTGGCGAGGCGGGGATGAGGCTGTCGGGCGGGCAGCGTCAGCGGCTGGCGATTGCGCGGGCGGTTCTGAAGAACCCGCCGATCTTGCTGTTGGATGAGGCGACGAGCGCGCTGGACACCGAGAGCGAGCGGGTGGTGCAGGCGGCGTTGGATGAATTGATGTGGGGCGGGCGGCAGCGGAAGGCGCATACGATGTTGGTGATCGCGCATCGGCTGTCGACGGTGCAGCACGCGGACCGCATTATCGTGCTGGAGAAGGGGCGCGTGGTGGAAGAGGGGACGCACGACCATCTTCTGGCGCGGGGACATGTGTACAAACGGCTGTACGAGCTGCAATTTAGTGCGTGAGGCGGGAAGCGTTAGAACCGGAGGAACCGGTGAAATCGGAGAAGCCGACAAGACCGCCCGTCGCGTCCCCTACCGGTTCGAGTCATACTTGGGGAGCCAATTTTCCCCTGACGGTATTCCGTTTCAGGTCGTGCGTACCCTCGCGCGGCGAACCCCAATTTTCAATTGCTGGTAGCACCCTGCTTTCAATGAAACGGCGGTCTGGGTGGAGTGCGATTTGTGCGGTCGTTCTTTCGGTGGTCCAGGCTTGACCAAGGCGATTGTTGCGGCAGGACACGTCAACGTCTGCGTGGATTGCCTGCCAAAACGGGGAACCTCTGCTGAGGGTGTGGGCTGTCGAGGCCCGAGGGGTTCCAAAGGGTGAGCTGTACGGCGGACAAGCCGTAGGGTTTCTCAGTCTACAAAGCGCGTGTGTTGGACTGGAAAAATGTATAAAATGTCGTAAGGCAGATGATGCTTTTGCGACAACACTACAAGAGGCTAGTCGGTGTGGCACGATGAAAAGCTCATGGATCTCACTGGCCGCACTGTGCGCTTTGGTCATCGGGGTGTACGCGTACATGGCCCAGTCGGGCGTGTTGGAACTGGTCAGTCCGAATGCCGCTGATGCACACTACAATTTATTAGTGCAGGGTCTTCGCGCTGGGCAGCTCAGCCTCAAGAAGGACGTGCCGTCCGGGTTCGCGCAACTGGCCGACCCCTACGATCCAGCCTCAAATATTGTCTATCAGCGTCCACCGTACCGGCTGCTCGACTTGAGTTACTACAAGGGCAAGTTCTATCTCTACTGGGGGATTACCCCGGCGTTGATCCTGTTCTGGCCGTTCGTCGCGCTGACCGGCCACTACCTGTTTCATCGCCAAGCCGTGGCGATGTTTTGCGGCATGGGCTTTCTGGTCAACGTGGGCTTGCTGTGCGCGTTGTGGCGGCGTTACTTTGCTGAGGTCAGCATTGTGGTGGTGGCGGCCTGCGTGCTGGCGCTTGGTTTGGCGACGGGAATTCCGGCATTGTTGTCGCAATGCGACGTTTACGAAGTGCCCATCGGTTGCGGGTATATGCTGACGGCGCTGGCGCTGGGAGCCATTTGGCGTGCGTTGCATGAGCCGGAGCGAAAGGGCTGGTGGCTGGCCGCTGCGAGCCTGGCCTACGGGCTGGCGGTGGGGGCGCGGCCCTCCTTACTCTTCGGCGCGCTAATCCTGCTGGTGCCGGTGACCCAAGCGTGGCGGGAGCGGCGACCGATTTGGGCGGCGCTGATGGCGGCGACCATCCCGATCACACTCATTGGGTTGGGGCTGATGCTCTATAACGCCCTGCGGTTCGACAATCCGTTTGAATTCGGGCAGCACTACCAAGTGTCTGTGGAACGGCAGTTACGGCAATTGTTTAGTCTGCATTATCTCTGGTTCAATTTCCGTGTGTATTTCTTTCAGCCGGCCCGTTGGAGCGTTCGTTCCCCTTTCGTGAGTGGCGCAGTCGTGCCGCCGTTGCCGTCGGGCTATCTTTACGCGCAAGACCCGTTCGGTGTCCTGAGGAATGTCCCGCTGGCGTGGCTGGCACTGGCTGTACCGCTGGCATGGCGAGGGTACTCGGGTCAGAAGCGAGGAGCTCTGCGCTGGTTTGTGATGGCCGTGTGTTTGCTTTTTGCGGCGTGCGCGTTGACACTCGGGTTCTACTGTGGCGCGGCCAGCCGCTACGAGGTGGACTTCCTGCCGGCTCTGATCCTGCTGGCGGTGATTGGCATCCTCGGATGCGAGCGCGCACTGGCCCGACGTCGGAGTCGGGGCTGGCGGATCAGCCGGTCCGCCGGCGTCTGGTGCGCTGGGGTTGGAGCGTGCTTGTGGGGTTCTCAGTGGTCTTTAACGTGTTGGTGACCGTTGGGCATTATGCCGAGGCACAGAACGGCTTGGCCACCACCCTATTTCGCCTGGGCAGTCCGCAGGATGCCATCGGCCATTGGGAGCAAGCGCTGCGGCTCGACCCCGATTATGCCGAGGCCCACGTCAATTTGGGTTTCGCCTTGGCCCGGCTAGGCAGCGTGCCGGAAGCGATTGGCCATTACCACCAGGCACTGCTGATTAACCCTGATTATACGGAGGCACATGTCAACCTTGGGATTGCGTTGTCGCAAATCGGCAGCAATCGGGAGGCCATCGGAGAGTACGAGCAGGCGCTACGGATCAAGCCCGACATGCCCGAGGTGCACTACAATCTGGGTAACGCGTTGTTGCAGGCAAACCGGGTGCAGGAGGCCATCGGAGAGTACGAGCAGGCCCTGCGGATCAATCCCGATTACGCCCAGGCGCACTACAACCTGGGGGTCTGCCTGGCCCAGCTGGGCAGGCTGCAGGAAGCGATGGGACATTGGGAGCAGGCGCTACGGATCAAGCCTGATTACGCCGATGCGCATAACAATCTCGGAAATGGTCTACTGCAAGAGGGCAGGATCGACGACGCAATTGGGCACTACGAGCAAGCGCTACGGGTTGAACCTGATCTTGCCGAGGCGCACTGTAACCTGGCGGCCGCCTTGGAACAGGCCGGCAGACTCCAAGACGCCATCGGACACTATGAGCAGGCGCTGCGAATCAAGCCCGATTTCACCCAAGCGCGAAACGCGTTGGTGCGACTACAAGCTCGCCAGTAAGTGGCAGCCCTCGGAAGCTTAAACCGCAAGGTTCGCAAATCGTCCAAAGCGGGGAGCCAATTTCTCTCGCAGGCAAGTTCATCCCATGTTTTTGGCAAACCCGACGGCGTCGATTGCTCATTATCCCGGCGGTTCTGAAGAATCCGCTTCAGCGGAGGCAGGCGGGGCGCTTGCCCGAGAATTCGGAGGGGAGCCTGCGAGAGTTTCCGGGTGGAGATTGTTGGGGCGCGTGTGGTACAACGCACGTGATGATGACCCATTCGACAAGCTCAGGGCAGGCGGGCGACCATTTAGGATTCGGGCGATGATCGGGTGGGTGCTGCGCATTTTGGTGTCGTGCATCGGCAGCACGTTGCGCTGGCGGGTGGAGGACCCGGCGGGGTTGCTCAAGAACACGCCGCTGCGGTCGTGTATTTTTGCGTTCTGGCATAATCGGATTTTTCTGTTGCCGTACCTGTTTCGGAAGCACTGGCATACGCGGCAGCGGGACCGGGTGGCGGTGTTGGTGAGCGCGAGCAAGGACGGGGAGTTTCTGACGGGGGTGCTGGACAAGTTCAATCTGATTTGCGTGCGGGGGTCGAGCAGTCGGCGGGGGAGGGTGGCGTTGCGGGAGATGACGGAGATGGTGAACTGCGGGTATGACGCGGGGATCACGCCGGATGGTCCGCGGGGGCCGAAGTATGTATGCCAGAGCGGGGTGATCAGCCTGGCGCAATTGACGCAGGCGCCGATCATTCCGGTGTCGTGGGACGTGACGCGGAAGGTGGTGGTGAATAGCTGGGATAATTTTGTGGTACCGCTGCCGTTTGCGCGGGCGACGTTGCGGATCGGGGCGCCGATGGTGGTGGCGGCGGGGTTGAGCGATGAGGAGTTTGAGGGGAAGCGGGTGGAACTGGAGAATGTGTTAAGGGCGTTGGGAACAGATTAGCGTGCACACGTTCAACCTCCAAGTCCGTACCGGGTTGTAATTGCCGTCGGAAGAGATAGTGTGTGCGTCATGAGGCGCATGGCAATCGTGGGGGCGTTACTGATGGCGGCAGTGACATCGGCGCTGGCTGAGGTCACCAACCGGCAGGATTTTGTGTTCACGGCCAACGAGGAAAACGACTTCTTTGCGATCCCGGAGACGGACAAACACTACACGCAAGGCATCCACTTCAACCTGCTGTGGCCGGACGATGAGGTGCCGTGGCTGGCGCGCCCGTTAGCGTTGACACCGCCGTTGGAGTTCCAGGAGCCGATACAGAAGTTCGGTTTCGAGTTGGGCCAGGACCTGTACACACCCATCAACCTCTCGACCTCCGCCCTTGTTATGAACGATCGGCCGTACGCGGGCTGGCTGTATGTCGGCGGCGTCCGCGAAGATCGCGGGGTTACGGCGAATCAGATTCCAACGCTCGACCGTTACGAGGTCGAACTGGGCGTCGTCGGCCCGTGGGCGCTCGGCGCAAACGAGCAGAACTGGTGGCACGGACTCATCGGCAACAGCCTGGCTCAGGGCTGGAGCCACCAGCTCAAGAACGAGCCCGGCGTGCTGTTGCGGCTGGATCGCACGTGGCGCATCGTGGACCGGGGCGAGGCCGATGGCGTGCATGTGCAATTATTGCCCCGCGCCGGCGTCGCGCTCGGCAACATCCAGACCTCGGCGCGCATTGGCGTGACGGCGCGGCTCGGCTACCACATCCCGGACGAATTCGCGGCGACGATTCCGCCGCGGCAGGGCTGGTATGTTTTCTCCGACATGGGCGGGCGCGGGGTGTTGTACAACGAGTTTCTCAACGGCAACGTCTTTCATGCCGGCCACAGCGTCGACCCGGAACCCAGCGTACTCGAACTGCGCGCGGGTGTTGTGTTCGAGTTGGGCCACAGCGAAATCAGTTACACGTACGCGTACCTGAACAAGGAATTCAAAGAGCAGGGACTCTACGACGCCTACGGCTCGCTGACGTACACGTACCGGTTCTGATGTCGAAGCGCTTGGGGGATGTGACCCGGGTGCTCTAAACCACCTCGCTGGCACTCCGAGCTTGTCGGGAAATCTCCGCCTGCCTACACTGCTGGACATGAAACGACTTCGGCAATTTCTCGCCATTCTGTTGATTGGATTGACGGTTTGCGTTCGTGTTGACGGGCAAACTAATTTGACTCCTTCGAGTGCGACTTCCACGCAAACCGTGGAGACAATTGTCACCATTCGGCATGGCGAAAAACCGCCCGGAGGGCTTGGGCAATTGACCTGCCGCGGCCTGAATCGGGCGCTGGCGTTACCCACCGTGTTGCTCGCAAAATATGGCATGCCCCAGTTTGTGTTTGCGCCCAATTCCACCCAAAAGGTGGATGGCAAGGATCACAAAGAATACTTTTATGTGCGGCCACTGGCGACCATCGAGCCGACGGCGATCCGTTGCGGCCTGCCGGTCAATACACAATTCGGTTACCTGGAAATCAAGGGTCTTGAAAGGGAGCTACGGAGACCGAAATACCAAAACGCGACCATTTTTATCGCTTGGGAGCATTATCTGCTCGATGATTTTGTGAAGGATTTGGTCAAGACACATGGCGGAGACCCGACGCAGGTTCCTCCCTGGCCGCACGATGATTTTGACAGCATCTTTGTTGTGAAAATCACCCGAAGCGCGCACCGGGAAGCAGTTTCTTTTACAATTGATCACGAGAATCTGAACAATTTGGGCGATACCTGTCCTTAGAATGTGCCGAGGGAGTGTGGAGCGGTCAGCGGGGCGGGGTGTGTTCGGGTTTGTGAATTGGAAAGCGGTGAGGCGGCGATCCGCCTTCGCGTAAAGCCACGGCGGACACGCGGGACGCTTGACAGAGGGGGGTGGGCGGTCTATTGTACACAGTCATACACTAGATGAATGACCGATATATGAGGTTTGTCGAGGCCTCGGTGTTCACCAAGAGGCTCGTGAGAATCGCGGATGATGACACGTATCGCAAATTTCAGGCGGAACTGGCGGTCAATCCCGAGAAGGGACAGGTCATTCAAGGCACGGGCGGATTGCGCAAGGCGCGGATTGCGGCCCGGGGAAAGGGGAAGCGGGGGGGCGCGCGGGTGATCTACCTGTATTTGGAAACCGCGCGGGTGGTTTATCTGTTGTACGTGTATGACAAGGGTGAGGCGGACGATTTAACTGCCGACGAGAAGAGGGAATTGCGAGCCGTAGCGGAAGCGATCAAACAGGAGTACCGAAAATGAAGCGGAAAGATTTTGCGGAACTGAAGGGGAGCATGATGGAGGCGTCGGATCATGCGCGGGGGAAGATCACGCTCAAGACGAGCGATGTGCTGATGCCGGCCAAGGCGGAGGCGATTCGGCCGCAGGAAATCGCGCGGTTGCGGCGGCGGCTGAATGCTAGCCAGGGCGTGTTTGCGCGGTGGTTGAATGTGTCACGGGACACGGCGATCAGTTGGGAGACGGGACGACGCAAGCCGTCGGGAGCGGCGTTGCGGTTGCTCCAGATTGTGCAGGCGGCCCCGGAAATCCTGCCGCGGTTGTCGGTGGTCCGCGAGAAGCCGACGAAGAAGTACGGGGTGTAGACGCAAGTACTAACAACGCCTTCGGCTCAGTTGGATCGATGTTTGGCGGCGCCGATGGCGTCGAACATCACGCGGTCAAGTTCCGTCCTCAGTTCCGGGCGGTTCGTCAGGCTGACTCGGCGCAAGGCGCCGGGGGGCGCGTGGCGGACGCTGGTTCCCCCGTGTTGGCAATAACGGATCGCGAGACCGACGTCGGATATCAAGGTCGAGCCGATGAGGTGGACTCCGTAATCAAAGAACAGCGGGTTGCAGGGGACGGTCGGTCCCAGCAAGACGCGGTATTTTGCGTGGGGAGTGCGGCTGACGACTTCCAGGAACGTGTCATTGATGAGCGTCAAGCCGGTGATGAAAACGATCTCGGCCTGACGGAGCGCGGGCTTGGAGTCATTCCAGTGGATGTCGCCGGGGCGCGGCTGGAGTTCGATGATGGTCACGGGATGTCCCTGGGCGCGCCAGATTTCGGCCTGGGTGAAGTGTCCGATAAAGCAGCTCGGGCAGTGTTTCACCATCTTTGCGAACGGGGCCATCGCATTGGCGGCGAAGATGTCGTTGGGGAGCGGCAGCGACCCGTTGAGGCAGGCTTTGACCGCTGCCAATCGGAGGGCATCATCGGAATCGGCGAACATCTCGGCGATTTCCGTGACGGGGCGACCGAGCAGTTCCCCGAGATAGGAATTCTGGTAACACGTGTCCCCTGCATTGTACGGTCGAAAGAAAGTCGCCATCGCGTAGCGGTCGCAATTGGCGATGACCCAATGGAGAAAAACGTGCAAGTCCTTCAAACGGGGCGCGGGTTGCGGCAGTTGCGCCAACAAGCGTGACAGGATTTCGCGGTTGATCGGCATGTGATCTCTCCTTTACAGCAGCGTTTGGATGCAAATGGCCAGTGCCAGCCCGAGGACAAGCCAGTCCGCAGACTTCAATTTTCGAGGCGATGCGGTTCTGGCGCCCGGCGCGATGCGGCGCACGACGAGCATCACCGACGTGTCATGCGCCCGGCACATTTGCGATACGAACAACGGGACAATGATGGGCAACCAACTTCGCGGGGCCCACGGGCGCAAGCGCAGCCCGCGACAGCGTTGGATGTCGTAGATCCGCCGGGCCTCTGTCAGGGAAAGGGGCACGAAGCGCACGGCGGTGGACAGCAACGTCCCGGCGGCGGGTGGCATCCATCGATGCGAGAACAGGGAGATGATCTCGCGCGTGCTGGTGATGCTGATGAACACGAGGTTGGCGAGGAAGAGGCACTCCAGCCGCAAGGCGTACCTCGCGCCTTCCACGGCGCCCCAGGACAGGGCGTGCGACCACAGATGCGTGGTTTCGTATCCGATGGCGACAAAGAGGAGTAGTGTTCCCGGCAATCCCAGCACGTGCGCCCAGATGAGCAACCGGTAGTGAGCCCCGGCCGCCCCACAGGTGAACAAGAGCAGGAGAAGCCCGACGAACAACAGCAACTGGGGCAGGAACTGCTGTCCCAAGGCGGCGTGCAAGCACACAGTCAGGAACAACGCCAGCCGTGTCAGTGGATGCAGCTTTGTCCACCACGCGGCAGTCATGCAACACCTTCCTGTCGCGCTGTATCATTCACGATCTGGCCGGCGCGAAGTGTTACCACGCGAGTGGCCACGGCCTTCACAAAATCGGAGTCATGCGATGCCAGCAGCACGGCTCCGCCTTCCGCGCTGATTTGCCTGAGAATTCCGGCGACCTGGCCGAGACACTCGCCATCGAGGCCCACCGTCGGCTCATCCAGGCAGAGGACCGTTGATCGTCCTGACAGCGTCGAAGCGAGCGTGAGACGCCTCTTCTCGCCATAGCTGAGCGAAAATGGAACGCGGTCGGCCTGTGACTCCAATCCCACCCGCGCCAATGCTCGCCGGGTTCGACTGGAGATTTCCGGTGTGGGGAGATTTTGGTTGCGCGGCAGAAACGAGCACTCCTCACAGACGGAATGCGCGAACAATTGGCTGTCGGGGTTCTGGAAAACCAGGCCGACGGCATCCCTGCGCGGGGCAGGGCTGGCACAGATGATCCGCCCGTCGTCAGGCTCCAGCAGTCCCTTGACCAGATTGAGCAGCGTGCTTTTGCCGGATCCATTCGGGCCGACCACGGCGACGATCTCGCCCGCCGCGATCGAGAGCGAGACGTTATCCAATGCGGCCCGGCAACCGTTGTAGCCAAAGCTGACCCGCTCGATTGAGAGGACGCGTTCTCCACCGCAGCCGGAACGCGCCGTCCCGGTGGTGCTGGCGTGTTCCGCGAACAATCCGGATGGAGGTGAATAGGATGCTGATGGACCGTCGAACACGATCCGTCCCTGCGACATGGCCACCAAACGCGAGGCCCAAGGCACGAGTCGGGGCAGGTCGTGTTCGATGAGCAGGACCGTCAGCCCGGTATCCTGGGTCTGCGCCGCCAGCACGTCGAACAGAAGATCGGCCGTCGCTTCATCGAGGTAACTGGTGGGTTCGTCGAGCAACAGGACTTTCGGCGCGAGCGCCAGCATGCTGGCAACAGACAGACGTTGTTTCCACCCCAATGACAGCGTGCTCACGGCCTGGCTGCGCACCGCGCCGAGACCGAAGAGATTCAGACAGCGGTCCAACTCGCGCACACGATCAAAGTTTCCCGTCCGCTGCTGCAGGCTCAGGGAAACCTCCTCCTCAACCGTTTCGCCAAAGAGTTGGATCTCGGGGTTCTGAAGCACGACGCCCGCAAATCCCTCGCAACCGTTCTGGGTACAATCGCGTCCGTTCAGGCACAGGCGGCCGGACGTGTGGCCGAGCAAAGCCACTCGATGCAGCCCCGCCAGATGCAGACCCAGGGTTGTCTTGCCAGATCCCGAGGGGCCGATGATTCCCACGCGTTCTCCCGCGTGGATGTGGAGGGATATGTCTTCCAGAAGCGGCGCGTCCGTACCGGCCGCCTGAAAGCCCAACTTTTCGGTGCTGATCAGGCGTCGACCCTCATCATGCGCGTGATTTGCAGGTCCCGGATGCGCGCCCATATCAGCAATGCCAGACCCGCCGCCGCGGCATTAACGACGATTGACGTGACGGCTTGCATCCCGAACATTGCCTGCGTCACCTTTGTCCATGGAAGTCCCAGCACCTGGACGCGGAGCAGCATCATCGCGACGGTGCTGAGGAACCCACCGACGATGGCGGACACGAAGACACGTCCACGGGGGAAACGCCGGAACAGGGAAAAGCCGGCGTCGTGCAACAGACCTTGAATGACGGCGGGAATGAGCTTGAGCGGACCGGGCAGCATCGCGCCGGGGAACGCGAAGATGGCCAAGGTACCCCATGCAAACTGGTAGGCCGTCAGCACGCCGAAGCGGTCGACGATCAGCCGGGTCAGCATCCACAAAACGACGGGGAGGAACATGTCGAGGCGGACGAAGTTGGTGACTCCCGAGGCGTGGAGGAGGCTCTTGGAGAGTTGACCAACGGCGAAGTCCAGAGCCACGACCGAGCCGATAAATACCCAGTGTCTTGTACCCAGGCGCCCGGGGCGATCATCGATGGGACCGGCGCTTGATTTATCGGAAGTGGCAATTTCTGTCCCGGTATTGTTCAATGCGAGCCTTTCTAGAATTGGCAGTTTACGCGGTAAAACGCATTCGACCAGCCCGGCTGGATCGTTTCCGACCAATTGGTCGAGATGCCGGTCGCCACGATGTTGGTCACCGCGGTCCAACCATTGGTTGCCAAGGTAAACGATCGCTCGATCGTATTGGTCACCCCAACCGTCAGATTGGTGATACCAAAGGAAATGGCCCCACCCGAGAGTACCACATGGAACACTGTGGGCCGGACCGTCAATTGCAAAGTCGGCCAGTAGGCCGGGGTGTAACTGGGGTCGTAGGCGCTGGTAAATGGCGCGCCGATGTAGCCGCCGGCGGAATTCGGGGTTTCATCGATTCTCAGGATCGCCCCATAGTTTTGCAGTTCCGCCCGGCTTGCCGGATTTTGGAGCAACGCGGTGACGTTCCAATAAAAGAAGCGGTCGTTCTCGTCGGAGAGGATGGGTCCTTTGACGGCGATGACCGGGTAATTCGTGTCGAAGTCGCCGCCGGGGTTGGTCCACGGATTGACGCCGTCATAGGTCAACCAAGTCGCGCCGTCGGGCGGGTAGGTTCCGTAGCCCGTGCCCTGCACGAAACTCCTCGTCAGCGGATAGATCGAGACATTTCGGTTAGTCGTGTTGTCCTGCCACACATAGAAGGACACACTGGCCGACACAATGTCGCTTGGCGAATAGGACCAGAGTTGCGGGGGGAATTGAAACAATCCCCGACACATGGAGCCATCGCTGGTGACGTCGCTGTCGATGAGCGCTTTGACGGTATGGGCCTCGCCGTAGTTGTTCGTTTGGTTTGAAACCCGACTGTCGAGATACGTGGTCGTGGTGATGTTGGTTACGAAGGTTTGGGCTTGTGCCGACGGACCAAGGAGTGCAATTGCCAGCACGATCGGCGACGTTTCCAAACAACGTCGCCACCTCGTCAGCCGGCCGCGTTGCGTTTTATTTTTCATCAGTAATAGTAAGGGAACCATGTCAAATCTCCTCGGGTGGGAATTCGGGGGTTAACGAGCGTTCTATCCCACAGGTCATTCCGCCAATCAACGTGGCCGTCGAGGTAGAGGACATTGCCTCCCAGCCCCCCGCGGTCGCGACTGTGCCGTTCGCCCTCGGCGCGGGCATCTTCGGCGGTGTATTGACCGGCCGTGTTGAATCCTCCTGCCTGGCCGTAGCCCTGGGTCGGATCGAGCGTTTGCTCGAACATGAGGATTGTCTTCGAAGTGGATGCGCAAATCTCCAACTTCAGAAACGGGGGTTGCAGACTGTCGCCGAAGGGCAGCCCATAGAGAAAATCCTGCTCCACGTAGGAGTTCATTACGTAGCTGTGGTACCCCTGGATGGACGGCTTGAAGGAGGCGCTGTAGGACGAATCCGGCAGCACCCTGGCCGACGGACATTGCCAGATTCCGGCCGTCGGTTTCTGACCGTTGGGATAATTCCGCCAGGGAGGCAGGCCCATGTAGGGGGGTAGCACGTCCACATAGCAGCATTCGCGTTCCGGGTATTTGGGGTTGTAGGTGAACGGAGGATCATTTCGTCCCTCATCATCCATGTGCGGGATGTAGCCGTTGTAGTCGGCCGCGTAGAGGTAAAACGCCTGGCCCCAGGAACGCAGGTTCGAGACGCACTTTGCCTGCATCGCGGCCGCCCGGGCTTTGGACAGCGCCGGCAACAGCAGGCCCGCCAGAGTGCCAATCACGCCGATGACAACCAGCAATTCCACCAGCGTGAATGCCGGAGACTCCGGCGGGACCCGTCGCGTTTTGTCTTTGATGAGGTTACCTCGTCGAATTCCTGCCGCCGCGTTGTTTCGTCCCAGCACCGCGCCTAGCGCTTCTTCCGGAAGCACGTGAGGCCAGCCAAACCGACCACGACCAGAATCAGCGAGGACGGCTCGGGCACGATTGTCACGTCGAGGAGCGGACGGTAAGCCGGCGTATCGCTGGTTTGCGTCGTGTCGGCGCTCACGAACGTGACATAGCTTTGGGGGCTGGCGCCACTACCAATGATCAGGGACGCGCCGTTGTCTTGCAGTTCTGCCTCGGTTGTCGGATTGTTCAACAGGGAGGTGATGTCAAAGGTGAAAAAAGCGCCGCCATTTGGCGCATCGCCGACTTGGACGCTCACGGGCGACCCATTATAGACGATGGAGGAAGTGGTGATATCGGCCACGGCGTTTTCGGCATCATAATCGCCACCGGGGGTTGTCCAAGAGTGTGTCCCGTCATAGGTAAGCCATGTGGCCCCGGCTCCGGCTGTGCCGTTTTTGCCGCCGGTCCCCGAGACAAATGCTTGCGTCAGAGGATAGAGGTACACAGTGTTGGCACCTGGCTGAAGAGCGGGACCAAACGCATAGAAGGACACGACGGCGGATTGGATGGTACCCGGCGAATACGAGAAGAGGTTCGCGGGAAGCTGAAACAGCGTGTTGCAAGGGGTGGTGCTGTCGACCACCTTGTCCGAGCCGGACGTTCCGAAATTCAACGTGGCGCTTCGGCTGCCGAGATACGTGTCCTGGGTGATAGAATAGCTGTTTGTGGTTTGCGCCCAGGCGGCGGAGCCGGCGGCTTGAACCGCCACGATGGCGGCAATCATGAAGTACTTCGCGTTACGCATGTCTGATCCCTTTCTTTTCCGATCCCATGTTACTTGTTTGTTCGATTTCTATTACTGGCGTTCCGGCGCACTTCAGGCGCGGCAACGGCAGGCGACGGCAGGGGGAAACAGAACGACTGGTTCGGTCAACCGGGCGGGAAGCCCGCCTCTGCCTCGCGTTATATTTCAAGAAGTATAACGCAGGGCAGGAAACGTCAAGTGAAAAGATTCACAAACTTTTTGCCATCCGGCGGGGTGGCGCGCTGTCATGCTTTGCACATGAGCGGTGTTTAATTTTCGCCGTCCTGTTGATACTCTGGCCGGATGCAATGGACGGAATGGATTGGATACGCGGGCTCGCTATTGATCGCGGCGTCATTGTTGATGAACAACATCTGGAGGCTGCGCTGGATCAATCTGGCGGGCGGGCTGCTGTTTACCGTGTATGGGCTGTGCCTGCGGTCCTATCCTGTGTTCTTGCTGAACGCGTTTATCGCCGGAGCGGACGCCTACTACCTGTATCGGATCTCGACACGGTGCGATTACTTCAGCCTGGTGCGGATTGCGCCGGATCGATCGGCGATTCGCGACGAATTTCTGAAGTACTACCGCGCGGACATTGCCCGCTATTTTCCGGAATTCGACTGGAGTCAACTGGGGCACCCGCAATCCATCTTCGTACTGCGAAATCTCATGCCGGTCGGACTCTTCGTCTACGAGCCGCAGTCGGCTGGGGTGGTCAATATCGCCATGGATTACGTCATTCCTGACTATCGGGATCTAAAGAACGCGCGGTTTTTTTACGCGGCCAATCAGGCGGCATTGCGTGAGGAAGGATTTCGCACGTTCGCGGCGCGCAGTGGCGTCAAGGCCCATCAAAGGTATCTGCGCAAGATGGGGTTCACCGTGGACGAGGGCGATCCGGCGTGGTTTCGCAAGTCGATCTGAGCCCGGCACTGCTGACCATGTTTGGAGCTTGGAAGAAATCGTTGCTCTGCTAGATTAGAGGCATGAAGTGGAGGTCTACTTGGCTCCGGACAAAGGATGGAATTGAATTCGTTGTGTTTCTCGTAACTGCAGAAGAAGCCGCCAAACTGGGCGACAAACTGGGCGACATTGACCATGCTCTCAACCAGCTTCGCGATACACCGATTCCTATTGTCGTAGCCGCTCCGTCAGGCGATCCCCAATCAGATTCGCCGTTTGAATTCTTTGGGCCTGTATCATTGACGGTATTTGCCCGTTACAAAATTGATGCGCATACTCAGTGGCAAGAGCGAGAGCTACCGTGGCCTAGTTTACCTTGGCACAGCTAATTCGAAACGCAGCACCAGCCTTGACAGTATTCACGATTCAGACTGGTACAGTACCCAGCAATGTACTGGGTTGACAATCATCGACCCGCAAGCCTATACGTTGACCGTTCGGTGACCAGTCGTCCGTGCGTTCGAGGGTCGCACAAAGACAATAGGTGAGGCTGATATCCGTAGGCATTGCGACCCGTTCGCGCCACGTCCGTGCCCCGTCCGCGCGACGTACCGCGAGGTGTGTGTCAGCCGGCGGTCTCTGGTTCTGAAACAATACCCCCGTTGTTCCCCCGAAAGGCATTAGCATACAATCAATGAATCTCTCATCCCTGTTTCCCGTGTCGGTCCTGCGCGCCCGGAAGTGTCGTCGGACGAGACCTATCCAGCACGCCCTGACCGTGGCGGTCGTCGCGTTGAGCCTGGCTGTCGTCCAATCGACGCAAGCGGGCGGGTTCACCAACACCGGCGCGATGGCGACCGCGCGCGTCAATCACACGGCGACGTTGTTGCCCAACGGCCTGGTGCTCGTCGCCGGGGGGTCCGGAACCTCTGATGGCACACCCACGGACACGGCAGAGCTGTACGATCCGACCAGTGGGACCTGGACCAACACCGGTGCGATGGTCGCCGCGCGCATTAATCACACGGCGACGATGTTGCCCAACGGGCTGGTGCTCGTCGCCGGGGGCTTCACCCTAGGTCCTGGCTCCCCCCTGAACAGCGCGGAGGTGTACGACCCGACCACCGGAAACTGGAGCCCGACCGCGTCCATGGCCAACGAGCGCCAAGGTCACACCGCGACGTTGTTGACCAACGGTCTGGTGCTGGTCGCGGGCGGCTACGGCGAGGGTTGGACCGCCAGCGCGGAGCTGTACGATCCGATCGGCGGAACCTGGACGACCACTGGTTCGATGTCCACCCCGCGCGAATCGCACACGGCGACGTTGTTGACCAACGGCCAGGTGCTCGTCACGGGGGGCTATGAATACATGTCCTGCATCAGCATCGCGGAGCTGTACGATCCGGCTCCGGAACCTGGACCGACACCGGGGCGATGGACACCGCACGCGCATCTCACACGGCAGCGTTGCTGCCTAACGACCAGGTGCTCGTCGCAGGGGGCTATGATATCGGCGAGGCCTTGAACACCCTGAACAGCGCGGAGTTGTACGATACGACCAGCGGAACCTGGAGCTTCACCGGCGCGATGGCCACCGCCCGCAGTTATCACACGGCAACGTCGTTGCCCAACGGCCAGGTGCTCGTCGCAGGGGGCAATACTGGCAGCGGCGCCACAAACACCGCGGAGCTGTACGATCCGACCGGCGGGACCTGGACCAACACCGGGGCAATGGCCTCCGCGCGTGAATTTCACACGGCGACGTTGTTGCCCAACGGCCTCGTACTCGTTGCGGGGGGCGATATCAACGGCACCGGGATGAGCAGTGCCGAGCTGTACGATCCGATCACATGGATGCCGTTCGTGACTTCGCCGAAGCCGGTGAGCGTACGTTTGACCGTGAACTTCGCGCCCGGCAAATTGGAGCAAGCCAGCGTGAGCGGGTCGTTTGCGCTCCCGGCTGGCTTCAGCCTGACCAATCGGACGGCAACGCTGACCGTGGGCGGCGCGGCGGTGGAGTTTCCGCTGAGTGCCAAGGGCGAGGGCATCAGCGGCTCGAGCCGTCTGAAAATCAGCCTGAAGACCTCCAAACCCAAAGACGGCGGCGCGGCCCAGACCATCGGCACCGTCACCGCCACGCTGAAGGGGGATTGGCAGACGCCATGGGCGGCATGCGGGCTGACGAATGCAACCGTCGCCAGCAATCCGGTCACCGTGCCGGTGCGGCTGGTGTTCGACACGGCGGATCCGACCGCGTTCTCGATCGACAAGAATCTGGTCTACAAAGCCACAGCGGGCAAATCCGGCCAGGCGAAATAACGTCTACCGGTTGAGTGGAGAGCACGGCAACCGTCCCGGGGCAGGAGTTGAACGCTGGAGGTTAAGCACGACCGGCTGCGGACGTGTTTAAGTTGACTGCCGGTAGGCGATTTTCTTCTGGGGGCGAGCGGACTCAATTGCCGAGTTCAGAGATGCGCTTGTCCGTGCGAATGTATGCGGAAAAACCCTTGCGGGTGGCGGCCACACCACATTGTCCGTCCTTGCGGACCGCCAGAACGGCGACCATGTGCTTCGCTGTTTCTGGTTTGCGGTGGATCATGAAACTGACAACCCCGTCACAGGCCTTCTGAGCACTGGCTCCGCGGCGCATGGCTTCCACGACTCGACTGGTCACGCTAAAGCGCAGGATTTCCTCGCCAATGCCTGTTGCAACCGCCGCGCCCGCTTGATCGTCCGCATACAGGCCTGCGCCGATGATTGGCGAATCACCGACCCGACCCGGCAACTTCCACGGCAGCCCACTGGTTGAGCAGGCGACGATGACATGTCCCTTGTGCCAACCGATCACGCCAACCGTATCATGCCCGCGGTCCGGAGCACCTGGCGAAGCTCGATTCCGTTTCCATTTGCGCCAAAGGCGTATTGATTCCCGGGTCAACAGTCGTTGGGGTCGGAACCCTTGCTCGCGAGCAAAGGTTTGGGCGCCGTTGCCGACCAGAAGCACGTGCGGGGTTTTCTCCATCACCCGTCGGGCGACGGAAACGGCTGGGAGAATATCTCGCAGGGCCGCAACTCCTCCGGCGCGGAGGTGGGCGCCTTCCATCCACGCCGCATCCAGTTCGACCTGACCGGAGCTGTTGGGTAACCCGCCGCGACCGACCGAATGAACCTGCCGATTCATCTCCACGGCGATAACCGCCTGCTCGACGGAATCCATCAGGAGTTGCTCGGCTGAGAGGAGCGGACGATTTTGTTTACGGCCCACAAGCTGACGTTGATGGCTTGCCCAATGACGCGCGGCCTTGTTGACAGCCAACCGACCAAACCACCACGTAGCAGCAAAAAGCGTTTGCATTGTCATCCATCTTACTGCCTGATGGGTGAACGTGTATAGAGGGCAGCGGTAGAATCGAAACGGCATGAATATGAGAATCCGGATCTCATGGGACAAAGGCGAGGTATTCGGTGTGCTGACCGACACCCCGACCGCCAACAAAGTGCTGAAGGCGTTGCCCTGTTCGTCCTCGGCGAACACATGGGGCGAAGAAGTTTATTTCAGCGTACCGGTGCGTACCGAATTGGAGCCGGACGCACAGCAAGTGGTTGCGCCGGGCACCATCTGCTTTTGGGTGGAGGGTCAATCCGTCGCCATCCCGTTCGGGCCGACTCCGGCTTCACGGGGCAACGAATGCCGCTTGGTCACGAAGGTGAACGTCCTGGGGACACTCGAAGGCGACGCGCGGGTGTTGAAATCCATCCATGATGGGGATGACATTCGGGTCGAGGTTGTGAGGTAGCATGGCTCTGGAAAAAGGCTGTCGAGCCGCAGGTGCTGGCTGAGGAACCACTAGCGCCCTGGACGTGAACGCTGGCGTGCGTCACCGTCCGCGTCAACGGAAAGCCGCAACACCCGGTTGATTCCCGCCGGGATCTCGTCGCGCCGATGGGTGACGTAGATGACCGTTGTGTGCCGCAGCAACGCCTCGACGGTACGGATGAACCGCGCCCGGTGCGCGGCATCAAGCCCCTGGCATGGCTCGTCCAGGACCAGCAGGTCGGGCCCCTTCACCAGCGCGCGCGCCAGCAACGTCATCCGTTGCAATCCCGCCGACAACGACCCGAACGACTGCTGGGCACAACCCGCCAACACGAAACTCGCGAGCCACCGGCTCGCGATCGTGCGTTGGCGTCGTGTTGGTCGACGGTAACAGCCGGTGGCATCGTCGAAACCAGAGAGCACGACTTCGAGGCACGTCTGCTCCTCCGGGAAATGCAGATGCAACTCAGGCGATACCCAGCCAATCCGCCGTTTCAATGCCCACACGCTTCCTCCATCGCCACGCCGCCGGCCGAAAACGCGTACGTCATTGGCGTAAGCCTGCGGGTTGTCGCCAATGATCAAACTCAGCAGGGTGCTCTTGCCCGAGCCGTTCGGCCCGAGCAAAGCCCAGCTCTCGCCGCGACGGACAACCCAATTGATGTTCTCCAGGATCGTCCGTTTGCCGTACCGCACGGTCACGCCGCTCAGGCGAACCAGCTCGGGTTCTGCTGGGGTATCCTTTGCGAAGCGACAGGCTCCTGCTGAGGACAGCACGCTTTCCCTTTAGGCTGAACCGATCGGAAAAGGACTGAATCCGCATCGTCTCGCGCACTGTGAAGTTCCGTTGCAGATAGGGGTGAATAAAATTCGTGTGGGCGGAGGCAACGATCGTATTGCACGGACGGTCTGGGCGTTGGCGGCGACTGTTCTGGGAGTACGTCTGCCCTGATGATGTGCTCGGGCTTCCCCTCTTCCGAGGGCGGAGGTTCTCCGGTACGTCTTCTTCTGACTCTCCGTAGCCAATGTGCTTAAATCGTTCAACAATTCGAGCCGTATGGCGCATGGGTTGGTGATGTGAAATCTGCTTTGGTGCGCCGCGCCTCATCAGTCGCTGAAAGTCGTTCAGTGGGGGCGACGTATAGGTGGACTCAACACCCGCATTGTCGGAATCGATTTGCGGGAGATCCGAAATGGCATCCCAAAGTGTAACAGCTGGTAGTAAATCTAAGCCGGGAAGATCCAACTCATTCGGTACAACTTCAGGCCGATGCGTTGGAGCGGGAAAGACGGGGCCAGTCGGGGTTTGGTCACGCCGGTGCGCGATGATAAAAAGTCGCGGACATCGCTGCGGGACGCCATATTTACTGGCGTCTAAGATTTCGTAGTGTGCTTCGTATCCGATGCGTAAAAATTCATCGGCAATGACTTGAATCACTAGTGCGCCGCTTGCGAGGCGGGTGCTCAACAACCCCGGCACATTTTCGATCAGCGCGACGGCCGGTTCGACGACCCGAACAAAGCGAAGGAAATCCACGAAGAGGGAATTGCGCGGGTCGTGCGGGTCTCTGTTGCTTGTATTGCTATGCGAGAACCCTTGGCATGGCGGTCCGCCAGCCACTAGATCGACGTGACCAAGTGCGAGGCCCCTTATGTCATCGTCGGAGATCTCGCGGATGTCTGAGTTGGCCACGGGGACATTAGGATGATTCTCGCGAAAGCTTTGGGACGCCCACAAGTCAATCTCGACTGCATGCAGGCACTGAAAGCCAGCTTCGCTTAGCCCGCACGATAATCCCCCCGCGCCGGCAAACAAGTCGATAAATGTTGGTCCTAATTTCAAATCGGTGCACTGCAATTCTATACTAGATTCACTCGTTCAAGTAAACCTCTGGACTTCCTTCGACGAGGCCCGCCAGCGGGGTAATTGTCGCCTAGTCAGTCGCCGCACCAATCACTCACCCCACAACTTGGGATGGCAGTCTACAAGCGGCTGGTTTGGCAAGCAAGCATCGCCTGAGGCGAGCAAGCCCGCCGAAGGCGGGTAGAGCTTTGGCGGACGAGATGGCTACTTGAGGCTGAGTCGGGCTTTGACTTGGCTGGCGGTGTAGGTGGCTTTGCCTTCGTTGACGGCGCGGGCTTCGAGAAGGTCGAGGTAGTCGTGGAGGTCTTCCATTTCCTCGCGCATTTTCCGAATCTGCCTGAGGACGCGGGTTTGCTGTTTCTGGAATTGTGCCGTTGGCTTAATCATACACGTTCTTCCGGTGGCCGATCTTCTGTATGAGAACTATATCATCTTTTACATCGAATAAAACCCTGTAATCACCCATCCGGAGGCGGTAGCCGATATCGGCGTCCTGAAGCCGCTTGATGTTACCGTGCAAACCGCCCTCCAAACGGGCGATTTTACGGATGATTTGTGAGGCCTCTCGCTTGGGGAGTTCACCGAGGTCTTTCAACGCCTGTTCGGTGTATCGCACGGCATAGCGTTTACCGTTCATTTCAGTTTGTACGGCAGAGTATGCCAGAAGTTTTTACCGGCGGGAAGAGAGAAGCGCAGAGGCCCGCCGGGGGCGGGCAAGCCTACAAGTCCGGAGAGGAGGGGCGGCACGCGAATGAGATTGCGACCGGGAATAAGACGTGGTCGCGTGTCGTCGGACTCCGCTTGCGGCTACGGGGGAAACGGCGAGATTGCTCGACAAGTTCGGGGTGACGAATTATTTGGTTGGTTCGGATGGGAGGAATTTTGGTTATGAGCGAGGCGAAAAAGGTTTTGGTGGGTGTGTTGATGGGGAGTGATTCGGATTGGCCGGTGATGAGGTTGGCGGGGGAGGCGTTGACGGAGTTCGGGGTGGGGTGGGAGGCGCGGGTGTTGTCGGCGCATCGGACGCCGGAGGATGTGGCGGTGTATGCGCGGGGGGCGGCGGGTCGGGGGTTGCGGGTGTTGATCGCGGGGGCGGGGGGGGCGGCGCATTTGGCGGGGTTGGTGGCGGCGTATACGGTGTTGCCGGTGATTGGGGTGCCGATTCGAGTCGGGGGCGTTGCGGGGGCTGGATTCGTTGTTGTCGATTGTGCAGATGCCGGCGGGGGTGCCGGTGGGGAGCGTGGGGATCGGGGCGGGGCGGAATGCGGGGTTGCTGGCGGTGCAGATTTTGGGGGTGGGGGATGAGGCGCTGCGGGGGAGGTATGGGGAGTTTAAGGCGCGGTTGGCGGAGGAGTCGCGGGGGAAGGATGGGAGGTTGAGGGCGCAGGGGGGCGGGGGCGGGGGTGCAATCAGGACAGGTGCAATCAGGACATAGGTAACAGTCGTGGGTCAAGACATGGGTAACACATGTTGGGTTAGAGGTTACATGTTTTGGTCACTCTTGACGATCCTCCAGCGGGCGGATATCCGCCCGCTGGAAACTTTCGGTCGTCGGGTCGAGCCATCCCAACAACAGGCGGCCGAACCATACTTCGTGTTGGCCATTGGCCAAGGGCTTTAGTCCCACCGACCAGCCGGCCAAGCTGCTGGTGACGAACAACAGTACGCCACGCCATTTGATGGTTCCATGTTGGCCGACCTTGCGCGTGTCCATGGCGGGATATTCCAAATCTTCGGGGCGGCCTTGGTAAGGCCGCTGGGAGTGGCGATAGACTTGGGCCGGGCACTTCATGCCCAGGGCTTCGTGGGGTCGTTGTTGGTTAAACTCCTCGCGCCACAGATCCAGTGCGTCTTGTTGAGCGGTGCAGGGTTGCAGTTCCACACCGATATCGCGGTGCAAGCGCTCGTGCGCCCCGTTGTCTTGCGGGTGGCCCGGGTCGGCCCCGCTCCAGGTCGATGCCCAACGCCACCCACCAAGCCGACAGGCGGCTTAATCCCAGCAGCGCGTTGGCTTGCGCAAACGGGCTGCCGTTGTCGCTGCGGATGGCCTGCGGCAAGCCGTGGCGTTGAAATAACCGTTCAAAACACTGCTGCACCGTGACGGTTCGGGCATCGGGCATACGGCGCAGTTCGAGGAGGTAGCGGCTGTGTTCATCGCGTACTGTCAGCGGTTCGCAACGTTGGCCCTGCCCGTCATACCACCAACCTTTGAAGTCCACCGTCCACACGTCATTGGGTGCCTGAGCGCGCCGAGCGCTCCAGAGCCGTCCGGCCTCCGCGGCTCGTTGCCGACAGCGGCGCGGTTCGGTCAGGCCGGCTCGCTCCAAGACGCGCTTGAAGCTGCTCTCCGAAGCCGCCTGGCCATGCGCTCGCAGGTACAGCTCCCGAATCTTGCGCGGTCCCCAATACGGGTGGGCTTGTTTACAGCGCACGATCTCACAGACCACCGCTTCGGCCAGTTCGTGGGCCGAGTGTTTGGGACGGCGCGATTGCTCGGCCATCCCCGCCAAGCCGTATTGCAAGAGCCGCTGCTGCCACTTGTAGCCGGTCTTGGCGCTGATCCCGTATTCGGCGCACAGGGCCCGAAAGTTCTCTGTCCGCAACGCCTTCATCGCAAACTCCATCCGCTGATCCATAGGTCGATATTCTTGTCCAAGGCATTCCCGAAGCGTATCCGCTTCGAGCAGCCCGTTTAAGTGTTACCTATGTCCTGAACCTACTGTGTTACCGATGTCCTGAACCTGCACCTTTTTGGTGGTGGCGAGGGAGGCAGGGGTTTTGGCGGTTGGAGGGGAAAATGTTTTTTGAACGAAACGAAACGGGGCGGTGTCTCATCATATGGGAGTAGGAATAGGATTAGGTGGGTGCCCGTGAACATCCACAATGGTGGCTGCGCTTCTCCTAGCCTCACCTGGCCTCACCCAGGACACCACCGTTAGTTTGCGGGCACCCGCCAGTTTTTAGAGGTGGCCGCGGGCTTTGTAGAATTGGTAATCCTCCATCACGTCCGTAACATAGTCGCGCACTGCCGGATACGTGATCGCTTGTACGAATTCATCTGGGGTCGTCTGCTGGGCGTGGGGGAGCCAGCGTAAGACATTGGCGTAACCAGCGTTGTATTCTGCCAATGCGAACGGAATGCGGTCCTCGGGGTCCTTGTCCGGCCACCGATTCAGCGCCCGCGAGAGATACCATGTTCCGGCCTCGATATTTGCGCGGGGGTCCCACAGCAAGCTTCGCCCGTAATCGCGCCGCCTGATCGCACGCGCCCATTGTTGACCAGCGCCATCCGTTACCTGCATGAGCCCGATTTCCCCGTGGCTGCCGAAAACAAAGGGATCGAATTTGCTTTCCCGTCGGATCACCGCTTTCACCAAGAATTTATCCACACCGTACTGGGGAGCGATTTCTTCGATGAGACGGTCGAATCGTTGCTCGCGGTATGCCCAGCGCCAATAGACAAACGCTGCCGACCCAACCGCCCCCAGCACCAATATCAGGGCCAGCCAGTTCCCAACCCGCTCCAGTCTCTTCGCTCTCCGCCGGGACATGCGCGGAGTATAACGCAAGCGTGGCGATGGAGCAGTGGAGTTTTTGAGGGCTGCGATCTGACAAAGCCCCAAGGAGGACAGTCTCGCTTAATGGTAGTTGCTGGATATCCGCGGGTGCTTGAATCCCCAATTGCCGCCATAATGTATCTTCTCATGACGCAACTGTGCGAATGACAGGTTGATGGACTGCGGCGTATGGCGGTGATGTTCGTAAGCCAAGCACAACTGGAGTGCGGCCTCAGGAAAGTCCATTCCTCCTGTGCCGGTACCAAGCCCCGGACACGCGACCGATTGTATCTGCCGCGATTCGGTACGATTATGGCGATGGACTGCGGTGAGAGCCGCCCACATGGCGAGGTAAACGTGGTCTGTGCCTTGGATATTCATCGGTATGCGCATAGTCGGCGCGTGCGCCACGAACGGATGCGACGGATGGCCGGTGGGCACGATGATACAGGTGCCGACGGGCTGCTCTCCGAGATAATCGTTAAGGATTTGCCTTGGGACGAGTTCCATGACGTGGCGTCCAAAGAAACGAACCACAGCCAAGTCCATACCTGCATCCATCAAACCAAACGAGTTGCCGGCAGTGATGACACAATCAAACACTGGCAAATCTTCAAATCGCCCACAGACGACATCAACCTCTGGATGAGCGTGGAACTGCGAGCGAAGAACGTCGCAAAATTCGCGTCCTCTATCTACAAGAATCAATTGCATGGGCAATGTGGTGAGAGACACCCAACATTAGTATTCACACAAACTCAGCTTTGGCTGTGTGCTTAGCCTACAAGCCAGGGCGATTGCATTTTGATTCTTCAGGGGGGTGCGAAAGGAATTCTTTGTAAGTGGGCCGGTGGAGCCGGTTTGCGACGACAAGTTTTTGCTTCCGGTTTCCGGGGATTTGTGGTGGAAGATGGGGATGCAAAACCAACGATCCTCGTTCCGCAATTTGAAAGACCACTTCGCTCCACGACCCGACCCGCGCGTCGGCCCGGCCAAGCGCCACGAGTTGCTGGATATCCTGATGATCGCCGTCTGCGCCATGCTCTGCGGTGCGGAGGGCTTCACCGAAATCGCCCAGTGCGGTCGGTGCAAGGCCGAGTGGTTCAAAAGCTGGCTGGCGTTGCCGCACGGCATTCCCTCGCACGACACCTTCAACCGCGTGTTCGGGCTCATTGATCCGGCGAAGTTTCGGGACTGTTTCCTGGCGTGGACGCAAAGCCTGCGCCAGGTCGTCGTCGGCGAATTGGTGGCGTTGGATGGCAAGACGCTGCGGCACAGTCGGGCGCGCGGGCACGGGCCGATCCACCTGGTCAACGTCTGGGCGGCCCGGAATCGCTTGGTGCTGGGGCAACTGAAGGTGGACGACCACAGCAACGAGATCACCGCACTGCCCCCGCTGCTCCGGGCGCTGGAATTGGCCGGCTGTGTGGTGACGGTGGACGCGATGGGCTGCCAAAAGACCGTGGCCAAAGAGATTCACGAGGCCGATGCCGACTACGTGCTGGCACTGAAAGGCAATCAGGGCACGCTGCACGCCGAAGTCCAAGCGTTTCTGGACGACGCCCACGCGCGCGGTTTTGCTGGCCTCGCCCATCAATTCACCCAGACCCTGGAGAAGGATCACGGGCGCATCGAGACCCGTCGCTATTGGATTACCGAAGCGATCGCTTGGCTGGCCGACAGGCCCCAGTGGGAAGCCTTACGCAGCGTCGGGATGGTCGAAGCAGTGCGGGAGGTGCAGGGGAAATCGACGACGCAGCGGCGCTACTATCTCAGCAGCCTGCCGGCGCAGGTCGAGCGGTTTGCGGCGGCGGTGCGCGGCCACTGGGAGATCGAGAATTGCCTGCACTGGGTGCTGGACGTGCAGATGGGCGAAGACCGCTGCGCCGTGCGCCAGCAGAACGCGGCGCAGAACCTGGCCACGCTGCGGGCCTTATGCCTGAACCAACTGCGCCGCGACCAGCGAGTCAAACTCGGCATCCGCGCCAAACAAAAGGCCGCCGGCTGGGACCACCAGTACCTCGCCTCCCTGCTCAACTTCTAAATGCAATCGCCCTAGCCTACAAGCCTAAGTTAAGCCATCGTGCCCGTACATGTCAATTTGCAAGCCAAGCGCTTGCGACGAGGAAGACCAACGGCTGACATTTGCTCGCTTCCTGTAGTATGCTGTCGTTGTGACCAACTCCGTCGCCAAAATTGTGGTCGATCTCGCATTGGACCGCGAGTTTGATTATCGCATCCCGTCGCAGTTGGCAGGCGCGGTACAGATCGGTTCACGCGTGGCGGTGCCATTCGGCAAGAGGACCGCGCAAGGCTACGTGGTCGGGCTGGCTGATAACTCGACGTATCCGCATTTGAAAGAGATCGCGGAGGTCATCGGCAAGAAACCGCTGCTCGGCGACAAGATTCTCGAACTCACCCGCTGGATGGGCAAATATTATTGCTGTCCCGTCGAGTTATGCGTGAAGTGCGCGCTACCCGAGGTCGTGCGCAAGGCGAAGATCAGTTGGAAGGAACGCCAGTACGTGAAGCCGGGCAAGATTTCAGCGGAAGATCTCGCCAAACTCAGGAAACGCGCGCCGAAACAGGCCCGAGTGCTCGACATCCTGCAGAAATCCGAAGGCATGTTCGTGTTCAAGTTGCTCAAGCTTGCGGACACGGATGCCGCCACAGTCAAGAAACTCGCCGAGAAGGGTTACGTTCAAGTCAGTGAACAGATTGATGATCGCGATCCGTTTGGCGGCGAGGTGTTCCTTCCCACGACGCCGCTGACTCTCACTCCCGATCAACAGAAGGCGTTGGAACTCTGCAACGCGGCGATCGATCAGGTCTCCTCCTCGCCCATCACCCAGTACCCATTGCCCATTTTGATTCACGGCGTGACGGGCAGCGGCAAGACGGAAATCTATCTCCAAGCCATCGAGCACACGCTGCATCAGGGGAAGGATTCGATCGTGCTCGTGCCCGAGATTTCTCTCACACCGCAAACAGTCGAGCGGTTCCGCGCGCGGTTCCAAAACCAACAAATCACCGTGTTGCACAGCAATCTCAGCGCGGGCGAGAGGCACGATCAATGGCACAAGATTCGCGATGATCAGTCGCACATCGTGATCGGGGCGCGCTCGGCGGTGTTCGCGCCCGTGCAAGCCCTGGGGTTGATCGTCATCGACGAGGAACACGAGACCAGCTACAAACAGGACGAAGCGCCGCGCTATAATGCCCGCGACATTGCGGTCATGCGCGCCAAGATCGAGCGCGCCGCGGTCGTGCTCGGTTCCGCGACGCCTTCGCTGGAATCGTTCTACAACGCCAAGCGTGGACGTTACGCTCTGACCACTCTGCCGTCACGTGTCGATAACAAGAAGATGCCGGTCATGCGCATTGTCGACATGCGACAGGAGGCGATTCGCCAGAAGGGTCTGCACGTTCTCTCTAGCAAATTGCACGACGCCATCCAGAAGCGGCTCGACAAACATGAACAGGTCATTCTTTTCCTCAACCGTCGCGGGTACGCGACGCACATGTTCTGTCCGAAGTGCGGGCACATTGCCAAGTGCCCGAACTGCAGCGTGTCGCTCACCTATCACCGCAAAGCTGGACAGCTTCTGTGTCATCTCTGCGGGTACGTCGGCGGCGTGCCGAAAACCTGTCCCGAATGCCGCGACCCTGCCATCCGGTACGCCGGCATGGGGACGGAAAAGGTCGAGTCGGCCATTCAACACGCCTTTCCGAAGGCCCGCGTGCAGCGGATGGATTCGGACATGATGACGCGCAAGACGTTGTACCGCGAAATCCTCGGCGCGTTCCGCGTGGGTAAGATCGATATCCTTGTTGGCACGCAAATGATCGCGAAGGGACTGCACTTTCCGAACGTGACGCTCGTGGGTATTATCTACGCCGACATGGCATTGCATCTACCGGATTTCCGGGCTGGGGAGCGAACGTTTCAACTGCTTGTGCAGGTCGCGGGCCGTGCCGGCCGCGGCGACGTCGAGGGCGAAGTCGTCGTGCAAAGCTTTACGCCGTTTCATTCCGCCGTCCAATACGCCCGCCAGCACGATTTCATCGGCTTTTATGAGGAGGAAATCGAATTTCGCGAGCAATTGAAGTATCCGCCCGTGTCGCGCCTCATCTGCATCACGGCACGGAGCCGCAGCGAAACAAAGGCGAGCTTTTATGCCCAGGCTTTGACGCGCGAACTGCAGAAGCGTGTCCCCGACACACTGGGTGTCGTCGCCGGACCGACGGCCGCGCCGCTGGCGAAAGTACAGAATCAATACCGTTTCCAGGTCATGCTGCGGACCCAACACATCATGCAGGTCGTCGAATCTCTCAACCAGGTTCTTGCATCCCTCAAGCCTCCGGAAACGTCAGCGTCGCCGTGGATGTCGATCCAATTTCGCTTCTATGAGCCATCGTACCAGAATGTGCATCGCGGTTTTCGGCGTGGCGGTGGTGGTGCGGCTCCTCTGCCTCGCGTACTGGATGCCGAAGCTAAACCCCGATGTCGACATGGACTCGTACCGTTCTCTGGCGCGCAACGTGGTTGCGGGAAAAGGTTTCGTCGCCGCCGGCCCGGATGGCCGGGAAATGTCCGATGTGGGACGCACACCTTTGTATCCGCTGTTCTTGGCGGGCTTGATCAAATTGGGCGGGGACCGCTTGGGCGTTTTTCTGACGGTTCAATGCGTCCTGTGGGGAGTGATTTCCTGGCTGACGATAGGGCTCGCGGCGCGGTGGTTGCCATGGAACCGTGCCATGGCCGCCGGACTGCTTGTCGCTCTTGACCCCAACGCGGTCATGCGGGGACTGGATTTGCGCACGGAGACGTTATTCACACTCGTGTTGCTGGGCGGTGCGTGCGTACTGGCGCGGAGCAGCGACCGACCACCGGACTGGTTTTGGACCGGCCTGCTTTGGTCGCTGGCCAGTCTGTGCCGGCCTATTGCCGTGTGGTTGTGGGGCGTCGCGCTGATCCTGACACTTGTTTGGCATCGGCGAACGGCGTGTTTCGCGGCGTTTCTGATTGGGTTCCTCCCGCTGATCGGGATTTGGGTGGCGCGAAACAGTGCGTTGACCGGGCAATGCTTCTTCTCGAGCAACTCGACGGAGAATTTGCTGGTCTCGTGGGCTGCGGGCGTTGACGCCGACCGGAGAGGGGTCGATGTCGTCACCGTGCAAAACGAATTGAGACACGAAGTCGGGACGGTCGAATTCTTCGATGATCGCGAATCCTTCAGTCGCAGGCTGCAGAACTCCCTTCGAACTTCCCGCAGAATATTATTGTCGGCCCCGTTGATCACGTTGAAAGAAGCGGCGTTGGGATGGGGCAAACTCCTGCTCGGCCCCGGGCAACGGACCTTGGAACCTTCCTTGCTCAAGCCGGAGCCGCCGTCGCGTTGGTGGCCACCGCTGTATGGCGCGGCATTACTGGTGCTACTCATCCTGAGCGTAGTTGGAATTTGGAAGCTGGGGCGATCGGCAGTGCTACCGGGAATTCTGTTGTTGTATTTCGTCGCGCTGGCCGGAGGCCCGGTGTCGTACAGCCGGTATCGCGTGCCCATCACACCCTTCCTGGCGGTCTTGGCCGTGGCGGGCGCCGGCAAATCGGAGAAGAAGGCGTGAGCGCGGGAATCTTCATCACGGGAACCGACACCGGCGTCGGCAAAACGCACGTCACGGCGGCGTTGCTGGCCGAGCTGCGGCGACGGGGCGTGCGTGCAGCAGCGTTCAAGCCGATTGCCTGCGGCACTGGTGGAAGACACGACGCCGAAATTTATGCGGCCATCATGAAGCACGAGCAACCCCTCGACTTGATCAATCCGATCTATCTCCGGCGTCCGCTGGCGCCAAGTGTTGCGGCGCGGCTGGAACACAAACGCATCGATCTCCGGCGAATTCGTGCATGTTACCGGCAATTGGCATCCAGTTACTCCGTCGTGCTCGTGGAAGGCGCGGGCGGTCTGATGGTCCCGATTCGCGACAATTATTTCGTGGCTGACCTGGCCAGATCGCTGAAGCTGCCCCTGCTCGTGGTCGCGCGGCTGGGCCTGGGCACGATCAATCACAGTTTGTTGACAGTTCGCCAGGCGCGAGCCAACGGCTTGACCGTGCGCGGAATCGTTCTGAACGATACGGTCGGCGGGAAACGCAACCAGGCGGCGATGACCAACGTCAAGACCGTGCCCGAATTGTGCGATACGCCACTGCTGGGGGTCATGCCGAACGGAACGAGAGGTCGCGCGACAGCTGCCCGCCAGATCTGCGACCGACTTTTCGGCAGGGCGTGATCGGGCGCTGGCTCAGGGTACGGGCGGCAAAAACCGCGTCAGGAATTCTACTGGATCGTAGGATCGTCCGTCCGCATCCCGCACTTCAAAGTGCAGGTGGGGGGCGATGGCCATCCAGTTGCGCGCGTCGGCGCTGCGGCTGGTCTGTCCCATCCGACCGATCTTGGCGCCTTGCAGAATCCGTGATGATACGGCAACGGTGGATACTTCGGAGAGGTGGGCGTAGAGCGTGAAGAACTTCGCGCCGCCCTGTGGCCAGGCATGTTCGACGAGGAGGTGTTTTCCGAAATCGGAGACGTTTTCATCCGCGACAACGTCCGCGACGATGCCATCGAGGACACAGAAGACGTCGTCGTGCGGGACGAACGTGGGTTCCTCGCTCTCGAAATCTTTATTGGCTGCACAATCAGTGAAGATGACGCGCGTAAGCCGGCCCGTCGCCGTGACCTTGACAGGCGCGATGTCGCAACCGCGATGGAAACGTTTCCCGCAGTCCCGCGTCCAGCCGGGTTTGCCGTAATCCGGGTTGACGCGTGTGCGGGCAAAGAATTTTTCAGGCGCATCGAGAAGAAAATGGTTCGCGGTCGGCCAGGCGATACACAGGCGTTCGTCATCCGGCAGGGTGAGAAACTGGTCAGTCATGGCGCTGTTCGAGGATAGCGAGGTTGTGTTGCGCCTCGGCCAGGTGCGGGTTCAACGCGAGCGCCCGCTCCAGATGCTCGCGCGCGTCGGCGTTCTTTCCCTCCAGCAGATACACCGCGCCGAGCCGAGCCTGCGCCTCGGCGAAGTCGGGTTTCAGGTCGATGCACTTCCGCAGTTGCCCCTCGGCAGTGGGCCAATCTTTTTCGCCAATGGCGCAACCGGCGAGACTGTAGTAGCCGACGGCCGACTGCGGGTTCTTTTTGACGCAATCGGTCCACAAGGTTTTTGGATCATGCCAGTCGGGAATGCGCGCCAGTGTCAGGCCGACCAGACAGATTGCCGAGAGCGGGCCAACGGTCGCGAACAGGGCGCGGTTCTTGTGTAACAGCATCGTGACCAGCACGACGACCCCGAGCGCCGCCACGTAAAGATACCGATCCGCGCGCACGGTTGGATGCGGCACGAGCTGCAGCACCGGCGCAAGACAGATGAGAAACCAGGCCAGCGCGAATGCCGACCACCGGCGGACCGACCGCGCCCGCCACAGGATCGCCACCCACGCAACGAACCACAACACGGTCACCGCCACACCTTTGTTCGCCAAGCCGACGACGGTGGTGACGGTGTAATGATTGCTCAGTTGGGTCGGCCAGAACAGCGTGTTGAGGTACTGCCCCACGACCTTGGTCATTGTCAGGATTCCCTCGGTCACACTGCGAAAGGGCCGGACGAGTTGTCCCGACTGCGCATGACCGAGTACGCGCAGGACCGCCGCGAACGCCGTGGGCACGAAAAACAGCCACGTCCGGCGGAGCGCCTTGGCGAATCGCGCGCGGCGCAGGCAGAGTTCGTAGGCGATCAGGAGGGCGGGCATCACGATGACCAGCGCGTGGGTCAACGCCGCCAGCAGGAACAATCCCAACGCCGCCAACCGCCATCGTTTGCCGCGCTCCGAGTCGCCCGCCTTCAGGTAGGCCAGCCAGGCGAGCAGAAACAAGAATGTCCCAAGCACGCATTTGCGCTCGGCGATCCACGCGACGGTTTCAACCTGCACGGGATGCCAGCCGAACCACGCCCCGGCCAACAGCGCCACGCCGAGTACTTCCGTCCACCGCCATACGAGCAGCACCACGAGGAACACGTTGGCGCCATGCAACAGGGTTTGGGTCACGTGATAGCCGAAGAACTGGCCGCGCCACACCACGCGATCGATGGCGAGGCTGATATAGGTGAGCGGATAGTAGTCCGTCGAGAACGGAGCGGTGAAAACTTGTTTCAATCCGGCCGCCGGGGGCATGACCACGAGCGGGTTGTGCAACACGTTTTCGTCATCGTCCCAGCCCAGCATCTGATGGTTCCACGTGGGCGCAAACAGCGCGACGGTCAGCAGCCCCAGCACCACCGCGGCCACGATGACGCGTCGGGGAATTGGCCCGGGTTCGATGACGGATCGGTCGTCTGGCAGTGGTGCCGACTTCACGGTCGGCGAGTGTAGCAACCGCCGGGAACAATGGGCAATGGAAACTCGCCGCCCCCACTTTGGTGGCGCAAGCCAAGTCTTACGAGACGCCGCTCCATTCCGTTCGGCAACATCCGTTCTTGCGAAGCATGGCTGCCTTCGCGGCGCGACGATCGCGTTTGCGACTTATGTTGCAAAAGGGGGCGTCAGAGCGCAGAGACGACGTTGAGTTCGACGTAGTCGTCGTTGACAGTGGTGCAGGGGCAGAGTTCGAGCCGGTAGCGGATTTCGTCGCGGAGGGAGTCGAGGGCGTTGGTGGGGCTGAGGCCCGTCGCGCTGCACTGCATGCTTTCGCACTCGGCGACAAAGCCGTCGCTGCTGGACTCCACTGTGACATCAAATCTCACGCCAACAGAAGCTTACGCCTCGGAGTCGACGCGGTCAACTATGCCAATAATAATGGAGCGGAGCGGCGCATCTTTGTTTTTCACGACCTGGCGGGCGGAATTTCCTTCGTCGATGACCAGCACGCGTTCGCCAACGCCCGCGCCCACGCCGCCGTCGATGGCAATGAGATAGCCCCCGGGTTTGCCGGCGAAATCTTCTTTCTCGACGATGAGCATCTTCTTGCCGTCGTAGAACGGATGATTGATCGTCGAGACGATGTTACCCCTGACAGTGCCGAGGATCATGATTCGTTGTACAATTCGTCGACGATGCCGATAATGGTGTGATCGACCGGCACAAACCACGTTTCCAGCGCCAGCGCGGCTTCGCGTCCGCCTTCAAAGTAGATGAGTTCGCCGGGGCCGGCCATCCGCGTCGAATCGCACGCGACCAATGGCTCGCCCTTGGGATTGCCCTGTTTGTCGAGTGGTTGAATCCAGAGCATCGGCACGCCTTCGAGTCCCTTGTACACGATGCAGGGCGTGAGCGTGCCGATGACCTTGCCGAGAAGCATTACGACGCCTCCTCGCCTTCGAGTTCGTGCACCTTCGCGTCATTGTAGCGCGTCGTCTGGTCGAGCTGCTGGGAAATGACCTCATGCGGACGCGCAATGATGCGGTGATGCGTGAACGCCTGGCGACCGCGCAGAAAATCGTTGGCGATGGTCATCGCGGCCTCGATCTCGTGCAACTCGCCCGCATACACGCTGATGGCTTTGCCCGACATTTCGTATTCGGCAAGCCGCAATTCCACCAACTCCACTTCGGTGCCTTTCACCGCGACCTCCGCGGCGCGAACGTTGGCGGCGATGGTGTCGGTCTCCAGAATCGCCACGGTCTGCTGTTCGCTGCCGGTGCGCTGACCGAGCACGGCGTCGTGCACTTTCGGATGAACGTCCGGCAAGAATGCGTGGTCGAGCACGCTGCCCGCGCCGATGGTGAGCGCTTCCGTGAGCGATTCGCTGACGCTGCCCGTGGTGCCGCCGAAAATGATGAGATAGCGGCCGCCGCTGACCGTGCCGCCCTTGATCATCGCAATCGGCGCCTTCTTCAGGATCGCGTCGGTGGTGAAGATGCCGTCGGCAATGCTGCGGAATTCGACAACCGCGATGGCGGAATATTTCTTCACACAATCCTGAATGCCCCGACCAGTGTGCAGCGGCGCCAGCGCGAGAAACTCTTCGGCGTGGTCATGCCTTCGCCCGTGGGGCTGGCAATCGTAAACGACGTGGGGCCTTCGCCTTTGAAGCCGAGACCCGCCAGCGCCGGCCCGTTCTTGACGAAAATGCTGGCGTTGCACTCCCGCGCCATGCGGCTGAGGTTCGAGAGATTGTCCGAGTGCATGATGAACGTATGTCGACGCGGATGCTCCAACTGCATCGCAAAATCGATGCCTTCGTCCGCATCACGCACGCGCGTGATCGGGAAAATCGGCATCATCTGCTCGGTCCACAGCAACGGGTGATCGTGGTCCACTTCGCAAATGCCGAGGCGGATGCTGTCGTCGCAACGAATGCCGGCCTTCTGCAGAATGACGCTGGCGTTCTTGCCGATGAGGGAACGGTCGATATGGGCTTCCTGACGCGGGCCCTCGGTTTTTGTAAACACGACCTTCTCGACGGCGGGCAACTGCTCCTTGGTGATCAGGTACGCGCCGTTGTAGGTCATCGCCTTGATGAGTTTGTCGGCAACGCTCGAAACGACCAGACACTCCTTTTCGTCGGCGCAGATGATGTTGTTGTCGAACGACGCACCGAAGACGATGTCGCGCGCCGCCCTGTCGATATCGGCGGTTTCATCCACAATGGCGGGCGGATTGCCCGGCCCGGCGCAGATGGCCCGCTTGCCACTGGCCATGGCGACTTTCACGACGGCACCGCCACCGGTAACGACGACGAGGCGCACGCCGGAGTGCTTCATCAATGCCTGCGCGCTTTCGACGGTTGGGTTGGCGACGCACGTGATCAGGTTGCGTGGTCCACCAGCCGCGATGAATGGCCTTATTGATCAGCGCCACGTTGTGGCAGGAGACGCGTTTGGCGCTCGGGTGGACGTTGAACACGACGGCATTACCCGCGGCGAGCATCGCAATCGTGTTGTTGATGATTGTCGAGGTCGGATTCGTTGTCGGCGTGATGGCGGCAATGACACCGAACGGCGCGGCTTCGGTCAGCATCAGGCCGTCGTCGCCAGTGACGGCGTTCGACAACAGATCCTCCGTGCCCGGCGTCTTGTCCACCACGAGTTGGTTCTTGAGAATCTTGTCCTCGTAACGGCCGAGGCCTGTTTCCTCGTGGGCCATGCGCGCCAGCGCGTTGCCGTGCTCGCGCATCGACTGGCGGATGGACGCGATGATGTCGTTGCGTTTCTTCAATCCCAACTGGTCGACCTGGCAGAAGGCGATACTGGCGGCCTTCACCGCTTCGTCGATGGTATCGAAGATGCCAATGTCGCGCAGCGGAGCCGGGGAAGACCCCGACGACGATGATGCCGGCGCGGATGCGCCGCCGCGTCCCGTCAGGTCAGCAACGATACGCTGCGAGATGAGTTCGATTTCCTGGTCGCTGAGGGCCATGGCCTCAATCCTTTCGATACTTCTCAGTGCCGCCGATTTCCCATGTGTCCACAATCGCCATGATGACGGCGTCGCAGGGGCGATCCTTGGTAGCGAGGGTCTGGCGGGCCGAACTGCCCGTGGCGACAAGGACCAGCTCGCCGGGGCCGACGCCCACGGCGTCGACCGCCACGACCTGGCCGCCAGTTTCCTTGCCCTCGGTGTCCACGTGCTTGACGAGCATGAACTTCAGGCCGTCCATGCTGGATTCCTTGCGCGTGGCGACGACGGTGCCGACAACTTTGCCAAGATTCATATCAAATCCTGCAGGGGCGGGTCCGATGACCCGCCCCTACGGTTGGATATTCGTTACTTCTTGGCAGCTTTGGCGCCGCGTCCCAGCGGGATGACGTCGTCAACGTTCTGGTGCGGACGCGCGATGACGTGGACCGCCACGACTTCGCCCACGCGGCTGGCGGCGGTGCGGCCGGCATCCGTCGCGGCCTTGACCGCGGCGACGTCGCCACGAACGACAGCGGTGACGTAACCGCCGCCCGTCTTCTCGTAGCTGACGAGTTCGACTTTTGCCGCTTTAACCATTGCGTCAGCCCCTTCCACCATCGCGGCGAAGGAACGCGCTTCCAATAGACCTAATGCATCTGCCATGTCTGTGTCTCCTTACGTTATTGTGATCGTTTTTAAAATCGCTGCTCTAACCGCCGCCGCCACTCTTCATCTCGCGGCCGGTGATGCTGTTGATCGCCTGCTCAGCAGCCCTGGCAGCCACATCGATATCTTTCTCGTCGCCGCCGAGGTACATGCGGCCGAAACTGCCGAACGCGCGGATTTCGAGGATGTTGATCTCCGCGGCCTTTTCGGCTTCGTTCGCGGCAAAGGCGGCGTAGGCGGCCGGTGCAAGTTCCATGGTGAACAATGTGTGGCCCGGGAGGATCATGTTGCCGTGGCGCGTGCGATTGATGAGCATCGTATGATAGTCATCGATGCGGCGAATGACGCTGCTGCTGAAAATCTGCGGCTTGTAACGCCCTTCTTCCTTCAAATCGAGCGCCTGAAGAATGGCGGCGCCGGCCTGGCGCACGTCCGCCTGCGATTCAGAATGGATTTCGAGCATCCCATACAAACGCTCGATGATCTGCATGCCGGGGGTGACCTTGGTGGACTTAAGCGCGACGTCGGTGACGCGATTGATTTCCATGCCCGGCGAAATCTCGACGAAGAGGGAGGCCTGGCCGGCAATCGGCAGAAAGCCCTGTGAGACCGTGGCAAAAAACGATGCCACCTGCGGCTGCAAACTATCGAGAAAAATATACGAGCGTAAATCGGCCATGATACATTCCTTTCTTCTTCAATTAATACTTCGCGCCTTCGCCGGAAATCACTTCGCCGGCGGCTTCCTTCAAAATTCTCAGGCCGCCGGACGTGCCAATGCGCGTCGCACCCGCGGCGACCATTTTCAACAAATCCGCCAAGGATCGTACACCACCTGACGCCTTCACACCCAGTCCCTTGTCGCGAACGATGCGGCTCATCAAGGATACGTCCTCCACCGTCGCGCCGCCCGAACTGAAGCCGGTGGAAGTCTTCACGAAATCGGCATGGGCTTTCACGGCCAGCTCGCAGGCGCGCGCCTTCTCTTCATTGGTGAGGAGTGACGTTTCGAGGATGACCTTGGTTTTGGCGCTGCCGTCGCGGCAGGCCTCGACCACACCGCGAATGTCGCGCAGCACCAGTTCGTCGTCGCCGCTCTTGAGGGCGCCGACATTGATGACCATGTCGATTTCCTTCGCGCCCTGGCGGATCGCGGCGCGCGCCTCCATGGCCTTCGTTTCGGGCGGCTGCGCGCCGAGCGGGAAACCGACGACACAGCAGACCTTCACGCTGGTACCGTCGAGCGCCTGGCGGGCGAACGAAACCCAGGTCGGGTTCACGCAGACCGAGTAGAACTTGCTCTGACGCGCCTCGCGGCAGAGTTGCTCGATGTCGGCACCGGTCGTGTCGGGCCGCAACACAGTGTGATCGATCAGTTGCGCAATCTGCGACGGCGACAGCCGTGATTTGGGCGTGGTGGCAGCGATGGGCGGATTGCCCTGCGCGGAGAGCAGTTCCTGGACGCGTTTGGCGATGCGTTCGAGATCGGTCTGCGAAGCATTCACGCGCGGGTCTCCAATCGCAGCCAGCAACGTTGCCTGGTGCGCTCCCACTCCAATGGGTCCATCCTCGATTTCATTGATCAGTTGTACACGCTTTTGGTGCCGCTCTTCAACACATTCGCCGGCCAGAAACGTTTCAACGATTTGTTTCGCCGCTTCCACGTCGGTCTGGCCTGCGCCGAGAGTGAGCACGTTGGCATCGTTGTGTTCCCGCGAATTCTTTGCGAGGGCGACACTGTAACATGCCGCAGCGCGCGCGCCACGGACTTTATTGGCGGCCATGGCCGAACCGATGCCGGCGCCATCCACGATTATGCCGCGGTTACAGGAGCCACTGGCCACCAGCCGCGCGACGGTGTAGGCGATGCGCGGATAATCGACCGCGTCCTTGCCATGCGTGCCGCAATCCTGCACGAAATAGCCGCGGCTCTGCAAGTAAGTAAGAAGCTGATTCTTCAGATCGAGCCCGCCGTGATCCGAACCGACAGCAATTTTGATATTTTTACCCATCTGGAAGTCAACTTTTTTTTCATATTCGCCGGACAAAAGCAAGAGATGATTTTTAAATATCGACTGGACGCACTTTTGGAGTCTGGAAATCCGAGGGATGCGGAGATGATCGTGTGCGGAAAAGAGGATGAAGTGTTATCGAACCCATTGCATTCTGGTCGCGGGCTTTGTAAAGCATTTCTTCGGTGGATGGCTGTGATAGCTGGTGCGGGGCAGCCACCGACGGTGAGATGAATGCCATGACTGACTCGTTTAGTGGCCCTGCGCCTCGCCCGGGAAGGAGCCGGGCTTCAGGGCTTGTCGTCTTTGGAAAGCCCCCGCACGTAGGTGCGGTAACCCCTGGGCTCGTTCTCCAGCTTGCCGATGACCGTGGCCAAGCCATCCACGAACACAAAATTTGTTTGCCCGGCTTGGATCCGGTCGTTCGGCATCCAGGCTTTCTCGGAAGCGCGCTGACCGTTGACCAGCGTTCCGTTTCGGGAGTTGAGGTCTTGAAGAACATAACCACCGCTCTTGGGTGAGATCACAAAGTGCTGGCGGGACATTTCTTTATCTTCGATGCAGGCATCCACCTGGTCGCCGCGACCAACGGTGAGAGGTTTATCACGCAAATCCCACTGTTTGACGGTGGAACCATTCGGGTCTTTTTGAATCAAATACGGCACAGCCACCTCCGCCCTTGCGGGCGTTGTACTTCGAGTAATTTTGCCCGAGACCCGGCGTGGCCGCAAGCGTAAATCGCTGCGGGCAGTGGCGCGGGATTGACTGCGGCCGGGCGCCCATACGATCCGTCGGCGCGTCGGGAAGCCAGGACCCGAATGGGTGATGGCCGGAGGAATTATATCATCGACCACGATCAAGCGAAATGGCTTGCCGGGCAACAATGAGTTGAGTTAAACAGACGGTCACCGCACAAGAATTTCAGCCGATGTCTTCTGAACAACAGGCGAGTTCGATTTTTCCCCGAACCGATTGGGCTGAGTTGGGCAAGGCAGCGGAGGGCGATGAAGCCCGCCTTGATCGACTCATCCGCCAGTATTGGGGGCCTTTGAAAATATTCCTCGTGACGACTTTTCCTGGATTGAGGGATGAGGCGGATGTTGTGCTACAGGAATTTGCCGAGGACAAAATCCTCCGGGACGGTTGGCTGAAGCGAGCGGATCGAAACCGCGGGCAGTTCCGCCACTTTCTAAAGACGAGTTTGCGCAATTTCGTTTTGGACCGCTTGAATCGGGCCGAAGTGAAACACCCATCGGTTTCACTGGAGGAGTTGGAGCGGGAGTTGCCCGGCCCGGAGGCCCCCTCGGAAGAGTTCGACCTCATCTGGGTCCGGACGGTGCTGGCGGAAACGTTGCGGCGGATGGAAGCCGATTGCCGGAACCCGACAGCCGACCAGCCACGGCGCGCACACACCTGGGAGATGTTCCGCATCCGGTTGCTGGAGCCGATCTTCAACGATACCGACCCGGTACCCTATGACCAGTTGATTGAGCGATTCGGGCTGCGGTCGCCCATGGATGCCTCGAACATGCTCCTGAGTGCCAAACGGGTTTTTAAGACGCACCTCAACAATGTAATCAAGGAATACGCGGAGCAGGATTCCGCAACGGCGGCAGAAGTCCGAGCGCTGGAAGAGTTTGTATCACGAATGGCGAACCGGGGCTGAAAATCACAAGCTGTGCAAGATGCGCCATCGAAACCCGTATAGGTGGTAGAATCATTATGTCCGAACTTGACTCATCGGAAGCCGTATTCAAGAGCCGGCCCAAACGTCTCGCCGCGTTGATGGGAGCTGGGGCCGAAGGCGCGCAGACTCTGGCTTCCGGAAGAATTGGCCGCCGTCTTCCGACACCAAATGCAGGCGCCCGTACTCCTGGATTTGGGCGGGTTTGATCCCGGGACCGCCGTGAGGCTAAAGACCCTGAGTGAAGCCCAAGGGTTGATCCTCAAGAGCTTCTCGGATCTTTTCCATCATCCGTCCCCGCCTCTCGAACTACTGAGGCTAACCAAGGATTTCGCCAAGGCAAACCTGGATCACTCTGAGAGCGGTTTGCCGTCGGAAATCGTTAGCGTGCTTTACTACACCAGCATCGCCGTCGCACTCGTCCGACTCGACACCCGGATTTCACAACTCAAGGACGCGGACCTGCGGCGCGGCCTGCTTTGGGCCAGGGATCAGGCATGGGTCGATGAAAAAACCAAGGCCTTGCTGATCGAGGCCACGGAAAAAATTCCGAAGGAACCCGACCGGTGATTGGCTGTCATGAGCGAGGATAAAACACAACAGCAACCTGACCGAAGTGAGGACACAACACAGCACCGCGACGAATTGGCTCGTCCGGCTTCGGCATTAGTGGGGCCGATTGCCGAATTGGTGGGGCGGAGGATGGTTTCTCCACCTTCGCGGCCTGGCGTACTGGCCCGGGTGGATCGATTCGAGGTTCTGCGTGTTTTGGGGCGTGGTGGAATGGGCGTGGTACTGCAGGCGCGGGATCCAAACAGCGGATTGGATGTCGCGGTCAAAATGGTTCGAGCCGATTTGGCGGAGAATTCGCGTGCCATGCACCTGTTTGTGAAAGAGGCCGGGCATATGCGGCGCTTGAGGCATACCAATGTGATGCCGGTGCTGGAGGTTTCAGACCGAGCCGAAGGTCCTTATATGGTCATGCCCTATTTCGAACGGGGGAGCCTGGCCAGGCGAATCCAGGTTGGACAGGGATTGGAGCCGTCGCTGATTCTTGACATCGCTTTACAGATTGCCGAGGGCTTGCGATTTGCCCACCAGCGCGGGATCATCCATCGCGACCTCAAGCCAGCCAACATTCTACTGGCGGCCAATGACAAGGCTTGTCTGGCCGACTTCGGCTTGGCGCGGACCCTGTTCAACGACTCGATCATGGACGTAGGGAGCAAGCAATGCGAGGGTACGGCGGCCTACATGTCGCCCGCAGTTGCGGCCGGAGATGCCGAGGACACGCGTTGCGACATCTACGCGTTCGGCGCGTTGCTGTACGAAATGCTGACAGGGCAGCCTCCCTATAGCGGCCAAACCACAAAGGAAACCCTGGAGCAAATCCTGTCCGGTCCTCCGAAATCCATTGCTACCCTGAATCCCAATGCCGATCGACGGCTTGTCACGGTGGCCGAAGGGGCCATGGCGCGCGAACTCCGGGACCGATATGCCGACATGACGGACGTCTTGGTCGATCTGGAGCGGATCAAAGAAGGCAAGGCACCCGTGGGACCTCGGGACATGGGCCGCAAGGTGCGTCATACCATGGAAGGGGTTCTACGGATTCCGAAAGCTGTTTGGATTACCGTGTGCCTGGCGGGCCTCGTCGCGCTGGTCTTGCTACTGCGACGACCGACCGTGCCAATCGTGCCCGTGGCACCGGCCGTATCGACGGCCGCGACTGTACCGGCCAAAGCAACCGAGCCAATACAGCCGTTGATGCTTCAAGACCTTCGAGCGGTTGCCGTGGACAGCTTCGGCAATATTTATGTGGCGGACGAGGACAACAACACCATCCGCAAGATCACCGCCGCGGGTGTTGTGACAGACCTGGCTGGAAAGCGTGGCACTCCCGGCACCCTCGATGGCAGCCGCGGCGACGCGCGGTTTAGCATTCTTCGGGGCATCACCGTCGACAGGGCTGGCAATCTCTACATGGCTGATTCGTACACGATACGAAGGATTACACCAGCGGGCGACGTAAGCACCCTGGCCGGAAAGGCTGGAACTCCCGGGACCGTTGATGGCGCCGGCAGCGAGGCTAGATTTAGCATCCCGTCAGGAGTCGCTGTGGACGATGGCGGCAATGTTTATGTCGCCGACACGTATACGATTCGCAAGATCACGCCCGCGGGGGTCGTCAGCACCCTGGCGGGAACGCTTCGGCATGCGGGTGGCGCCGACGGTGTGGGTGCCGGTGCCCGATTCAGTGACCAAACCAAGGGCGTGGCGGCGGACAAGGGGGGGAATGTCTACGTGGCGGACACGTACAACAACACGATACGCAAAATCACGCCGTCGGGTGTCGTGAGCACGTTGGCCGGGACGGCCGGGCAAATGGGAGCCGCCGATGGTATGGGTGCGGGCGCGTCGTTTAACCGTCCGCAAGGAATCGGGGTCGACAGTGAAGGGGATGTCTATGTGGCGGACACGGACAACAACACGATACGCAGGATCACGCCGTCGGGTGTCGTGAGCACGTTGGCCGGGGCGGTTGGACAACGTGGCCATGTTGATGGCCCGGGTGGCAACGCGCGGTTTAATGATCCACAAGGGATCACGGTGGACGGTCGGGGCAATGTTTATGTGGCGGATAGAGGGAATCAAGTGATACGCCGGGTAACACCGAACGGCGTGGTAAGTACTCTGACCTTACGGTCGATTGGTGTCAACGGCTCCCCCTATTGAGTCCTGCATAATATAGTTAGTATTTCACCACAGTTCCGCCTGCTTCCAGAAGGCGGCGATCAGCCCGGGGCGACGGCGCATCCGGCGCAGCGCCCGGGTGGCCATGAGGCTCAGTTCCCAGCCGTGTTGGGCGCAGAAGTTCGCCAATTCGTGCTGCTTGAGGTGGCCCCAGATGTACTCGGCGGGGTTCAGTTCCGGCGCGTAGGCGGGTAAGTATTCCAAGTGGACGCGCTGGCCCAGCGTGCCGATGAAGTCACGGACCGCCCGACTGCGGTGGATGCCGGCACCGTCCCAGACAATCAACAGTCGCCCGGGCAGATGGCGCAGCAGATGCCGCAGGAACTCGATGACTTGGGGGCTCTTGATGGCGCCGTCGAAGAGCTGAAAGTAGAAGTTCCACAGGGTCAGCCCGGCCACGACCGAGAACTTCTTCCAGTTGAAGTGGTGCTGCAGGACGGGCGTGCAGCCGCGGGGTGCCCAGGTGCGGACGCGGTGCGGCTGTTGGCTCAACCCGCTCTCGTCGATGAAAACGATCAGCCGGCCTTCGCGGAGCGCTTTATTTTAATATCCGGCCAGCGCTGGCGCTTCCAGCAGCGGATCGCCGGCTCGTTGCGTTCCAAGGCGCGACCGACGGGTCGCTGGCAACTCCAGCCCAGCTTCTGGAGCAGGCGATAAACGTGATCGGCATGAAACCGCACCCCGGTTTGCCGTTCGATGAGGTCGGCGATGCGCGGGGCCGTCCACAACGGCGTGTCGTAGCCGAGGGCCTGCGGTCCCTGACGGAGTGCCAGTTCGATCTGGTGGAGTTGGGCGGAGCCGAGTCGGGGTTTGCGACCGGCGCGTCCGGCCTTCTTCAGGCCGTCGGTCCCCTGCGCCTGCCAGACGGCGTACCAGCGCCCACTGGATTGGGCGCTGACACCCAAGCGTCGGGCGACGGCGGCCTTGCCGAGACCACGAGCGAAAAGTTTGGCCGCACGGAAGCGGCGCTGTTGGAGTTGGTCAAAGTCGCGCTTCAATCCTTTGAGGTGTCCCATACTACCTTCGACACCGCAACCCCCAATAGCGTTCACTATATTATACAGGACTCAATAGTGGTATGACACGCTTCATTTGCCAGGGTCGTTGGTAGGGACGGCTCGCCGAGCCGTCCGCTATTCCACGCCGACGCGGCGCGGTGGGCCACCGCGCCCTACCCATCGAATGAACTGTGTCGCAGCACTGGTCTCTTGAAATATGGAGACGAGAAGTGGTAGCGGTACAGGCGCGGAAGCCTGAATTTGCTGGACATACGGGCGAAGCTTTGGCGTACTACAACACGTAGGGAAGTAACGAGGCTGGCGTCTCGGGGAGTTCTCTCCCGTACTTCCCTCCAGAATCGCAGGCACACTGACGTTTGACGCATCGTGCGGGTCGCACCGTAAAGCGGTTCATCATAACGCAACGCTACCCCTGTGCCTATTCACCAACGGTGTTCCGTTCCGCCCCTTTGGCAACCTGGTGTCGATAAAAACGAAAGAGGAAACACCATGAAGATACTTCGCATTCCATTGGCCATTGTCCTGGTCGCTGTGGCCGGTCGAACGTTCGATGCCAACGCGCAGACACTGACCATCCTGCACCAGTTCCCCGCAACTGCCGACGACGGGTATTACCCCGAGGCTTCGTTGACGCGGGTAGGCTCAACCCTCTACCTGTCCGGGATAAAGATAGTAAAAGGTACGCGGGTCGAGAGAAGCGAGTCGCTCTGCAAGAAACTTTGCAGTCAACCGTATAGGTAGATGTGAATGTGAATCAGAGTCCTTCAGGGTCACATGAGATGCGATCACCAGCCAACCAACTAATGAAAGGATCAGATGAGCGATACAAAGTATTACTACTCGGATGCGAACAACAAACCAGTCGGGCCTGTCACGTTTGAACAGCTTCGGCAGCTGGCCCAAGACGGCGTTATCAATAATTATACAAATGTCATCGTGGAAGGGACGAGCAATTGGGTGCCATACGGCGACATCGTGGCGTCGCAGCAGGGGAATGAAGTGGCCGCGCGAATTGCCCAGCAGGCGCGCAATATGGGGGCGGCATTGGGTCAATTTAATTGGGGCGCATTTTTCTTCGGTCTACTCCTTGTTCTCATCCAGGCATTCATCCTGCCCTATAACTTGTTGAAGCAGGCGGGCGCAACGTTGAGTGCGTGGGGCAAATCCAAGGTACTCCCGACGGCGCAATCTGACTTGCCGGTCTTGACCTTTTTGACCGTGGTCATCCGGCCGGCTCGTGCATATCCTGTTCACGGCGTACGCCTTTCTCAAGGACTGCCAGTTTCTTTACGAGGGGAACATCAGCTTTGCGGGGGTGTTTAACTACGACGCGAGCAGCATGGGGGAGCGGTTGGGGATCTTTATCGGGTTTCTGATCCTCGTCTACTTTGCAAACTTCTATGTCGGCCTGGTGTTTGATGCTATTTCCTGCATCGTGGGGATTGCCAACGGCGTCAAAAGCATTGAGCGGAGGAAGTAATCGTATGGCCGAGATCCCTCCACCGCCGCCCCCGCGGTCGTCAGCGTTACCACCACCACCGCCGCCGCCACCGCCTGCTGCCAAGGGGTCTGCGTGGTCCCCCCCGTCTCCGGTGCCGCTTCCTCCGCCACCTCCGCCGTCCAATCGCGGCGGTTCCTGGACCCCGCCTTCGCCAAATGTTGCCATGCCACAGGCTCCCCAGCCCCAGGTCCCACGCCAGCCCATGAGCCGGAACACAAAGGTGACGTTGGTCGGTGTGGCTGCGGCGGCCGTTATTGGCGCTCTCGGTTACTGGGCATACAACTACATGAACCGCGCTCCGAGTAAGGCGGCGGTTCGCCAGGCCATGGAAGCGCGCTTGAAACAACCGGGGCAACAGCTCGTCGATGTTTCCACGAAGATTGTGACCGTGACGACTTCGCCGAACCATGTCGCGGTACTTACGTTCACGGCGACCGCGGAATTGACCGAGGCACACTACGTTCCGGTTTCGGTGGATCAATACCTGCGACAGCAGGGCGTCGACCTCCAAGTGTATCGCAAGATCAGCAATATCCTCAACGGCAAAGGAGGCGCGCGCATTCGGGAACTGGCCGGGATCACCGACCCGCCGCAGGATATTCACACCGTGACGTTGCTCAAGCAGACGGTCGCATCGGGGCAGCGCAACACCTACACGGGAAAGATTCGGGCGGTGCGCCAGAGCGGCCAATGGCAACTCGTGGTGATTGAAGGACCCTACGCGGAGAAGGCGGCGCCCGCCGGCCGCCTGCTTGCCGACTACGGGAACAACGCGCTCGCGCTTGACGTGCCCGATCAAGCCCAGAAGGTCGCCAACCTCATCAGCTCGGCAACGGATACCTTGCAAAGACTCCAGCAAGCCCAGCAGCAATACCGTGCCGAGGGCTCCCCCGCCCAAGTCCCGGTCTCAACCACGGCCGGCTCGATATCGGGGATCTGGTCCGAGTGCGAGGGGCAACATTGCGGACAATGGGTTTGGAACGAACAAGCGCAACAGTTCGATGCTGTTTGGACTGGCGGCGCCAAGGGGACGATCAAAGTCAAACAGAACGATGGAAGCAAGGTTGTCCTCTCACGTGTTGATCAGGACGGTGTTAGCGCAGGACTGACAGCCAACTATGAGGGCACTATCACAGGGAATACGATTGAGGGGACGGTCACATGGCACTGGCAGATATTTGACGGCGGCCAAGCGCAGGGCACATGGAAGGCAACCATTCAGAGATGAACAACCAACCAATGAAAGGCAAACCTATGAAAACAATGCTCCCAAAATGTTACCCCAAAACTGTTGCGACGCTCGCGCGGGTCGCCATCCTGATTGTCGCGACGGCAATTCTTGCCGGCTGCGGCAGCAAGTTGAGCGGAACCTATAAAGTGGACGCCAACGGCGGCATTCCGGTTGAAAAGATGAATTTTACTTCCGGCTCCGAAAGTGGAACTCACCTACGTGGGGGACAAAGTCATTGAAGCCAGCTATGTGGTGGACGGCGACAAGCTCAAGGTGTCGGCGGCCGGAATGGTCTCGATCTTCTCGATTGACAAGGATGGTGCCATCAACGGCGGGGAAACGATCGGACGGTTCGTCAAGCAGTGAGTTTTCAGAAGCAGAGAAAAAAACAAATCAACAATCGCGGGCACACTGACGTTCAAGGCATTACGCGAGTCGCACCGCACAGCGGTTCAGGAGTATCAACGCCAAGCCAGATGTTTCAGGCGCGTCCATCGACGCAATGGATGCGACGCGTAAAATTATTGCGAGATCATTGCAAGATCACGTGGGCCCTTCCGTATAGGACGATGTGGGAGAGTTACGGCTTGGGTGGAAAGTTGAGAGTCCAGCCACCGGCTCTCCCGCGGTTACAAGCCCGTTGATGGTTGGGCAACAAACATAGAAAGGTGTGCCGTCATGAAAACTATTGGAATTCTTCTTGCGACTGTACTGTTGATGTCGCCGGGCCGCGCCCCGGCGCAGACCTTGACCCCCCTGCACACTTTCAATGCGGGTGGCTACAATTCTTCAACTATTTATACCAACGGTGACGGCGTTACTCCAGATTCGGTGATACTATCGAGCAACACCCTCTACGGGGCTGTGTCTTATGGCACCACAAATGGCAGTGGCGCAATTTTCAAGCTGAACACCGATGGCACGGGCTATACGAACCTGCATACATTCGCCCCGTACAGTGTTGAAGTTATAGGTGGTTATGCCGCATTTACCAACAGCGACGGAGCTAATCCCGAAGGCGCTTTGGTTTTATCGGGCAACACGCTGTATGGGGCAACAGAGAATGGCACCACCAATGGCAGTGGCACCCTGTTCATGCTCAACACCGATGGCACGGGGTTTACGAACCTGTACAGTTTCACTGCGCTCTCTATTCCCGTTATTGGAACAAACAGCGACGGGGCTCTTCCCGATAGCTTTTTGGTTTTATCGGGCAGCACGTTGTATGGAACGGCGTTTTTTGGCGGCACCAACGGCAACGGCACGGTGTTCGCAGTCAACACCAACGGCACGGGGTTTACGACCTTTTATACCTTCCCGGCGAGCACAGGTTCGATTCCCGACATTACCAACAGCGCTGGCGCTCATCCGGAGAACGTCGTCTTGTCGGGCAACACGTTGTATGGAACGACGTATTATGGCGGCACGAATGCCAACGGCACGGTGTTCGCCGTCAATACCGATGGCACGGGGTTTACGAACTTGCATGTATTCGCGGCGGGCACCGGAAGTTATCCCGATGTTACCAACAGCGACGGAGCTTCACCCCGTTGGTTTGAGTTTATCCGTCAACACCCTCTATGGAGCGGCTCATTACGGCGGCACGAATGGCAATGGCACGCTGTTCGCCGTCAACACCGATGGCACGGGGTTTACGAACTTGCATGTATTCGCGGCGGGCACCGGAAGTTATCCCGATGTTACCAACAGCGACGGAGCTCAGCCCGATGGTTTGGTTGTATCGAACAGCACGCTATATGGGACGACCGTGGTAGGCGGCAGTGGGGGCGCTGGCGTAGTGTTCAAGCTCAACACTGATGGCACGGGCTTTACGAACCTTTATACTTGCTCGGCGCTTTCGGGCAATTCTGGCGTTCTAACTTATGGCACCAACAGCGCCGGAGCAGGTCCGGCTAGTCTGGTTCTTTCAGGCGACACCCTCTATGGGGCGGCGCTTTATGGAGGCACCAATGGCAATGGCACGGTGTTCGCCCTGACCCTGCCGGGCGGTGGCGGTGGTGGCGGCACCAACTGCACCTATTCAATCAACCCAACCAATGCCGTGTTCGACGCGGCAGGCGGCTCCGACACCGCGACCGTGACGGCCAACGGCACGAGCTGCATCTGGACGGCCATCAGCAACAACGCCTTCATCCTGATTAACTCCGGCAGCATCGTCTCCGGCGACGGCACGGTCAGCTACTCCGTGGCGGCCAACACCAACGCCAGCGAGCAGATTGGTACAATCACCATCGAGGGCCAGACATTCACCGTCACCGAGGCGGCGGCTCCCTGCAGCGTCTCGCCCACCTCAACCACCGCCAGCTTCGGCTCGGCCGGTGGGTCGAGCAATGTGGTCGTGACGGCCAACGGCACGAGCTGCATCTGGACGGCCATCAGCAACAACGCCTTCATCCTGATTGACTCCGGCAGCATCGGCTCTGGCAACGGGACGGTCAGCTACTCCGTGGCGGCCAACACCAATGCCAGCGAGCGGACGGGCACGATCACGATCGCGGGCCAGACTTACACCGTGTTTGAGGGAGGCGCTTCCTGCACGTACACGTTGTCGGCAACCAGTACAAACGCGGCGGCCGGCGGCGGCAGCGGTTCGGTCAGTGTCACCGCTTCCAACGGATGCGCCTGGACGGCCATCAGCAACAGCGGCTTCATTGCAATCACCTCCGGGACCAACGGCACCGGCGACGGCGTCGTCAATTACACCGTGGCCGCCAACTCCAACACCGTCAGCCAGACCGGTTCGCTGACGATTGCCGGGCAGACGTACACCATCACTCAAGTGGCAGCTCCCGTCACCGAAATGATTCTTTACTCCTTTGTCGGCTCCCCCGGCGATGGAGACGGGCCTGCTGGGCTGGTGCAGGGCAGCGACGGCAATTTCTACGGGACCTCTGGAGGCGGGACGTACAACGCCGGCACGGTGTTTCGGATCAGTCCCAGCGGAAGCTACACGAGCTTGTACTCCTTTGCCGGCTACCCGAGCGACGGAAGCGGTCCATTCGGGCTGGTGCAGGGCAGCGACAGCAATTTCTACGGAACGACCGCTGGCGGCGGGACGAGCGCGAATTATTGCAACGGGGAATGCGGCACCGTGTTTCGGATCAGTCCGAGCGGCACCTACACGAGTCTTTACTCCTTTGGCAGCTCCGCCACCGATGGGGAGAATCCAGAAGCCGGGCTGGTGCAGGGTAGCGACGGCAATTTCTACGGGACGACCTCTCAGGGAGGGACGAACAGTTGCAGTTGCGGCACGGTGTTTCGGATCAGTCCCAACGGTACCTACACGAGTCTGTATTCCTTTCACACGCGTCACACAAGGTGTGGAATTTAGGCAAATGGGATGATTTCCCTCGACATTTGAGGTGTTGGCCGGTCTGACGCGTTAAGACTTTTGGGTTTAATTCACATGGCGCGGCGTTCAACAATTAGGGTTCGTTTGCTGGGCTGTCCCATAGATTTATCCCAAACCCGGCAAATAGGCTTGTTGTGGCGTGCCAGAAAGCGGCAGCCGCCGTCGGCTGTCCCATAGCATCGAGCAGGCTGGCACATCCCATTTTTGCCACAGGGCCGAACGGACCAGGGCAAAGAGCCGGGTGAAGCTGTGGCCCCATTGGCTCAGGAAGGCCAGAAGCGCAGCAGCACATAGACCAGCAGCGCCGTCCAGACCTGCCAGCGCACGGCGTTGGCGTTGTGGCCGAGGAAGTCGGCCAGTTGCAGGGTCTGTTTGAGTTCCTTGAAGAAGACTTCGATGCTCCCAGCGGCAGCGATACAGGTCGGCGATGCTGGGCGCTCCAATCCAGGTTGTTGGTCAGGAAAATCATTTCCACGGTGTTCGCCGTCCACTTCGACCAGGGCCGTGACGCGGCGCAGTTCGACCGGATAGTCGGCCTGGGTGGCGGGACGTCTGTCAGGGCGATCAGGTCGTCGCGCAAAATGTTCCCGCCGCTCCGTCCTGAAGTTTGCGGACGACCCGGCATTGCAGATTGTCCTTGGCGCGGGTGACCCAGAAACACCTCGCGCATCGACAGGTCGGCCAGATGGGCGAAGTCCACATACGCCTTGTCAAAGATGACAATCTCCCCGCCTTGAACGCCGGCGCACAGTTCCCGCGCCCGCTTGTGTCATGCTCGCCGGCGGTGTCCACGATGGCAAAGTGCGGCAGGAAACTTTGCAGATTGAGCCGCACATGGCATTTGGCGGCGGCCTTGCGTCGGCGATGTTTGGCCCAGTCCAGGCAACGGGCCACCAACTGGATGGTGGTCGAGTCCACGACATGGATCGAGCCGCTTGAAACGGAAGGCGAACCGTTCGGCCCGCCGGCCGCCGACGAAGTCGGGCGACAAGGTTTGCAAATGTTCCAGCACCGCCCAGAACAGTTGCTCGGCCAGTTGCGGATCGCGGGCCGGTTGGCATGGGAAAGGGTGTTGCTGGTGCGGCGGCGTGGCCCCGCGCAACGCCGACAGCGGACCGGAGTGCAAGTCGCAGGGCGTCACACACGTCATTGAGGCCGAGGCTGTGGGTCATTTGGGCGTAGAGCAGGCTGACCACATGGCTCCACGGACTGAACGTGCGGGCTTTGGCATCCACGCCGGTGGCGCGGGCCAGTTGGGCACCAGGATGTCGGGAATGAGGTTGCAAAGTTGCCGCAGGAGCGAAAACTTTGACGGCGGCTGGAATGTTTTGTTTGTTTATTCATGCCCTACCTTGTGGCAGGCGCAAACAAAAAGTTCCAGCCCATTCTTTCAAATCCTGTGGGACGGCTGT